>CAKZWF010000060.1 GCA_937921865.1 uncultured Pseudomonadales bacterium | reverse complement strand
CCCCAGGAAACACCGGCGTTGTTGATCAACACATCCAGTTTAGCTTCGCGCTTCGCCAGCTCCGCAACCAGGGCTTCGATACCGGAGAGTTCCGCCAGGTTGGCCGGCAGGGAAATACAGTCGCCGTCATACTGCTCGCTGAGGCGCTTTGCGGTGGCATCGCAAGCGTCAGCTTTTCGGGAACTGATGTAAACTTTGGCTCCATTCGCCAGAAAACCAGCAGCGATCATTTCCCCGATTCCGCGAGACCCACCGGTTACCAGCACAGTTTTCCCTTCCACAGAGAACAGATTTTTCATATCGAGATCGTCATCCTGTTTTTTTGAGCGCGGGATTATGCCAAAGCTGACTCGTGATGAGGGGAGCTTTTCGCTACTCTGTTGCGCTGCGCAAGGAAAACAACACATGAAGATCACAAAATTTCGCCAAACTGGCGTCGCCATACTTGTTTGCACGATAGCAGCGGTCACAAATATCACAGCCGTTGCCGATCCGACTGGCAAGGTCAGTTCGCTCAGCTGGATGACAGGCGCCTGGGCAGGTCCTGCCGGACCCGGGGTAACGCTGGAGGAGAACTGGATTGCGCCCACCGGGGGCTCGTTGGCCTCCCTGGTAAGGATGACCACAGCAGATGCCACAGCGATGGTCGAACTCATTGTCATCGAAGAAGAAAACGATACCCTGGTGCTGCGCATCCAGCAATGGGATCCCGGCTTCAGTCCGCGCACCGCGGAGCCCCAGACCATGACCCTTACCGAACTGGGTGAACGGGCGGTGAAATTTACTGCTACCAGTGCTGGCGGCCTGAAGACACTGGCCTATTCCAGCCCTACTGCGGATACCTTCAATATCGATATTGAAACCGCCGACGGCACACCCATTCAGCTGCAGCTCAACGCTCGCTGACCAGTATCCTTTGCGGATCTGATCCGCACAGCTCAATTTGACTCCAGGAGACCAACTCATGGCCAACGAAAAGATCACCGAAGACCCGAGAATCGACCCCCGAATTAAAGCCATTTTCGGGATGATGCCCGCCGCCTCTTCAAGCGGAAATGTTAACGATCGCGAAACCCTGCTTGCTGAAATGAACACCGAAGAGGCGCAGGCTGCGCAACAGGGAATGCAGATGTTCATGGAAATGTGTGATAACGAAGACATCGCACCTTCCGCGGGTCTGACCATCACCGATCACACCTTCACTTCACAACCAGACGGCAATCCAGTGAAGGTGCAGTTCATCCGCCCGGAGAGCGACGAGCCACTCGCCTGCGTGTACTACATTCACGGCGGAGGTATGCAATCGCTGTCCTGTTATCTCGGCAACTATCGGGCCTGGGGTAAGATCATCGCCGCCCAGGGCGTGGCCGTCGCCATGGTGGACTTCCGCAACGCGCTGACGCCGTCGTCGGCCGAAGAAGTTGCACCTTTCCCAGCCGGCCTGAACGACTGCGTTTCAGGTCTGCACTGGCTGAGCGACAACGCCGATACTCTTGGCATCAAAGCCGACCAGATAATCATTTCCGGCGAAAGCGGCGGTGGCAATCTGACCCTGGCGGCCGGCTTGAAACTGTTGCGCGACGGTGACATCGGTAAGATCAAAGGTCTCTACGCCCTGTGTCCCTATATCGCCGGTGAGTGGCCATTGCCGGAAAATCCTTCGTCTACGCAGAACAACGGCATCCTGCTGGAACTGCACCACAATCGCGGTGCGATGGCCTACGGCATCGATGAATTCGAGCAGCGCAACCCTCTGGCCTGGCCGGGGTTTGCCACCGAGGACGACGTTCGCGGACTGGTGCCGACAATGATCAGCGTCAATGAGTGCGATCCGCTCCGCGACGAAGGCATCAATTTCTACCGGCTGCTGCTGCGGGCGGGCGTTGCGGCCAAATGTCGACAGGCCATGGGCACCATTCATGGCACGGAGATCTTTCCAATCGCTTGCCCGGACATCTCACGCGATTGCGCGGTCAGCATTGCCGACTTCTGTCGGACTGCCCCAGGTCTTTGAGTCACTCCGACACCTGACCGGCACCTGGCTCGTTGCCAGGTCAGGTGCCGTAGACAAGCGGATTGAGATCTGACGCGGCGATGTCTCCAGGCGCCACGCCCGGCAACCACAGCGCCGCGTCCAGGCGATGATTACGATGTTCAGGTTCGCTCATGCGCACGTCTGATGCCATGTAGATGACGGTGAAGGCCGCCCGCGTGTTGGCTGTTTTGTTAGCACCGGCACGGTGACAGGTCCAGCCGTTATGGAAACTCACCTCGCCTGACACAAACGGATCCTCCAGAACCGGCACATCGGTCAGCAGCTCGGTAAGGCGCTGCTCACTTTCATCGCTTATCGCCAGCCGGCCGGCCTCCCCGGCCCTGGCCGTTCGCTGCGAACCCGGCGCAAAGGCCAGCGGACCCATGTCCGCACTCACCGCCTGCAGCGGAATCCACAGCGTCACCGTGCGTTCTCCCGCCAAAGGCCAATAGAACTGGTCCACATGCCAGGGAGTATGGCCGCCGCCAGCTTCTTTGAACAAAGCCTGATCGTGATAAACACGGACGCCGGTAGCACCAAGCAACGCTGCCGCCATCTGCGCAAGCCTGGGGGCACGCACCAAGCGCTCCATTGCAGCACAATGCCGCCACAAATTAGTGATCTGAGTGAAAGCACGAGCGTAGGTTTCGGAGCTGGCATCGGAACCTGTAGTCCCGGGCGGCCTCAGCAACTCAGTAATCTGCTCGCGCTGCCGCTCATCATAGTCGCGCAGAAACTGTTGCCGCCGGGCTGCTCCGTCGAGGCTGCGAACCAGGTTCGTGCAGATTTCCCGATACTCGGCCAGCAGGGTTTCGGACAATGCGTCGGCAACGCGAACAAAGCCATCACGCCGGTAGGCATCCAACTGTTCGGCGCTGGGCGGAGACAAAGTGTCGAGTTCGTCCATATTGCATCGTCATTAGGTCGATGCCGGATGCTGAATCAGACGTTGATCTCGTGCAAGCCGCATTCCCGCTTCAGTCCGTTGAAGCGGGTCTCTTCCAGGCTCGCTACGTCCGCCAGGCGTCGGGTCGTATGCACGTCGCCAATTGAGGCATAGCCTTCATGCCAGAGCGGGTGGTAAGGAAGATCGTTTGCCTGCAGATAGCGATAGATATCCCGATCGTTCCAGTCCGCAATGGGAGCAACCTTGTACACCTCGCCGATGCGCTGCACAAACGGCGTATCCGCCCGGCTCGACGCCTGAACTCGGCGAATCCCGGAAAACCATGTGCCCACTCTCAGCTCCTCAAGCGCTTTCAGCATAGGCGTGACTTTGTTGTCCTGGTTGTAACTTTCGATGCCGTCCAGACCCTGCTCCCAGCGCTGCCCATAACGAGCTTCCTGCCAGGCCGGGCTGAGTTCACTGCGATAGACCTGCAGATTCAGATCCAGCCGTTGGGTCAGCTGTTCGATGAACTGATAGGTCTCAGGGAAAAGATATCCGGTATCGAGCAGAATCACTGGAATACCCGGCTGCTCGCGGGTCAACAGATGCAGGCTGACTGCCGCCTGAGCGCCAAAAGACGAGGTCAGGGCATGCACTCCAGGGAAACTTTTCAGGGCAAAGCGCACCCGGTCCCCAGCACTCATTGTCGACAGGCTATGGTTCCAGCTCTCAAGCTGGCAACTGCCGGTCTCGAACTGATCCATCTCGATCAGCTGATGTGATGAGGTTTCGTTGCCTGGTCTCGTTGCCACGGGCCATCTCCTGATTCGACCGGAACACACCGGCGAGACCCGGAGCTTATGCAGGCACAGCGGGCAGTAAAAAGAACGATTAGCCATTACTTAGAAAGCTGGGGTTATATGCTACAAATCTCAAAAATACTCATTACTTATTCTTTTCAGTTCTAAATCTTTCCAGTTCTAGTTGCGCGGGATGACCCGCATCGCTGTTGCGATTGATTCGAGACTTAAGATTCGCAAGAATCCGCCTCCCGTTTTCCGTCAGGCACCTTTTTCATGGCTCAGATCACCGCTAACGGCATCAGCATCGAATATGACACCTTCGGCAGCCGCTCAAGCCGCCCACTGCTGCTGGTGATGGGGCTTGGCGCCCAGTTGATCCACTGGCGCGATGAGTTCTGCGATCAACTCGCAGACCGCGATCACTTCGTGATCCGCTACGACAATCGGGACGCCGGACTCTCTGAAAAATTCGGCCATCTTGGCACGCCTGACATGATGGAGATCGCCGGTCGGCTGATGGCAGGCGAACCTGCCGGTGCGCCCTATTCGCTCGATGATATGGCCGCGGATGCTTTTGGTCTTCTGGACAACCTGGACATCGAGGCTGCGCACATCTGCGGAGCGTCCATGGGTGGCATGATCGTTCAGGCGATGGCGCTGCTGGCCCCTCACCGGGTCCATTCCATGACCTCAATCATGTCGTCAACCGGCAACCCCGAACTGCCAGCGAGCAGCGACGAAGCCATGGCTGCGATGCTCAGCCCGGCTGCCACGAACCGCGAAGAAGCAATCGAAAGAACTCTGGCGGTATCCGGTGTCATCGGCTCACCCGCATACCCGGTGCCCGAAGATGAAGTCCGGCGCCGCGCTGCGCAAGGTTACGATCGGTCATTCTATCCGGAAGGTGTGGCGAGACAGATGGCGGCCATCGCCTCCCACGGCAATCGCCGCCCCGCTCTGGAGACTCTGGAGGTGCCCGCACTGGTGATTCATGGTGATGCCGATCCGCTGGTAAGACTGGATGGCGGCCATGACACCCACCAGGCACTGCGCGGATCAAAGCTGCTGGTGCTGGAAGGCATGGGCCATGATCTTCCTGAACCGCTCTGGTCTGAGGTTATTGACGCCATCGACGCGCTGACCCAGGAAGCGCATTCACGCTAGCTCAGCGATAAGGCTGATCAGGTAACGCTGATCACCACAGCACCCTGGCGCGCTTCGGTCTCAACCCGTTGATGCGCCAGTGCGGCATCCTCCATCGGATAAACGCGGTCAACTATTGGGAGAATTCTGCCAGCCTCGATCATCTCTTTAAGCGTGAGCAGTTCCTCTTGAGTCTCACCGGCAAACGCAAAGCTGGCGTTCTTTTCACCAACGCGATTGGTGACCAGGCAACGCAGCATGACTGCCAGGCGGGGGTTGCCGGCTAAATATCGTCCGCCGGGATTGAGCAGTTTCATGCAGGCGGTATAGGAGCTTCCCGGAACCATATCGAATACAACGTCGTAACTGCGGCCGCCGCCGGTGAAATCTTCGCGGGTGTAGTCAACAAAGTGATCCACGCCGAGCCCGCGCAGCAGATCCTCCTTGTTAGCGTTATCAACGGCTGTCACCTGTGCTCCCATGGCTTTGGCAATCTGCACAGCATGAGCACCAATACTGCCGCCGGCTCCGTTGATCAGCACTTTCTCTTCAGGTTGGATGTTCGCTCGACGCATGAAGTGCAGCGCATTCAGCCCACCCAGCGGCACTGCTGCAGCTTCAGCGAAATTCATGTTCGTCGGCTTCGCCACAATGGTGTAGTGGTCTGGCAGGCACAGATATTCTGCATAGGTGCCGAACCGAAGCTGGGTAGCCCCAAAAACCTGATCGCCAACTTTCAAGCGGCTTACCGAATTTCCCGTCTGCACGACCTCTCCAGCAAAATAGCCGCCCAGAACCTGTCTCCGTGGTTTTCTGATGCCAAGAGCAAGCCGCAACGGCAGCCAGAACCACTTGACCGCATAGGTGAAGCTGCGCAATTCACAATCCGCCTTGGTGGCTTCGGCAGCGCGGACCCTGATCAAAACATCATTGTCTTTCTGCAGGGTCGGTTTCCGGACCTCGGCGATCTGAAGTACATCAGGAGATCCGTAGCGTGTGTAGATAACGGCTTTCATGGTCATGAGTCTGACCTATTTGTTCAGGTCCAGACGGGGCCATTTGTCCAGATACACCTGCAGTAGCTCGACCAGGGTGCCGTCAGGGTCAACGCAGGTAGCAATATCTGCCAGCCCTCCATCACAGGTTTGAGGCGGGGCAAGGAACTCTACCCCCTGACTGCACAGAGTCTCGTAGTCTTCGGCGAGGTTCTGGGACGCCAGGCAGAACCGAACCAGCCCGAGGTCAGAGTTGGTGAGCGGCTTGGCCTGGTTACCACCTTCTATTTCCGTGAGGTCAATTTTCGGGAAACCCCGATCAAGCTGCATGATGCAGGCACGAGCACGGGTCTTCGCATCCAGGCCCAGTGCAGCCGCACCGGGTCGGGAAATTTCCCGGGAAGCAGCTGCACTAATCAAGCCAAGGTAGGGAATCGCTGGAATGAACAACTCGAACCCCAGTTTTTCGTAAAACTGAATCGATCGTTCCAGATTCATTACGTTGATGTTGATATGGCCCCAGCTGAAACGCGGCGATTGATCGTCCATCCGTTACTCCTGTAAAAATCGTTAGCACGCTGGATTCACATCCGTAATTTGCTGATATCCGGATCAAGAGCCCAATTGGCGCATCCACCCGCCAGCATCTGGCCATTGCCTTAAAAACGGGGTCGAACCGAAGTTTAATGGATTGAACTGCAAAAACTCCGGTTCGACCCCAGTTTTATGCCTGTGACTTACATTGGCGACTGAAACAGAGCGTAATCTTCATGCGTAGCCGGACGACCCGGCCCGGTGGCGGCTTGATGATGTGACTTCGACAGCTGCAGGTCCCACTGCCGATTGCACTAGTCACTGGCAGGCTCTCAATTGAGATACGTAAATGCAGATTGCGCCTGTTTTGGCGGTGCCGAAGCAGTCAGAGAAGCCATATTCCTCCATCTCCTGTGACAACAAAAAAGGTGGCATGTGCAGGTTTCAAACTCGTCTGTTAAGTGCCATATACCCTTATAAGCTGTGTAGTAGCCCTGTTTCCGAAGCCAATCTCCAATCGTCGGAATATCCGTAGAAAGATCATTTGCCCTTGGAAAATTGGTGTTATCGAACATTCCATTGTTCGGAATATGCTGTCCCGTATACAGGACAGCTCGAGAGGGGGTACAGACACATGAAGCAATCTGGTGGTTGTCAAAGACGGTTCCACGGGACGCCAATTTTTCATGCCCCGGCAGTCGATAACCAACAGGAAGCTCATCAGGACGCAGATATCGTTCCTGGTCACTGGCTATCATCAGAATGTTGTACGGACGCGGATCCTCAGCCACCGCTGACTAGCCAGCGATCGCAATCCCCGTGGAAGCGCTGAGCCGTTGAAAAATCATATCAGCGACTGTCTGCACGGCCTGCAATACCTCGTCGCGGAACAGCACGCCCTCATTCGCAATCCATTCATCGATATGGAATGACCCGGTGTCGTGCAAGAAAAGCAGCGGCCTGGTGACTCCACGCTTTTCTTCAGCTGAATATCTGACGGTTACTTCGACGGCAATGCGTACTTTCAGGCTGTCCCCTAAGCCTTGCTTTATTACAGCTGAGGGAGGTGACAGTGATATTTCAGGGTAAACACCATCATCGCTCACAATCCAGAAATTTGAGTATCTACTGGTCAGCGCATCATGGAAGGGTGTGCGCAACTGATTTGAATCAGAAAACACTGCCAGGATAATCTCATCAAGCGAATCCGCCTTCTCCTTCGGGAGTCCGAGTGCGGCGCCTATTGGTGCGCCGACCACCGCCCCCGATACCAGACCACCAACTACGAATATGGGCATACAGAACAGTGCGAAGCCTCCGCAAAGTTCAGACATCTGAAAACCAGCGTCGGCTCCTGCCGCTCCACCCGCTACTGCACCGTCACCGATAGACTCGCCAGTAGTTCTCGCATCTGGTCTGCGCGAACCGACTTCAGAATACGATATTTGAACAACAGAGCCGGAGGGAATTACTTGAATTTGCGCGTGGTGGGCGCAACCACCACTTATAACGAAGAGTAGCGAAGACCATATAAAGCCAAGCTTTCTGGACACAATGTCGATATTTCGCAATAGACCCAAACCTCAACATTAGTCTCGACTCGAACTCAAGGTATAGGTAATTTCCACTGGAGCCTACCCTCAATCTTCGCGTTCACGGCTGCCGCGGTTCAGGCGTTTAGCCTATTTCAGGTCTGGACGGTTCTGCGGATCCGTGTCCGTTACCGTTTTGATCAGCGAAGACGCCGTCCTTCGCCTGGCTACCGGCTGTCAGGACGGCATCTGTTATCGGGTGTGGGTTCAGTCGGTGAACTGAACAGCCACTCCGCAATCACCGATCGACGATCTCCACGAGCGGCTCTCCAACCGTTGCTGATGGCGGTGCAGCACCAACCAGCGCCGACAGCGTTGGCGCAATATCATAAGGCGTGATCGGTCTGCTGAGCTGCTGACCCTTGATACCTGCACCCGCGAAGATCACCGGCACAAAGGTATCGTAGCGCCAGGGTGAGCCGTGTGTGGCAGCAACAATCAGACCGTCGAAGTCATTGATGAAGACGCCTGGCTCAAAGACGACATAAACATCGCCAGATCGTTTGTTGTGGAAGTTAGCTCGAACGGCTGCCATCATCCGATCGTTTGGTAACTGGCCCTGCCTGAGTGCAGTACTCGACACAGCCACAGCAATGCCATCAACCGCGCTGACAATTTCAGCGGTCGCCTGCTCAACTTCCGCTCGATCGAGTTCGGCTTCTTCAATCGCCTGGTCGTTCAGATACAGATACGGATGGTTATAAGACTCAATCAGCACACCGTCGATGCCGAAGCGTGCTTTGAGCGACTGAACCAGCGGCGAATCGTCCAGCGCCGGTGCATCAAAGTAGCGCGACAGGCTGAACCCCATTTCATTCAGAAAGCCAGGAGTTTCCGGTGAACCATGATCAGCGGACAGCACAATGAGCGTGCGTTTCAGACCAATGGTCTTGTCTATGTAGGCAAAAAGCTCGGCAAGCGTACGATCCAGATGCAGCAGATTGTCTTCCGCTTCCAGGCTCGACGGTCCGAACAGATGGTTCACATAATCATTCGATGAAAAACTGACCGACAGATAGTCCGGTACAGCGTCCTGACCGAGATTCTCAGCGCTGATCAGCGCCTTGGCGAAATCCAGCGTCATCTGATCGCCTGCAGGGCTCAGCGTCAGTCGGGTCGTGAAGTATTTGTCGTCCGCCGCACCGTATGCATGCGGAAACGTTCTGCCGAAGCCCGGGAAGTCAGTTTCAAACTTCTGGTCATCCCTGGCACCAAAAAGATAGTCAGTCTGATCCTGCAACAGCGTCCAGCTGGCGTCCGCATACTGCTGCGTCGGCCCGACAGCGTTATAGGCTTCCACCCAGTTCGGATAGCGGTCGTAGTAGTAGCTGCTGGTAACAAACTCACCAGTGGCCTTCGAAAACCAGAATGCTTTGCCGCTCTGGCCGGCCATTGCCACCGCACCACGATCTTTCACCGAAACGCCAAACACTTTGGCGCGACCCTGGGTCGCAACTGAGAGTTCATCGCCGAATGTCGACGATAGAATGGCCCGCGGCGAGCGACCCTCTACTTTTGCGGCGCGCTGAGTCGGGTCAATTTCCGTTGCGCTGTCGACACTGGCGCCAGCGGTCAACAACATGTAATCGGGGTCTTCAATGTTGTAGACGGTACGATCAAGCGCACGGTCGAACCAGACGTTGCCGATCATGCCGTGGGCAGCAGGTACTGAGCCGGTGGCCAGCGACGCATGGCCAACAATGGTCTCCGTATTGGCGTGTTGATAGTGCGCATTGGTGTAGTGCACGCCCTTCTCCATCAGATAACGAAAGCCGCCAGGACCCATTTCCGACAGATAGCGCGAAGGCAGGTCGCCCCGTAACGCATCAACGGTAATCTGCACAATCAACCGTGGAGGTTCACTCTGCCCCGCTGCCTGAGCAGGCAGAACCACTACTGCGCAAGACACCAACAAAGCCAATCGCCACAGGTAACACTTCATCATCAAGCCAACTCCAATGCAGAACTGAGAATTTTCTTTGCTCCGATTCTTCTGGAGCAAACCAGTGGCTATTCTATACCCGATATCAAACAAGGGCCGCGAAAGTAGGGTCGAACCGAGGTTTAACAGACCAACCTCGAAAAACTCCGGTTCGACCCCAATTCTCGCCGGCCATCCGTGTTTCACGACGGCCGCAATCGTGGCAATCACCTAGTGGCGAGATCGCCGGCCTCTGCTGAAATGCTTCAGTCGCCAGCGCCGACTGTGCGAAACTGTTTGATTGTCTTGGGGATTCATCGTTCACGTGATTTTGCGACTTTCGATAACGGTTCTGGCAATCGCACTGCTCATCGGTGTTGTTGCAACGGTGAAAAATAACCAGAACGAAGCCCGCTCCAGCGCCATGGCCGGTGGGCTGGCGCCAGCCGTCATTACCGCAACTCAGGTGCGGCTTATGCAATGGGCGCAGCGTATCGAAGCAGTTGGAGATCTGACTGCAGTTCAGGATGTTGCTATCGCCTCCGAAGTGCCGGGTAAGGTCATCGAAATCAATTTCGCTTCGGGTGCCAAGGTTCAAGAGGGGGATGTTCTGCTGCGCCTGGATGCGCGGGATGACCGTGCACAGCTGGATGCGCTGAAGGCAGACCTGCATTTAGCGCAGCTCGAGAACGAGCGGGTGACAAAGCTTCGCGGCTCGGCCGCTTTCTCCCAGTCGCTGCAGGATCGCTCCGAGTCTCAGGCTGCCAGCCTGAAAGCACAGGTGGAACGCCAGGAAGTGCTGCTGCAACGTAAACTTCTGCGCGCACCTTTTGATGGCATGTTGAGTATTCGCCAGATCAGTCTGGGCACTATCCTCGCGCCGGGTGATTCCATAGTTCGCCTGCAGAGTCTGACCCCCATCTATGTCGACTTCACGGTACCTGAGCGCCACCGTGGTTCGCTGGTAGCTGGTCAAATGCTGGAGGTGTCCGTGGCAGCATGGCCGGACCAGATGTTCGTGGGTGAGCTTGTCGTGGTCAGCCCTGACGTGGATGTGCGCAGCCGCACGCTCAAACTGCGTGGCCAATTGGACAACACGGACCATCGCCTGCAGCCGGGAATGTTTGCCACCGTACATCTGATTTTGAGTGGGGAAGAGCCTGTGCTGACTCTGCCGCGCACAGCCATCAGTTTCTTCGCCTACGGTGAATCGGTGTTCACAATTCAGGAATCAGGCGAGTCGTTAACGGTAAAGCGCCAGCCGATAAAGGTGGGACGGACCCGGAGTGACCAGGTGGAGGTCCTCTCCGGCCTCACAGCAGACCAGCGTGTGGTGCACACCGGTCACATGAAACTTCGCGATGGCCAGTCGATTGTCATCGACGAGGGTATTGCCCTGCCCCAGGGTATGGACGATCGATGAAGTTCACCGATGTCTTTGTGCGTCGGCCGGTACTGGCATCGGTGATCAGCCTGCTGATTCTTTTACTCGGCGTGCGCTCGCTGTTAGCGCTGGAGCTGCGCGAATATCCCAAGACGGAACAGGCGCTGGTAACGGTCATGACAGCCTTCCCGGGCGCTGATGCCGATCTGGTTCAGTCGTTTATTACCGAACCCCTGCA
This sequence comes from uncultured Pseudomonadales bacterium, assembly GCA_937921865.1. Taxonomy (GTDB): domain Bacteria; phylum Pseudomonadota; class Gammaproteobacteria; order Pseudomonadales; family Azotimanducaceae; genus SZUA-309. The sequence goes on along the minus strand of CAKZWF010000060.1, from coordinate 38,239 downwards.
GCGGGCAGCTGCTGAGGCCGAAGGCATTGACTACGTAACATCGCTGTCGCGACAGGGCGTGTCGATCATTCAGGCCTACATGGGGCTGAACTACGACCCCTATGATGCGTTGGCGGAGATCCAGGGCAAAATCGCCAGCGAACGCAATACCCTGCCGCGCGAGGCGCTTGATCCTGTTATCTCGCTGTCTACCAGCGAAGGCTGGGCGCTGATTTACATGGCTCTGGTCAGCGAGGACATGAATACCGCGCAGATGACAGATTATTCGCTGCGCAGCATTGTGCCGCGGCTGCAGGCGCTGTCCGGTGTCGCCAAGGCCGGCATCAATGGCGATCAGACCATGGCGCTGCGGGTATGGTTGGACCCGGTGCGTCTCACCGCGCTTGATATGACAGCCTCTGAGGTGCGCCGCGCACTGCTGCAGGAGAATGTGCAGTCCGCAGTGGGGCAGACCAAAGGCGACAGCGTGAAGATCAACCTGTCCGCCACTACCAATCTCACCACGGTGGCAGAGTTTGAAAACCTGGTGCTGCGAACCGACGGTGCAGCGGTCACGCGATTGAAAGACGTTGCAGATGTGCGCCTATCCACCAGTAATCCCGACCAGGAAAGCTGGTTCGATGGCAGCCCCTGCGTAATGCTCGCGCTGACGGCCACACCGGGTGCCAATCCGCTGTCACTTTCGGCCGAAGTGAGTGCGCTGTTGCCGGACATCCGAGACCAGTTGCCACCCGGCATGGAGCTGAAACTGATTTACGATGGCAGTCTGTACATCGAGGACTCCATCGAAGAGGTGTACACGACCCTAGTGGAGGCGCTGATCATCGTGCTGCTGGTGGTATTCCTGTCGCTGGGGACATGGCAGGCAGCGGTAATTCCGGCGCTGGCAGTACCGCTATCGCTGGTAGGTGGCGCCTTCCTGATGCTGCTGATGGGTTTCTCAATCAATCTGCTGACGCTGCTGGCTATGCTGCTGGCCATCGGTCTTGTCGTCGATGACGCCATCGTGGTGGTGGAGAACGTACACAGGCACATAATAGACGGCAAAACGCCTTATGAGGCCGCGCTGGCCGGCGCGCGCGAGCTTGTTATGCCGATCATCTCCATGACCACCACGCTGGTGGCTGTCTATGCGCCAATTGGTTTCATGGGCGGTCTGGCGGGGTCGCTGTTCACCGAATTCGCCTATTCGCTGGCCAGCACGGTGATCGTTTCCGGCATTGTGGCGCTGACACTGGCACCCATGCTCGCTGCGCGAATACTGCCCGACCGCGACCACAGCAACGCGCTGGAACGATTTGTCGACTGGGCGTTTGCTCTGCAGGTCCGGGTTCATCAGTGGATGCTGCGCGATGCGCTGCGCCACCTGCCCGTGCCTCTGCTTGTTGCACTCACGGTCACCGGATCCATCTATTTCCTCTACCAGGGCAGCACCCAGGAGTTGGCTCCAACCGAAGACCGAGAGGTGGTGAATGTGCAGATCTCGGCACCGGAAACGGCTACTTTAGAATATGTCGAGGCCCATGCTGCCGAAGTGGTCAAAGCCTTTCGAACACTGCCGGAGTATCTGCGCAGCTTCCTGCTGATCGGCGGCGGGGGCACACCGGCGAGCAGTTTTGGTGGTTTTCGATTTGTCCCAGTAGCCGAACGTGAACGAACTCAGATGGAGCTTCAGCCGGTGGCGCAGCAACTGGTCAGCCAGATTGCCGGAGTGCAGGTTGCCGTCTTTACTTTCCCCACGTTGCCTGGAGCATCGCGAGGTACGCCGTTGCAGTTTGTAATCACCGGCGACTCACCCTATCCACAACTGGTGGATCTGGCTGATCAGCTCATTGGCGCAGGCTACGCCAGCCGCAACTTCGTTTATCTGCGCAAATCCACAGAGATTGCGTTGCCGCTCACCCGCCTGGTGATCGATCGCGACCGCGCTGGTGATCTGGGTGTGGATATGGACGAATTCGGGGCAACACTGGCGACGTTAATGGGCGGTGGTTATGTGAGCCGCTTTAATCAGTCAGGGCGCAGTTATGAAGTGATCCCACAGGTGGCACGCCGCTACCGCGAAGACGAATCATTGCTGGAGGATTATCACGTACGCGGCGGCGATGGCTCGTTGATTCCGCTCGGCAGTTTCGTTTCACTGCAGCACGAAATCGAGCCCACTCAGCGTGCGCAGTTCCAGCAGCTGAACAGCGTGACCATCAGCGGCATCATGGCCCCCGGTGTCTCGCTGGGAGACGCGATGACATTCCTGGAAACCACCGCGAAACAGACTTTTCCGCAGAACATCAGCTTCGACTACATGGGTGAATCCCGTCAGCTGAATCAACAGGGCAATGCCCTGCTCTACACCTTCTTCCTGTCGCTGCTGGTGATCTATCTGGTGCTGGCTGCCCAGTTCGAAAGCTGGCGTGACCCGCTGATCATTCTGGTGTCGGTACCCATGTCAATCGCCGGTGCCATGCTGTTCATCTATCTGGGTTTTGCCACGATCAATTTGTATACCCAGATCGGCCTCATTACCCTGATCGGGTTGATTGCCAAGAACGGTATTCTCATCGTCGACTTTGCCAACCGTCTCCAGCGGACCGAAGGGCTGGATAAACGTGCCGCTGTTGCGAAGGCCACGGCCACGCGCTACCGGCCAATCCTGATGACCACCGTGGCGATGCTCATGGCCATGGTACCGCTGCTGCTGGCGACCGGACCGGGGTCTGTCAGCCGTTTTCAGATGGGGGTGGTGATCTTCACCGGTCTGGGGCTGGGCACCATGTTCACGCTCTTTGTGGTGCCGGCAGTTTATGTGCTGCTGGCGAAAGACAGAAACGCGCAACTGCCCGACCGGCATGAACTGGTGGGGGATACACCGGCGATATGAGGTGACCCGCCATCAACGCCGAACTAATCCATCAGCGTACTGGATCGGCAGCCCGGATCCTCGATGATTGCTTCAGCTAATCCAGACATCCGCGAGACCACGCCTTCACAAGCGGGCGCGTGTCTGCTTGAAGAGAACCAGCGCTGGCAATCGTGGTTCGACAAGGCACTAGCCAGCTGATGTATACAGTCCTCGCAGATCTGCTGGTGCTGCTGCATTTCACTTTCATTGTGTTCGTCGTCGCGGGTGGACTGCTGGTGCTTAAATGGCCGGTGCTGGCCTGGATTCATTTGCCCGCCGCGGCGTGGGGCGCCGTCGTCGAGTTTCAGGGCTGGATCTGTCCGCTCACACCCCTGGAAATTCGGCTGCGGGATATCGCCGGTGAGCGAAGCTACTCGGGTGACTTCATCGACAATTACGTTCTTGCGTTAATGTACCCCGGAGGCCTCACCGCCGAAATCCAGATTCTCCTCGGCTGCCTGGTCATACTGCTCAACATGCTGATCTACACGCTGATCTGGCGGCGGGCACAAACAGCGCGTTGAGATGTCTCGCCAGGCAGCTTCAAATCCCTTGATACGATCAAGATCGATTGCTTGCACTGCTTCTTTAAGGTCGTAGCTCGTGGTTCTAATCAATCCTGCAGATGATCCATAAGGTCATCGCCAGCGCGCGGGACCGCACCGATTCCCCTGACACCGAAACCGCCGTCATGGTTCAGCACCGTACCAGTCGCCGGCACGTTATCTTCTCTCGAAGCAAAAAACACATACGCGCCCGCATACTCGGCCGGCGTCGGCATGCGACCGATGGGAACAAACCCGGCAGCATTCGCTGCCATGGCTTCCCCGGGAAAGGTGCGGGTTTCCTGACCGAGCGCTTCCAGTCCTTTCAGCGCCGTGGATATCGCTCCCGGCGCAACGCCATTGACCCGCACATGCGGAGCCAACTCATAGGCGAGTTGGCGGATCATCCCGACGACCGCGTGTTTAGTTGCCGTGTACAGAACACCACCGCCGCCAGCCAGAAATCCGGCGTTAGACACCGTGAAGATCATGGATCCAGCCGACTGTGCAAGCGGTTTCAGTGACGCCTTGGCAAGCGTCAGGTAGCCGAGTACATTCACCCCGAACATCTCATCGAACGCAGACTCGAGCTTTTCTTCCGGCAGGTCCACCAGCGCTTTCTGATAATCCCAGATGCCGGCATTACCAACAGCACAATCGAGCTTGCCGAATTTCTCAACTGCGAGATTAACTGCACTCCTGTTGTCCGCCATGGACCTTACGTCGCCGGTGACGCAGATCACAGCGCCAGCCATCTCATCCTGCAGTCGCTGACAGCGATCGGCCGAACGGTCGAGCACAATCACCCGCGCTCCCTCGCCGACGAATCGCTCCACGATGGCGAGCCCCAGCCCCGAGGCACCGCCGGTGATCAGGGCCACCTGTCCATCCAGCCTGCCCATCAGAACAGGCTGCTCATGTTCTGCGACAGAATGACCGTCTGCTCCAGGAAGATGTGACGCCTGGCCAGTTTGAATCCGCCGTCGACGCGTCTGAGCAGATCCTCGCGCCGCCCGATCCAGCTGTCCTCTTCGCTGTTGAGTCGGGTACGGTAGAGCTTGAAGTTGCAGCCCACATTGATTTCATCACCGTCGACACTCAGCAAGCGCACGTTGGTGACAAGCCGGCGGGTGCGCGATGGCGGATCTTCAGCCCAGGCCCGTCCCACCGAAAGACGCTGAATCCGCAGCGTTAAAACTGTCTTGTCGTCATCGAAGAACGCCATGCCGCCGGGTTTTGTGAATTCGAGCTCAACTTCCCTGGCGGTGGTAGTACGCCGAATCGGCATCCAGTAATGAATGTCGTCAGCCAGCACGGCTAACCAGTCGTCGTAACGGCGGGAGTCGAGCAGATCAGCTTCCATGAACAGGAATTCTTCGACCTCGTGCTTAAGCAGCATCTGTTCCTGCAGGGTCATGTCGGCATACGCACCCATCAGATTGTGCCCTGTGTTGGTGGCATGGCGTGGCTGGCCATCAGGTCCTGCCAGCTGTCGGCCAGCATCCACTCCTGCCAGGAGTTATACAGCCAGCGTTGAGCATGTTCGCTGACCACAGTCTCAATGCCTGACTGACCGTCCGATGCGGATTGCATCTGATCAGCGCCCAGGCCCATGGCGTAGTTCAGAGGCAGACCCTGACCGAAACTACCTTTCGCACCCCGCGTCGAGTGACTCCAGTTCTCGCCGTCGTCCTGCTCCAGAAGTCCGGCCGGTCCGAAGATGTGGTTCGCCATAAACTGCAGGAATTTGCGATCTTTTTCGGACATCCCCTCTACCTCGTAGGTGAACCACCACAGCTCAGTCTCGAAAGGACCGCGGGGAATACGCAGACAGAGTTGGGGCGTGAGGTTCACCCACAGATTGGGAAAGATATTGGGGTGGCCGAAGCTGCGCTTACCCAACGCACCAAGCTGTTCGGCAACACCCGGTTGCACTCGCCGTGCCACCTCACGGTCAAACCACTCGCCGTCTTCGCCGCCTTCACTAACCCGCTGCACAGCCTCCTGGTATCGTGCCTCCGAGATGCCCGGACCGCTGATGGCGTGACCGTATTCGCCGAGCACGACCATCTGCTCCATAGGTGACATCGATTCTTCCCCGACAACCCCGAGCTTCAACGCTGTCCCGTGCGATACCTTGACGTGGTACCAATCGAACAGGTTGTCCACCGCAAGTTTCCAGTTGCACTGGATGCGGTTCTTCTGCACACCATCCAGAAAGCGGATCTCGCCTTTTGACGCTATGAAATCGATACCGAGGCGGCCAACCCAGCCCAGATAGTCCTTAAGGTCTGGCGCCGCAGGGTCCAGAGTTGCGAACACGAAACCGCGGTAACTCTCGACCTTCGCCGCCGGCGTCAGTCCCCAGGCGGTCTTGTCGACGCTACCGCGGTAGAACTGGTCCTCGCCGGGCATGCCAATCAGCCGCCCATCCAGATCGAAGTTCCAGCCGTGGTAGGAGCAGAAAAAGCTGTTGGTGTTGCCAAGTTCCGCCCGACAGACCGTATTGCCCCGATGCGGGCAGCTGTTCAACAGAACATTGATCTCACCGTTTCGATTTCGGACGGCAATGACCTCGTCTTCGCCAATCCAGTTCATGAAGAAGTCGCCGGCAGCCGGCAGCTGGCTTTCATGGCACATGAAATTCCAGGCACGCCCGAAAATCCGCCGCAGTTCTTCGCGATAAATTTCCTGGTCGGAGAAGATTCGCCGTTGCAACACTCCGGTATCCGGATCGAAGCAATCTGCAGGATTGATGCGCCGATCGGTTGCTATGATGGTTTCAGACATATCCTCTCCCCTGTGTCCGTATCAGCTCGCTATTCTTCGATAAGACGCATCAAATATTACTGAATGCATCCATACTATCCCAACTGGAATCCTGCTTCAGGCGAGTTGTCCGAAGCGTCTTCGGCAGCTCAAATCGTGTTCCGATGAACTGCGTATTCCCGATATATCTGATCGAGATCAAATTCGGGCTCGATGCGCAACAAACTTCCAACATAGCGGATAGAATATCTCCGATAGGAAAAGGAGAGAGTAAATGGCTGACTCAGCAACACACATTGACGTGCTCATCGTCGGAGCCGGTATCTCAGGGATAGGCTCGGCCTATCATCTGCAGGAACAGTGCCCGACCAAGAGCTACGTGATTCTGGAGATGAAAGACACCTTTGGCGGCACCTGGGAGACGCACAAATACCCTGGCGTACGCTCAGACTCCGACCTTTATACCTTCGGCTATCGTTTCAAACCGTGGGTTGGTGCGCCCATCGCCAGCGCTGAGGAAATACTCAAATACATGGGTGAGGTCATCGAAGAAAACAGCATTGATCAACATATTCGCTACGGCCACCGCATCACGGGCTGCAGTTGGTCGAGCCAAGACAATCTCTGGACCGTGCAGGCGACCCGGTTAGCTGACGATGCGACGGTCAGCTTCACCTGCAACTTCCTGTGGATGTGTCAGGGCTACTACGATCACGAAAACCCCTACATTCCCGAATGGTCAGGCATGGACAGCTACAAGGGCACGTTCATACACGCCCAGAAATGGGATCCCGAAACCGACTATGCGGGCAAACGGGTGCTGGTAATTGGCTCCGGCGCGACCGCTGCGACGGTGGTGCCCGCCTTTGCGGAAAAAGCAGCTCACGTGACGATGCTGCAGCGCTCACCAACCTACTTCTTCTGCAGTGAAAACAAAAATGAACTGGCAGACCGTCTTCGCGAGATAGGCATCGACGAACCGACGATTCATCGAGTTGTGCGCGCCCAGATAATGTACGACCAGGACATGATGACAAAGCGCTGCCAGACCGAACCCGACCAGGTGTTCGAAGAACTGAAAGCGCTGATCCGGCAATATGCCGGAGAAGACTTCGAGTTCGAGCCGCATTTCACACCCAAGTATCGACCATGGCAGCAACGCCTGGCGTTCTGCCCGGAAGGCGACGTGTTCCAGGCTGCAGCCGCCGGTAAGCTGTCCGTAGTGACGGATACCATCGACACCTTCACGGAAAAGGGTGTCCGCACCGCATCAGGTGAGGAAATCGAGGCGGACATCATTGTCGCGTGCACGGGCTTTCGCCTGTCGGTAATGGGGGAGATCCCGTTCCAAGTAGATGGCAAATCCGTTGACTGGCACGAAACCGTCAACTATCGCGGCATGATGTTTACCGGTGTGCCGAACCTGGTGTGGGTATTCGGGTACTTCCGCGCCAGTTGGACGCTGCGCGTCGATATGCTGGGTGATTTTGTCTGCAATCTGCTCAATCATATGGATGAGACGGGTACAAAGCGCATTGAAGTCTCGCTGCGCGATGAAGACTCAGATATGGACATCCTGCCATGGATCGAAGCAGACAACTTTAATCCGAACTACCTGATGCGCGACATCGATCGCCTGCCGCAGCGTGGCGCTAAACCGGAATGGCGGCACAATCAGGATTACTGGAGCGAACGGGACGAAATCCCGACCACCGATCTCGACAGCCCCGAATTCGTCTACGACGGCAAGCGTCGCAGCCAGTCTGCAGTCCGGAAGAAAGCCGCGAACGCGACGTAAACCGAGGTGCATGGCTGATGGTGAGTGAGCTCACTGTATGCTGCCATCAGCCCTGCTGGCAGCACGAGTCGGAGCCGACTTCGCACGCTTGAGCCTAATCGCTCGCGGTGTGCTCTATTTGTTCCCGACGGCCGTTGAGGCCAGTCAAAGTAGTGAGGAGTTGGCCCTTCGACCAAAAACCCGCCTCCGACGTTTCTTCCGCGCTGTCGTGGCGGAAACGCCGTTCGTGAAGATGCTCATTGTCCTTGTGGTGTTGTCGATGATGTTCTCGACAGCAATGTACCTGGTCGAGCATTCCGCCGAAGGCACGTCTATCCGCACCGCTACCGACGCGCTTTACTGGGATGTGGCCGTCCTGTCGACTGCAGGCATTGCTGATACACCCCACACCAGCGCCGGTAAGATCATCGGCGGCGTCTGGATCATTATCGGATCGGTCATCTTCTTCAGCACCATCGTCGCGTCCATCACCATTTACTTCATGCGTCCGCTGCAACGGCCGGTGCGCAGCTCCGACTCGAACTGGCGGTGGCGTTTAACGATTCCTAACGCCACTGCAAAATCGAGCAGGCTGCAGCCTTCGGTTCAATATCTGGCCAACCATCCTGAGTAGACTTGTCCAAATCCGACCCTCTCCAGCAGGCTACTGCGCACTGGTTGAGGCCGCCTGCATTTCGCTCCAGCTGCGTCGGTTCACAATCTGTCCTGGCAACGGTTCGAACCGGACGACGCTGTTTGTTGTGGGTTCCAGAGTTCGCAGATAAGCGAAGATGGCAGACAGGTCAGTTTCCGTCATGTCTGAATACTGCCACCAGTGCATGACCGTGTTCGCTGATCCAGCTTCGACTCGAGTCTGCCAGCTGCCCCGCATGGCTTTGAATCTGGCAAGGAAGATCTCCCGGGACCAGGCGCCGATACCGGTAGTAGGATCCGGCGTGAGATTGGCAGCGCGCATCAGGCCCAGGCCCGGTGCCCTGAATTCTCTCCCGCCGGCGTAGGGTTGGTTATTGATTGCGTCATGGCCAACACCCTGGTGGCAAGCGTTGCAGCGCGCTACTTCCACCAGATAAGCACCAAGTTCAGCTTCAGGCGCATTGTCATCCGGTCGCGCCAGCTCACCGAAGCGCGGCTGAAAAGCTGTATGTTCACCTGGAAACTCAGCGGGGTACGGACCGGCTGGAATCGGCTCGATGCTGCGCAGATAAGCAATCATGTCGTAAATCTGCTCAGCCTCCATTCTACCGTAGACCTGGTACGGCATCACCGGATCCAGAACCCGACCATCGGGTCTGACACCGGCAGTGATGGCATCGAAGACCTCCTGATCACTCCAACTACCAAGCCCGTAAGGTGTGATGTTCGGTGAAACAGCCCGCGGGCCGATGTCGATAAAAATATTACCGCCTGCCAGCAATAGACGCTGTTTTGGTGGAAAGGAGTAGAAACCGCGTTCTCGTTCGCTGTGGCAGCCATCGCAACCGGTGGTCTGGTGAACGAGATATTTACCTCGCGCGATGCGCTCCTCGGAGAGATCAATTTTCAGCTCAGCGCTAGCAGAAATGCTCGCGAGCAGCAGCAGAACTGCGACAGTTGTTCTATTCATTGCCTGTTCCCCTCATCATTGCTTGCACCCAATAGAGAAAGGCTTTGGCTTTTTGAAGGGCGAACAACAGAACAACGCGCACAGCATTGGCAGCCTCTCTCCTCAGACTACGGAACGTAGCAGTCCCTCCTGGATGATGCCAGCACAGATACTTAGATAGACGGTTTATCTTTAGCCGGTAAGATCATCGACGGCGTCTGTATCATTATCGGATCGGTCATCTTCTTCGGCACCATCGTCGCGACCATCACCAATTACTTCATGCTTCCGTTGCAACGACCGGTGCGCACAATCCTCATCACCATTGAATCTAACCTGGAACCCCTGGAGGAGCTGTCGATGGAAGAATCAGACCTGCTCAATGCAACGACCGATACGCTGATCGAGCACATGGAGGGACTTAAGGTCAGTCGAGCACGGCGCGAGCAGGAGCAGGAACGCAGGAAGCCTGGCGCTCCATAGAGCATCCGACCAGGACTGAAGCGTACCGAACCAGCGGAGATCGTCCCCAAGCGGCTCATCGCGAGCAACGCTTATGGCTGCACAAACATTTGACGAACGCTGCCTGTGGTCCCTGCCCGCCTGACTGCGCCCGCCGCTCAGGATTGAATGTCGATCTTTCTACGCTTGGCGCTTTCGACTTTCGGTATCGTGACTTCAAGCAGCCCGTTCGTCATCTTTGCCACAGCGCTATCACCATCGACCTCACAGGGTAACGGCATGGTGCGCGAAACAAAGCTGCTGACAATCTCTTTGTGGTGATACTGATCTTTGTCCGACTCGGTTTCTTTCCGGGTTGATCCCTGCACCGTAATGGAATTGCCACTGACGGATACATCGATATCCTCTTTGTCGATACCCGGCAGTTCTGTTCGCACCAGGACTTCCTTTTCGCGGTCGATCACATCCATGCTGGGCATCTTGGTGTCCAGCGACCTGGTTGTCGGTAGCTCCATACCCGGCCAGCGTACATGCGGCCAGTCGGCAAGCTTCGGCCAGCGGCGATTAAAAAAGTTTTCAAACAGGTCTTCGATATGTCGATCGAAAGTGTTCGGCTGTTTACTCTTCTCAGAGTTCACCGCAACGTCCTGTGATTTCTTCGACTTGGGTTTCTTAGCCATCTGTAGAACTCCTGTTTCCAATGACGCAGCCTATTCTGCGCCGGCTCCCCGCTGCCGTTTATCCGCAACAACCCTTAGTTGCAGCAGCAACGAAGATCATCAGGTTCCGAACGGGTATGTATCCGGGACACCCTGCAGAACACGGGTTTCCAGCGGCGTGACAGCCTGGGTTTCATCCACCCAGATGTATTCATCGAACTGGCGAGGAAGTTCCGCCTCGAAGTAATGGCTGGCGAGTTCGGTCTCCGGTCGGTAGATCACGCCGATGGCACGTTCCAGCCGGGGCTTACGCAGTTGCGCCACGAGCTCGGGCTCACCGTCGCGCATCGGCAGCATCAGTCCCGGTAGGCCAGTGCGGTGAAACTGATACTCATAGCTCTGCGGATGGGACGGTTGAACAGTCTTGATCTGCAGCGGCCCATCCCAGTCACTGGCAGCAGCAACGGTGCCATGATCGGTGCCGAAGCCAATACGAAAACAACTGGCGCCGAATGCCGTCGCGCACAGCTGCCCGATATTATGTTCGCCGCGTATCGACATCTCGGTGGCCCGGGCATCACCGACGTGCGAATTGTGTGCCCAGACCACCGCTTTCGACCCTTCGCCACGGGATGCCATGACCTGTTTCAGGGTCTCGAACATGTGGCTGTCGCGCAGATTCCAGGAAGCCCGGGACCCGTAGTACATGATGCGGTAGTAGTTTTCCGCGTCAGCGACGACCTGCGCATTCGCAGCGGCGTCCAGAAAGCGTTCGCTGTCCTGTTCGGCGAATTCGAACCGTCGCTGCAGCAGTTCTGCCAGCACGTGAGCGACGTCGTTTTCACAGTGCTTATAGCGGCCGGTTACTGCGGCATGACCATAGGCGGCTGGATCACTTTCCCAGGGCGACAGGCAGCCGTATCGAAAACGGGCAATTTCCGCCAGCTCAGGATCGACATTTTCCAGATACTCCAGCACCGCTCTGATCGAAGCGTAGAGGCTGTATAGATCCAATCCATAAAAACCGGTGCGCTGCGAATACTCGAGACCGGAGTTGTGCTCGTGCAGCCAGTCGACAAAGCCGCGGGTTTCCTCATTGCGCCACATCCAAGTGGGGAAACGGGCAAAAGCCGTCCACTCGGAGGGCGGTACTTCGCGATGCCGAACATAGTGATCAATTCTCGCCGCATCCGGCCAGTCGGCCTCGGCAGCTACGACGTTAAAACCCTTGTCCGCAATCAGGCGCCGGGTGATCCGTTCACGCATCCGATAAAATTCAGACGTGCCGTGACTGGCTTCCCCGATCAGCACGATACGGGCATCACCGATGCGCGCCAGCAGACGATCGAGCGATGCCTGATCGCAGTCATCAAATGATTCACCGTACCGCCGCAGACCTTCCGGCAAGGTATCTTCGGCACGCGGACTTTTCTGGATGACTCGACCGCGCAGCGATTGTGGCTCCGGCTCTTCGAGCTCCCACCCCTGCGCTCCGATCAGTGGCACAAATCGAACATCCGCTAAATCTTCCCGTTCAAAGCGATCTTCACCGCGGCGGGTAATTCGCACCAGTTCCTGTGCACGTGGATCCGATCCCACCGGAATCACCAATCGCCCACCGATTTTCAGCTGCCGCGTCAGAGCTTCTGGAACACCCGGGCCACCCGCAGAGACGAGAATCGCATCAAAAGGGGAAGCGTCTTCCCAGCCCAGCGTGCCGTCAGCATGAATGACCTGTACCTGTGTGTAACCCGCATCAGTCAGGTTGTGGGCTGCCATTTGCGCCAGCGTTTCATGACGCTCGATGGTGAATACCTGAGCCCCCATCTCAGCCATCACAGCTGCCGCGTAGCCACAGCCCGCTCCGACCTCAAGCACTCGATCACCCGCCTGCAGCACCAGCGCTTCAACCATGAAGGCGACTATGTAGGGCTGTGAAATTGTCTGACCTTCCGCAATCGGCAAGGGTGCGTCTTCGTAAGCTCGGGACTCGAGTGAGGACGGCACGAAACGCTCCCGCTCAACGCTCGCCATTGCCCCCAGCACCTTTGGATCGCGAACACCGCGCGCATGAATCTGGTCGGTGACCATCCGCGCCCGGTCTGACTTGAAATCCTGCATCAATCATCTCCGGCAAGACTTTGCTACACACTAGGCCGGAACCGGCAGTACTTTGAATAAGTATCACCACGGATGCTCTGCCGTAAGCGGAATGCGGTAGCCTGTAAAAAATAGATCACGAAGTCTGCTATGACCGATACCCGCTTGATTCAGGCAAGTCGGTTGATGGACGCTTTCGCCGCGGAAACAGGGCTGACAAGTACAGACCCGGCCAGGCGTTATCTCTGGACCGACGCACACGCAGTCTGCAACTGGTTGGCACTCGAACACAAAACCGAGGATCCACGCTATCTCCAGCTGGCTCAGGCGCTGGTCGCGCAGGTCCACGATGTGTTGGGGCATCATCGCCCGGACGATGCACGTTCGGGCTGGATCAGCGGTCTCAATGAAAGCGAAGGCAGACTCCATCCCACCAGCGGCGGCCTGCGAATCGGCAAGCCGCAACTCGAAAGACCCGCCAGCGCGCCTGAAGATCAACACGCCGAATGGCAGCAGGACGGGCAGTACTTCCACTACCTGACCAAATGGATGCACGCGCTCTACAGGCTGGCGCAACGTACCGGCGACTGCGACTACTCACGCTGGGCCGTTGAGCTGGCAGTGGCCGCCTATCGGGGGTTTCGCAGCCAGGCCGGGCCACCACGTCTGTACTGGAAGATGAGCATTGATCTCAGCTATCCGCTGGTCGCAAGTTCCGGGCATCACGATCCGCTCGATGGTCTGATCACCTGTCTGGTCTTGAGTAGAGCGCAGGAAGGTCCAGCGCTCACAGACACGATCGCCGGTCTGCGCGAATTGTGCCAGGGCCGCAGCTGGGCCACAGACGATCCGCTTGGGATCGGCGGGTTGTTGTTCGACAGCGGACGGCTGGCCCAGCTGCACCAGAATCAGAGCGGGACTGACTCAGGAGTATTGTCAGAACTGCTGGTAGATGTTGTTCGGGGCCTGTCTTTCTATGTCAAAACATCGGCGCTGCAACAACCCGCCAGCAACCGGCTGGCTTTCCGGGAACTCGGCCTGGCCATCGGCCTGCAGGCGTTCGATATCATTGCGGCAAGCAGTTCGGCGCCTGAGGTCCGTGACGAGCTTGAGGAGCTGCGGCCGTATCTCCCGCTGCGGCCGCTGATCGAAGCCTTCTGGCTGGCACCTGAAAATCAGCGCGCGGCGACCTGGATCGAGCACCAGGACATTAACGCGGTCATGCTGGCCACCAGTCTGACCGCTCCCGGATTTCTCTCGATCTGAATAGATCCCTCGATCGGCCTGCCCTTGATTCAATACTCGGCCAATCGGCTGAATGGCTCTGTTAAAGTCCGGGTCCTCTAACAGAAGTTTGTAGTGCTTCGTCAACCCGATACGCCAGCACGATATTGAGAAGGACTCTTTGCAGATAACGAACAGACCACGGTCGGCAGTTCACTCGATCGCCGTATCGCCACGCGTGACGATGGCAGTGAGCGCTCCATCCAAGATCTGGTCGGCCGTAGGTTCGTTACTGATGGTTATCTGTTGCAGCACCGTTTACGCCCTCGAATCTAAACCTGGCACCGACGCTTTTCCATCGACACTTCAGATGCTACAACAGAAAAAATGGATCCACGGATCTGCAGACTGCGATGCGGACGCGGATCCAGCCATTGAGGTTTTTCGCTACGATCCATCGACCTACATACTTCGCCAGAACAAGTGCCTGAACTTTGAAGCGCCGTTTATCTATGTGCTGTTCGGCCTGGCGAAAGTGCTTGTTCTCGATACTGGCGCAACTGAGAACGCAGCGGAATTTCCACTGTATGAAACCATTCAGTCTTTGAGCAATGAACAGCCAGCAGCGGCTGGACAGAATGTCCGAGAATTACTGGTGCTTCACAGCCACAGTCACAGCGATCACTATTCCGGCGACACACAATTCGCAGAGCAACCGAACGTTACTCTGATCGCACCCAATGGTGGTGCCGTGGCGGAGTTTTTCGCCTTTGACGACTCGCCCGACGGGGAGACGATTATTGATCTGGGCGCTCGAAAAATCACCGTGTTCGCAGTACCCGGACATCAGGAAGAAGCAATTGCTGTCTATGATTCTCAGACAAGCTGGCTCCTGACCGGAGATACGTTTTATCCGGGCTACATATATGTGAAGAATTGGAACGACTACCAACACAGCATTGCTCGTCTGGTTGCGTTTTCAGAAAAACATGAAGTAAGCGCGCTGTTAGGCGCGCATATAGAAATGACCGACAGGCCTGGTGAAGATTATCCAATCGGCACCGTTCATCAGCCAGATGAAGCATCCCTCGTTTTGTCAGCGGGGGAACTGATCATGCTGAATTCAGCTATTGCGAACTCAGATGAGCAGACTGAACTGAGGTTTGACCAGTTCATCGTCGCACCGATGAACTGGTTGCAGAAACTGCTCAGCAATATCGCGAGATGGCTGGTCCAGTGAACTGTGAATGAGCGCTCAACCGCGTTAGCTGGCGGACCTCGAAGGTTCGAACAAGCTAAGCCCCACCCGAACAGGTAAGCACCTCACCGGTGATGAAATCTGATTCCGGAATACAGAACAGGTATATCGCACCAGCACCATCAGCCGGCTGACCGGTGCGCCCCAGCGGACTGGCCCGCCGCGACGCCGCGACCTGTTCATCACTTAAGCCTACCCGATGTTCACGTTCACCCACCCGAATGCTTGGCGGTGCGTCGTCGTACGGCTGAGTCAAACGGGTTTCGATATGCCCGAACGCCACGCAGTTGACCGTCACGTTATAGCGACCCCACTCTTTCGCCAGGGTCTTGGTGATCCCCACCACCGCCGCTTTGCCCGCTGAGTAGGCAATCTGCGTCGCAGCACCCGTGGTACCAGAGACAGAGGACACATTGACAATCTTACGGCACCGGGCAACCCCGGACTGCGCCTGTTCAGCGCGAGCGGTTTCCTTAAGCCACGGTGCGAACGCGCGCAGAATTCTGAACGGCGCGGTAGCATGCACGTCGAGCATGGCCTGCCACTGTTCGTCGTCATGATTGTGCATCGCACCGTTCCAGATATAGCCGGCGTTGTTGACGATGATGTCAATCCCCTGCCAGGCATCCAGCGCGGTCTGAATCAGCCGCTCGGGAAATTCCGGATCGGTCACACTGCCCGGACAGGCCAATGCGGTGCCGCCTGCGCTGACAATTTCTGCAACGGTACTGTCTGCTTCGGCTGCGTCCAGGTCATTTACCAGCACCCGAGCGCCATCACCTGCCAGCATCAGCGCAGTTGCCCTGCCAACCCCGCGACCGGCACCAGTGACGATGGCTACTCGATCGGAAAGCTTCATGACACTGACTCGGTACCCGTGAACGCCAGTTCGTCAGGTTTACAGACAAATCGGATTGGCGCGAACGCCCACTGTGGCGCGACCACAATTGAGCAGGAAACCAGCAGCTTCGGCACCAGCAAAGACTGTCCCCAACCGGCGCCGTCAAATGTCAGCATGCCCGGCGTCAGGCGCTCTACCTGGCTCGGGGCACAGTCGGATTCTACCTGCAGCAAGCGCAGCCCAAGAGGCGTGTGCGCGAGGTTCAGGGTCCCGGTGAACTGCACATCGTTCTGCCCCATGGGTTCTGGATCGACCGCTGCAAGTGCTGCGATCATGCCCTGTTTCGTGTGCACCGAAAATTCGGCGCCATCGTAGCCATGTCGCAATCGAACTTCGCCAACTTGAGCAGGATAGCCCAGATTCATTGTCAAACCTTCTGCCGCCTGGCTGTTAACAACCGCGCCCACTGTGTAGCCCCGGGCGCGGGCGCCGCTGCGACAGGCTATCCGTACGGTCGCCATCGCCAGTTCACCCCAGGGAGAACGCGCCGCCTTAAGCACCTGGATAGATAGCGCTGCCGGTACTGTTGGATGCAGCGCCGGTGGCAGCACTGCCTCACGGGCACTGTTTGGCAACTCGGCCGTCAGCTGCAGGCAGACTACCTCGTCAAGAACCAGTGGCTCAGCGTTGAACTCAGGCAATCGCGGGGCGTGTCTGCCAAGCAGTTCGAGGTCTGCGGTACCCACCAGCATCTAGTGAAGCCCAACCGACGCGGCGGCCGGAGTCCCGCTGGGCGTAGACACGGGCGCCGCCAACTCCTCTGCCGAGCGAAACACCGGCATCACTTCCCGGGCAAACAAACGCATACTGTCCAGAACCTGCTGCTGGGGAATCATCTCCATTGCGTTGACGAGGAAATTGATTCCGGTGACTCCTATCGCTTCCCAGCGTTTGATGGTTTCGACCAGATGTTCCGGATCACCTACTCCGACACCTTCCGGGAGACCTTTGGCAACACTCGGGTCATCTGCGGCAGCTTTCTTCGGTTTCATCGCTGCACCTGCATTACCCAGCGTCTGATAAGCCCGGGTTGGATAGGCTTCGCGCGTCCACAACAGATGAGAATTGGCAATATTGAACGCCGACACCATGGGCACGCCGACATCCCTGGCTTTGCGATAGTCTTCATCGCAATAGAGAAAGTTCATCGTATGCACCTGGTCGTTGATCAGTCCACCAACGGGATCGCAGTTGCGGATTCGGCGATGGTACTCTTTCGTTCGGCGTTCCTGTTCTTCATAGCCAGCAGACGAAACACCCAGACAACCGAGCCCTCGATCCGCAGCGTCCAGCTCCGTACCGGGCGAGGTCACCGTCACCCACATTGGCGGGTGTGGATCCTGCAGAGGTTTCGGCAGCACATTACGGGCAGGCATGCTGAATGCCGAGCCCTGCCACTCAAACTCTTCTTCCATCCACATACGCGGCAGCACCCGGACAAATTCTTCCCAGGTCTTTTTGGTATCGTCCGGGTTGACGGCAAAACCACCCAGTTCGGTCCAGGTCGACGACCGGGCAGTACCAAGCTCCAATCGCCCATTGGAAATGATGTCCAGCGCAGCCGCTCGTTCCGCCACCCGCACCGGATGGTTCATCTGCGGCACACACACAACCGCCCCATGCCCTACCCGTATTCTGTGCGTTTGAGCTGCCACCGCAGTGAGAAACACCTCAGGCGCTGAACAGTGTGAGTACTCTTCTAAGAAGTGGTGTTCCACCGCCCAGACATGATCAAAACCCAGCTCGTCAGCTAACCGACACTGTTCCAGCGCATTGTGGTAAACCAGTCGTTCAGTCTCACGGCTGAACGGACGCGGAGTTGAAAGTTCGAAAAAGATCCCGAATTTGATATGCCTTCCCCCGTTAGGAATAACCCAGTGTCAGCAGGTTGGCGACCGGCTGATAAAGAGCTTCCAGATAGTCAACATCCGCGTCATCCAGTTCAATCGCAGCAGCCGCCACCAGCTGCTCGAGCTGACTGACCTTAGATACCCCAACCACCGGAGACGTGACTTCCGGCTTCGACAGCAGCCAGGCCACTGCAATCTGCGCCGGCGTGTGGCCATATTTTTCAGCCATCTCCATTACCCGGTCGGCGATATCGAAGATAAAGTCCCCGTGATAGAGGCTCTGGGTACGGCTACGGTCCTGTCCTTGAGATCGTGATGTCGAGCCTTCATCGAAACTGCCTTTATAAGCACCAGCCAGAATCCCGCGCGCCAACGGTGACCAGGGCATCAGGGCTACCCCGGTCTTGGCACAGTAGGGATTCATCTCACGCTCTTCTTCGCGATAGATCAGGTTGTAGTGATTCTGCATGGACACAAACTTGGTCCAGCCATTCATCTGCGCGGTCAGCTGCAGTTCGGCAAACTGCCAGGCAAACATCGACGAACCACCCAGGTAAAGCACCTTGCCGGCTTTCACAAGGTCATGAAGCGCTTCCAGTGTCTCTTCAATAGGAGTTTCTACGCCGCCCGGCACACCATGCGGGTGGCGATGAATCACCAGATGGTCGATGTGGTCATGTCCTAGTCTCTTCAGGCTCGCGTCTACTCCCTCCATGATGTGTTTGCGCGACAATCCACCTTGATTCGGGTGACGTCCCATCGGCATGGACACCTTGGTCGCCAGAACATATTCATCCCGCGGCAGCAGGTCTTTGAGCAGTTTGCCAATGACAATTTCACAAGCGCCCAGTCCATAGACGTCCGCGCAATCGAAGTAGTAGAGGCCGTGATCTATAGCGGCTTTAAAAATCGGTTTGGCTTCATCTGGCCCCAGCGTCCAGTCGCCCTGATGACCTTTGCCCGGCTCGCCAAAATTCATCGTGCCAAGACACAGCTCCGATACTCTAAGTCCGCTGTTTTGCCCAAGCTGAACTGGTTTCAGCATGCCTCCCTCCTTATGAGTCGATACTATCAGTCGACGTTGCTCACCAGTGCCTGATGGTATCGAAAGCGGACGCCGGTGACGAGAAAGCCCGAACCCATCAACATTTCGTGAACACCATCAACGCAACCATCCAGACAATCACCTAATCTCAGGGAGTCTAACGCTCCAGGGAATGAGCCATGTCTGTCGAATTTGCCCCGATGCTCAGCGAGCTGGTCGCCCAGCAGGGGTCAGATCTGTTCTTAAGCGTCGGTGCCCCACCGATGATCAAGGTCGAAGGCCGTATGCAGGCGCTTGAAGGTGCTGCCGCGCTGTCCAGCCAGGACGCACACCAGCTCTGCTACGCGATGCTGACAGACGAACAGCGCAAGACCTTCGAAAGTACGATGGAACTGAATATGGCGCTGCGGATGAAGAACATCGGCCGCTTCCGCATCAACATGTTCCGTCAGCAGGCAGAACCGGCACTGGTTGCCCGCCACATCAAATCAGACATACCTTCACTGGATTCACTGGGTCTGCCGGTAAAACTCTCTGAGCTGATCATGGAGGAACGGGGTCTGATCCTGCTGGTTGGCGGTACCGGCACCGGTAAGTCCACGACCCTTGCGTCCATGATCGACTATCGCAACAGCCATCGATCCGGCCACATACTGACCATCGAAGATCCGGTGGAGTTTGTGCATAAACATAAACAGTCTTTAGTGAATCAACGCGATGTCGGCCTGGATACGCACAGCTATGAAGTCGCCCTGAAGAACGCCATGCGGGAAGCGCCGGACGTGATCATGATCGGGGAGATCCGTGACCAGGAGACGATGAGACAGGCTCTGACCTACGCAGAAACCGGACATCTGTGTCTATCAACGCTCCATGCCAACAATGCTAAACAGGCCTACCAGCGAATCCTAAACTTTTTTCCAGAGAGCGCCCACAAGCAGGTACTGCAGGACTTCTCAACGCATCTCAAAGCCGTTGTTTCACAAAGGCTGGCCATCGGCCGCGATTCCAAGCGCGTCGCCGCGGTAGAGTTGATGCTGAACACTCCCTACATTTCTGAGCTGCTCCGGGACGGACAGATCGACAAGCTCAACGACGCGATGGTCCAGGGCCGTGAGTCGGGGTGTCAGCTGTTCGAAGATGCATTGTTTACACTGGTGCGCGCCAAACGCATCAGTAAAAACGAAGCGCTGCGCCAGGCCGATTCGAAAACCAACCTGGACCTGCGCTTCAAGCTGGAAGGCGTCAGCAGCGACGAAACTGCTCCTCCGATCAAGTCCGATGTAGCTTTCGCCCGCTCAGCGCCGTTCGACAACTACCAGACGTTTACCCTGAAACAGATGAAAGTCACCAACTGGCCGGAACAGATGAACCACATCATCTCAATGCTGGAGACCGGGGTACGAGCCGCCCTGGTAAGCAAAGGTCTTAAGGAAGTGACAACTGCTCCAGATCTTCTGGTGCAGTATGTGCTTGGCACCAAGCAGGTTGAACTCGCTCTGGAAGCAATTGACAACCCGGTGCAGGCAAACGCCGAGATTCACAGCGACATCAGCAAACGCGGCATCCTCTGCCTCAATCTGGTTGATCAGCAATCCGGTAAAGCCGTGTGGCGGGTCACCGCGTCCCGCAAACTCATTGAGCGGGAACTGGATCAGGAAAGCGCCAATGCCGATTGCCTGGAGCTGTTTGCTCAGTACCCGCCACTTTGACCGATACGGATTCAGTCGCTTCAGATCACCGATCTGTTCAGACCGCAGAGTCCAGCCGTTCGATGGCTGACGCCAGATCTTCCGGTTTGAATCCCCAGGGGCCACGCTCACCCTGATAGGCCACGGTACCGTCACGGTCTATCAGATACAGCCGATCCGGTAATGCTCCATACGCGCTGGCAATCTGATCATCGATGTCATCGACCACCACCGGCATACGGATCTTCAGCCGAAGTGCGCAGGTCTGCGCTACTTCAAAGCGATCTTCACTCGTCGATGGATCGTTCACCACAATGCCATTGTCACGATTCGGACTGATCACCCAGCCTTCTTCAGGATGGGCTTCGCGAATATAGACCACAACAAAGTGCACTCGATCGCGCCAGGTTTCCCAGAGCTGATGCAAGGGTTCCAACTGAACCCGGAAAGGTGGTCACGTGTATGAACCGAAGATCAGGGCAACCGGTTTCTCCCGGACAGCCTCCAGCAGGTCAAACGATCCACCGGTTCTGACTTCGGTCCCATCACAGAAATCGTAGAGTTCGCGCGAGAAATTGAATGCCCTGTCGCCAACGCTGAGCTTCGCGGTCGAAAGGTCCTGATGCTGAGGTTCCGCCCACATGTCCATGGGCGTTTTCGGCGAGTCTTCCGGCGTGATTGCCCGCCAGTCAAAATCAGGCATATTGCCATCGCCAATCACTTTTGGTTTTTCAGCCATGAGTAAGCTCCCCTTACGATGAGTTGAACTCTGGCTGAAAACGGGCCGAAAGGAAACCCTGGTTAAGCAGCTGCAGCAGCGAGACCCAGCGCCACCTGCTCACCAAAGTGACGGAAACCGGAGAAGGCTTCCTCGGAGATGGGTGGGTCCGGGGAACTTGTCCACCCACCGGCCGGACAGCCACGGAACGTAGGGGTAAACCACAGTCGATGGGCGATACTGAATCTGATAGCTTTTGAAAAAGTGCAGCTTTTACCAGCCATGAATCAACTATATCTGCAAGTGGGATTTGTCAGCCTATTACGTTGTTTCACCTCCACCGGTTGGGGTGAAGCGGCCCCAGAACAATCTGTTCAACAGACTTCTCAATTAACAGCAAGCAGCAAGCATAGACGAAGAACTGGCCATGGGTACGGCCGTTTCAATCCGCAACCAGTACGAAGAAGACACTCGACCCAAGCACTACTGGTTCGAGTTGCCTTTTATAGACGATGCTCTGCAACCCTGGCAGGAGACACGCTCTAAGCTGGCCGATAAATATGGTTTTCGACCGGGCTTTTCCGCGACCCACGTTTACCAGAAAACCCAGGATACAATCGGGCCAGAAGACTCTGCGAGCGTTTATGAGTTTGTCATCGACGGCACCTGGACATTCTGGGGTAGGAATACAGATTCAGCTGCCACAGCCGGGTTCGAGTTGCTCTATCGTGATTTTTCCACAGACATTCCGCCGGTTGCCCTGTTCACGCAGGTCGGTTCACTTTACCCCACGACAGTAGCGTTCAGCGAAGTCGACCCGACCGTGGGCCAGCTCTGGGTGCAGAAAAAGTGGGATAACCGCATCGGCATTCAGGCTGGAAAACTTTTTCCACTGGCCTACTACGACTACTTTCCGTTAAAAAATTTCCGCACCGACTTTATGGATGCGATCCACGCCGCCAATTTCATCATTCCTCTGCCGGATCGTGGGATGGGCAGTTACGGCTTGGTGCGACCCACTGAGCAGACCTACCTGAGAGTCGGTGTGCACGATGCCAACGCCGACAACGAGGACTTCGACTTCGATGTGTTCGATGACGGAGAACTGTTCAAGATCATCGAGCTGGGGTGGGATCCCGGTCTGCTGCAGCGAATACCTGGTCGACCGCCGATGGGGGATGTACATCTCACACTCTGGCAGCAGGACGAAAGGAATAATGATGGCATCGCCGAGTCCTGGGGTTTTGTGCTATCCGCCTACCAGAAGTTTGGCCATTTTCTGCCGTTCCTGCGCTACGGATATGCCGACAGTGAGCCTGGCCTGTCGGATGCCACCCCCATTGAACACATGGTCAACGCCGGCGTTGCCATCGACGGCCTGTTCAATAGAGCCGATGACCGACTTGGTATCGGTGCGACCTGGTCGCGCCCGATGGACAACGGCCTGGATGATCAGGGCGCTCTAGACGTCTACTATCGATTCCAACTCAGCCCCCGCGTTGCCATCACCCCTACCGCGCAACTGGTAATCGATCCGGTCCGAAACAGCGAAGAGGATCAGGTGCTGATCTGGGGCATTCGCAGCCGTTTCGCGCTCTGACAATCAAAATCAATACAGGAGAAGAAAGCGCAATGCGTCAATGCCTAACGAAGCTCACCACTATGCTCGCCATCGGATTGCTCACCATTGCTGCTGGCACCGTGTCTGCTAGCGAGCAACCCAACGTTCTGTTGATCATGGTGGACGATATGGGCTGGTCCGATCTGGGCAGTTTTGGCAGCGAAATTCAAACGCCAAACATCGATGCACTGGCAAGCAGGGGCACCAAATTCACCAACTTCCATACCTCGGTGAGTTGCTCCCCTACCCGGTCGATGCTGCTGTCAGGTACAGACAATCACCTGGCAGGTCTAGGCAACATGGGTGAAATGCTGGCACCTAATCAGATCGGCAAGCCCGGATATGAAGGGCATCTCAATAACCGCGTAGTTTCGCTGGCTGAGGTGCTTCGAGCGGATGGCTATCACACCTACATGGCAGGCAAATGGCATCTTGGCCACAGCCCAGAGAGCTACCCTTATGCCAGAGGCTTCGATCAGTCGCTGAGCATGTTGTTTGGTGGTGCCAGCTACTGGAGTGACATGTTCGGCATGCTGGCGGTACATGAAGAGATTGCAGAGTACGTGCACAACGGTGAACTCCTGGACAGCCTGCCGCCCGACTTTTACGCCACCCGAAATTTTTCCGATTTCCTGATGAATGCTATCCGCAAAGACCGGGACAGCGGCAAGCCGTTTTTCGCCTACCTGGCGTTAACCGCTCCTCATGATCCCCTGCATGTGCCCGAACCCTGGCTAAGCCAGTATCGTGGCGACTACGAGGAGGGGTATGGAGCGCTCAAGCAACGACGGGCGCAGACTGCTAAGGATTTGGGTTTGATTCCTGTTGATGCTCCGCTGCCGGAGCCGCATCCGCAACTGGCACCATGGAAATCTTTAAGCGACACAGACAGAGCATTGCAGTCTCGCGGTATGGAAGCCTATGCGGGCCTGGTCACGAACATGGACTACCACGTGGGTCGGGTACTCGATTTTCTCGACGATATCGGCGCGCTGGACAACACCATCGTTCTGTTCCTGTCTGATAATGGACCCAATCCCTGGTCCAGCGATGACTACCCGGGAAACAAAGGCAGCGAGTGGTTCTCCCAGTTTGATAACAGCATCGATAACATCGGTCACCCTCTGTCCCACTATGCCTACGGCATGGGCTGGGCATCAGCCAGCGCCGGCCCGCTGAATCTGTTCAAGATGACTGTGGGTGAAGGCGGTATTCGCTCCCCGTTGATCATGGCCGGACCCGGCATTAACGAAAACCAGCAATCCGACGCTTTTGGCTACGTCTTCGATATCATGCCGACCATTCTTGCCATGACGGACGTTGCCCATCCGCCAAGCTTCAACGGCATTGAAGTCGAACCCATGCGGGGTAAATCGCTGGCCGGAGTACTCGATGGCAGTGCAAGTGACGCACACGGCGACACAGATTTCATCGGTGGTGAGATGCAGAATGGTAAATGGATGCGCCAGGGTGACTTCAAGGCTGTTGCCGTGGCACCGCCCTATGGCGATGGCCAGTGGCGCCTGTTTAACCTTGCCATAGACCCTGGAGAAACCCGTGATCTGGCAGGAGCAGAACCCGCCGTTCTCAAGCGTCTGCAGCATGCCTGGGATGAATATGCCGAGGATGTTGGCGTCATACTGACTGAGTGAATTGGCTGAAGTGCGCCCTGAACATCGATTCAAAAGTGACTATCTGGGGGCAGTGAAGCTGTCGCCAGACACCTGTCAGATCAGTAAAGTACCCGCATTAAGTGTAGATTCGATCTGTCAGAACACGATCATGGGGTCGTCAATGAACGTCACCGGACTGATTCCTCAACTTCGTACCACGAATCTTCAGGAATCCATCGATTTCTATGTCGACATCCTGGGTTTCCAACTGGATTTTCGCTACAGCGATTTCTATGCTGGCATTCAAATCGGTGACCAGCACCTGCACCTGAAGCTGGCTGATGAGCAGGATCCATCAATCGGCTTTGTGGCCGAAGGAGATCATCTGCACCTGTTCCTGCCGACGCTAGATGTTGACGCCGAAGCCGAAAGACTGCGCAAGCAAGGAGTCGCGTTGAGCAGAGGTCCGGCAAACACCCCCTGGGGAACCCGAGAGTTTTACATCACTGACAATCAGGGCCACACCCTTTGTTTTTCGCAGGAAACAACGTGATCACCAGCAGGAAGACATCTTGAACACACTCGCAGACCTGCTTGGCGTTGAACTGCCGATCATCCAGGCGCCGATGGCTGGAGTGCAGGACACAGCTCTGGCGCTGGCGGTCGCAGCGGCGGGTGGATTGGGATCGCTGCCTGCCGCGATGCTGGATCCGGCGGGACTCGAGGACGCGCTGACCACCTTGAGCCGCCACACAGACCTGCCGATCAACATCAACTTTTTCTGCCATACGCCTATCGCGGTGCAACCGGACATACCGGAAGCCTGGCAGAACCGCCTGGCACCCTACTACAGCGAATACGGTGTCACGGTGGCGCAGACCAAAGGTAGTCGTGCCCCATTCGGCCAGGAACTCGCAGAGGTGATCGTCCGTCACGCGCCCCGTGTGGTCAGCTTTCACTTCGGACTGCCCGAACAGGATCTATTGGATCGGATACTGGCCACTGGCGCGAAGGTCCTGTCTTCAGCCACTTCGGTTGCTGAAGCGCTCTGGCTGGAACAGCGAGGCGTTAGCGCAATCATCGCTCAGGGTTATGAAGCAGGCGGTCACCGCGGCATGTTTTTAAGCAACGATCTGAGTTCCCAGCTGGGAACATTTGCTCTGCTGCCACAGGTGGTGGCAGCCGTGCGCATACCGGTAATTGCCGCGGGCGGTATCGCTGACGCTGCAGGAGTCGCGGCCGCCTGCCGGCTAGGAGCCAGTGGCGTGCAGGTTGGCACCAGCTTTTTGAGAACACCGGAAGCCACGACCAGCGAAATTCATCGCCGCGCCCTCGCCGATCTGTCCGCGCCTACCGCAGTCACCAACGTCTTCAGCGGGCGTCCCGCACGCGGCATCGTCAATCGCGCAATCCGTGAACTGGGCCCAATCAGCGATCTGGCGCCGCCTTTTCCAACAGCAGGCAATGCACTGCAGCCACTGCGACGCGCCGCCGAAGCTCAGGGCAATGGAGATTTCTCACCGCTGTGGTCGGGCCAGAACCGCTCCGGCTGTTCAGCAGAACCGGCTGCCGACATCGTCGCCAGGCTGGCGGAAGGTCTGCAGATGTAAGCTCAAGGTGCATGGCCGTCGAAGGTCACACTCTTGACTAACACATACACCGATTGACCAACCTCTAAGGCGAGGTCGGCAACCGCTGATCGAGTCAACCGCGCCCGGATGCGCTGTTCGCCCACCTGAACCAGCAGTTCCGCGTAGGCTGACTCAGCTTCTTCGACGAGTTCAAGAATCTTCCCATCGAGAATGTTGCGAATACTCAAGTGTTTGGGACGTTGGGTGGCAATCGACACATCCCGAGCCCGGATTCTCAATCTGACCTGATCACCAGCGGTGAGTTGCGGCACCATGGGCATCGCGATGGTCTGTCCGTCAAACACCAATTCGGTGAGATGGAAGTTGGCATCGTGACCGCGAACGTCGGCATGAATGACCGCACCGGCCTCAAACCGCCCGGTCAACGCCTGCAAATCCAACCGCTCCAGAATCTGCGCGGTTTCTCCTTCAGCACGAACGCGCCCTGCAGCAAGCACCAGCGTCCGATCAGCCAGTAATGCCACTTCCTCCACCGAATGACTGACATACAGTGTCGGTAACCCGAACTGCCCAGGCAGCTTGAGCAGGTAGGGCAGAATTTCAGCCTTCCGATCACTATCCAGAGCTGACAGAGGCTCATCCAGTAACAGCAGCGAAGGTCGGCTGAGTAACGTCCGGCCGAGAGCCACGCGCTGCTTTTCACCTCCCGATAGCCCATCGATGCGTCGCGGCAGCAGTTCTTCCAGATCCAGAGCAGAGACCACCTCAGCAAAGCTGAGACTGTCACGAGTTCGGTCAGCACGGCGATCGGCGTAGCGCAGGTTACCCGACACACTCAGGTGACCAAACAGTCGCCCATCCTGAAACATGTAGCCCACACCCCGACGATGCACGGGTACATCAACGTTTGCAGACGAATCGAGCCAGACGTCTTCACCAAATGCGATTCTGCCCTGCGCGCGTTCCAGCCCAGCCAGAACTCGCAGCAGAGAAGTTTTGCCGCTGCCACTCGGGCCAAACAATGCGGTAATACCAGACAGCTCGAAGTTTTGATCGACTTCCAGAGTCAATGAACCAAGGGTGAGCTGCACATCAACGCTGAGCATCTAAAACACCCGCACCGGGATACGCCGGTTGGCCAGATAGACCGCCAGCAGGACAACAAAGGAGAACACCAGCAGCCCGGCTGACAGCTGATGTGCCTGAGCGTAATTAAGGGTTTCCACCTGCTCATAGACGGCAATCGAGATTACCCGGGTCTCGCCGGGAATGTTGCCACCCACCATCAGCACCACCCCAAACTCGCCGATGGTGTGCGCAAACGACAGCACCGTTGCCGTCAGGAAACCGCGGACAGACAGCGGCGCCACAACAGTAAAAAAAGCGTTGAGTGGGCTCGCACCGAGTGTGGCCGCCGCTTCAAGCGGACCGCGCCCTACGCCTTCAAAGGCGTTCTGCAGAGGTTGAACCATGAAGGGCAATGAATAAAACACTGATGCCACCACCAGACCGCTGAATGAGAAAGTCAGCGCGGAGCCCGTCACCTGCACCCAGAAGGCACCCAGAGCCGAATCGGGACTCATCAGAATAAGCAGATAGAACCCAAGCACTGTCGGCGGCAGTACCAGCGGCATTGCGGTCAGGGCTTCCAGCACCGGCTTCGCCCTGGATCGCGTGTTCGCCAGCCACCAGGCAAACGGTGTTCCCAACAACAGCAGCACGATTGTGGTCATGGCCGCCAGCTGAAGGGTAAGCACAATCGCGCCCGCTTCAGGCATCGGTGTCGCCCTGGTAGTTCAAGTGGTTGTCAGTGTCGCAGATGTTCAAAGTTTCCAGTCAGATTCCGGCGACAACCATAACGGCGAACGCCCCAGTCGAAAAGCGCCAGCGACCTGCTTCCCATGAGAACAGACCTGGCGCATGATTCACACGCTGGGATCAAAAGGGATACAACATGGCAATTCAACTACGGCAGATCTGTCTGGTCGCTCAAGAATTGAAACCGACGCTGGCAGATCTGACCGAAATACTCGGAATAAACCCCTGTTTCGTCGACCCTGCTGTCGCCACCTTCGGCTTGGAAAACACCCTGATGTCTGTGGGTCACAATTTCCTCGAGGTAGTTGCGCCAACTCAGGACAATACCGCCGCTGGACGCTACCTGAATCGACGCCAGGGCGATGGTGGCTACATGGTCATCTGTCAGGCTGACAGCAAAGAAACCCAGCAGCAGGTTCGCGGTCGGGCAGCAGAACATGGCGTACGTGTGGCTTTCGAAGCTGATCGAGAAACCTGGAACATCTGCCAGCTGCATCCAGGCGACATGAAAGCCAGCTTCTTCGAGATCGATTGGGATCAGCACAACGACTTCGACGGCAACTGGCATCCCGCCGGGGGAATGACCTGGCAGGATCAGGTCCGTCAGGATGTAACCGTCGACTACCTCGGCGTCGAACTGCAGGGTCCTGACCCCGTTGATCTGGCCGAACGCTGGAGCGAAGTGGCCGGCCTGCCGGTACATCGAGAGGGTGAGCAGCTGCTGATGGCGTTGAACAATGTGCGGTTGAGGTTTGTCGAAGCCAGCGACGGACGGGGCCCAGGTCTTGGCGGCATTGACCTGGCTGTCCGCGATCGGGACCACATTCTGGCGTCAGCGAGCCAACGCGGCTGTCACGTCAACGACCAACAGGTGAACATCTGCGGGACCCGATTCTACCTGCACGATAGTTGATCTAGGCCTGTCAGCACCTGATACGCTGCGATTTCGGATCGTACATGGGCTGCAATGAAGCGGTTGCCGGGTAACGCCGCCCGGCCACTTCAATCTCATAGCGGCCACCCTTGATAAAAGCCGCATCAACACCCTCCGGGTGATTGACGTAGCCCAGCGCTACCGCTCCACCAAGGGTGTGCCCGTACATTGCAGAACTGGTATACCCGACCATTTCCCCATCCCGATAGATCGGCTCATTGTGGTAAAGCAATGGTTCAGGGTCTGACAACAGAAACTGCACCAGGCGTTTGCGCACGCCCGCCGCCTTCTGCTTCAGCAGTGCGTCCCTGCCGATGAAACCGCCGGGTTTGTCGAAATCGCAGGCAAACGCCAAACCCGCTTCAATTGGCGTATCACTACTGCCCAGATCATGGCCGAACTCCCGATAGGCTTTTTCCATCCGCAACGACTGTAATGTGTGATAGCCGCAGTGCTGCAAACCCTGTGCGCTACCGGCAGCAATCAACAGGTCATAAACATGGGGTGCGAACTCCGTATCGATGTACAGCTCCCAGCCAAGTTCACCCATATAGGTCAAGCGCAGCGCTTTAACCGTGGCGTAACCAATTTCAACTTCCTGCAGCGTGCCGAACGGAAATCTGCCATCTGAAAAATCGTGTTTGCTGATTTGTTCCAACAGCGTTCGAGTTTTCGGACCCTGAATATTCAGGCACATCAATCCGGACGTCACGTCTGTAATCACCACATGATCGTCCGTTGGGATGTTTCGCTTCAACCAGGTGAGGACATGGGTATGAGTTGCTGGTGCGGTGACGACCATGAAGCTGCCCGACTCAAGTCGGGTGACAGTAAGATCAGCCTCGATTGTGCCCCGCTCATTCAACCACTGGGTGTAGACACACTTTCCGACCGGAACGGCGACGTTGTTTGCACTAATCCGATTGAGCGCTCTTTCGGCGTCCCGCCCCTGCACCAGAAATTTGGAAAACGAGCTCTGATCGAACAGCCCTACCGCCTCGCGTACCGCTTTGTGTTCAGCCGCCTGCCAGTGAAACCAGTTCTGGCGACCGAAACTGTATTGATAGGCAGCCTTCTCTCCAGGTGGCGCGTACCAGTTGGCCCGCTCCCACCCCGCCAGCTCGCCAAAACAGGCACCTTGCTCCAGCAGTCGATCGTGAAGTATCGATTTGCGGGCACCGCGTGCGGTTTCATACTGACGAAATGGCCAGTGCATTTCATACAGCAGTCCCAGCGATTCGCGAGTCCGGTCATAGAGATATTGAGCATTGTTCTGAAACGACATCATCCGCGTCGTGCTGACGTCCCACAGATCCATCGGTTCATGACCATCAGCGATCCACTGGGCGAGCACTTTTCCCGCTCCCCCGGCAGACTGGATGCCGATGGAATTGAAGCCCGCAGCAATATAGAGATTGTTCACTTCGGGACAGGGGCCAAGCCAGTAGCGGTCGTCCGGCGTAAAGCTCTCAGGGCCGTTGAACAGCAGTTGGATCGGCGTATCTTCGAGCACCGGGATACGCTTCATAGCCTGCTCGAGATAAGGCGTCAGACGATCCCAGTCCGGTGGCAGATCATCAAAACAGAATGACTCCGGAATACCATCGTGCCCCCAGGGCATCGCATCGGGTTCAAACACACCCAGCATTAACTTGCCGGTTTCTTCACGGTAGTAGGCATGGTTATCCATATCCCGTAACACCGGCAACGATCGTTGCATACCAGGCAGGGGCTCGGTGATCAGATAATAATGTTCAGCCGCGTGCAGCGGGACTCGTGATCCAGCGGTTTTTGCCAGCTGACGCGCCCACATCCCGGCGCAGTTCACGACAAACTCCGCCCGTACTGTGCCCTGTTGAGTTTCCACCCCCGTCGCGCGACCGGATTCGGTGAGGAGGTTCATCACCTGCACATTCTCGATCAACGTGGCACCACCCAACCGCGCGCCTCTGGCCAGCGCCTGGGTGGTGTCTGTCGGGTTGGTTCTGGCATCCTGCGGAAAGTAGAACGCACCAACAATGTCATCGACCTGCATCAGGGGCCACATCTGCTGGGCCTGATCAGGCGAGAGTTCTTCCGTCTCGACACCAAAACCGGCCGCCATCGAAGCCTGTCTGCGGATCTCTTCCCAGCGCGC
Source organism: uncultured Pseudomonadales bacterium (assembly GCA_937921865.1). GTDB lineage: Bacteria > Pseudomonadota > Gammaproteobacteria > Pseudomonadales > Azotimanducaceae > SZUA-309. Next base: position 7,023 of record CAKZWF010000060.1, on the reverse strand, counting down.
CGGAGAACTGGCCAGAGATATGGCACCACACTGCTGAAAACCAGTCGCCTGACCGGTTTGCGCTTCCAGCGTTTTGTAGAGTTCCTGAGAATATCGGGCCAGGCGGGTGAGGTTTTCGGTTGCCCTTAACTGCGCGACCAGACCAGCCGCGTGCCAGGTGGTCCCACAGGTCAGTTGTCGGCGCTCCAGCAACAGAACATCCCGCCAGCCGAGCCTCGTCAGGTGATAGGCAACACTGCAACCGACAATCCCACCACCAACAATAACGACCCGGGCATGAGATGGCAGAAGTTCAGACATTATCTATTCCTGTAGAGACGGTTGATTCGTGTCAAACAGCCACCACGATGGCTATGATGACAACTGAATTTCCGATGAGAAAAAAACCATGAGCGACGAACAGGCTATCAAAGACACCATTCAGACCTACTTCGATTGCATGTACGAATCCAGTGCTGACAAGACTCATGCAGCCTTTCATCCCAACGCAAAGATTACCGGTGTTCTGGGCGGAGCGTTACAGGAGATGTCGGTATCTGATTTCGCTGGTTTCGTAGCCAACCAGCAACCATCGCCAAAAGACCAAGGTGAAGCAGCGCGACTGGATATCGTGTCGCTCGAGATTGCCGGTGACACTGCTGTCGCACGAGTACGCGACGACTATCTGGGAATGACCTTTCTCGATACCTTGTCTTTCCTAAAAACAGACGACCGCTGGCAGATCTACAACAAGCTGTTTTTTGTCGAAGGTGACGCCAGCTGAAGCGCTGGGCCTGAGCAAGCATACCTGCCGGGAGGGTCAGCCAGTTGACCCTCCCCAGCATTCAACCGATTCTCAGCTCAACTCCATACCTTCCAGATCTCCCTTATCGCGCCATTCCTTCAGCACGGCGTTGAAGGCGTTGATACCCGGCGCATAAGGCGAGTTCTGGCTGTTCGCCTGAGCGCTTTTACCCTCGCGGTTGTAGTAACCGGGCGTGCATTCTTCTAAAAATGCCGCAGCACCAGTGCCAGCACCCGCCAGCGCGACAATCTGATCAACCCATGCCTGTTCTGCTTCGGAGGTCGCTTCAATCACCCGCTTGCCGCGCTCTTTGACGGCCGCAATGATGGCTCCAACGTGCATGGCCTGATCATCGAACATGGATGTCATGTTGGGCGAAAGGCCATTCTGATTTATCCCGATCGTGAACCAGTTGGGGAAACCATGGCTAGTGAGGCCATGCAGAGTCCGCAGACCATCGCTCCAGTGATCGTAGAGTGACTGGCCATCACGCCCGAGCGTATCGAAATCGACCCGGCGATGTACCGAGGTAGTGATTTCAAAACCGGTAGCATAGATGATGCAATCGACCTCGTAAGACTGCCCGTTCGCAACCACTGCGTTTTCAGTAATGCGCTCCACACCTTTACTTTCCGAGACATCAATCACTTCCACGTTGTCGCGGCTGAAGGTTGCCAGGTATTCGTCATTGAAGGTGGGTCGCTTACAGAACTGTCGGTACCAGGGTTTCAGTGCTTCAGCAGCATCCGGCTTGGTGACTTCTTCATCTACGCGGCTGCGGATCTCGTTCATCTTCTGAAAGTCGGCAATCTCGGAGCGAAGCGCAATCTCGTCCATATCCAGATCACCGGAGTCTGGTTTTCGATTCATCAACGACAGACCGATCCGGCGAACAATATCCGTCCAGCCGTCTGCAACCAGGTCTTCACCAAAATTCTGACCCGCCAGGGTTGCGGCAAAGTTTTCACGCCTGGCCCGCTGCCAACCTGGCCCCTGACTGCGATACCATTCTTCGTCGGTCTGCTTGTTACCGCGAAGGTCTACGGGTGATGGTGTGCGCTGAAAGACATAGAGTTTCTGAGCGTATTCACCCAGAAACGGTACACACTGAATCGCGGTGGCGCCGGTGCCGATGATGGCGACCTTTTTGTCTTTCAGCTTGGTCAGACCGCCAGTGTGATCGCCACCTGTGTAGTCGTAATCCCAGCGCGAAGTATGGAACGAGTGGCCTTTGTAGTCTTTGATGCCAGGGATACCAGGCAGTTTCGGCCTGTTCGCGGGACCAGTAGCCTGAATCACGAACTGCGCCCGGATGGTGTCGCCCCGGTGCGTGGATACCAGCCAGTGCTGACCCTCTTCCTGCCATCGAACTTCGGTCACCCGCGTCTGGAACAGGGCGTTGTCGTAGAGCCCGAAGTACTCGCCAATCCGCTGAGTGTGGGAAAATATTTCAGGCGCAAAGGAGTACTTCTCCTTGGGCATATAGCCGGTTTCTTCCAGCAGTGGCAGATAACAGTAGGATTCGATATCACACTGGGCGCCGGGATACCGATTCCAATACCAGGTACCGCCAAAGTCGCCACCGGATTCGATAATTTTGAAGTCGGTGATGCCACGCTCCTTCAGGCGCGCGGCAGTCATCAGACCGCTGAAACCTGCGCCGATCACGGCCACTTCGATGTCTATGTCGAGTGGGTCGCGCTGAAAATCAGGATCTGCATAGGGGTCGTCATCGGCATAGCTGGCGAATTCGGACGCCGCCTCAACATACTGATCTTCACCATCTTCTCGAATCCGTTTATCCCGTTCTCGGCGATACTTTGCGCGCAGCGCTTCCGGGTCGAAATCCAGATCGGGGAAAAGATTGTGTAGACGTTCCCGCTCAGTGCTCATGACTTTGCTCCAATAAATTGTTCAAGGGTTTCTAAGTTGATCGAAAGGCGAGGTCGGATCCATAGAGCCGACCTGCTGAAAATTCTTATCCCGGGTCTGACTCTGAACCTGCGGCAATGCGCAGCAATACCCGCAATGCATTCTTCGCAGAGGATTCTCCGGACACCATGCGGAACACTTCTTCGCTGATGGGCATCGAAATATCGTGTTCCTGAGCCAGGGACATCACCGCAGGTGCGGTTTTTACGCCTTCAGCCACCATGACCATTTTGTCGATAACTTCCTGAATTTCCAGACCTTTGGCCAACTCGACGCCAACGTGACGATTCCGACTCTGCGGGCTGACGCAGGTGGCGATCATATCGCCCATCCCTGCCAGGCCGGCGAAGGTCTCCGGGCGGCCGCCAAGGGCAACACCCAGCCGGCTCATTTCCGCTAAGCCCCGCGTGATCAGAGCCGCGCGGGTATTGTCGCCGGCACCCTGACCATCACCCATGCCGACGGCAATCGCAATGATGTTCTTCAACACACCACCGAGTTCGCAGCCAATGACGTCGTCGTTGGTGTAACAACGAAACAGACCACTCTGGAACAGACGCTGCAGCTCTTTGATGATGATTTCATCATCCATGGCGATCACACTGGCCGCGGCCTGACCGCTCATGATTTCTCTGGCAAGGTTAGGCCCGGTCAACACGCCCACCGGATGTCCCGGCAGCTCCTGAGCGATGATTTCAGTCATCCGCAGCCGACTTTCGACTTCGAGGCCTTTGGTGAGACTGACCACGGGAACCCAGGGACGCACATACTGCGCAACATCTGCCAGCACGCCACGAAAGCTCTGTGACGGTATCCCCATCACAACAACGTCCGCTCCGGAAATAGCCTCTTCGATATCCGTCGTGGCCTGAAGTGAGGGCGGTAGATTCGAATCAGGCAGATAGCGTGAATTGGTGTGGTCTTCGTTGATTTCCTGAACAGTGTCGGCGTTTCGCGCCCATAGCGTCACCGGAGCGTTGCGCGCTACCAGCGCAGCCACCGTTGTCCCCCACGACCCGCCACCCAGCAGACCTACCTGCAAATTTACCCGACTCGGCATACGCACTCCCCCGATCCCGGCCGGAACTCGACCGCCAGACCTTTTATTTACTACGAATCAGACAAGATGTCTGCCCGCTGGCGCAATCTCTCCTGAAATCTGCTCAGCGCCCGGCGGCGTTCCGGTCGCTTCGTCAGCACCGTCGGCGCTATACTTCCCGTCTGTCCCCTGCAATCTTCGGACGCAAGCCATGCCACGATTCAATCCTGTTGTACTTGTCATCCTGTTCTTCTGCGTCGCACTACTGGCCAGCTCGGGCAACGCGATGATTCACGATCCCCGGGCTATCAATGCCGATCCTGCAACGGCCACGGAGGCGATTGCGCCGAGGCTCGACGGTCTGGGCACACACACCCACCCGGTAACCACAAGCAATCCGGATTCTCAATACTTCTTCGATCAGGGTTTGCGACTGACCTACGGATTCAATCATTCGGAAGCACTGCGCAGCTTCAAAGAGGCCGTCCGGCTGGATCCGAACAACGCGATGGCCTACTGGGGCTGGGCCCTGGTACTGGGACCCAATATCAATCTGCCCATGCAGCCCGAGGTGAACGAACAGGCTTTTGACGCCATTCAGCAAGCCATGGCACGCACCGATCAGGTGTCCCCAGCGGAACGGGCGTATATCGAGGCACTGCAGGTTCGCTACGCGCCGGTTGCACCGGACGATCGCTCTTCGCTGGATCAGGCTTATGCGGATGCGATGGCGGAAGTAGTGGCGAGCTATCCCGACGATAGCGATGCTGCCACTTTGTATGCGGCCGCATTAATGAATCTGTCGCCCTGGAACTACTGGAATGGCGACGGCAGTCCAAAACCAAACACCACGGTGCTGCTGGATACTCTGCAGACGGTGGTCGACACTAACCCGGAGCACCCGGGCGCTCTGCACTACTACATCCACACCGTGGAAGCCGTTCACCCGGGTCGCGGCGAACCGGCGGCAGACACGCTTCAGAATCTGATGCCGGGAGCGGGTCATATGGTGCACATGCCTTCCCACATCTACATGCGGGTGGGTCGATACGCAGATTCGTTCGAAGCTAACCGGCTGGCATCAGATGCCGACGCCAGTTACATCACCCAGTGTCGAGCCCAGGGTATCTATCCGCTCAACTACTATCCCCACAACCTGCATTTCATGGTCTGGTCGGCGATGTTCCAGGGCGCCAGTGAAAACGCCATGATTCGAGCCAGAGAGGTGCAGAGCAAAATTCCTATCGACAAATCAGGCAACGCATTCGGCGCCTACGAGACTTTTCTGGCGCAACCTCTCTACGTGATGGTTCGATTTGGAATGTGGGACCGGATCCTCGCGGAACCGGAGCCTGCTGAGAGTAACCTTTTTGTCCGTGGGGTCTGGCACTATGCCCGCGGCATGGCTTACGCCAACACCGGCAGCAAACGAAAAGCCAACTCCGAGCTCAAGAAACTGCGTAAAGCCCGCGAGCGCGTTGGCACCGATTATGGCATCGGATTCGGGAGCGGTCCGCTATTACTGACCATTGCCGAACTGGTACTGAACGGCGACCTGGACAGCAAATCCGGTAAGTACGACCGGGCGATTGCCACCCTCGCCCGCGCAGCACGTCTGGAAGACTCGCTGCTCTACAACGAACCCCCGGACTGGTATTTCCCCACCCGCCACGTACTCGGCGCGGTGTTACTGGAAGGTGGCTACGCACGGGAAGCTGAAGTTGTGTACTGGCAGGATCTTCGTAAGAACCCGGCCAACGGGTTCAGTCTGCTGGGACTGAGTCAGGCGCTGCAGGCTCAGGGTAACGATGCTGGTGCTGCTGAGGTTCGCAGCGAATTTGAAACCGCCTGGCGCGATGCTGATGTTCAGTTGACTTCATCGCGGTTCTGAGCTTTTCCGCATTGATTGATTGAACGACTGGCCGGATGTTATGAACCGCCAGTTGTTCCCATCCAAGCTCTTCCAATCGCCTCGCCAAGCGCTGAGGTCGCCTGCTGATGAAGGTTTTGGTCTTCAGCCAAACAATCCACGCAGTGTTGTATTGGCTACAAGAACAAGACAAGTTTGTCATGTTAAAGCTCTGAGGAATTTGTAATCCTCACGGAGCGTTTATAGTTCCGAGTTGTCAATGAGTGCCAACATCAAGCATATAAGCAGTCTAGCTTCCGAAGCTGAGTTTGCGCAGCCCATCTCAGGCGCATCGACGAACGTCTCCAAAATCCCTGACAGCGGCACCGTCCCGCCGCATCGAACCAATCACACCGACAACCTCAACCGCCTGGCGCGATTCAGGCACCATCATGCCGATTGGGGACTACGGCGGGCTGTCTACTGGGAACTTATGAACTTCCTTGGTCGACGCGGATTCAGAATCCACCTGGTGGGGGTCGGTGCCACTCGCTTCGACCTGTTTAACCCCGTTCCACCAGAAGTACCTCCCGGTTATGACACCCGGCAATTGCTCAAAGCAGACCTCGAGCCGTTTGTAGATAAGCTGACCACAGATCTGACTCAGGATTTTCTCGATCAGGCATTCGAAAACGAAGATGTGTGTGTCGGTACCTTTTACGGTGACGAACTCGTTGCTTTCAGTTTTGACAGCCGCACTCGAACCACAGTGAACGACCAACTCGATGTGCTTATTCCCGAGGGATTCAAGTACGGCTACAAAGCCTGGACCCATGAAGACCATCGGCGTAAGAACCTCTCGAAAATGATTGGAAATTTTAAATGGAAGGAGCTCAAGCGCGACTACGGCGAGCGAGGGATCTGGTATATCGAGACTCACAACTATCCATCCCGCTTGCACGGCTATCTTCACCCTCGGCAATGGAGTGTGCGGGTCGGCTACGTCGGCTGGTTTACGCTATTCGGACGTCAGATTCCCTTCAACACTCGCTGGGCAAAGAAGATTGGCTTTGAGTTTGTCCGCAAAGACGACAATCGAAGGCGTTATTATGGTGGCTAGGCTTGCCATCCATTAGAAATGGGCTGATGCTGCCAACGTACACCGGACACGGATATAATGTTTCGGTTGCTCTGTTTGACCAGCTGCGAAGCTCAGATCAGGAAGGACTGAGAAGTTGAAAGCGCTAATTGCGATAGACCTGCAAGAATCTACGGCTTTGATCTTAGCTGCAACCCGTCGTTTTTGTGGCACCCAAGTTGAGTTGTGTCTGATACATGTCGCCGAACCAGATCCAGCATTTGTCGGCTGGGATGCCGGGCCTCAATCTGTCAGAGAATCGGTAGCGAAGCACTTCCACG
>CAKZWF010000059.1 GCA_937921865.1 uncultured Pseudomonadales bacterium | reverse complement strand
CTGGGCCATCTATATAAAGCAAAACAAACGCGTCGCACGCCGCTTCGAAAAAGGCGCTATTTCCGAACAGGACGCACTGGACCGCATGTCCAGGATTGTCGGTCAGCTGGTTCTGGATATGCAGGTACTAGAGGAACAGATTGAACGCAAACAGGCGATCGCAAGGTCATAGATCACTTGTGAATTGTGGGGTCAGAGTAAAGTGCGAGAGCAACCCACTAAGCAACGATTGCGAATTAGGGACGCCCCCGTTTACATCGTACCCTGCTCTGACCTCATAGATTCTCTCATCAGACCGAGTTCTGAGATCAGTAGCGTGGCTGTGTGCCGAATTTGTGCCAACCCAACCATCACTGCCTGGCGCTGAAAGGTATTTACCGGCGCGATCCAGTTTGGGCAACCCGCCAAGTGACCGATTTTGTTAGTTGTCTCTGATAACCAGCGAAATTAACAATCCACGTGCCTGCAGTTCGATTCTGCCCCTGGCTCCGATTAACCTCTACCCAGACCATCGCTTCTACCGATTCAAGCATAAGTCAGCCGCTTGCAAAGCGGACCCGCTCCTTCAAATGGGCCGGCCCGCTATACCAACATGCTAGCCCCCGAAACACCGGCATTTAACTCCAAAACATCCCCTGAAGAATAAAGCCCAAGCTGAGTTACTTGAAGGCTGTCCGTAGAGCCACGATAGACATAAACCAGCACTTCATGGTCTGGACTAAACCTCAACTCCAATCTTGCTTGCGATCTAAGTTCAACATCCAGCAACATAGTCCTGAGCATCGTCGGAATTTATTTCATCCAGCATGAGGAACGAATCGATCACATGACTCAGTTGCCTTCCACCGATACGACGGATCTTTACTCCGTCGCCGTCGTTCGTCTCTACCGCATCAATCGTTCTAGTTAATCGCCTCACAGCACTTCTCCCAGACTTTTCTAACGTTATCGGCGTCACGCGCGCAGTCACAGCGCCGCTCTATCATGTGGTGCCATGAAATCCTGGCTTGGCCCTAGTGGAATCACACCAGTGGGATTGATCGTCAGATGGCTCGCGTAGTAGTGAGTTTTGATGTGGTGGAAATCGACGGTCTCTGCAACACCTGACGTCTGATAAAGATCGCGGACATAAGCGCTCAGCGCTGGCCGATTGGTTCTGGAAGAGGGTCGAACCATCCTTGCGGCTACTGCGCGTCTGGCGGACACAGCGATAGAGGTCGCAACAGGCTGGGAACCACGTCTACGTGTGGGTCTGGAATCGATCGTCGACCATCGCGTGTTTTTCGACGTACTTGCAGACTTCCAGAACGAACACCCGAACATGGAAATCGACGTCACCGAGACCGTTCTCAACGGGGGCTGGGAAGCACTAGAGCAGTAGCGAGTCGATCTGGCGATCGGAGTGCCCGGTCCAATTCCGGTCCATAAAGGGTTTCGCTCAGTTCCCATGGGGCTAAGTGATCTGGTGCCGGTCATTGGCGCCAACCACCCAGCAGCCGAAAGTATTCGCCAAGACCAGACAGCGGACTACGATTTTTCGTCGCTACAAACCGTTGTTTCTCACGATACGTCAAGGACGACAGTAGCTAGAAACGCGGGGCTAAGCCTGGGCAGCGCTCGGACACTCCATGTCCAGACCATCGAACAAAGAGTAGCGGCAATTATGGCTGGGCTAGGCATCGGCCACCTGCCACGCTATCGCATAGAAGAATATTTGCGGGACGCACAGATCATAGAATTACCGTTGGAACCCGCAAACCCTGAATGCTTCATTGCCTGGGAGAGCTCAAATAGAGGAAGAGCTTTAAGCGCCATTTCCAAAGCACTGGCGTCGGCCAAATGGTGAGGGTTGGAACGAAAGTGCAAATGATTCCGCCTTCAAAGACGAACTTTCCAAATAGCAGATCGACTCATGGACAAGCAAACAGTGCTGCTCAGCAATGGCACAGGAATAGCCTACCTCGAACGCCTCGGATGCGGTCGACGTATTGTGCTACTGCACGGCATCACCGATAACGCGCTCTCCTACGAACCGCTGTTCGATAGTATCGCCTCAACTGCGCAGGTATTCGCGCTGGATTTTCGGGGCCATGGCCAATCCGCTAAACCCGAGACGCTCTACGACACGGAAGCCTACGCCGACGACGTTCGCCATTTTATCGCGGAAGTTGCAGCCGGTCCGGTGCTGCTGGCCGCACTCTCTGGAAGTATCCACCCGGGGCAGTGAATTCTGTCAGTCAATATTTATTGATATCGCCAGCGGCTAACACCTAGTATCCAAACCATGACGACAGTACTTGCTAAGATCCCAGAACATCTTAAGCCCGAGATCGACGCAGCCTTAAGCTGGTTCAATACTCGAGAAGGCGCAGACTTTGAGGTCACCGGCATTGTCGATCCACCAGCGTCCGCGGGAGCAGGCCAGGATCTCCGTTTAGTCCTTTGTGGATCCGGCACCTGCCGACAGGAGACTTTCCGGGTTGGCTCTTCTGCAAATGGACCGCAGATTGACTGGCTTGGCGACAATCAATCGAAGGCGAGTTCTAAGGTTGCTGAGCTCGACCCGCCGCCAGGTCCCCTTCGCCAATGGATCGATGAAGTATCCGGGCGACACACCTTCACGGTACTCCTTTTCTACCGCGGCTTCTGGTGACCTCCCTGCCGCCTCGAGTTGCGAGGCTATGTGAAAAGTGGTGCGGTCGAAGCGATACGCGCAGCAGGTGGCGAGATCTATGGCATCACCAGCGAACCCCAGGCGCTGGCAACACGCGCGCAAGCTGACTGGGAACTGCCTTTCGAGTGTGTGGGTGATCCTCATCAGGAGATCGCAGACACAGCACGCGAACGCGGCTGGCTGGATCTGCGGGTCGGCGAGGTCGGTGATTTCCTGACCCGCGACACAGCCTGGGAGGTCTCGCACCCAAAGGGGTTCTTTCAACCTGGCGTGATCGCGCTGACACCCGAACAACGTCTGCTGTACCGCTGGCAGTCGGTCCCGACTCGGCAGAACGCCGGTGGCGCTACTGGCAGACCATCAGCAGAACATGTCTGGGAGCAAATCCAGCAGGCGCTGGCTGAAAAATCTGATAGTCATGCTGCACTGGATGAAACACCGCCCCTCGACAGCAAACCGCCACCTTTCGCGCTGTTTTCGCTGATGCTTATGGCCCATGGCTGGTTTCTGCGTCCAAAAGCGTTTACCTACCAGGGTAACGGCGAGGATCCGATGAAACGTTTTCCAATGGTGATGCTCCGGCTGATCGTGTTCATTGTTATGTGGATTAGCGCCTTCGCGCTGTTACCTACCCTTTGGGTCTGTATCGCGCTTGTGCTCTATCTACCCATCGCGATTCGCGGCGTCCGCTCGGTGTATACGACTTTTCAGGTAGAAGCGACCTAGGCAAACAGGGTCGAACCGAGGTTTTACAGACCTTTCCACTAAACCTCGGTTCGACCCCGATATTCACGATGAATAAGGCGTAGACTGTAGGCACTTTCTTACGCAAGGCTGAATCCGATGGCTAAAGGTCAAGACAAGAAGAAGCAGAGCGACAAGACAAAAGCGCAGAGCACAATGATGGAAAAACGGGCTTTGAAACGAGCTAAAAAGAATCCATCACAAAAATCAATCATTCCCGCCTAGGACCAGCGACTGGTCGCTGGGTCACCAGATAAGAGATAAAGAAGACAAAAAGGGTCGTACCGAGGTTTTCAGAGATTTACTGAAAACCTCGGTTCGACCCCTTTTTCAGTATTGAAATCGATGAACCGTCGACTGGTAGTAGGTCTCGCCTTCGTTGAGGACAGCGCTGGGGAAAGCGGGTTGATTCGGTGCATCTGGGAGTTGCTGACATTCAAGACAAAGTCCTGCGTAGGGTTGGTGCCCGCCAACCTCCTGACTGCCGTCGAGATACACCCCGGTGTAGAACTGAAGTCCGGGTTGATCGGTGAGCACCTCCATTGAGCGACCACTGACCGGGTCTGTGAGGCGGGCTGCCAGAACCGGACTTATGGCTCTGACTCCAATATTTGCATCTACCAGATAGCAGTGGTCGTAGCCAACTCTGGTGGGGTCATTCGAATCCAGAGCGACCTCGCTGATGCGTTCACCGATTTCTCGCGGCGACGTAAAATCAAACGCGCTTGCAGCCACCGGCTTGATCTCGCCGGTGGGAATGAGTTCCTGATCAACGGCAACAATCGAGCTGCCAGGTATCTCGATGCAATGACCCAGGACTGAACCACTGCCCGCCAGGTTCCAGTAGCTGTGATTGGTGAGGTTCACCACCGTAGGACCACCTTTCACCTCAGCTTCATAGCGGATTGCTAACTCTGATAAATCATTCAGCGAATACTCGACCCGGCAGAGTAGCTCACCCGGGTAGCCTTCCTCTCCATCAGCACTGGTGTACTCGAAACACACAGCGACTAGATCGTCTCCGCTGCGCATCCGCGCGCGCCAAAGCTTTTTGTTGAATCCCTGGGTCCCGCCATGCAGATGCTGGTTACCGTCATTGGTCGCTAACTGATAACGCCTGCCTGCCAGCTCAAATTGGCCTCCCGCAATCCTGTTGGCAAAACGGCCACAGGTCCCACCCAGATAGGCCGGGTTATTGCGATACTGCTGCAGATCTTGCAAACCCAGATTGATTTGAATCTGCTCACCGCGCGAATCAGGCACACAGACTGAGAGCAAAGTTGCGCCGTATTCCATCAACACCACCGACATGCCGCGGCGGTTGGTCAGTTCAAATCGCCGCACCGTCTGGGCGTCGATGTGACATGACGCCAGTTCTTCGATGTGCAGTTCAGGTCGAGTTGGCAAAAAGTGTCTCCATTGGCTCGTGTCCGGCCACGTACGTTTTAATCATTGAAATTCATCCACCAATACACTGCAATACACAACCGCAGGACACTCACCCGGCATGACAGTATTCGATCCAACAGACGATCCACACCGCCGGAGAAACGCGCTCACCGGCGAATGGATTCTGATTTCTCCGCACCGAGGCAAGCGACCATGGCTGGGCCAGGTCGAACCCGATGATCATCAGCCATCAGCTGACTATGACCCGGACTGCTACCTGTGCCCTGGCAACACCCGCATCAATGGTGAGCAGAACCCAACCTATCCCGGCACTTTCACGTTCACCAACGACTTTGCAGCTTTGCGCAGTGATACCGTCAGCGCAGTCTCGCAAGACGAACTGTTCTCACACCAGGCTGAGCAGGGTTTGACTCGGGTCGTGTGCTTTTCCCCCGATCACAGCAGAACGTTTGCGGAGCTGGATCGACCCCAGATCGAAGCGGTACTCGAGTGCTGGATTGATGAATGCGAAAATATCGGACATTCACATCCCTGGATTCAGATATTCGAAAATAAAGGCAGCATGATGGGTTGCTCCATGCCGCATCCACACAGTCAGATCTGGGCTCAGAACCACGCGCCGACAATCCCTGCGCGCGAAGCCGATCACCAGTCAAGCTACTACAACAAACACCACGCCCCGCTCCTGCTTGACTATTGTCAGCGCGAACTCAGCGACAGCCAGCGTGTCGTTGTGGCCAATACAGACTGGCTCGCAGTAGTTCCTTACTGGGCCGCCTGGCCGTATGAAATACTGCTGCTACCCCGGTCCAGCGTTTCTCGACTGACCGAACTCAACAAACCGCAGACGACAAACCTTGCCGAAATAATGAGTCAGGTCGCCATCCGCTACGACAATCTGTTTAAGTGTTCGTTTCCCTATTCCATGGGCTGGCACAGCGCGCCCTTTGACGGCATTGAACACCCGGAGTGGCAGCTGCACGCACACTTCTACCCGCCACTGTTTCGTTCCAGCTCGGTGCGTAAATTCATGGTCGGCTACGAAATGCTCGCGGAGCCCCAGCGGGACATCACTCCCGAACAGGCTGCCGAGGCGCTACGGACACTACCAGGGACTCACTACAAGCGCTCCGCTATCGATGAGACGCAATAAATGAGCAGCCCTGTAGAGTTTGTCGAGCGCGCACACTCGGAACATTTCGAGTGCGATCCCGAGCTGATCACTGCCGCACCCGGCCGGGTCAATCTGATCGGCGAACACACAGACTACAATGACGGGTTCGTGCTGCCGGTAGCGATCAGCTACCATACGGCCGTCGCAATCTCCCGGCGCGACGATCGCAACATTGTTGCCAATGCACTGGACGAAGGCACCCAGACACAGTTCGATCTGGACGCAGACATTGCCTTCGACGTCGCAACCCCATGGAGCAATTACCTCAGAGGCGTGATCGTCGAACTGTTACGCAACGGCTATCGTCTATCAGGCGCAAACATCACGATCAGCGGCAACGTACCGATGGGTGCCGGCCTCAGTTCGTCCGCAGCTCTCGAGATTTCTCTCATTCGCGCTCTCACCCAACTGAGCGGCGAAACAATCACCGGCATAGAGGCTGCCCGTTTCGGCCAGGCTGCAGAAAACAATTTTGTCGGCTGCAACTGCGGCATTATGGATCAACTGATTTCCGCTGAAGGTCTTGAGAATCACGCTCTGCTGATCGATTGTCGCAGTCTGGACACCCAGCCGGTGCCACTGCCTGCAGATTCAGCACTGTTGATCATCAATTCAAATGTTCAACGCAAACTGGTCGACGGCGAATACAACCTGAGGCGGCAGCAGTGTGAACAGGTTGCCAGGCACTTCGCTGTTGCCGCACTGCGAGATGTTGGGCTTGAGCAGCTGGCAGCCGCCACAGCTGTGCTCACAGAAGTTCAGTTACGCCGTGCCCGCCATGTGATTACAGAAAACGACAGAACGCAGCAGACAGCTCAAGCCCTTCGCGATGGTGATCTTGTCAGTATTGGCAAACTGATGGCTGACTCGCATGAATCGATGCGCGCCGACTTTGAGATCACGGTACCGGAGATCGACTGTCTGGTGGACATCGTGAAGTCTGTGATTGGTCCCAGCGGAGGCGTGCGCATGACGGGCGGGGGGTTTGGAGGGTGTGTACTTGTCCTGGTGCCTCAGTCTCTCGTCGCCGACGTCGCCTCTGCAGTCACAAACCAGTATCCGCAGCAGACCGGGCTGCAACCGACTCTGTTTGAGTGCTCGGTGGTCTCCGGCGCGTTCAATCAAGGCGTTTAAGAATGACCCGAAGTTCAGATCCAACCGCGTTCTGGAAGTACTGGCAGACGCCTGAAGTCACATCGATCAATCGCCTGGCGGCCCATACCCCGCTGTCGAGCTGGCGCTCAGAGTCCGCCGCAAAAAAAGACCTGCCAAGTCCATCTCAGATGGATCTGAATGGCGAGTGGTTCTTTGCAATCTACAACCGACCGGAATCTGTGCCTGAAAATCCCGAGCTGGATGACACCATAACAGTGCCATCAAACTGGCAGCTGCAGGGTTATGACCATCCCATCTATACCAACGTCAAATACCCGTTCCCGAACAAACCACCGCAGGTGCCGGAGGACAATCCCACCGGCTACTATCGGCGCAGCTTTGAATTGCCAGTCGACTGGGACACCGGCCAGACCCGCATCGTCTTCGACGGCGTAAACAGCGCCTTCTATCTGCACTGCAACGGCCAGTGGGTGGGTTATTCACAGGACAGCCGTCTGCCCGCCGAATTCGACCTCACCAGCTGTCTGAGGCCGGGGACCAATCACATCGATGTGATGGTGCTGCGCTGGTGTGACGGCAGCTACCTGGAAGATCAGGACATGTGGTGGTTAAGCGGTATCTATCGCTCGGTCTGCCTGCTGCATAAACCAGACTCGCATATCAGCGACATTCGCATAACACCTCGTCTGGATCGTGACTATCTCGACGGTGAACTGGATATCGAGGTGTTCAGCCAACGTTGTGAACACCTGAGCATCAGAGCCAAATTATATCTAGGCGAGGAACTGATTGTCAGCCGGACCGAATCGATGGGTACCCGGCCAGTTGACGAAATGGGCAGATATCGTGATCGCTGTGATCTGACCCTGTCGGTCGCGTCACCCCGGCAGTGGAGCGCAGAAGTCCCCACACTCTATCGACTGACTGTGACGCTGCTTGACCAGAAATCCGACCGTGAAATTGAGACGGAAGCTTACGATGTCGGTTTTCGCTGCGTAGAAATCCGCGACGGTCAGCTGTGTCTGAATGGCCAGCCGCTGCTGATAGCCGGGGTCAACAAACACGAACACGATCCCGAACGTGGCCATGCTGAAACGCTTGAAAGCGTTGAGCGGCACCTCAAGCAGATGAAGCAGTACAATTTCAACGCGGTACGCTGCTCCCACTATCCCCATCAGCCCGGTTTTTATCGACTGTGTGACCGACTGGGCCTGTACGTGGTCGATGAGGCAAACATCGAAACTCACGGCATGTCACCAATGCGCAGACTGGCGGACGATCCGCGCTGGGCGGGGGCGCTGTTAGAACGTATGACCCGAATGGTCAGCCGGGACTTTAACCACCCCAGCATCATCCTGTGGTCGCTCGGTAACGAATCGGGCTACGGTGGCGCTCACGACGCGATGTATCAATGGACTAAACGCACCGATCCCAGCCGACCGATCCAGTATGAAGGTGGCGGCTCCAATACTCCCGCCACAGACATCATCTGCCCGATGTACGCGCGAACCGATCTGGACCAGGAGCAAGGACATAGCGATCTCCCCAAACGATCGTTGAAGAGCTGGGCGGAACTGCCGGGCGAGATACGGCCCATCATTCTCTGCGAGTACTCCCATGCCATGGGCAATA
>CAKZWF010000058.1 GCA_937921865.1 uncultured Pseudomonadales bacterium | reverse complement strand
GGTGCTGACAAGTTAAACGTCCGCGTGAGTCAATGTCGGGCCCACTTCTCACTCAAGGTGCTGTAATCACATCCCAAGTTGCGAATGATCGTATGCGAAATAGTTTAAAGAAACGCCTGGAAAGAGAATGCCTGTGCAGATTGAATAGATTGTAGACAGCGGCATGACATTCCAGAAATCGTTGTGCCTGCCTAGTCGATTTGAATCGTCGCATCCCCCGCTCGTGAACCCGGGTTGGTTGATGAGAAAGCTCTGCTCGATTGTTGGCATATTGTTCTGTGTTGTGTCGAGTCCCAGGGATTAACTGTCGGTGCGCAACGCTATAGCTGCACAGTTTGTCTGTCACGATCTCTCTAGGTGTGCCGCCTGCTTCCAGAAAACGTTTGAAAAATCGTTTCGCTGCATTCCCATCTCTTCGCTCTTGTAGGTACACATCAACAACCTCACCATCTTGATCGATAGCACGCCAAAGGTAGTGCTGTTTACCACGGATCTTTACGAAGACTTCATCTAAAAAGTAAGTGTCGCCATAACCTCGATGCTTTCGCTTCAAACGGCGTACAAATTTGGGTCCGAATTTGTTAACCCAGAGTCGGATTGCCTCGTAACTGACATTAATGTTTCGCTCGGCCAATAGGTCTTCAACATCTCGAATACTGAGATTGAACCGATAGTAGAGCCAAACTGCATGTTGAATGATAGAAGGCGGGAAGCGATGTCTTTTATAGATGTTTTTCATCCTGGCATGCTGCCCGAATGCCGTTTAACTTGTCAGTACCACTTTTCGTGTTATCGAGCACTGAAGCTTCGAACTTCGCCATCAGCGCCGGGTCAGCCTGGCGTTTTGCAAACAGTTCGCGGCCTCGATCCAGGCCAGCCTGGATGACGGGCAATTCAGTCTGTGAGTTCATCGCTGGCAGCAGCAGTTTCTCGTTGTCTCTGGCAACGGCCAGCCGCTTACCGGAAAATCCTCCATGCACCAGGAGGAAAGTGACGACGGATTTCAGGCAGGTCGATAGAAAGGCGCGCGTTTCCTGACTGGCTCCAGCAACGACCAGTCATCAGGTTCCATTTCATGGCCGAGTGGAAAGGGCGGTCGTGCCTCGAGCCCCAGCGATTTCAGCACCCTGGGATCCTGGTAGTAGGCCTGCATGATGATGATGGTCAGGATTCTGCCGAATGACCGAAAGCGGGGGTCTTTATCCAACTGGTTTGTCAGTTCAGTCGGGCTGATGCCGAACGGGTCAGTTTCAGCGAGCAGCCGTTGGATATCGGGCTTGAGTCGGGCACTGAAATGTTCCGCCTTCTCTAAGATCATCGACAGAATAGGTGGGTCACTCGCCCCCGGCAGCCCACTGGCTTCGTCGTTGGTGATGTTCCCTTCACTGATCGCCGTAATCACCTGGCGCTCAAGGTCTGAAAATGTCGTGTCGCTGGCAATGATTTTGCTCATGAGGTTCCCGGAATGGCGTGTCATTCGAACAGCGTGGCTGCAGCCAGCTTCTGCTTGATTGTGTCGGCGATATAGAGCGCCAGCGCCTGTATCGTCCTGGTTGGATTTACCCCCGCACTTGTCACGAAGATACTGCCATCAATCATGAACAGGTTTTTCACATCGTGACTGCGGCCCCATTCGTTCACAACTGAAGCCGTGGGGTCGGTGCCCATGCGTGCCGTGCCCATATTGTGCCAACCGGCATTGCCGAGGAGGCGTTGCACCATCACGTCTTCTGCGCCGGCGGCTTCCATGACTTCCGTCCCTCGCGCCACGGCGAAATCCAGCATTTTTGCGCTGTTCTCACTCAGCGTGTAGTGAATCTTCGGCGCAGGAATGCCGTGGGCATCTTTTAACACAGGGTCTAACGTTACCCGATTGTGCGTCTCTGGCAGGTCTTCGCATACCGCGATCAGACCAACCAATCGCTCGCTGAGTTTTCGGTATGCGGCGTGATGGCCACTACCCTTGGGGATTTTGCCTGTTGTTACGCCACGCAGAGCGGTTGCGACAGGACCATAGCCGCGTTGGGTTTCGAAGCTGAACCCACGGACAAAACCCCGCCGCAGGTCTGTCTCGTAAAACTCGTGACACGCCACACATTTGTGTGGACCGCGTGCTCCATCTAAAGGCTCCCGGAAAACAGCCTCGATAGCCGCATAGGGATGCAGCATGAGGTTCTTACCCAGCATGCCGCTGCTGTTGGCCAGACCATCGGGAAATGACGCGGAAGTTGAGTTGAGCAGGATGCGCGGGGTGCCAATACCGTTACACGCCATGACAACCATTTCGGCGGGCTGAAACTGTTCTTTACCATCACCGTCGTAGTAGATGACTCCGGTTGCGCGATTCTCGGTATCGACCGTGACTTCCCGGACGCGACATCTCGTTTTCAGTTGTACACCGGCGCGAATCGCGTGTGGCCAGTAGGTCACGTCTGTACTTGCTTTGGCACCCTGGGCACAGCCATTGCCGCAGGCGCCCAGGTTGATACATTTGTCACGCCCATCATATTGTTCGGTCGCGATGGCCATGTCTGATGGCCACCAGTGCCAACCCAGATCGTTAAAGCCTCTGGCCAGCGTCGCACCCGCTTTGCCCATTGGAATGGGCGGCATCTGCGGTTTTTTAGGTGGATATGCCGGATCACCAGCCAGGCCCGACACGCCCATCATCGTGTCGTTTTCGTTGTAGTAGGGTTCGAGCATCGCATAGTCGAGCGGCCAGTCGTCGGCGACTCCGTCCAGCGTCCGGACCTTGAAGTCTGAGGGATGAAACCTCGGGAAGTGCCCGGCAAACAGAATGGTGCCGCCACCCACACCGTTGTAGTTAGCAATCGCGATGGGTGACTCGCTGTTGTTGATGGGATAGTCAGCGGCGTTGGCTCGATGGTTTGGGTTGCTGTTAAAGGCGCTGCTGGACTCCCAATCCATCGTGCTGCTTGGGTAATCTGACGGGTTCAGCCAGTCGCCCTGCTCAAGGCACAAAATCTGCATTTTTGTGTCAGCAAGGCTCCATGCAAATGCGGCGGCGGACGCACCCGCGCCAATAATCAGAACATCAACGGGCGCATTGTTCACACCTGCTTCTCGGCCTGGCGCTGACGTCGAATCGCCGTAAGAGAACCCCTGTGTTGCTCGAGTTTTTCTTCGTTTAACTCAATCCCGATACCCGGACGCTGCGACGGTATCAGATCACCGTTATCCCACTCGAAGGGCTCCACGACTATCTCGTCGAAAAACCCCCCGGACTTATAGATGCTCTCCTGGATCAGGAAATTAGGTATGTTGGCGTCGATCTGCACCGCGGCGGCGGTAATGATCGGGCCACCCCAGATGTGTGGTGCCATTAGTATGTAGTTGGCTTCTGCCATGGCTGCGATTTTCTTGCACGCGGTGATGCCGCCACAACTGCCGAGATCCGGCTGTGCGAAAGCACAACCGCCCTGTTCGAACAGGTTCTGGAATTCGTGAATGCCAACCAGGCGTTCACCGGTGGCGATGGGGATGCTTGTGCGCCTCGCTATCTCCCCCATCTGTTTGTAGTTTTCGGGCGGGCAGGGTTCCTCCAGCCAGAGCGGGTCGTACTTTTCGATCCTGGCAGCAAGGCGCCTGGCCGCTGACGGTGTTATCTGGCCATGCGTGCCGATCAGAATGTCCGCGCGATTCCCCACAGCCTCGCGAACAGCAGCAACACCACGCTCGGCGTTGTCATATTCGGAGAGGGGTATTTCCCAGGGTGGATTTGGCAGCCGGCGGCTGGAAGACTGAACCAGGGGGTCGAATTTCAACCCTGTAAACCCCTCGTCTGCCAGTTTTGCGGCGAGTGTGCCTAACCGTTCGGCATCAGATGTCCATGTCTGCGTCGTATTGCCCTCCATATCGTAGATATAGGTATAGGTTCTGACACGATCGCGATACCTGCCACCCAGCAGATTGTAGACCGGTGTGTTGTAGTGTTTGCCCGCGATGTCCCACAACGCAATGTCGATCGCGCTGACAACGCCCATACCCACATAGTCGGGATGCTGCGCCATCATGCCTTCATACATCTTGTGATAAAGCGCTTCTCGATCGATGGGATTCCTGCCGGCCAGGTAGCCTTCGAATACCTGTCCTACCAGCAACTCGTAACTGTCTTCCAGACCATGCAGGGCTCCCAGCACCGCGGTCTCCCCCCAGCCGACCAAGCCTGTATCTGTCTCAAGTTTTACAAAGAACCAGAAAGAACCGCCGGAATGGGGTGGCGGTGTCTGGACAACAAAGGTCTGGGCTCGTACTAGTTTCATGCTGATCTCCGTTCTGGTTAGAGTGTTGTTTGATTGCTGTCTGCCGGTCAGGCTTCGAGAAATCTCTGGGCAATTTTGACAAATTTCTCGAACTGCTCCCGCCGCACGTTGTGTCCAGCATCGGCAATCTGATGGGAACTGAATCGCTCGTTGGTCGCCTCTACCGCACGAGCGAAATCTCCGTTAACAATCCCGCTGGCGTAGATCAGCAGGGTCGGACACTGGATGAGCGGCGCGGTGTCTGTCCACTCGCCGAGCTGCAGGGCGCTCATCGCGGATTCGGCAACCTGTTGTTTTGATGCCGCCCACGCTGGGAGGTCGTCATCGTGCCAGGTGGGATAGCGTTGCCTGCCGTTTTCGATGATCTCTTCGCGCTTGAGCGTCGAAAGCGATCTGACGTGGCTGTGAAATCCTTCCAGTTGTTGCTTGTCCTGTTCTGCGCTCAGATTCCGAGGCTCGAGCTTCCAGGGAGGATCTTCCAGTACGACTCGGGAGACCTGCGCTGGATAGTGGGCCGCCAGGCCCGCCGCGATGCTCGCGCCCACTGAGTGGCCCATGACAGCCGCGGTGCCGAGTCCAAGCTGTGCAATAACGGCTGCCATATCACTGGCAAGTTCTTTCAGTCCCGCCGGTGCGCGATCTGATTTTCCATGATTTCGAGCATCCACCATCACGACATCGAAGCTTGATTGCAGCGCATTGGCGACCCGCGCCCAGCACAGCCCGTTGTCGGTCAGGCCGTGAGCGAGCAGCAGTGGCGGTTTTCCACCCTGGCCGGTGCGGTAGAAATGAATGTTGACCCCGTTTGAGTCAACGTCGCCTTCGGTCCATTCGTGCATATCAAGCATTGCTTTCAGAGTAAGGGGTCAGCGTCAACATTTGTCTATCTCACTGAGCTACCCGGGTACTTTACTCCGACCCCATTCTCGAACTCACCCTGCCTCAGCAAATTTGGTCAGAATTTAGGTCGAGATTAGGACCTCAGCACCAGCTCGGGGAAACCCTCCTGCACCAATGGGGAGCAGCGATATGACCAGAATCTTGATGTTTACGAGCATCGTGTTGATTACGCTTTCAGCCTGGAGCCAGCCGGCTGAAGCCAAAAAGCTCAGAATGTGGGCCTCCGGCGTTTCTGGTCAGCCGCCAGGGCGCACCAGCGTCGACAGATCGCCAAACTGTTCGCGGTTGTCATCACTGAGGTCCGCAAGTACTTCGTGAGCTTTCAATAGTCGTCGTTGTTGACGTTCGGCTGGCACTGTACGCAGGTCGATGCTGGCGAAATGATCCCGTGCGATCCGGCAGAATTTGGTTGACACTCTAACTGTGCATCCAAGCAGGAACTTGGAGCATCGCGCTGAGATTCGGTAGCCATCATCACGAGTACACCCAAGCGCTCTGCCGTCTTGGTACTTCCAGCGGACCTGGTCGAATACCTCAGACAGCTGAATGAACGAGTCGACCAGGAGTAAATCGATGAAACCAAAGCGCCAGGAGCAGGAGACGGCCAGCACTGAGGTTGCTGAAGTAGCGCCAAACATTCTGCGGATGCAGTTGCCGATCCGGCTACCTGGGCTCGGCCACGTGAACATGTATGCCCTGCTGGACAAGAATGGCGCTGCCCTCATCGATCCCGGGTTGCCGGGTCCGGTCACCTGGCAGGCGATACAGCATCGGCTGCGGCAAGCGCAGTTGCTGCCGAAGGACATTCATACCGTACTGATCACCCATTCTCACCCCGACCACTTTGGTGGTGCTCAGCGTTTCGTTAAGGAGTTTGGCGCTACCGTTGTCGCGCATCGGAGTTTCCGCTTCGGACTGGCTAAGTCCATAGTCGAGAATCAGCCGGAGATCTCCGTTGATGACCTCTCTGACGGTGAACCGACCATAGCCCCCAACGATCGCGCTGAAATGACTGAGCGTGGCGGTCACCATCATGGTGACAAGCACGCTCACAGTCATGGTTCCAGTGAAGGTGCTGGCTGGTGGGGTGGCCCCACACCCTGGGGTGGATCGCCGCCGCGCCCGTCATTCCGGCACCGATTACTCCGCCGTGTGTACCGCGTGCTGGGCCGCGGCATGAATGTGCCCAAGATCACCCATCCTGTGGAGCAGGGCGATCTCATCGAATTGGCCGGGCGAGAGATGTTCGTTCAGCATACTCCCGGGCATACGCCGGATCATTTCTGTCTCCATGATCCGGAAGCGGGAGTTTTCATTGCTGGTGATCACGTATTACCCACGATCACGCCGCACATATCCGGTATCTCTTCGTCGGAAGATCCGCTGCTGTCTTTCTTTAACTCATTGGATCGGGTCGGTGAGCTTCCCGGTATAAAACAGGTACTTCCCGCCCACGGACACCCTTTCTCCGATTTGCAGGCGAGAACCGTGGCGATCAAAGAACATCACTATGAGCGCCTTGAACGAATTCATGAAATATCAAGGGAATTTGGTCGTCCTGCAAGCGTCAGGGAATATTCGCAGCACCTCTTTCGGCGGCGAAGTTGGGGGTCCATGGCGGAGAGTGAAACCTACGCTCATCTCGAGCACTTGCGCCACGCAGGCAGTGCGCAGGGACATCGCGACAAGCGCGGCGTCTTGTACTTTGAAACCGGCTAACAGATCGCTTTCAGCAGACTGCGTCCCGATAGTTCGAGCGGATTCGCAACTGGTTCCGGAGCACGCGGGCGCGTGCGAAGCCCCTTTTGTTGACCGTCTGCGTGAGTTAACTGATGGCAAAACACCGCGCTGTCGTTTTGATGCCCGGCGGGTGTTAGTCGGAAAACTGCGCCGTCGCCACAGGCAACCTTACTGAATCATTTGTGGCGGTCCTCCGTTGACCCGGGGGTTCTGCCAAGCTCCAATCGCAGGGTATCGACCAGATCGCCAAACTGTTCGCGGTTGTCATCACTAAGGTCTGCGAGCACTTCGTGGGCTTTCAATAGTCGCATCTGTTGACGCTCGGAGGGCGCTGTATGGAGGTCGATG
>CAKZWF010000057.1 GCA_937921865.1 uncultured Pseudomonadales bacterium | reverse complement strand
GGGTTTCGCTTAGAACCGGTAGCCGGCAGCGAAGAAACCCATCAATAACTTGTCGTCATCAGTGATCGGAGAGTCATCGAACTCATCTCCCTGGGCATCGAGGCGACCGCCGAGGATAAGTTGCCACTTGGAGCCACCCGGGTTCCAGGCGACCACAGTCTGCAAGCGATAAATGACTTCAGCGTCTGCTGAGAAGGCTGCGCGGAACCCCAGAATCTCCTCATCGTTCTGCACACCATAGTAGTAGTCGACCAGATCATCGCTCTGATAAACGATGCCTGCTGAAGGCCTGATCATCCAGTTACGGCTCTCACTGACATGAGTATAGGAGAACTCGCCACGGGCTTCGTAACCTTCGTGTTTACCAGCCAGGTCGTGGACCACGGTTGCTTTGACTCCCCACGCGCCGTTTTTCCAGGCCAGATAGGCACCTCCGTCGAGGGTCATGTCCCGATCGTCCATACCGGTGAGGATGTTGGCATCATCAGAGTCGTAACCATCCCCTCTGCCTTCACCGATTACTGCAAACTCCCAGGATTCATTACTCCAGGCTTTCCAGCCAAACGTGGCGCCACGGAAGAAAAAGCGCTCGTTTTCCCACATGATCAGCGGAATCGCCTGGGCTTTTTCGCCATCGTCATAAGCTCTATAGGTCTTGTCGCGATAAATCACGCCAGCACCTAAAATCAGCGGCGCATCTGCTTGAGCAGGCGGAAGGATTTCGTCTGCAGCTACGGGCAGGGAAAACAGGCTCAGCATTGAGAGTCCAGCCAGCCACTTGAATTTGTTATTCATTACCATCTCCATGTAAAAATCTACTCGCGTCCAGCGCTGGACCTAGGGGTAATTCCGTCTGCGCGGATTCGCCAGGCGCTGAAGGGCGGGAACTGTACCGAGATTTCTGCAGTTTTTCTCCATTTTTTGCACCGAATATATGAATAATCATCAAAAATGCAGGTATGCGCCGGGACGTAAGCGGGTTAATTGACGGACTGGTGGAGACAGAGCCTCAGCGACTGTTCCGTCAGAACTAAATTAGCTACCATGCGCGCCGCTTTTCCAGGCTCCGAAGATGATCACAGGACTGCTGCAAACGCCCATTAAGAAGCTGAAACGCTTCGTTGCGACAAGTTCTGTCTTTTTCCTGCCGAAGGCTCAACGGTTACAGCGCGAGCGAAAACACCGCGGCAAAGAACAGCTCAGTAAACTCAGGCGCGCCGACTATACGGTGGCCTCTTACGGCAACAGCGGCAGAACCTGGTTTCGGGTGATGCTGTCGCGCTACTTCGCCAGACACTATCAGCTCGCTGATCCCGGCGTGCTCAACTTCGACAACTTCCACCGCCGTAATCCAGCGGTACCGAAAATCTTCATCACCCACGACAATTTCATCAAAGACTACACCGGCAACATCGACACAAAAGCAGACTTCTACGACAGCCGGACCCTGCTGCTGGTGCGCAACCCTGCTGATGTGTCAGTTTCTCAGTACTTTCAATGGCAGCATCGAATGAAGCTGCACAAGGTCGCTCTGAACCGCTTTCCCCCACGAGGTACCGAGGTATCACCGTTCGAGTTTGTGATGCGAGAGGAATCCGGCATTCCCAAGATCATCGAATTTCTGAATGTCTGGGCCGACGATATCGACAACCTGGCAAGCTTTGCGTTTCTGCGCTACGAAGACCTGCGCACGGATGCCGCTGGCGAACTCGACCGCGCACTGCGCTTCCTCGGCGAGGACCCTACCGCTGAAGAAATTACCGACGCAGTGCAATACGGATCTATCGAGAACATGCGGGTGCTGGAACAGAATGCTGGTGGCTGGTTCAGCGGCGGCCGGCTGGCACCCGGAGATAAATCCAATCCAGATTCCTACAAGGTCCGCCGAGCCAAGGTGGGTGGCTGGCGCGACTATTTCAATGACTGTGAAGTGGCCGAGATCGAAGCTCTGATAAACGCTAAACTGTCGCCACTGTTCGGCTATCAGAGCGGCTAATTCACGTGAGCGAATCGAAACCCACCATCTTCATCCAGACCAATCATCGGCAGCTGCTGGGTGCGGTGGTTTCCCGCTATTCTCTGCATCGGAACAGCGCCCATTCCGCTGAATTCGACGTGCGGCTGATGGAGGTTGGCCAACAGCCGTTTCTGCTCGAACACGAAGGCCAAACCTATCTGCGCGACGGCGACAAAAGACCCTGGTTGAACGACGATCTCCAATCCTTCACACCGCTGCGATTTCTGCCGCCAGAACTGATGAACTACCAGGGCCGCGCGCTGGTCATCGATCCGGACGTGTTTGCCGCGGGCGACGTCTGGGATCTGCTGCAGCGCGATATGCAGGGTCACGCCATTGTCTGCCGGCCGAAGTCAGGCAACAAAGGCAAACGCGGCGCTTACGCATCCAGCGTGATGCTGCTCGATTGCGCTCAACTCACTCACTGGCAGACGGCAAAAAACTTCGCGGAGATGTTCAGCTTCGAGCGCGACTATATGGACTGGGTCAGTTTGAAACTCGAACCAAAAGGCAGCATCGCTCCGCTTGAAGCCTGCTGGAATGATTTTGATCATCTGGATCAGAGCACTCGACTGCTGCACAACACCAAACGCAAAACGCAGCCCTGGAAAACGGGTTTACCCGTGGACTATCGGCCTGCGGATACTTTCCGGCTGTTTCCGCCGCGACACTGGATCCGCCGCGCCCGCCGCGCGCTGTTTGGTGACTATCGTTTTGCGGGTACCTACAAACGTCACCCCGATCCGACCCAGGAAGCCTTTTTCTTTGCATTGCTTAAAGAGTGTCTGGACAACGGCATCCTCAGCGAAGCTCAGCTGCGCGAAGAAATGGCCAGCAACCACGTGCGTCACGACGCGCTGCAGGTGATGGAACTGCTGCCGCCTCTGGCCGCCTGAAGCGACCGCCCCAAGCGCCGCGAGACAGTCCGATGCCTCAGTCGTCCTGAGCAGCCACCATAGCGGTGCGATTGCCAATCAGAGTTGCCGGTCCGGTTTCGTCACGCCGGTAGCCAAGTCCGGGCAGCAGATCCCGATCTACCATCGCGTCGAGCTGTTCGAGTTCAGCATCACTGAAGTAGTCGCGATAGCCGCCCACCTTGGCTCGGCGGACCTTATAGGAATCCGGGTTGGACTTGTCGCCGGGCAGCAGCCGCCTGCCGGCCCGCAACAACGAAAAAGACTGGTCGGTCTCCATCTTCTTCAGGTTATCGAACGCAGCAAAATCCACTGCATCGGCCACTTCCGCTTCGCTGCCGGGGGTGCCGGTAAACTCGAGGATTTCCGCCAGCGCCTGATGCGGGTTCTGGCGCATGTCTTCATAACGGACCACCAGCACACCATCCGGCTCGCTGATCCCGGTCAGCCAGCCGTTGAAATAGCGGATCACCTGGGGCAGACCCTGCTCGCGATAGAGCATGAACTGAAAGATGGACATTTCCTGCTCGTGTGGCGGGTAATCATTCAGGAACTTTTTATTCGGGCGCATCCGGAAGTTCCACTGAAAATACTGTGAAACCGCAACATCACGCGGATCCCGAACCAGCAGCACAATTTTTTTGCCGCGAAAATCTACTTTGCTGTCATACCCACGGCCGGTGTAATCGCGCAGATAGTTGCCGTGGGTGAAGAACACCCGGGGTATTCCGGCGTTGGCTTTGTGCAGGTTGTCGAAGCCAAGCATCTCATGCGCCGGCAACTGAAAGTGCACCTCATAAAAACGCGAGAGCATGACCCGCAGCCAGGTTCGGCCGCTTTTTCCCCAGCTGAGCAGCAACCAGTCTGCATCCCGGACCATCTTGAATTCTTCACGCCCACGCAGACGCCGGTCCAGAGACTTGCGCTGATCTTTCGACAGGAAAAAGGCGGCGCCAACGATGATGTGGCGGAATATGGCTTGCAACACGGCGGTCAGGTCCGTACCCGGAATCACGAATGGCGCGCATCATACCGGTTTTTACTCAGGGATTATGCAGAGTTTCCGACTACGGCCGAGCGGGTATACTGCGGGCCATGAGCTACATCGACTATGAGCGGATCAACACCGCACCCCTGCAGACAGACCCGTTCGACTATCTGGTCGTGCCGGACTGCATTCCGCCGGCACCGTTGACCAAGATTAACGCCGATTACCCGCTGATTGATCAGCCGGGCAATCTGTCTACAGAAGAGCTGACCTACGGGGACGAATTTGCCAGCTTTCTTGCAGAAGCTCAGGGACCGATGCTGGCCAAGGCCATTGGTGAGAAATTTGACCTGGAGCTCGAAACAAACCCGACTACGGTGACCATCCGTAAGTTCTGCGAGCGCTCGGATGGCAATATCCACACCGACCATCGCAGCAAAGTAATCACGGTGCTGTTCTACTTCAATCAGGACTGGACGGAAACCACGGGGCAGCTGCGTCTGCTGCGCTCGAGCAGCAATATCGAAGACTTCGCAGCAGAAGTACCCCCAATCGGAGGTACCCTGCTGGCGTTCCGCCGCACCGATCATTCTTTCCATGGCCATCACCCGTTCGTCGGTGAGCGACGGATGATGCAGGTGAACTATCTGCGCTCGGACAAGCTGTCGCTGCTGCGACAGAAGGTGGACCGATTCGGCACCCGCTCGGCAAAGAAGGTGTTGCGGGCGTTTGGCAGCTCCTGAGCAGACAAGCCCTTTGAGTCCCTGCTAACCCAGCGTTTCAGCCAGCGCATGAAGACGCGCGACAACTTCAGGCAGATCACTGGATAACTCACCCCGCGGCGGTGGGATTTCACCACCCGCCGTCACCGCCAGACCCTGATCAATCAGCGTCTTGTGCACAGCCAGAAAATCCCGGGTATGAGGCAGCAGGTGCAGAGCTGCGCCAATGCGCCGTATGACGGCTCGCAGCTGATCACGCTGACCGGCACCATCGGGCTGATAAAGCCAGCGTGCGGCATTGCGGCGAATCTGGTCGAGCCGACCCAATCGGCTCATCGGCAGCGGAAAAATCGCCAGCGGTTTACGCAATTTTGCCACTTCAATCAGCATCGAAATGCTTTCGCCAGTGACGACAAAACTGTCCGCCAGACCGAGCAGCGCATGGTAGGGATTATCAGTCGCACCTCGTTGCCACTCGAATAGCCGAGCGGCATCCGGCAGCCGCTGACGCAGCTCGGCCGTAAACTCAACCGGTGTCCGAGGTGAGGTGGTGATGTAGGGAGTACCTCCATTGGCAGCCACCTGGTCGGCGATGGCGATCATCCGCTCGGTCACATCGGCGTTGAACACAAAAGGATTGGTTGGACCGCCAACCAGAAACGCCACCAGCGGTCGGGGTAAGTCGGCGAAACGGCTACGCCACTCCTGGGCCGCAACCAGCACCTTGGCTTCATCAACTTTGAGCAGCGGCAGACCAATCTTCATGATCTTCGGTCCCGGGGGTATCTGGGTTTCCGGACCCACCAGAATGAGGTCGTAGGGCTTGGCTGAACCAGAGGGTTTACCAATCAATACCAGGCGGGTGTGGCCACCGGACTGAGCCTGCACCCATTGCGCCACCATGGACAAGCGTCGACCTACCGTGATCAGAAGATCCGGCCAGGGCGGTTCCAGTGCATCGCTGGCGTCGAGATCGAGATGATGCAGCGACGGAACGACTTTGGGTTTGCCTTTAATCCAGGGCGCTTTGACCCGGACATAGCGACGTTCACACGGCAGATCGAGCGCCTCAATCAGCGCTTCAACCTGGCCGTTGTCGCCAAGTCGATCGCCGACCACAAACCAGATTCGGGGTTCAGCCACACCCGACTCGCAGCACTATGATCCTGAGGCGTTGGTCCCAGCGCCTTGTGCAGGTTTGTCAGCAGAATCTACAGCCGGCCCATAACCAAAAACCGGCAGCAGCGTTTGTGCCATCAGGGTTTCAAGTTCAGCCGCCTGCTCCGGCGAGAAATAATCTCGGTAGCCGCCGACTTTGCCGCGACGGACCTTGAACGAGTTAGGGTCATCGGGGTTGCGCAGCGTCATGCCGCCACGTTTGAAGAAACCGTTGGACTCCAGCTTGCGCAGGTTATCAAAAGAGCCCCATTCGACCGCCCCGGCAATGTCATCATCGGTAAAGGTTTCACCCATCAGGTCCACCACCTGACGCAGCGTCTGAGCAGGTTTGCCGCGAAGATCCTCATAGCGAATCATCTGCGAATGCTCGAGACCCTCCAGGTTGCGGGCCCAGGTGTTGAGGAAATCAATCAGGGACGGCAGGCCAATATCCGAATAGCGGACAAACTCCCACATTTCAACGGTGTTGCGATCAATCGGGTGCGCGATGGAATGATTGATCAGTTCCTGTTTGTGTTTCGACTGACGCTTGGTGAACTGGAAATACCAGGACACAGCAATATCGAGCGGATTACGGGCAATCAGCAGCACCGGCTTGTGGCGCAACGGGTTGTCGGCAGCGCCTGCGGCAAGTGCTTCGCCGATCGCACCTTCATAACTGTACCAGCCGTTGCTGGCAGCTAATCGGGGGATCTCAGGAATTTTCAACGCCAACTCGTCGGTGTTGATCAGTTCATTGGCAGCCAGGCCGTGCCGGACCTGATAGAGCCGGGAAATCATGGCTTTCAGCCAGGTGTTTCCACTCTTGGGATGGCCGATGATAAGCAGCTGGGCACGCTCGGCTTTCGCCAGTTCCAGATTCGCCAGCCCTTTGCGCCGGGCAGCTACGCGCCAGCGGGCCGGCAACGGATAAGTGGGTAACAATATGGACCACTTCTTAACGCCATCGCTGATCTGCATTCGGTTATTTCCTGGTCTGGTTCCGGTATGCCCAAGCGAGGCTCTATGCTCACAGGGTCATGAAAAAAGCCGCGCATTATGCCCTGGGCTCAATCATAGCGCCATGATCGGTTCATGAGCCATTCGGGTCGTTGCTCGTCTGCAGATTCCCGCTGTCCGAATCAGGCGCCCGCGGCGCAACCGCGCCTTTGGGCCAGCGCCGATTGGTGCAGAACCAGTCAGCGGGAGCTTCCCGGATCCATTGTTCAAACATCCCATTGACCTTAGTGCTCATCTGCACGGCCTGAGTGAGTTCGTCCGCAGTGGGATCATCTGCGCTGACTGGCGCATAGAAGGTGATCCGAAATCGGCCATCCGCCAGGCGATCGCTACGACAGGCAACGAGTTCAGCGCCAAAACGCAGCGCCAGTCGCGCCGGAATCAATGTGGTCTGTTTATCGATCCCGAACATCGCCACCGGGTGGCCGCTGTCGACTCGCTGGTCCATGACCAGGCCAATAGATCGCCCCTGGGCCAGTTCCCTGATCAGCGGCCGCATACTCTCGTCCCGAGGCAGCAGATGGCAGCCGAGATGCTGGCGTTGCCGTGCCAGCAATGCGTCCAGCCGCGGATTCTGGATGGGCGTGAACACCGCGGTGATAGGCACCTGGCGACGGCTGATCGCTGCAGCCAGCAGTTCCCAGTTACCAAAATGAGCGGACACGAAGACCGCCTGTTGCGCGCCGGGATTTTTAAAGGTGCGGATACTCGGATCCACAACAATTTCCAGACGCTCCGCGCAGATTGCTTCGAGCTGGGCATATTCGGCAAAGATCGCACCCATGTTGCCCCAGACATCTGCACCGATATCAGCAATCTCTTCTCGGCTCTTATCGGGAAACGCCAGACTCAGATTGCGGATCACATGTTTGTGTTTTGATTGATGCGGCCCCGCCCAGCTCATGAGGCGGCGGCCGAACGCACTTGCACCGGTTGGACTCAGCCGCGCACACACCCACAGGAACGCAGCAAACAGACCAGCTTCGATGCGCCAGAAAAACTCATTCAACCAGGGCCAGCGCGCAGTCAGGCCGCGCAGCGTTTTGTTCTTGCCGACCAGAATACGAGCCATCTCAGTTCCCCGGCTCGATCCAGGACACTACATCAGCCAGCGGTTTGCGCTCGATGTCGGGAACTTCAGCATCCACCTGCGGATAGCCGGTCACCAGAATCAGAAACGGCCGTTCCGAGCGGGGTCTGTCCAGCACTTCCCGCAGAAAACCCATGGGCGAGGGGGTATGGGTCAGAGTACCGAGCCCGGCGCGATGCAGCGCGCTGATCAGTATGCCGGTGGCAATGCCTACCGATTCACTGACGTAATAATTTTTGTGGCGACTGCCATCCGGCAACTGTTCGAAACGTTGAGCAAAAATCACAATCAGATAGGGAGCAGTCTCTAAAAACGGTTTATCCGCCGTGGTACCCAGTTCCGCCAGATCATCGAGCCACTCCGCGGATGCCCGCTCGCTGTAAAACGCTCGCTCTTCGGCTTCCGCGGCTGCGCGTATGGCTCGTTTGGTTACCGGATCCGAGACCACCACAAAGTGCCAGGGCTGGCGATTGGCTCCGCTCGGCGCACTGGCTGCGGCACTCAGAGCGTCTTCCAGAATGCTTTTTGGCACCGGCTCGGGAGAAAAGTCGCGCAGTGTCCGCCGACAAGCCAGATTTTCGGCGAACTCCCGCACCCGTGCCTGCATCTGTTCCAGCGGCAGACGCTGGTACTCGCTATAGGCTCGAAAGCCGCTCATGCATCCACCACGTTTCTGTGATCACCCGCCCGCTCGGCCTCTATGAACACCCTGCGGACTGCAGCGTCGCTTGCCTTGATACGGAGATTCAGCTGAGTAGTCGCGGTCTCCACTTCAGAAGAATCGAGGCCATCAAAGAAGTCCACACTCAGCATGACAATGATGTGGTTAGGCCCCATATGCAGTGTCGCTACTTCGTTGATTGCTGAAATTCGAATGTCTGCCTGTACCAGCTCGCGGATCGCTGCCACCGCCTCCGGCGACGCACTCTCGCCAATGAGCAGACCTTTGCTTTCAACCGCGAGCCAGATCGCTGTAGCCGCGAGCACCAGACCAATGCCGATAGACGCCAGGGCGTCGAACAGCATGTTGCCGGTCAGCTGGAATGCCAATAGTCCAGCCAGCGCAATCAGCAACCCGATCAGCGCAGCGGTGTCTTCAAAGACCACCACAAACAGACTGGGATCTTTGCCAATCGCTACAGCCTTGAAGAAACCTGTATCACCTCGATGCGCGTTGAATTCCTTCATCGCGACATAAAGCGCACCGCCTTCGAAGATGATGGCCGCGCCCAGCACCAGATAGTTGATGGTGAGATTGGTGATGGGCTCAGGATTATCGAGATGGTGAATGCCCTGGTAGATCGACACGCCAGCGCCCAGTGCAAATACCAGGATGGCGACCACAAACGACCAGAAATAAATTTCTTTGCCATGACCGAACGGGAAACGGCTGTCCGCTGGTTTCTCAGCCTGGCGCAGCCCGTGCAGCAGCAGAATCTGATTGCCGGTATCGACCAGCGAGTGAATACCTTCTGACAGCATGGCCGCACTGCCGCTGATTCCGGCGGCGGCGAACTTGGTCACGGCAATAAGGCCGTTGCCGACTAATGCGGCGTAGATGGCTTTCTTAGACGAACCCGCCAACGAAAATCTGCCGCCGCTCAGCGTTTACGCAGAACGAGGGAACCAATCGAATACCCAGCACCAAAAGAACAGATCACACCATGGTCACCACTGTTGAGATCCTCATGGTGTCGACAGAACGCGATGATCGATCCGGCGGACGCAGTATTGGCGAATTCGTCGAGGACAATGGGTGCTTCAGCCTGAGTAGTGTCTCGCCCCAGCAGGCGCCTGGTGATCAGCTGGTTCATGTTGAGATTGGCCTGATGCAACCACCACCTCTGCACGTCGGCAACGTCGAGACCCACGGCCTCAATCTGCTGCTGCAGATGTTCTGCCGCCATGGGACAGACATCTTTGAACACTTTTCGACCGTTCTGGTGGAAAAGGTTTTCCGGACCGAACACGTCGGTGTCTTCCGCGCGAGCAACGTAGCCGAAGTTCGAGCGGATGTTGTTTGAAAAAACGGTCTGGGCTTTGCTGCCGAGAATCTCGTAGCTGTGTGCCGAAGTGCAGGTGTCGGCAGCTTCCAAAACCATCGCGGTAGAGACGTCACCGAAGATGAAGTGACTGTCTCTATCAGTGTAGTTTACCTGAGGTGAGGTCAGTTCCGGATTGATAACGAGCACAGCACGCGCAGACCCGGCGGCAATTGCATCATAAGCCCGCTGCAACGCAAACGTTGCCGCGGAACAGGCCACCAGCATATCGAAGCCAAACCCGGTAATACCCAGCTCATGCTGAACTTCTATTGCCAACGCGGGATAGGAACGTTCGGTATAGGCACAAGACACAATCACCATATCGATGTCCGCGCCTGTTTTATCAGCGCTGGTCAGTGCTTTACGGGCAGCATGCAGCGCAATCTCAGCCTGATGGGATAGCTCGTCTTCGCCGCGCGGAGTAATGCGCGGCCGCATTCTGGCCACCTCCAGCACACCGTCTTTCACGTACGCATAGCGGGCCTTGATACCGGAAGCCTTTTCGATAAATTCTGCGCTGGACAGCGGCTTTTCGGCAAGTTCACCCGCGGCAATTTCTGCACTGTGTTCACCGTTGTAGGCTTGCGCCCAGGCATTGTAGCTGTCCACCAACTCTTCGTTGGTGATGGTGTTGTCGGGAATCCACAGTCCCGCACCGCTGATCACAACCGGGTTGTTTGTCATGTTAATTCCTGGTGTTCAGGGAGCGGGTGGGTAACCGTCTGCAACGCCTTTGGTAAAGACACCAACTGCGTCGTGAGCGTGCAGGCTCTCATGATGCTCGACCCTGACCCAGAAATCGGTCAATCGACCATCCTGGTCAAAACGCTGCTTCAGCTTACGGCCGGCATCTTCGACAAACATCAGATTCTGACCATTGAGCAACGCGAACTCCTGCTCATCTTCGCGCTTCACCGCGGTCTGGACCGGGGTCTTTAAAGTGTTTTCTACCGCATTGATCAGATCAGTGATCGGGAAGTCTTCCACACCGTCTTTCAGCCGAACCAGTAACTGTGCGGTCGAGCGCTGACTGTGCGGTGTGGCGACGATGCCCTGTTCGCTGTCGAGCCATTGTTTCACGTCGCTGACTGACACCTGGCCTGAACTGCCGAAATCTGCTTCGAACTGGTCCTGTATCAGCTGGCGGGCGAGTGCCGCAGACTGCGGGCAGGTCGACGAGTACTGCACGGCTAGTTTCAACTCGAGCACAATCTCGCCGTCGAGCAGGGTTCCGGTGATCGAAACCGGATAGGAGTTCCATCCTGAATTGTCGCTGACCAGCGCATTGCGACGCAGGTAGTAGTCGAAATCGAATTGCACAAAGGCGTTGCTGCTGACATCGCGATGTGACTCCAGCATGCTTCTCAGCAACAGCTTCAAACCTGGTGGCGTAAGCGCCCGGCTATCGGAGTGCTCGTCGAGGATCAGATAAAGCCGGGACATGTGAATGCCTTTGGCCAGCTTATCGCCCAGGTCGACATAGATCTGCACTTTGGTCTGAACCTGGCGCGTATCACCACCGTCACGGACCAGCAGTGGCTGATGAATGCCGTGCATGCCAACCCAGTCGAGGGTTTCTTCGGGCAACTGCAGCTCGTGACGGGATACGTCCGGCATGCTGTCGAGCCTGATCAGCTCCGCTTTATTCATCCGGTCATCCTGGAATGCGGGAGTAATGACCCGGCATTGTAACCAATCGTAACGTGGCGGCACAGCCACCCGCTTGGCCTGTATTTCCGGGCTTTTTTAGGAGCTGGCGCTCGGTCTTTGAGCGTCCGCGACGCAATATTAAGAGTCCGCGACGCAATGTTAAGAGTCCGCGACTCAATATTAAGAATCCGCGACTCAATCTTTGAGAGTTTCCCGCTCCGCGGCGGTCAGCTCACGCGCTTCGGATTCCAGCATTACCGGGATACCGTCGCGAACCGGATAGGCAAGCCCGCTGGCGCGGCACCAGAGCTCGTCCACGTCTGCCTGATAGCGCAGGCTGGCTTTGCTGACCGGGCAGACCAGCAGCTCCAGGAGTTTGGAATCAACGGCCATTTTGCCACCGCAAGATGTGCAACCGGACGATGCGCAAACGCAGGAATGGAGAGTGTTTCACGCGAAAGGATCCTTAAGAACAATGGTTTCGTGTCGGTTCCGACCCGTTGAAATAATGTCGATTGGCGCGCCTACGGTCTCTTCTATACGGGCCAGATAGCGTTTGGCGTTCTCCGGCAGTTGATCATAGTCACGAATCCCGACGGTACTATCCTGCCAACCGGCAATCGACTCGTACACGGGTCGGATCTCGGAATAGTATTCACTGCCGAATCGGGGCGCAGCTTTCTCACCGCCGGCTGCCTGCTCGTAGCCGGTACAGATTTTGATCTCTTCCAGACCATCCAGCACGTCAAGTTTGGTCAGGCAAAGTCCGGAAATACTGTTCATCTGCACAGACTGACGCAGCGCGGCCGCATCAAACCAACCGCAGCGTCTGGGGCGTCCAGTGGTGGAACCAAATTCGTTACCGCGCTCTGCCAGTCTAGAGCCGATATCGTCAAACAGCTCGGTAGGAAAGGGCCCCGACCCGACCCGAGTGGAATAGGCTTTGGTAATACCCAGAACATAGTCGAGATAGCGCGGCCCGAAGCCGCTGCCCGCCCCCGTTCCACCAGCGGTAGTATTCGACGAAGTAACAAACGGGTAGGTACCCAGATCTACGTCCAGCAGTGCACCCTGTGCGCCTTCGAATAGAATCGATTCGCCAGCTTCACGTAATCCATGCAGCATGGGTACGATGTCCGCCACCATCGGCTGTATCACCTCAGCGACCGCGGCGCATTCATCGAGTGTTTTGGCGAAATCGATCGGTTTGATCTTGTAGTAATTTTCCAGCATGAAGTTGTGGTACTCCATGACTTCGGACAATTTAGCGGCAAAGGTCTGCCAGTAATACATATCACCCAGACGCACCCCCCGTCGGGCGGCCTTGTCTTCATAAGCCGGGCCGATACCCCGACCGGTAGTACCGATTTTCTGGGAGCCGCGCGCTTCTTCCCGGGCCAGATCCAGGGCCACGTGATAGGGCAGAATCAGCGGACAGGCAGGCGAAATGAACAGCCGCTCGCGCACCGGCACCCCGCGCTCCTCCAGGCCGATCACTTCTTTCATCAGTTCATTAGGCTCAAGCACAACACCATTGCCGATGAAGCACTGCACATTGTGGCGGAGAATGCCGGACGGAATCAGATGCAGGACGGTTTTTTCGCCATCAATCACCAGCGTGTGACCGGCATTGTGCCCCCCCTGGAAGCGCACCACGGCAGCCACCCGCTCTGTGAGCAGGTCGACAACCTTACCTTTTCCCTCGTCACCCCATTGAGTGCCGATGACGACTACGTTGCGTCCCATGTCAGCTAATCCAGTCTGTTATTTCATTCGACCCGCGTGTCTGTCGAACAATCCACGCGGATTGTTCACGACCCGGCGCGTCCTGTCATCACGAAGATAGGTCCACAATGACCCAATCACCCGCATCTAAAGTCAGTTGCCGGGTGCAGAAACCCGGAGGTTGGTCGGCGGCAGTGATCGCAGTGACCACCGCTTCACCAGAATCCCGCAGGTGCCGCACGGTAGCGTCCAGAGACTTTCTTTGTGCGTCCACAGCCCAGGGTGCCCAGATGCCGCTGACCGGTTGCGCATCCGTGACCAGAGCTTTGAGACTCACATCAAAGCCCGTTGCCGGGCGTGAGCGACCAAACTCTCCGCCGATGCCGTCGTAACGACCGCCCCGCGCCAACGCCTGGCCAAGATCCGCGCGGTAAGCCGAGAACACGGGTCCATTGTGGTAACCATAGCCGGCCAGTTCGGCAAGATCGAAACGTACCGTCACTTCCGGGCAGCTAACCCGCACCAGGGCCGCTAACTCAGCCAGCTGATCAAGTGCAGCCACCGCTGCACCGCCAACGCTGGCGAGACACTCGCGGGCCTGTTCAATCACTTCCTGCGCGCCCATCAGGGTGGGCAGCCGCACGAGGCAGTCCGCAATCGGACCAGGGGGAACCAGCTGGCGTATGTCACTCTCGGCTTTGCTCTGTACCGCCGCAAAAAGACTCTGACCGGAGCGCTCATCAAGACC
Source organism: uncultured Pseudomonadales bacterium (assembly GCA_937921865.1). Lineage (GTDB taxonomy): Bacteria > Pseudomonadota > Gammaproteobacteria > Pseudomonadales > Azotimanducaceae > SZUA-309. The sequence continues at coordinate 21,188 of CAKZWF010000057.1, read as the reverse complement.
GAGCTCACCCACCAGGCTGTGATAAATCGCCATATGACCAAGCACTACAACCGGCGCGCGAACTTCGGCAGCGGTAAGCACCTCAATCATCAACGCGACCACCTCCGCATCAGCGGTCAGTGAGGTAGAACCAAACAGCTCGGCACCCGCTTTGAGCTGCGAGCGAGGATCGACACTTGAAGCAGGATTCGCAAAAACCAGATTGCCGGCGTAGCAGAGTCTCTGAACACCTTCGCATGGTCTGCTGTGAGCATCGACGCGCACAGCCTGTGGGGTCATATCGGCGCGCACACCGAGCAAACGCCCACTGCGCTGATCAACAACTTTGAGGGTCTGCAGATCGAGATCGTCACCGGCACCGACCAGCAAAGCGTCCAGATACTCGACCACCGGTGGTTCTATATATTCATAACCCCAGCTGTGAAAAACGTCGAGCACCCGGCGTCGGATCTGCTCCAGTCGCCAGGCCGCAGGCGGCAGCCACTCGTCCATGCCCGCGGGCATACGCCATTTCTGATCTGCCATGTGTTTTCCGAATTCACGAAACAATCAACCCACCGAATCAGCTCCGGCAACAGCATTGTTTCCGGAACAGCACGGCAGAGACCGGCTGGGTCAGCGAAGCGCTGCGCCGGTCATTCGATTATCTCAGGAATCCCCGGCTGCGCCCTTCAGATATTTGAAAAAGTCGCTGCTGGGATCCAACACCAGCAGATCACCCTTGTCGCGAAACACGTTTGAGTACGCGTTGATACTGCGATAGAACTCGTAGAAATCGGGATCTCTGTTGAATGCATCGGCATAAATAGCCGCGGACTGGGCGTCACCTTCACCGCGCAGTTCTTCTGACTGCCTGTAGGCATTGGCCTGTATCACTACCGTCTGGCGCTCCGCATCCGCCCGAATTCCCAGACCAAGCTCCCGGCCCTGAGCCCTATATTGGCGGGCTTCAATCTGTCGCTCGGAATTCATCCGTTCGTAGACCGAAGAGGAGACCTCCGGCGGCAGATCAATACGCTTGACCCGCACATCCACCACTTCGATGCCCGCGTTGGTATTCATCACGGCATTAAGATCGCTGGTCAACTCCTGCATGAGCTGATCACGCTCTCCCGACACAACTTCATGCATGTCACGTCGGCTGATCTGGTTGCGCAGGCCTTCGTTGACCCGCTCCTGCAGCACCCGTTCGCCGCGTCTTTCGTCGAACGAAGTTGCGGTGTAGAAAGTTTCCACGTCAGCGACCCGCCACTTAACAAAGGAGTCGACGATCAGCGGCTTCTTCTCCAGTGTGTAGTAGGTCTCTGCAGGAGCATCGAGGGTCAGCACGCGTGCGTCTGCTTTTTTGATCTGCTCGGCAATGGGCATCTTGAAATGCAGCCCGGGCTTCACATCCGCATCAACCACCGCACCAAAACGCAGCAGAATGGCGCGCTCGGTCTGCTGAACGGTATACACACTGTCCATGGCCAGAAAGATTGCGGCCACGGCGACAAAAATCAGGATTAGATTCTGTAAGCTCATAATTGTCTACCGGCTGTCCCGCGGCCGCCCGTTGGCGACCCGATTATTGACTTCGTTAATGATAGCATCAGCGATTCCGCGCACGGATTCCTGCGAGGAACTCGACAATGCAGGTCCTTGCTGAATGATCTTGTCGAGCGGCAGATACATCAGATTATTGCCTCCCTCAACGTCCACCATGATTTTACTGGAATTGCTCAGCAGCGTTTCCATTGCATCAATATACAGACGGTCTTTGGTCACCCGCTCAGCCTGCTGATATTCCGCCAGCAGTTTGTTGAAGCGCTGCGCTTCACCCGATGCACGAGCGATCACCTGCTCCCGATACGCATTAGCCTGTTCAATCTGCTGCTGCGCCTCACCACGGGCTTCAGGGATGATGCTTTCCGCGTAGGCATTGGCATCGTTGATCGTGCGCTGCTCATCCTCTTTGGCTTTCTGGACGTCGTTGAAGGCGTCGCGCACCTGGGTTGGCGGCGCCGACTCATCAATGTTCACCTTTTGCACCAGAATGCCGGTGCCATAGTTTTCCAGATAGCTCTGCAGTCGATCCTGCACTTCTGCGGCCACCGCGGCACGACCATCGGTAATGACCTGGTCCATATTCGAACTGCCGACAACGTGGCGCAGCGCCGACTCGGTGGCATGATCGAGGCTGATGCGTGGAGTGCGAACGTTAACCAGATAACTCGATGGATCACGGACAACCCACTGGACGGTCACACTGACATCGACGATGTTTTCATCTTCTGTCAGCATCAAAGCCTGATGATTGTGGGAATTGACCCGGGTGACATTGACCACTTCTACCCGGTCGATGATGGGCGGATTCCAGTGCAGACCGGGCATCACGATGTCCGACTTCAGTTCACCAAAGCGGAACACCACGCCTCTCTCCTGAGCGTCCAGCTGATACACGCCGAATGCCCCATAGAGGATCGCCGCAATCACCAGCAGAACGCCGAGCATGCCGGAATTGATGCCTAGGCCACTGCCGCCACCATCACCACCTCTGCCGCCACCAAAAATTCCAGCAAGCTGCGCCTGAAGTTTTTTGAAAGCTTCGTCCAGATCTGGTGGTCCCTGATCGCCACGATTACCCCAGGGATCTTTGTTACCGCCCCCCGGCTCATTCCAGGCCATTTGTCTGCTCCATATTGCTGTTTCTGCCCTATCGCGTCAGCGTTTGCTTGCCTCGGCGTCGTAATTCGATTGAATTGTTTCCCTCACCAGCATAATTCGACGGTGACGGCTTGAGTAAGTGGGCTATTGTGCCCTAATTCGGCAAGGACGAAATTTTAGGTATGCCCTCGTCGACCTGCAATAGATCAGGCACCACCAGAACCGAAGGCAGACTGCGTAGTCGCCTCAGCAGTTCATCGTCTGCCCGCAGGGTCATGGCCACCCGGCCATCGTCAGCGACTCGCTCCTCAATCACTGCACCCTGCTGGTAAAGCCAGGCTCGGGTTTTGCCGTCTTCCGGCGGCAGAGTGACTTCAGTAGGCGAAGTAACTCCTAATATATCGGCGATCCGAACCCGCAGGGCATCAAGACCCTCACCGGTCACCGCACTAACGGCAACACCTGGAAAAGGCGCAATTTCTGCCGCACTCGTAGTATCTGATGCCACCAGGTCTGATTTGTTCCAGACCATGATGATCGGCAGTTCCTGCGCACCAATTTCCCGCAGCACCGAGTTGACCTCAGCAACGTACTGCTCACGGTCAGGCGCGGAGGCATCCACCACATGCAGCAGCAGATCAGCATTGGCGACCTCTTCAAGTGTCGCTTTGAACGCTTCAATCAGCGAGTGCGGCAGCTGGCTGATGAAACCGACTGTGTCCGCCAGCACTACCTCGCCGATTCCAGCAATCGGCAGACGCCGCATGGTCGGGTCCAGGGTAGCAAACAGCTTGTCTTCGCTCAGCACATCCGCTGCGGTCAGACGATTGAACAGGGTCGATTTACCGGCATTGGTATAACCCACCAGAGACACGGTCCGGGTATGGGAACGTTGCCGACGCCGGCGCCCGAGCTGCCGCCGTCGCGACACGTCCTGCAGCCGCCGCTCAGTGGTTTTAATGCGTTCGCCCAGCATCCGCTGGTCTAGCTCCAGCTGGGTTTCACCCGCTCCTCGCAGGCCGATACCGCCTTTCTGCCGATCCAGGTGGGTCCAGCCTCGAACCAGCCGGGTCTGGGCGTGTTTCAACTGCGCCAGCTCAACCTGCAGCTGACCCTCATAGGTGCGGGCTCGATCTGCGAAAATGTGCAGAATCAGCTCGGTTCGGGACATTACCCGGCAATCAAGAGACTCCTCCAGGTTACGCTGCTGACCTGCTGAAAGATCGTGGTTAACAATCAGCAGATCAGCGTCGTTGGCGTGCAGCAGATCCCGAATTTCATCGACTTTCCCCTGCCCCACAAACCAGCGTGGATGAGGCTGGTCACGGACAGCGGTGACAATTTCCGTAACCACAACGTCGGCGGTACGTGCCAGCTCGGCACATTCCGCGGCCACGTCCAGACCGCCGGATGTTTGAGTTCCAGAGTGCTGGCGGAAATTAACCTGCAGGATGAGAGCCTGGCGGCCGGCATCCGGGCGATCAAAAAACAAAATTGCTCCTCAACAGGCCGGCCCGCGGGCACAATGCCTGTTGCTTAAGAGTGGTCGGCCTCAGCGGTTTCTTCCGCTGCTTCTTTGCCGTTCGTAGAAATGCGGATGTTACGTGAAGGCACGACGGTTGAAATGGCGTGTTTGTACACCATCTGACTGACCGAGTTGCGCAGCAACACCACAAACTGATCAAAAGACTCTATCTGACCCTGCAGTTTGATGCCGTTCACGAGATAGATCGCGACCGGCACTCTTTCTTTGCGCAGCGTATTCAGATACGGGTCCTGTAACGAATGCCCCTTGGACATGGTCCTCTCCTTCCGTCTCCTTGAGTGAAGCTTCTGATTATTAATGCACACACGAATCGGCTATTTTTATCTGTGGTGCTGATTTCAGCGTCTTTTTATGAGCTGACCGGCGCTTATTTATACGCACATATTCATCAGCATATCAGCGCTTATCAGGCTATCAGCCCCGCGGACGGCCCGACTATCGTCTCACGTGTGGAAAATCATCTCTGTTATAACGAATTACTATGGAGACACACCGGTGAATTTTCAAGGCGCAGCGGCTTGGACAATCCGTGCCGCCAGCCGCTGAGAATCACCCCACTGCAACTGAGCAGTGCCCCAGCCCCGCAGCCAGGTGAGCTGACGTTTGGCCAGCTGTCGGGTCGCCACGGTGATTTTTTCAGGCAGACTCGACTCCGCCAGCTCCCCATCCAGGACGGCCCAGACCTGGCGATAGCCCACTGCGCGGATCGCTGGCAGCTCGGGATGCAGGTCACCGCGCTGGTAGAGTGTACGCACTTCATCGACCAGACCGGTGGCCAGCATCTGATCAACCCGGGCAGCTATGCGCTGGTGCAGCACTTTGCGGTCGTCGGGCATGATCGCAAATTCCCGCAGGGGCAGACCGAGCCGCTGCTCGACCCGATGCTCGGCCGTTGCAGCCCAGAAACTGGACATCTTCTCACCGGTCAGCTCGCAGATTTCGAGCGCACGCTCTATGCGTGCCACGTTGTTGGGATGAATACCCTGGGCAGCTTCCGGATCAAGCTGGCGCAATCGCTCGTGCAATGCGGGCCAGCCGGTACTCCGGGCCTCTTCGCGAAGCCTGGCGCGCAATTGCGCATCTGCACCGGGCATCGGTGCCAGGCCCTCACGGAAGGCTTTCAGATAGAGCATCGTGCCGCCCACAAGCAACGGCAATCGGCCGGCGTCGCGCGCCTGCCGAACTGCCTCGTCCGCATCTGCGACGAAGTCTGCGGCACTATATGGTTGCGACGGATCCCGGATATCCACCAGCGCATGCGGATAACGCTCCAACAGCGCACGATCCGGCTTGGCGCTGCCGATATCCAGCCCCCGGTAAACCATCGCGGAATCCATGCTGATGATTGTCACAGGCAGGTGCTGTGCCAGCGCCAGGGCTACCTCGGTCTTGCCGACGGCTGTCGGGCCGGTCAGAGCGATAATGGCTGGCAGTGAGCCCGGCAAGGTTACTGTCCGCGCAGAAACAGCCGATCCAGGTCAGCCAGACTCTGCACCAGATAGGTTGGTCGGCCGTGATTGCACTGGCCGGAATTCGGCGTGGTTTCCATATCCCGCAGCAGTTGATTCATTTCCGGTACCGTCAGCTGACGATTGGCCCGAACAGAACCATGGCAGGCCATGGTCGCCAGCAGCCGTTCACGCAGAGTCTCGAGCCGAGGACTCATACCGAGTTCCGCGAAATCAGCGAGAACGTCCCGCACCAGCCCTTCGCCATCACCAGCGGCCAGCAGCACGGGGACTTCCCGGACGGTGACAGACTGAAGTCCACTGCGATCCAGCGTCAGGCCCATCTCCAGCAATGCTGAATTGTGTTCTTCGACCACATCAGCCTCGGCTTCGCTGACGTTAAGCACCAGCGGCACCAGCAAGCGCTGGCGCACGACTTCACCAGCCAGCTGCTGTGCTTTCAGACGTTCGTAGGTAATCCGTTCATGAGCCGCATGCATGTCGACAAGCACCAGTCCATCGGCGTTCTGCGCCAGAATGTAGACGCCGTGCAGCTGTGCCAGTGCATAGCCCATTACCGGCACCGGCCCGGCATCACCAGGGCTGAAGGACTGCGAACCCGTTAAGGCTGCAGAACCTGCCAGGTTGGCAAATTCACGGGCCAGGTTCTGGCCACTGAAGCCAGGTGAGCGATAACTTCCAGCCGCCGGGCTGCCCGCGCCTGACGGGCTGGCAAAAGGCAGTTCGCGGATTTCTCCGGTGCTGGTATCGACAAATTCACCCGGTCGATCGGCCACAGTCAGGCCAGGCGCAGACCCGGCCACCACCGGCGGTTGCACTGAATCCGGTCGGACGTCGCGCAGTGCCCGATTCAGCATGCCGAAGACAAAGTCATGCACATTCCGGGAATCACGAAAGCGCACCTCGTGTTTGGTGGGATGCACATTGACGTCGACGCCGCTGGCCGGCAGCTCCAGAAACAACACAAATACCGGGTGGCGGCCATGAAACAGCACATCCCGATAAGCCTGACGAATGGCGTGGGCCACCAGCTTGTCGTGCACCAGCCGGCCGTTGACAAAAAAGTACTGCTGGTCGGTCTGGCTGCGGGACAGCGTTGGTAGACCCACCCAACCACTGATTCGCAGCGCGCCGCTGCTTTCGTCGATCGACACCGAGCGTTCCACGAACTCTGTGCTCAACACCCGGCTCAGCCGCTGTTCCGGCGTACCCGCCGGAAGTACCAGCGGGCTGCGACCACCGCCCTGGCGCAGCTCGAAGGACACGTCCATTCGGGCCAGACTCTGGGATCTGACCACCTTTTCAATGTGATTCTGTTCGGTGCGCTCGGCTTTGAGGAATTTGCGCCGTGCGGGGGTGTTGTAAAACAGGTCCACGACTTCTACCGATGTCCCGGCCGGGTGGGCTCGCGGCTCAAAAGCCAGCTCTCGACCGCCATCAATCTCCAGCGCAAAAGCCTGTTTGGCATCAGCGGGCCTGCTCACCAGCGTCAACCTCGCAACCGAGGACACACTGGCCAGCGCTTCACCCCGAAAACCCAGACTGCCGACGCCGGCAAGATCGTCTGCGCTGGTGATCTTACTGGTGGCATGCCGGCTGATTGCCAGGCGCAGGTCATCAGCATGGATACCGCCACCGTCATCCCGGACCAGCACCCTTTTGACGCCACCCTGCTGGGTCTCGACTTCGATCCGCGAGGCACCAGCATCGAGACTGTTTTCAATCAGTTCTTTGACCAAAGATGCCGGCCGTTCCACCACTTCGCCGGCGGCAATCTGGTTGGCGACAAACTCGCTGAGCTGATGAATTCTTCCCGACATGGCGTCATTGTCGCAGAGTCCGCGGGCTGCGGAAAATTACCCGCTGGATTGCAGAGGATTCCCGGGCGTAGGGCAGCGGCTGGGTTCAGCCAGCGGGGATCGTGATCACCTGGCCAATCCGGATCACGTCGTTGCGCATGCCGTTGGCTTCTTTTATTCGCCGGGTGCTGGTGCCATACCGGGAGGCAATATCCGACAGAGTATCGCCACGGGAGATGGTGTAACGCTGGCCACCCTGTCGGCGCTGCCAGGCTACCAGGGTGCCATCAGGTGCGCTGGCAGACATGTAATTGCGGATCCCGGTGGCGATAGCCGCGGCAATCCTGTTCTGAAAGTCCACGGAGCGCAGCCGTTTGGCCTCTCCCGGATTGGAAATGAAGCCGGTTTCCACCAGCACGGACGGGATATCGGGCGATTTCAACACCAGAAATCCAGCCTCCTCGACGTCCTTCTTGTGCAGTTTGGTGACCGGTGCCATGGTGTCGAGAATCGCGGCACCTACCTCAATGCTGGCAATGCGATTTGCATCCATTGACAGATCCAACAGCACCTCTTTAATGCCGTCCGGTTGGTCATTCAGGTGAATCTCAGCTTCGCCGCCGATCAGGTCGGAATTCTGATGGCTGGCAGCCAACCAGCGCGCAGTTTCACTGGAAGCCCCTCTGCCCGAGAGGGTGTACACCGAGGCACCGTAAACGCTGGGCTCTTTGAAAGCGTCCGCGTGAACGGAAACAAACAGGTCAGCACGGGCGTCGCGAGCTACGTCCTGACGTTTGCGATGAGCGAGATAATAGTCCCCCGTTCGCACCATCACCGCCTGATAGCCCGAGGTTGCTGACAGCTTCTGCTCCAGGCGACGGGAGATCTGCAGGACCACGTCTTTCTCCAGCACACCCCCCGGACCCAGCGCGCCCGGGTCTTCTCCGCCGTGACCGGCGTCGATGGCGATCACCACATCCCGGCGACCCTTGGGCCTCGATACAACTTTGCGCTCAGGCTTCGCGGCCCGTTTACCACCCGCCAGATCAATCACCAGCCGATGGCCGTATGGGGCAACCGGGTCCAGCGCAAAACCGCTGGGCTCAACCGGCCCTGTCACATCCAGCACCACCCGAAAGCCGCTGCCACGCACAGAAGTCCGAACCCCCGTCACCCGCTCGCGCCCCGCTGCGACCATTCCTGGATTAAAGCCGGGAGCCGCACTGGTGTTGGCCATATCTACCACCACACGGTGAGGGTTATCGAGAGTGAAAATCGAAAACTCTGCTGGGGCGGAAACATCCAGAACCACCCGGGTATAGTCCGGAGCTTCATGCATACGCAGCCCTTCGAGTCGGCTGGCTGCTGCTGCCAGTCCCGGCAGCAACAGCAGTCCAATCAGCCCCAGCAGTTCAATCCGCCGCAGGCGCTGCCACCGGCTGGAGTCTGCGTTAGCTTGGCTATATTCAGCTGTTCTAGTCAAAGACCATCCACGTCAATGTTGTACTGTTCTCTTTCTCTAGTCGCCGCTCTGTTTATCTAGTCGCCGCAGGCTTTTAGTCGCCGCAGGCGCTTTATCCGCCGCAGGCTTTTAGTCGCCGCGGGCGCTTCCAACCACCCCCGGCTGGGTTAGCGTGATCTGTCGTCCCGCGCCATCCAGCGTCAGGGTGATCTCCAGATCCGGTACCGGTAATCGCCCGGCTGCCTGTTCCGGCCATTCGATGAACTTCAGCGCTTCGGCATCAAGCAGTTCGTCCAGGCCGATGAAATCCAGCTCTTCGCTGTCACCAACACGATAGAAGTCGAAATGATAAACCGCCGGCTCCAGCTCCTCATAGGGCTCCAACAGCGTATACGTCGGGCTCTTCACCGCTGCCTGATAGCCAAACGCGCGCAGTATGCCTCGCACCAGGGTGGTCTTTCCAGCACCCAGCTGACCCTTCAGAAACACCACCGAGCAACAATTGCGCGGTTCGCGCAGCCACGCCGCCACCTCAGCACCAAAGGCCAGGGTCGCCGCTTCATCTGCCAGGTAACGCTGTTCGTTCATGCCAGCAGCCGCATCAGCTCGGGCAGCAGGTCGGTGGCCAGCAAACCCCGCTCACCGGTACGAATCACCGCGTCGTCAGCCGCTTTGCTGTGCGCGGCAACGCCAACGGCTGCTGCGTCCGCCGGAGTCATGCCCTGGGCCAGCAGGCCGCCAATTACCCCACTGAGCACATCACCCATACCCGCAGATGCCATGCCCGGATTGCCGTGGCCACAGACCCCCAGCAGTCGGGATTGCGACACTCCCTGACTGCGGCAGATCAGAGTTCCAGCACCTTTGAGTACACTGACCCCGGACCCTGACCCGGAAGCTGCAAGTTCAGCCAGCGCCAGTGCTGCAGACGGCCGATCAGCCTGGACCTCGGCAACTGAGCGCGACAGCAGGGTGGCGGCTTCTCCAACGTGGGGTGTGAACACCACCGGCGCTGACGGCGAAAGACCCGCATCAGCAATCAGGTTGAGGCCATCCGCATCCACAACCATGGTTTTTTTCTGAGCAATCGCTCTTTCCAGCAAACTCAGACCCCATTGCCTACGACCCAGGCCCGGGCCGACCACCAGCGTGGTGGCCCGGCTTAATGCCCCAGTAAACTGCTCATCATCATCTGCATCCACCACCATCAGCTCCGGCCGCCTGGCCAGGATGGCGCTGCGGTGACGGCTACGGGTTGCCACCGTAACCATACCGGCACCCACCCGGAGTGCAGCCTCCGCCGCCATCAGCGGCGCGCCACCCATCGCATCATCACCACCGATCACCAGCACATGACCGAGCGCATGTTTATAGGCATTGGCCGAGCGCTCAGGCAATCCCGGCTGCTCCAGCAGGTCATCCAGTTTCAACAGCGGCACGCCCACCACGCGGCGCATGACTTCTGTGCCCACCCCGAGATCGGCAAACACCAGCTCACCAGCCGCCGCCAAACCTGCGCCGGTAAAGGTGCCGAGCTTTCGGCCAATGAAGGTGACGGTCAGATCCGCGCGCACCGCTGCACCTGCAACAGCGCCGGTATCAGCCGAGACGCCCGAAGGAATATCAACCGCGAGAACAGGTTTCCCGGACTGATTGAGTGCCTCAATCGCATCAGCGTAGAGACCGCGCGGACTTCCAGTGAGGCCGGTGCCCAGCAACGCATCCACGACCACCTCGCCTCCTGGCACCGGCACCTGCTGAACACAGACCTGTATCTGCACGCCCCTACTCACCGCCCAATCCCGAGCGGTGGCCGCATCCCCACTCAGCGCTGCGGGATCCTCAAGCTGCAGCAGCTCCACTTCGATGCCGAAGTCGACAGCTCTACCCGCGACCAGGTAACCGTCGCCGGCATTGTTGCCTTTTCCGCAGCAGACGGTGATGGATCTGAGACCCGGCCAGCGCGTCAACAAACTTGCAAACGCTGCGTCACCGGCCCGGCACATCAGTTCGAAACCCGGGATACCCGATTCTTCGATCGCAAGACGGTCCAGCTCTCGGGTTTGTGCAGCGGTAAACAGTGTCTGACTCATGGCACACAGTATACTGGCTTGAAGATCCCAGGACCCGGCCCTGTTGAACTACGCAGCACTGAAAGCACAGATAAAATCTTGGGCTGACGAGCTTGGCTTCCAGCAGCTGGGCGTGGCCGATCTGGATCTGTCCGCGCATGAACCGCACGTTAGGGCATGGCTGGCTCGAAAGTTTCACGGTGAGATGGGTTACCTCGAGCGTAACCTGGAAAAGCGCCTGCATCCGGACGCGCTGGAACCCTTCACCTGCCGCATCATCAGCGCCCGCATGGACTATCTGACCGACGTGGCTGACCCTCAGAAAGTTCTGGAAGAGCCTTCACTCGGCTATGTGTCCCGCTACGCGCTCGGCCGCGACTACCACAAGGTCCTGCGGCGTCGGCTGGCCCGCCTCGGCAAGCGGATCAGCGAGGCCTCTGCCGATTTCGATCACCAGTTCCGGGCCTTCACTGACTCCGCGCCGGTATTGGAAAAAGCGCTGGGTGAAAAAGCTGGACTGGGCTGGATCGGTAAACACAGCCTGCTGCTGAATCGAGAAGCAGGGTCATGGTTTTTTATCGGGGAAATCTATACCAACATCCCGTTACCAGTAGACGAGACGGTCAGCGAAAATCACTGTGGCAACTGTCGTGCCTGTATGACCGTCTGCCCGACCCAGGCCATCATCGGTCCACAACAACTCGACGCACGGCGCTGCATCTCGTATCTGACCATCGAGCACAAAACTGCTATACCCGAAAAGCTGAGACCACTGATCGGCAACAGGATCTATGGCTGCGATGACTGCCAGATATTCTGTCCCTGGAATCGCTATGCCCAGACCACAAAGCAGCCGGACTTCGCGCCTCGACATGGGCTTGAGTCACCGGATCTGCTCACACTGTTCAACTGGAGCGAAAGTGAGTTCCTGAAATACACCGAAGGCTCGGCAATCCGCCGGGTCAGCTACGAACAGTGGCAGCGAAACCTGGCCGTCGCACTCGGCAACGGACCGGCCAACCCGGCGGTCATCAGCGCGCTGCGCAGTCGTCGTGTCTCAACATCGCAACTGGTGCGTGAACATATCGACTGGGCTCTCGCGCAGCTGGCTTAAAGACCGGCGCCGACGCAGCAATCCAGATTCATCGCTACGCTGACCTTCACGTCAGCACATCAGACCGGAGCAACGATGCCATCCGAGCAGATCAGCCGGAGCTTGCGCGTGAAGACAGAGCAGGTGTAAATTCCGCGCACCAACCATTCGGCGTGTTAGATACCGTGCTGGCAAGACTCGGACATTACCCGGCAAGACGCTTCGCCATGCTGGCGGCCCTGCTGCTGCTTGCCGCGCAGACTGTGGCCGTGCAGCACGTCCACGCAGAGCCTGTGGAGACGTTCTGTACTATCTGCGCCTCGACGGCACACGACGACAGTCTGCTGCCTGCGTCGCAGCCGGTGCTGGTCGAGGATTCCGACGACGAGACTCCGGTACTTCCTCCTCACCCGGCGGCACGCCAGACCAGCACGCCACCTACTCTCGCCCGCGCACCACCAACAGCTTAGTCCCCATCAGATAAACCCGATGCCGGCATTTCAGCATGCCGGCTTTACTGCGTTTTTTGGAGAGACTGAGATGAGAGCACCTTTTGCACTCTGCCTGCTTGCCGCTGCCACGGCGCAGGCGCAGACCGCGGCTGATGCCGCGGCTGATGCCGGCAATGGCCGAGAAATAGAAGAGATCGTCGTGCTGGCGCATCCGCTTTCAGCGGAGGGCCTGGCGCAGGCAACACTATCCCTTGAGGGAGAAGCCCTGACCCGAAACATGAGCGCCACCGTCGCCGAGACGCTTGCGCGTCAGCCAGGTATTCAGAACTCGGCTTTCGGCAACGCGGCCGGCAGGCCTGTGATCCGCGGCCTCGCTGGACCCCGGGTGCGTCTGATGGAAGATCGCCTGGATACGCTCGACGTCTCTGTCACCAGCGCTGATCACGCCACCAGCGTGGACGCCCTGGTCGCTGACCGCATCGAGGTGCTGAAAGGTCCGAGCACACTGGTCTATGGTTCCGGTGCGATTGGCGGTGTCGTTGATGTGCACACCGGACGTATTCCCCATCAGCGCAGCGATGCCATATCCGGTGGCATCGAAGCACGCGTTGAAGACAGTACCGAACAACGCAGCACAGTCGGCGAGCTCGACTTCGGGACCGGGCCGTTAGCATTTCACGTCGATGGTTTTTACCGCGACGCCAATGACTACGACATTCCCGGCTGTGTGGAATCAGACGAGCTGCGCGCGGCAGAGGGTGGCGAGTCTTGTGAGGAGGAAGACACCCTGCCCGGCAGCGAACTGGAGACCTGGGGCGGAGCGCTCGGGGCCTCCTATATCGGCGAGCGCGGCTTTGTGGGTCTCGCCGTCAGCCGCTACGACAGTGACTACGGTCTACCCGGCGGGCACGCGGAAGAAGGTGAAGAGGCCGACGCAGAGGAACAAGGCAATCCGACCATAAACCTGGACCAGACCCGCTATGATTTTGAAGCCGGTTACGAAGACCCGCTGCCCGGCTTCTCAAGCGTGAACCTGCGTGTGGTTTACAACGACTACGAGCACAAGGAGATCGAGCCAGACGGCGAGGTTGCCACCCGGTTCGACAACGAAGCCTGGGACACGCGCCTTGAGCTCTCGCATAGTCAGACCCTGGGTTTCCTGGGCACTGCCGGGCTGCAGTATTCCTACAAAGAGTTCTCCGCCCTCGGCGAGGAAGCGTTCATCGAACCCGTAGACACCTCGCTGCTTGCGGCCTTCTGGGTCGGTGAGCGATCGTTTTCGGCGTTCCAGCTGGAGACGGGCTTGCGCATTGAAACCGTCGAGCACAATCCCGACACTGCCAGCAACGAAGACTTCACGCTCTTAAGCAGCTCCGCAGGTCTGGTGATTCCCTTCGGCTCCGGCTGGGAGGCTGGTCTGCAGGCCGACTATTCCGAGCGCGCGCCAGTACCCGAAGAGCTCTATTCGAACGGCGCCCACCTCGCCACCCAGGCCTTCGAAATTGGCGACCCTGAACTCGACGAAGAGCGGGCACTCAACTTCTCGGCAACTCTCGGCTTTGACAGCGACCGCTGGCGCTTGAGCGCGTCCGCCTACTACACCAGCTTCTCGGACTTCATCTACGAGTTCTTCACTGGCGTGGACGAAGGCGAAAGCGGATTACCGGTGCTGCAATTCACCCAGGACGACGCAGACTTCTACGGCGTGGACTTAAGCGCCGGATGGCGGATCGCCAGTTTTGCCGAGGGTGAGCTTTGGCTCAACGGTATGTTTGACTACGTCGCGGCAGAGCTCGACGTCAACGGCAATGACAACCTGCCGCGGCTGCCACCCTGGCGGCTGGGTGTCGGCGCTCACGGCAGCTGGAAGGCATTGACCGCAACGGTCGACTATCTCTATGCCCATGAGCAGGATGACGTCACCGAGTTCGAACTACCCACGGACGATTACGAGGACCTGCGAATATTCGTCGGCGCCACGCTGCCGGTAAACTTCGGGCAGGTCGAGGTGTTCGTTCAGGGTAAAAACCTCACCGACGATGAGCAGCGTTATCACACCTCCTTCATCAAGGACTTCGCCCCACAGCCGGGGCGCACCCTCGAAGGTGGCGTGCGGGTAACCTTCTAAACGGCCGGGGCAGGATCCTGGAAACGCGGGTAGTCACTCAAGCTTGAGGAAGTTGTCCCGATAGAAGCGCAGCTCATCAATGGACTCACGGATATCGGCCAGTGCGGTATGGGCATTTTTCTTCTGAAAACCTGCCAGCAGGTCAGGTCGCCAGCGCCGCACGAGTTCTTTAAGTGAGCTGACATCGATCAGACGGTAGTGCAGATAGCTTTCCAGGGTCGGCATGTAACGGGACAGAAAGCGTCGATCCTGCCAGACCGAGTTACCACACAGAGGTGCCGAGTTACGGGCGACGTGCTGTTCTAAAAATGCCAGCGTCTGCGCCTCGGCTTCTACCAGACTGACCGGCGACTTCAGCACCCTGTCCAGCAAACCGGATCCACGGTGATGGGTCTGATTCCACTCATCCATACCGTCGAGCTTGTCCTGCGGCGCCTGGATGGCCATCGACGGACCTTCCGCCACCAGATTCAGACTGCTGTCGGTCACAATCGTCGCAATCTCGATGATGACTTCGTTATCCGGGTCGAGCCCAGTCATTTCCAGATCAATCCAGACCAGATCCGCAGTCACAGCAATCTCCATGCAAAGCGCGTTGTCTAACAGCCATTGTCGGCTAACATAGTCGCACATCTTGACCCGGAGAACGGCGATTTCCAGCCAGGTAGATCTGATTGAAGCGAGCGACCTTGCAGCGCTGCTGGCGCAGCCGGATGCATCCCGTCGACTCATCCACGTGACGGATCCGGCCAGGTTTGCCCAGCACCACATTCCGGGCTCCATCAACGTGGCACCGGGTGAACTGGTCGCTGGTGTACCACCCGCGGTGGGCAAGCTGCCTGCTGCAGAAAAGTTAAACGCGCTGTTCGCTCGCGTTGGTTACGACCCCGACTGCAGCTTCATACTCTATGACGACGAAGGCGGCGGCTGGGCCGGGCGCTTCGCCTGGACCCTGGATATGATTGGCCACAACAGCTGGAGCTATCTCAACGGTGGTATCCAGGCCTGGGCAGCTTCGGGGGGTGAACTCGCCACCGGCAGCGGCGCGCAGCCTGATCCCAGCGCAGTGAAGGTGACCGTCCAGACCGAACCCCTGGCCACCCTCGACGACGTCCGTGCTGCGATCGACGATCCGAACCAGCTGATCTGGGATGTGCGTTCGCAAGAGGAATACGCGGGGATGCGCTCTGGTTCAGCCCGAGCTGGCCATATCCCGGGAGCCGTGAACCTGGACTGGCTGCTGCTGAAAAACACCGCCGGGGATCAGCGACTGCACTCGGACCTTGCTGATCTGCTGGCAAGCGCGGGTGTGGATCTGAGCAAACGCACCATCACCCACTGCCAGACACATCATCGTTCCGGACTGTCCTATATGGTTGGCCGACTGCTGGGTTGTCAGGACATCCGTGCATATGACGGATCCTGGGCCGAGTGGGGCAATCGCGAAGACATGCCGGTCGCCTCATGAGCAGAACCTTTGTCGCCTTACAGAAGCTGGCGCCTGCACACGCGCTATCGCGTTTCGGCGGACGTCTGGCGTCGTCAACCCAGCCGAGGCTGAGTCAACTGCTGATCCGCAACTTCGCGCGGGTCTACGACGTAAATCTTGCCGAAGCCGAGCGGGAATCGCTCGACGACTATGAGTCGTTCAATGACTTCTTTACCCGGGCTTTGAAACCGGATGCCCGACCACTGCCTGCGGATCCACTGGCGGTAGTCAGCCCGGCAGATGGCATGGTGAGCCAGGCTGGCCGCATTGAACGAGGTCGGCTGCTGCAGGCCAAAGGCCATACCTACTCTATCGAAGCGCTGGCTGGCGAAGCCTGTCCACAATTCGACGGAGGCACTTTCGCAACCGTTTATCTCGCTCCCAGCGACTATCATCGAGTGCACGCACCGGTGCGTGGCAGGCTGCTGAAAACCCGCTCAATTCCAGGCGCGTTGTACTCGGTGAACGGCAGTACCGAAGCCGCCATCGAGGGTCTGTTTGCCCGCAACGAGCGTCTGGTGTGTGAATTTCAAACCACTCACGGTCGGGTGCTGGTCATTCTGGTTGGTGCCATGATCGTTGCCAGTATCGAAACCGTCTGGGACGGCCCAGCATCACCCTACCGGCGCGACCAGGTCACCCGCTTCGACTCAAACGCCCAGACACCACGGTTTTATGCCCGAGGGGCAGAGATTGGCCGATTTCTGCTGGGTTCAACGGTTATTGTCTGCTTCGAGCGCGATCGCGCTCGATTGGACCCACGAATTCAGCCTGGCCAGCAGGTAAAAATGGGTGAGGCAATTGGGCGTCTTCAGGACTGACGTTCCAGAGTGCACGAGGCATGTGTGGTGCGGCTTAATTCTTAGTGTGGGGTGCGTGAGAACGAGCCTCCAATAGCCATTTTGTGGAAATCCAAGCAGTTTGGATCCCCACATTGGCAGTGGGCGTTTACTCTCCGGTGGAGCCGGTCCGGGTTGGTCTGAAGCCAATTTGTAGCCGACGCGTAAAAAGCAGCGAGAATCCTCAGAAAATGATCTTGATACCCGCCATCACCCCACTGTTAATAAGCGGGTCGCACAAATTAATCAGCGAGTTCCCTTTCTTCTTTCAGACTATTAAGCGTTGGCGGTTGTATCAAATGGGGGAGACGGGCAAAGATCCATATTCTGGCGAGCTGGTAGAACGCTTACGGACCTGTGCTAATGCCAGCGAGCATAAAACGACAAGAACGTAATACTGACGTTCTCGTATTTCCCCGACACGCCGCCGGTGGGCTTGGTGGGGAGATTACCCTCCCACAGAAAAGTCAGGCCACCCCCCAGGGTGAGATCCTCACTTTTCTGGTATTGGAATCCCAGACCATATCGATACATGGCACCCAGCGGCAAAACGAGCGGCCGGGTGGCATCACTCGCCATGCTCGTGTCGTATGAAACGCCGCCAGTCAGCTTCCACCTTGGCGAGTACTGATACTCCGCCGCCACGCCAAAATGCCAGGTATCCCTGAACCCCTCATCTTCCGTAACGTTGAGGTCGGTCCCATCGACGACAACCTGGACCCTGCCGAAACGCGACCATTCATCCCAGCCAACACTGCCAAGCACGGCTAACTTGTCGTCAATTCGATGATAGATCCCTGCCATGACGGACTGTGGCATCTTCATCCCCAGATCGACGCCATTGGCCGGGTTGGCCAGATCACTATCAGGGTCCAGATCGGGCAAAGAGCCCACGCCGGAAATGTTTAACCCGTCCTTGAAATTGAGATCTGTTTCAGTGAGGTAGCGCACGCCGATCCTGGTGTTTTCCGAAGGCTCAATCATGAGCCCGAAGTTGCCCTGTACGGCGAAATCGGTATCGGAATACCTGATCTTGCCATCGGGCTGGCCAGGAAGCGGGTTATCGGCCCTTAATTTATCCGACAGGTAGCCAACAGTCAGACCGGCGCCAGCGCCAATGGATAACCAGTCAGTCACCTTGTAGGCAACGGTCGGTTGCACCTGGGGCGCAATCACGGTTGCCGAGACCGAAGTGTAACGACCCACCCAGTTGTCCGACCAGTCCAGCGTCAGACCAAAGAAGTTCTGCGCGCTGATGCCGAGCGTCAACCGGTCCGACACTGGATGAACGTAGGCCAGCGAACCCGCAGCCAATAGCTCGCTGGTCTGGCCATCGCTGCCGGAGACCGTCGTGTTCTCATCCGGATCGTAATTTGCGTAGATGTAGAGCGGTGTCGCAGCCCCCAGCATTTCTGAGCTCTCGAAGCGGGTCATCCCGGCGGGGTTGGTGAATACCGTCCCGGCATCCCCCGCGCGCGCGGCGAGCCCGGCGCTGGCATACGGGGTATCCGTGGGATTACCCATTTCGTAAATATAAGCCGCGCCCGCATGAGCCGGCGTCGACGGTATCGCTGACATAACACCAGCTGAGACCAGGGCTGAAACGAACGACTTGCTCGCTTTCATAACTAGCTCCTCATCGCTTCCGGTTCGTTGATTCTAGAACAGCGGACTCTTCACAAGCCCTGGTATGACCGGGATGATGTTGAGCCTGAGGTTCCAGTCAACACCGAAGTCATCCTCCCGGACGATCGATTTCTCTATCGCAAGCTGAAACTTGACGGGCAATTTGCCGAACTTGTGCATCTTGGCAATGGTCACACCGATCGGTACGTTCCATTTGTTGCCCGAGGTCGCCTTGTTGTTGTAAGTGATGGTGGGAGAGAAGCCGATCTGCCATGTTCGTGGGAGATCCCAGTAAGCCACATACAGCAGCGAGCCATGGCTGGTGTCAGTAGCCCGGCTGTTCGTCTCTGCAAAGTTCCACCAATACTGCCCAAACGCAGCGGCCATGAAACCCTTGCGTTTGTAGGTCAGCACAGCCGCTGGGCCAGCCTCCCAGGTATCCGTGCCCAGGGAGTCGTCGGTGGCGGTCGGAAATTGGAACGTCGGGCCCGCGCCCCACCCCCATCCCAACGCCCCAGGCTTCTGCACGGGCGAAAAGAGTAGCGGCAACTTGATATCGCCCATTCCATCTTTGGAGTCGAACGTGGCGCTGCCATCCGGCTTGAGAATCACCGTTGTGCCATCCGTGCTCTCGGAGCTATCGTATCGGCGGCCGGTCGGCACATCCTGCGAAAACATGATCGGAACAATTGGCCGCGCGAGGACTTTCCAGTTCTCGGTCAAGGGAATCGGCAAGATGGGCTGGAAGAGCATCCTGCTACCCGTCCTGTGGTCCCCGTTCGAGAAGTCGCCTTCGCTCCAGGTCGCGTCGAATTCGGTGAACAGTGCCCATACGTCGGACAGCGGGTCCGTGAGCTTTTTACCAAGCGCCGCCAGATTTTCCTGCGGCGGGCCGCTGGCGGGCTCACTCTGGGCGTTTGCTGGTGCAGCGATGACCAGCAGGCCGAGGGTCAGCATGATTGCCGCCAATCCCGCGTAAGGGATGTGGATCGATTCGGGTTTGGTGCTGAATCTGTGCATGATCTGACGTTTCCTTATATGTCTATTCAGGTGGAAATACCGTTTGCCAGTCTCTTTTCATATCCACAACGATCCAGCCCTTGGCGTCTGCCTGGTCGAGGACCTTGTCGAGGGTGCCGACGTGACTTTCGCGGTCATAGGCGTACTCGCGATCCGCGTCGGTGTGGTGTACGAACAGGCCCAATCTGCGGCCTTCGCCGCCCATGGTGAATTCGATCATCTCCATGTCGGAATCGGAATTGCCGAAGGCAAGGACCGGCCGGCGACCGATGTGCTCATAGATGCCGACCGGCTTGCCCGCCTTGTCGTTGACGAAGCCGATTTTCGGCTGGCGGACGAGTACCGGATTCCCGTCCTTGATCTGGAATTCGCTAACAGCGTTCGAGCCCACAACCTGCTCCCGCGGAATGCCATAGTTCTTCTCGCTGATGGGGCGCATGAACTGGATGCCACCGCCGGAGACGATGAAGGTCTTGAATCCACTGGACCTCAGGTAGGCGAGCAGTTCAAGCTGGGGTAGATATATACAATCGCTGTAGAGGCGATCGAACTTGGGGTGCTTCGTGGTTGCCAACCAGCGGGACGCCTCCATTTCAAACTCGGCCGCAGTCATGCCGGAATGCGTCGCCACGACGATCTCCATCAGGCCTTTCATTCCCGATGCGCCGACGGTCTTCATGTCGCCTTCAAGAAGAGCCTTGAACGGCTGTGTGGTCTTCCACTCAGGATGTTGCGGCGCCAGCTCCTTCACTCGCTCGAATGCGAAGAGGAGTTGCGTATACATGGGATATTCCACCCATAGCGTGCCATCGTGATCGAAGACAGCGATGCGTTCAGCTGGTTCGATGTAGTCCTTGCTGCCTTCTTCCGTCACGGCCGCGATGAATTCCCCGATGGCTGTCTTTGCAGTTCCATCGTTCCACGATGGCAGTGGATCTGCTGCGTATGAAACGGAACAGAGGAATAGTGAGAAAATCCCGATAAATGCAGAGAGCGAAAATCGAGAATTGGCCTTATTCCTGCGTTTGTACAGATTCATGATTCGTTCCCTCGACAACCTTACTCACGGAGACCCACAAGTTGGCTGGGTGCGCCCCTCAGAGCGCCCATCCGGTTTGACTAAAGCTATTTACTTCGCGCGTGCGCCTGCCTGTTTCGTGCGCCTGCCTGTTTATTGGCGCTGCGCGGCTAGAAATTCGTCGAGTTTCTCCATCATTTGATCGACGCCAAACGAACCCACTTTTTGGCTGGGGGGATAGTCTTTGAATGTCTGGAGATACTGCGCGGTAACAACACCCGCGGGAACGACGGTCCACAGCTTCTGACCCCACCATTTGCCGTACATCATCGATTCGCTCTGATAGCGCTCCCATGGGTCAGCGCGCAAGTTGGTCATGAGCGGGACATTGGTGGATGCTTCATGGCCGGTGAACAGGTTGCCCTCGATCGTCTTGAAGGTGATTTTCCAGGGCCCGTAGCGTACAGCCATGAGATCGCCGCTGTCGCTCCAGTAGAAGAAATCTTTCCGCGGCGCCTCGGCCACGTCA
>CAKZWF010000056.1 GCA_937921865.1 uncultured Pseudomonadales bacterium | reverse complement strand
TTCTCGTAGTGGAGAATTTCGGCCGTTGCGAAACAGTCGTGCAGCTCGACCAGATCGATGTCGTCCGGTCCGAGACCGGCCATCTCATAAGCTTCTCTGGCGGCTTTGCGGGTGCAGCTGTTGACGTCGGGCATCACCAGGTCACGCTCCTGCCAGGGATCCGAGCTCATCACTGAAGCGCGAACTTTGATGGCCCGATTCATCAGACCCAGTTCTTTGGCTTTAGCCTCCGAGCACAGGACTGCCGCGGCGGAGCCGTCCACGTTGACCGAACACATCAGTTTGGTGTTCGGGTACGAGATCATTTCCGCGTTCATGACCACGTCGAGGGGTGTTTCGATCTGGTACATGGCTTTCGGATTCAGGGTCGAGTGATGGTGGTTCTTCACGGAGACCTTGGCGAACTGTTCGAATGTGGTGCCGAATTTGTTCGCGTGTTCCATACCGGCTTCTGCGAATACTGCGGGCATGGTGCCGGAACCCAGCAGACCTTCTTTAGGAATGCCGGTGCCACCACCGCCGCCGCCCAGCAGGCCTTTACCCATCTGCTCAACGCCAACACACAGCACTGTGTCATACAGCCCGGCTTTGATTGACGCCCAGCCTTCACGGAAAGCAGTTGCTCCAGTCGCGCAGGCGTTGGATACGTTCACTACCGGAATACCGGTCTGACCGATTTCCTGGAGAATGCGCTGGCCAACCATGGCACTGGCCTGGCCGAGGTTACCGCTATACAGCGCCTGCATGTCATGGATGGTCAGGCCGCAATCGTCGAGCGCCATCAGCGCCGCTTCTGCGCCGATATTGGGAACTGATCGGTCGGGGAAACGACCGAACTTGATCATATCGACACCAACAACATATACGTCAGTCATAATAGTTTTCTCCTAAGCAGCGCTTGGTTGGAAGAAGTAAGACAGGTACGAATTGCCCTCTTTGTCCTTACGGCCAAGGGCGTCGTCAAAAACCACATCTACGGCCATACCGAACTCGATCTTGTCCGGGTCCGGTTCAACATTGATGAGGTTGCCTTTGATCGCGGTACCGTCCTCGAGATCCACCACAGCGCTGATGTAGGGAACGTCGATGCCCGGAAATGACCGGTGCACGATGGAGTACGCATAAAGACTGCCTTTGGTAGGCAGAGTCACGGTTTTGATCTGGTCTCGGGCGCCACACTTGGAACACACGGTGCGCTCGCCAAGGAAAGTGGCCCCACATTCGCCACATCTGTGGCCCTCGAGATAGGGATCGCCGGCTTCCGGTATCTTCAGGAAGTCGACCACCGGTAAAGGTTTGTCGCTCAAAATTTGCCCCCAAAAGTGAATAGTTCAGCCTTGGAAGCATACTATCTTGGTGCCTCCCGGGACAATGCATCTCGTGGTGGACGTTGCCTTCGCTTTGCCGCATGGTGTCAATGGGGAATATAGACAGGGGCAGACCATGAAATCGGTCAAAGTTCGGGACTACATGGCGACTCGTCTGATCACTTTCCATCAGGACGATAACGTTGTGGAGGCTATGGCGGTGCTGCTGGAAAAGAAGATTTCCGGAGCACCGGTGGTGGATGACGAAGGCAATCTGATCGGTGTGCTGTCGGAAGTTGATCTGATGGCGGTTGTCATTCAGGACAGCTACTACGACGAATCGATAGGCGTGGTTCGCGACTACATGAAACATCCGGTGGATTCAGTGTCACCGGATATGGATATCTATGCGCTCGCTGAGCGTTTCGACAAAGAACATCGACGCCGTTATCCGGTGATGCACAACGGTAAGCTGGTTGGCCAGATTTCCCGTCGGGACGTGCTGCGAGCCGCGCAGGATTTCCTGAGGCGTCCGGAACGGGCCAAACGTCGAGCGCGCTGAGCGCGGGCCCTCAATCCGCTAGTCGGCCAATCCAATCAGCGCAATCAGTACTCGCCGTGGTGGATCTCAACCGCCAGATCCCTGGCACTGAGCATTTGAGCAAAACTCAGTACTGCCTCGGCGACAGCCAGACCGGTTCTGATAGGCCGAGGGTCGGTGACCTCATGTGCGCCGGGTGTACCAAGCGCAGTTTCAGTCAGTCGGGTCAGGTGTTTGTCGCCGTCCTGGCAGATAACAGGCCAGCGCTGGTCTGCGGCTGAGGAATTTGCCGCCAGAGTCAATTCCAGCGTAGTGGCTAAGACAACTTGTGTTACAGGTGCCCCAGCGATTCCTCCCCCAAGGTCATGCCGTGTCGTGCCGTTGATTAATGGTTAGTAATTTGACGGATTTGGGCAAGGGGCAGTGGAAGACTGCCGTGACCACTGGTGGGTCACGTCTTTGCGGAGAAATTTGGCCTCCCGGAACTACTTCTTCAGCGCAGCCCGGAGCAGTTCATTGACCTGTGCGGGGTTGGCTTTGCCTTTGCTGGCCTTCATCACCTGCCCGACAAAAAAACCGAACACCTTGTCTTTGCCGCTCAAAAACTGGGCAACCTGGTCGGGGTTGGCGGCGACGATCTCGTCAACCATGGCCTGAATTTCACCACTATCGGTTACCTGCTGAAGACCTTCACTGGCAATGATGGTGTCCACGTCGCCACCCGACTGCCACAAGGTATCGAACAGACCTTTGGCTATTTTCCCGGAAACCGTGCCGTCCGCGATACGCTGCAGCAGCTCGCCCAGCGTGGCGGCTGGTACCGGTGATTCGGCAATGCTGAGTTCTGCTTTGTTCAATGCCGCAGACAGCTCACCCATGACCCAGTTGGCGGCAAGCTTGGCGTTGCCAGCCTGGGCGAATACCGCCTCGAAGAATTCGGCAACCTCCGGATCCTGAGTCAGCCAGGCAGCGTCGTAGTCGCTCAACTCGAGTTGGGCAACATAGCGTTTGAGTTTGGCTTCCGGCAATTCCGGCAGGTCGGCGGCGACGGCGTCGATGAAGGACTGGTCGAGTTCGATCGGCAGCAGGTCGGGGTCGGGAAAATAACGATAGTCGTTGGACAGTTCTTTACTGCGCATCGACCGGGTTTCGTTGCGTTCCGCGTCGTAGAGGCGGGTGTCGCGTGCCACCGTGCCGCCGCTTTCGAGCAGTTCGATCTGTCGCTCGATCTCGTAGGTGATGGCCATTTCCACAAACCGGAAAGAATTGATGTTTTTGATCTCAGCGCGCACGCCGAGCTCAGGGTCACCAACCCGCCGCACAGAGACGTTGGCGTCGCAGCGCATGCTGCCCTCGGCCAGGTTGCCATCACAGATTTTCAGATAGCGCACCAGGCTGTGCAGCTGGCGAAAATAGGCAGCAGCTTCTGCCGCCGTGCGCAGATCGGGTTCTGAAACCACTTCCAGTAAGGGTGTACCGGTGCGATTCAGATCAATTCCGGTCAGCCCGGCATAGGCATCATGAATCGATTTGCCGGCGTCTTCTTCCAGATGCGCACGGGTAATACCCACTTGTTGCGGTTCGCAGCCCTCGACGTGCACGGTCAGTGAGCCGCGACCGACAATGGGCTGCTCAAACTGGCTGATCTGATAACCCTTCGGCAGATCCGGGTAAAAATAGTTTTTCCGGTCGAAAACCGAATAGGGATGGATCTCCGCGCCGATGGCCAGGCCGAATTTCACCGCCATCCGTACCGCTTCTTCGTTTAAGACCGGCAGAACGCCGGGCAGACCCAGATCGACAACGCAGGCCTGGGTGTTAGGTTCAGCCCCGAAGGCGGTTGGAGCACCGGAGAAAATTTTACTGTTGGTGGCCAGCTGCACATGCACTTCCAGGCCAATTACGCTTTCCCAGCTCATGTTTCGCTGCCCGAATCTGCTGCCTGAGGATTCTGTCCAGGTCGCTGCTGGTGCCAGTCTGTCTGCTGTTGAAAACTGGCAGCCGTTTCCAGCAGCCTCTTTTCGGCAAAATGCGGACCGATCAGCTGTAGACCCAGCGGCAGTCCCCGATGGGTTCCACAGGGTATCGACATGGCCGGCAGGCCGGCCAGGCTGGCAGGGATGGTGTAGATGTCCTGCTGATACATGGCGACCGGGTCATCGACCAGGTCACCGCGCTTGAATGCGATATCAGGTGTCGTAGGCGCGATGATCAGATCGACGTCGGCAAATGCGGCGAGAAAATCCTGCTGGATCAACCGGCGGATTTTCTGAGCCTTCAGGTAATAGGCGTCGTAGTAGCCGACTGAAAGCGCATAGGTGCCGGTGAGGATCCGTCTTTTCACTTCTGCCCCGAAGCCTTCGCTGCGTGAGCGGCGATACAGGTCTTCGAGGGATTGCGGGTTGTCGCAGCGGTGTCCGAAGCGGACTCCGTCGTAGCGCGACAGGTTGGTGCTCGCCTCAGCACCAGCAATGATGTAGTAGCAGGGGATCGCGGCGTCAACGTGTGGCAGCGATACATCAACAAGCTCGAAACCCGAGGCCTCCAACACCCGGCAGGCACTCTGAAGGCTGGCTTCGGTGACCCCAAGATCCCGGAAATACTGTTTCGGCAGACCGATACGTCCTGAGCGGGCGGTGCCCAGTGGCTGTGTTGTGCAGGCGTCCAGCCAGGGGTCTTCGTGTTCAGAACTGGTCGAGTCAAGTGGATCAAATCCGGCCATGTGGGGAAGAACCGTTGCGATATCGGCGGCACTGCGAGCGAATACGCCAGCCTGGTCGAGGCTGGAGGCAAACGCCACCATGCCGTATCGGGATACCCGACCGTAGGTCGGCTTCAGGCCGGACACGCCGCAAAAAGCAGCTGGCTGGCGAATTGAACCGCCGGTATCGGTGCCGAGGGCAGCGGGTGCCAGACCTGCAGCAACGGCGCAG
Organism: uncultured Pseudomonadales bacterium; assembly: GCA_937921865.1. Classification (GTDB taxonomy): domain Bacteria; phylum Pseudomonadota; class Gammaproteobacteria; order Pseudomonadales; family Azotimanducaceae; genus SZUA-309. Next base: position 66,453 of record CAKZWF010000056.1, on the reverse strand, counting down.
GCTGAGCCGCCTGACGATCCCCCAGGCACTCGCGTGTCATCCCAGGGATTGGCCACGGCGCCGAAATGGCTGTTTTCATTAGACGAGCCCATCGCGAACTCATCCATATTGGTTTTACCCAGCATCACTGCGCCGGCAGCGGCCAGGCGCGCGGTTGCGGTCGCGTCATAAGGTGCGATGAACTCTTCGAGCATCCTGGAACCGCAGGTGGTGCGTACGCCACGGGTGCAGAAGATGTCTTTGTAGGCCAGCGGTATTCCGCAAAGAGCTGAGCTGGCGCCTCCGGCAAGCGCGGCGTCAGCGGCGGCGGCCTGTTGCAGCGCCTCATCGGCGGTGACGGTGATAAACGCGTTAAGTTGCGGATTGCGCTCCGCTATCTGCGCCAGCAGTGCCGCAGTGAGCTCGACGCTGGAAAAGCTGCGTTCCCGCAGGCCGGTGGCGAGCCCGGCGAGTGATAAATCTGTATCCATTCTGAGCGCTTATTCGACCACTCGGGGGACCAGGTACAGCCCGTCGGCGGTTGCCGGTGCGCCCTGCTGGTACAGGTCCCGCTCGATGGTTTCTGTGATCTGGTCGGGTCGCAACCGCTGCCTGGCGTCCAGCGGATGTGCCAGTGGTTCAACGTTACTGGTGTCAATGGCCTGCATCTGATCGACCATGATCATGATGCGCTGCAGGTCTTCGCCTACCACGGAAATTTCCTGCTGGCTCAGCTCAAGTTGAGCAAGATTTGCCAGATGCTGAATATCTATATCGGCCAAGAGACAAAGCCCCTGTTAGGATGGCGCGCAAGCCTAAATCAAACTGCAACACAGCGCCATTTCAAGCAAAACTGATTTGGCCATTTATTGGTTGCCAGCAAATTGTTAGAGTAGCGCCGCGTTGAGCGTTCTATACTGGTTTTACGCGTTTAGTTGCTGAATTTTTTCAAGATTTTCTGAGTTCCCCAACATTATGTTCAAATATATCCGCGGGCTGTTCTCTAGGGACCTGTCCATCGACCTGGGTACCGCCAACACGCTGATATATGTGCGCGAACAGGGGATTGTCCTCAATGAACCTTCGGTCGTTGCCATTCGTGTCCAGGGAAGCCAGAAAACCGTGGCTGCGGTGGGCCTGGATGCCAAACGTATGCTCGGTCGCACGCCCGGCAATATCACGGCCATACGGCCCCTGAAAGACGGCGTGATCGCCGACTTTCTGGTCACCGAGAAGATGCTCAAGTACTTCATCGGCAAAGTTCACGAAAACTCATTTATCCGACCCAGCCCTCGGGTCCTGGTCTGCGTGCCCTGTAAATCCACCGAGGTCGAGCGCCGGGCGATCCGTGAAAGTGCGCTGTCAGCAGGAGCCCGCGATGTGCGCCTGATCGAAGAGCCGATGGCCGCGGCAATTGGTGCCGGTCTTCCGGTCCAGGAAGCTGTGGGTACCATGGTTGTGGATATTGGCGGTGGCACCACTGAAATTGCGATCATCTCGTTAAATGGGGTGGTTTATTCCGATACGGTGCGGGTTGGTGGCGATCGCTTTGATGAGGCCATTGTTGCCTATGTGCGCCGCACCCAGGGAAGTCTGATCGGAGAAGCCACCGCTGAGCGGATCAAGCAGGAGATTGGCGCTGCATATCCACAGAAAGATTTACGCGAGATTGATGTGCGGGGTCGCAACCTGGCGGAAGGTGTGCCGCGCAGCTTCACGCTGAACAGCAACGAGATTTTAGAAGCGCTGCAGGAACCTCTGTCGATGATTGTGCAGGCGGTAAAAAGCGCGCTGGAGCAGTGTCCTCCGGAGTTGGCGTCTGACATCGCAGAAACAGGTCTTGTGCTCACAGGTGGCGGAGCACTGTTGCGCGACCTGGATGTGCTGCTCGCGGAAGAAACCGGTTTACCGGTAATCATCGCCGAGGACCCGCTGACCTGCGTGGCTCGTGGCGGGGGCAAGGCTCTGGAAATGATGGATCAGGCAGGGAACGCGGATCTACTCTCGACGGAATGATCGTCTGACAGAGGAACTGGCGAATAAAAGCGCTATTTGTACGTGAATCCGGCGCCGGCTTTCTGCTGACAGGGCTCGCTCTGGTTTCTGCCATTCTTGTTACCCTCGAAGGGACTACCCGTCTTCTCGAACCCGTTCGCAGTACTCTGGCCACGCTGGTCAGTCCATTGCAGGTGGTGGCAGAGACACCCTATCTATTTGGCGATTCAGTTGGTGAGGTAGTTGCCAGCCGGGAGAATCTGCGTGAGCACAATGCCCTGCTGGAACGGCGTGTGCTGGAGCTGTCTCAGGTCTCCCAGCAATTTCTGTCGCTGCGTCAGGAGAACGCCAGACTCAGAGAACTGCTTGGCAGTCGGGCACGCTTACCCACCGAGGTGCTTATCGCAGAACTGGTGGGCGTCGTGCCTGGGGTAAATACCCATCAGGTGATTGTCGACAAAGGCAGAGACGCCGGGGTGTCGGTCGGCCAGGCGGTGATCGACGCGCAGGGTCTGTTCGGCCAGATCGTCGAGGTGGGTCAGTTCACTTCCAGAGTTCTGCAGATTACCGACGTCAGCCACGCGCTGCCGGTACAGATTAACCGTAATGGTGTCCGCAGCGTTGCTGGTGGAACCGGGCGCCGGGACGCACTGGAGCTGGAAAACGTGCCGGTCACCGCCGACATCCGCGCAGGAGATCTGGTCGAAACTTCCGGACTGGCGGGGCGTTTTCCGGTCGGCTATCCGGTTGGCTATGTCGCCTCGGTGATCATCGAAGATACCAGTGCGTACGCCAGAATAACCGTTCGTCCTACGGCTTTTCTCGATCGATCGCGCCATGTGCTGGTGTTGTTCGCCCAGCCCGAACTCGAACCTGAAGAGCTGTCTGATGAGGCTGGCGATTCTACTGATTCAGAAATACCGGAGGAGGACGCGTGAATCCGGCTAACGGCGGCTGGCTGATTCTGGTCACGATTCTGTTCGCGATGGTGCTCGGGGTTGTGCATCTGCCGGAAACCTGGCCTGCCGGGTTGGGCTGGTGGCGGCCGGCCTGGGTTGCGATGGTGATTTTTTACTGGGTTATGGCATTACCCAATCGTCTGGGTCTGATCGCCGCCTGGCTGCTGGGCTTTCTGGTTGATGTGTTGAACGCAGATCCTCTGGGCCTGAATGGTTTTTTACTTGCGACAATCACCTACATTGCCTGGCGTTTCTACGAACGGCTGCGGATGTATTCCGTTGTCCAGCAGTGTGGTGTGGTGTTTCTGCTGGTGCTGGGCGGGGAGACTCTGCGTCTGCTGGTGGCCGATACAATGTTTGGCAGGGGCATGAGCTGGGCAGTGGTGTTGCCGGCGGTGACCAGCATGCTGCTTTGGCCGTTTTTATATCTCATCCTGGATCGCCTGCGGGTGAGTGCGCGGGTCGAGTGACCGGCCAGTCGCTGATTCTGGCTTCCGCCTCGCCACGTCGCGCTGAGCTGTTGCGTCAGATCGGCATCGAGTTTGAAGTGCTCAGCGCAGACATCGATGAATCGGTGCGCCGCGGCGAACCTCCCGAAGGCTACGTGCAACGCATGGCGCAACAGAAGTCGGCGGCAGTCGCCGTTCCTGGAGTCATCACCCTGGCTGCGGACACAGTAGTGGTCAAATCTGGTCGTATTCTTGGTAAACCCGCAGATCAGGATGACGCGGTGGCGATGCTGCGCCTGCTGGCCGATGGCTGGCACGAGGTCATGACCTGCGTGGCGATCAGCGACGGACGGCAGATCGAGACTGCACTGGTGATCACCAGAGTCCTGTTCGGATCCATCAGCGAAGCGCGGGCCATCGACTACTGGCACACGGGCGAACCAGCAGATAAAGCAGGCGGTTATGGGATTCAGGGGATTGGGAGTATATTTGCCAGCAAAATTGAAGGTAGTTACAGCGCTGTGGTGGGCCTGCCGCTGGCAGAGACGGAGCGACTGCTTGAGCGTTTTGGCATAGACACCTGGCGCCGTCGAATAGATGGCTGAAGAGATACTGATTGCAGTCAGCGAGTTCGAAACTCGTGTGGCTCTGTTGCGCGCTGGTGCGGTCCAGGAAGTTCATCTGGCGCGCGCCGATGGCTACAGCCTGACCGGGAACGTTTATCTCGGCCGGGTAGATCGCATTATTCCCGGCATGCAGGCAGCGTTTGTCGACGTTGGCCTGGATCGACCCGGCTTCCTGCATGTTCGTGACATCGAAGGTCCCCGGCTGATCAAAGGCGACAACGATGCCGGTGAAGACCTCACTCGACCGCCGGATATTCGCGACCTGCTGCACGAAGGGCAACAGCTGATGGTGCAGATCGCCAAAGATCCGATCTCCGGGAAAGGTGCCCGTCTTACCACTCAGCTCGCGATTGCTTCCCGCTATATGGTGTTGATGCCATTCAACGATCACATCGGTATTTCCCAGCGTATCGATGAACCCGGCGAACGGGATCGGTTGAAAATGCTGATCGACGAAGTTCGCTCGGAGCAGGGCATCGGGATGGGGTTCATTGCCAGAACCGCAGCTGACGGGGTGCGGCGGGCAGCGGTGGACCTCGACATCCGGGTGTTAACTCGAATCTGGGATCGACTGCTGGAAAAGAAGCGGGATCGGGGCTGTCCGGCGCTGGTTTACGAAGAGCTGCCGCTGCACATTCGTATGGTTCGCGACCTCGTCGGTGTGGACAGTGAGCGGATTCTCATCGATCACCAGGGTACCTTCGAACGGGTGCATTCGTTTGTCAGCGAGTTTATCCCTGAATTTACCCAGCGCCTCGAGCTTTACTGCGAGCCGCGGCCACTGTTTGCGCGTTTCGGCGTTGACGATGAACTCGAACGCGCGCTGGTCCGGCGGGTGGACCTGAAAAGTGGCGGTCATGTGGTGATCGAACAAACCGAGGCAATGATTACAATCGATGTGAACACCGGTGGTTTCCTGGGCAGTCACTCGCTGGAAGAAACCGTCTACCGGACCAACCTGGAAGCCGCGGCAATCATTCCGCGCCAGTTGCGGCTGCGCAATCTGGGCGGAATCATCGTCATCGATTTCATCGACATGGAAGAACAAGAGCATCAGCGTCAGGTCCTGCGGGCGCTGGAAAAAGCCTGCGACCAGGATCCCGCCCGAACCCGTCTGGAGGGGTTTTCGTCACTTGGTCTGGTGCAGATGAGCCGCAAGCGGACCCGTGAGAGCCTGGCGCAGCAGATTTGTGAGCCTTGTGACCAGTGTGCGGGTGTTGGCACAGTGAAAACCTCGGCCACTACCTGTGTAGAGATTTTTCGGTCAATTCTGGAGGACGCAAATCTGCGTTGTGAAGGGCAGCAGCGGGAAGGCAGCTACCTGGTTCGCAGCGGTTCTCGGGTTGTTGACCGTTTACTTGACGAAGATGCGCGGTTCCTGGAATCACTGGCTGCACAGATTGGCCGGGAAATCAGCATGCAGATCGAGCCGAGTTATGGTCCTGGGGAGTATGATGTGGTCCTGGTGCAGGACATGCGGCGCCCCGGCTGAGATTGTCCTGCAACGGTAGACGGCGGCGATTCCGACAGTAAGCTTGACGCGATATCGTCGCAATACACTCTGGGGCAGGACCCATCTTTTGCATCTCATTTTCCGACCACTGCTGATCCTTCTGACTCTCACCGCGCTGGTGTTCGCGTCTCTTCAGGTGGGCGGTCGGGTGCTGATGTGGCTGCTCGATGATCTGGAAGTGGCTGCCAATCAGTGGTTGTGGAGCCAGGGCATTGAAGTCTCGGGGCTGCAGGGCGAGTGGCATCAGCTGAATCCGGTGATTCGCATTGGCCGCATAGACCTGCCCGCTGGTCATGTTGAAGGCGTCTACGTCGAAATCGGTTTGCTGGAAACCCTGTGGCGCAGTACGCCCGTTGCCCGGCAATTCGCGATCGAACAGGGTCAGATTGATTTCGAACATAGCGACACCGGATGGCGGTTTCGGGGTGGGCTCGGCAGCTTTGATTTCGATCTGAGTGATCTGGTCTATCACAGTGATGGTATCGACATCGCCAGTCGGCTTGGATTTTCATCAGCAGCAGGATCCGGTTCTCTGGATGTGCACTACCGGGCGATGAATCGAGTCGGCATGCACCGACATCGCTTGGAACTGAGCAACCCCGATCAGTCCTGCGCCGACGATTGCGCGCTGCGGCTGGCTTTTGATGGCAATGACTCTGTGGCGCTGGTAAGAACGGCAACGCAGGCGATCACTGCGTCCAGCCGGGGCTTGGTCCTGCCGGCTGCGCTGGCTCGAGTCGGCTCACCGCGACTGGATGAACTTGATCTACGCTGGCGGCTCGACGCGGATGTTGCCGGCGGCGTCGCTGCGGTATCTGTCAGCGGTCTGGAACTGGCGCCGGATAAAGCATTCAACGGTGGCTTGATGGTACAGACCCGGGCCAGTGAGACGGGTCATCTGGCACAGGTCAGCGGCCTCTATCTGAGCGGAACTGAAGAAGAAATCAAGCTGCCGGTTATCTTGCTGGACCTCACTGACGGCTTGACAAGCTGGTGGACGCAAGAGCTCGATCTGGGCGAACTGCTGGGGTTTTTTTCTACTCGATTACCCGAAGGCTCGCCCGGAGAGCGCTGGTTGACCGGGCTCCAGCTGCGTGGCCAGGCCCGCAATCTGCGAGGTTACATTGACAGCGGGTCGGGTGAGCTGGGTTATGCGGCCACGCTGCAGCGCATCGATCTGGAGAGTTTCGGTGGGGCACCCTACATGCGTGGTGGGGGTGGCGAACTGGTCGGTTTTAATCGCGGTATGCAGATTAGGCTCAACGCCGAGAACATGGATACCCACTGGCGGGCTCAGTTTGCCGATAACTGGATGATGGGATACGCCCAGGGCATTCTGCAGGCATGGTTTGGCAAAGGTTACTTCGCAATGCGTGGACTGGGCATGCGGCTGTCGGTTGGAGACAGTCATGCCTCTGGTGGGTTTGCGATCAATCGGGTTCCTGGCCAGCCCGAGCATGATCGACTGACCCTGATTGTCAACGCAGATCAGGCGAGCATCGAAGATGCCAAGCAGTTTGTGCCGATACGGCTTCCCGCTGGACTGCCGGAGTGGATTGAGCGCGGCCCTCGCGCGGGTCTCCTCGAAAACATCAGATTTGCCTATCACGGTCAGATCATTGTGCAGCCTTTTGAGCTTGCCCGGCGTCTCGAGATGTCGGCAGACATCACCGGTGGCCATGTGCAATACCATCCCGACTGGCCGGAAATGTTTGGTCTGGATGGCTTCATCGAAGTGGCGGCGAAAGACGTTCGCTTCGCAGTAGACCGTGGCACCAGCAGCTATGGATCCACTTTGGATGGAACCCGCCTGTTGCTGGCGGACAATGCAGCTTATGCAGACCTGGTCCTGTCCACCGAAACAACCGTTGATGCTGCGCTGACCTTCATTCGCTCGACACCACTGAAGGACTGGATGAGTTTCATTACGCCCGACTGGCGCGGCGAAGGTGCGATTACGCTGGATGGCACGCTGCACATCCCGCTGTCACTGCGGGCAGAACATATCGGCGAAACGAGTCTGGAAAACGAATTCGCCGCCCGTCTGGAAATTGGTCTGAACGACACCGATCTATCTTTAGATGATTATCGGGTTGATCTGGAAGCACTCAGCGGGCTTGTCAGCTACGAATACCCGTCCAGAATCGCAGCCAGCAACGTCCGGGGCCGGATTCTTGATCAACCGGCCGTGTTCGGGGCTCGCAGCGATGACGATACCGTGATCTTCAGTATTGTCGGTCAGGCCGCCTATACCGATGTGCTGGAGGTTCTCGATATTGCAGATCCGGGGATTCTTCAGGGCGGGTTCGACTACCTCGCTGACCTGCACATTGAGCTCGGCGATGAGGTTCCCCGGCTGGAGGTGGTTTCGGATCTTGCCGGGCTGGCGCTTGCGTTGCCGGGTGAACTCGGCAAACAGCCCGAAGACTCGGTCGCGACAGCAGTCGAGCTGCGCTTCTTAGAGGATTATCAGGCGCTGAACTTCGGCTATGGCAATGCCCAGGGATGGCTGCACGTGGCTGATGGACTGCAGCGCGGCGCGATTGGTTTTGGCGAACCAGCACCCACCATCAACTCTTCGGTCAGCGAACTGGTGCTGTCCGGGCAGGTATCCGGATTCCGGCTCGACGAGGTGATTCCGGACGGGGACGGCGAGTCGGCACTCGCATTGCCTATCCGACTTGATGACTTAGTGGCCGAACACATCGCGCTGGAGGACCTGCGCTTCAGCGATGTTCTTCTCAACGGCACTATTGCCCCCGGCAGCCTGGCTCTGGTGTTTGAGAGTCAGTCCGCTCAGGGTGAAGTCAGCTATATCGATGATGAGCCGATGCAGATTCATTTGACCCACCTGCGGCTCCCGGACACCAGCCCGGCAGGCGAGGCTCCTGAAAACGAAGAGGCTCCGGATCCGCTGGATCCTTCGGTGATTGCCGATCTGCCGCTGGCGGATGTCACCGTTGATCAATTCAATGTCGGTGAAGCGGACTATGGGGCCTGGAGTCTGAGCCTGGTGCCAGACGATCAGGGCGTGGCTTTACGGGATCTCAAGGCCAATCTGAGGGGCGTTGCCATCGCCTCAGACGAAGTTTACTGGCAGGCGGAGCCGAATCAGACCCGCTTTAAAGGCACGCTGGCAATGGCCGACCTTGAGAAGGTCCTGCCGTTGTGGGACATAGTCCCGTCACTGTCCACCAGTTCGGCTCAGTTTTCCGGTGACCTGCACTGGCGTGGTTCACCCGCTAACGTTGACGTCGATCGGTTGATTGGTCCTGCAACCTTTGTCGCCAAAGACGGTCGCTTCATGGAAGTTGATGCCGGCGGCCAGGGTGCGTTGAAGATTTTTTCGCTGGTGAACTTTTCCACCGTATTGAAGCGTTTGAATCTGGATTTTTCAGATGTCCGTGGCAAGGGTATCTCCTTCGAAGAGATCCGTGCAGAAACCTACTTCGACGAAGGCCGGCTGATCTTCACCCCTGAACCGATCAAAATCATCGGTTCGGGTTCCGAGTTCAAGATTGCGGGTGAAGTGAATCTGCTGGAGGGCACCCTGGACAACGAAATGATCGTGACCCTGCCAGTCACTCGGAGTCTGCCCTGGTATGCGGCCTATATTGCTCTGGCAAACCCGCTGACCGCGATTGGCGTCATTGTCGGTGAGCGGATGCTGCGCAAACCCATTGAGCAGTTTTCCAGCGCTAAATACACGATTACAGGACCAATCGAAAACCCTGAGCTCACCTTCGTCAACGTCTGGGACCGCTCAGTCGACAAGCCGCACGATATTGTCGAAACTCCGTCTGCCGAGCTGCCAGTCCCCGCTGATCTTCCGTCGGAATTGCCTGAAGACCTTCCCCTGCAGCCTGACCAGGAAGATCCTCAGCAGGAAGACAGCTGACTTCCCGATCCGCCGCGCTGCCCGTATAGTCGGCCGATGAATGATGTATTGAAGCAGGCGCGCTCGCGCCTCTGGGCGCCCGCAGGCATTGATCAGAACGATGTGGAAGCGCTGATGGGACGGCTCATGGGCAGCCAGATCGACATGGGCGAGCTGTTCTTTCAGTATCAGCGCCACGAAAGCTGGGCGCTGGAAGACGGCATTGTCAAAGATGGCAGTTTCAGCGTCGACCAGGGAGTTGGGGTCCGGGCGCTCGCCGGTGAAAAGACCGGCTTTGCCTACGCCGAAGACATACAGCTACCCGCGCTGACAGCCGCCACTGAAGCTGCCCGGTCGATTGCTCGAGCGGGTCAGTCCGGCAGACTGGCAGCACCTAGCGCACGCGCCGTGCAGCCGCTTTATGCCAGTGCAGATCCCATTACTTCTCTGTCCGACTCGGACAAGGTCGCGGTACTCACCCGTGTCGATCAGCTGGCCCGGGATATTGATCCAAGGGTCAAAGAGGTCACGGTCCGGCTGTCGGCGAGTCATGACCAGATGCTGGTACTGGCCTCTGACGGAACCATGGCCGCAGACGTTCGCCCCCTGGTCCGGCTCGACGTGTCAGTGATTGTTGAGCAGGGCGGGCGCCGCGAGCGAGGCAGTGCCGGTGGCGGGGGTCGTTATGATCTGGCTCGTCTCACCGGGGCAGCATTCCCTGACGAACTGGCTCGGGAAGCTGTGCGGTCTGGCCTGCTTAATCTGGAAGCTCAAGATGCGCCGGCCGGACCGATGACCGTCGTACTCGGCTCAGGATGGCCCGGTGTGCTGCTCCACGAAGCGGTTGGTCATGGTCTTGAAGGGGACTTCAATCGGAAAGGATCGTCCACTTTTGCCAATCGCGTTGGCGAACAGGTGGCGTCACCGCTGTGTACGGTTGTTGACGATGGCAGCCTGGCAGATCGCCGCGGCTCGTTGACTGTGGACGATGAGGGTGTGTCGACACAACGTACAGTCCTGATCGAGAACGGTATCCTCAAAGGCTATATGCAGGACAAGCTCAACGCCAGATTGATGGGCGTTGACCCAACCGGTAATGGCCGCCGCCAGTCTTATGCGCATCTGCCAATGCCGAGGATGACCAATACCTTCATGATGCCGGGTGAACACACGCCTGAAGAGATTCTCGCCAGTGTTGACGATGGTATTTATGCGGTGAACTTCGGTGGGGGGCAGGTGGACATTACCTCTGGCCGTTTCGTGTTTTCGGCCACCGAAGCGTATCTGATTAAAAATGGCAAAGTCGGAGCGCCGATCCGCGGTGCCACCCTGATCGGCAATGGCCCGGAAGTAATGAATCGGATTTCCATGGTCGGTAACGATCTGGCACTGGATAAAGGCGTTGGGGTATGCGGCAAAGACGGCCAGTCGGTTCCGGTCGGGGTCGGGCAGCCAACTTTGAAAATCGACGAAGTGATTGTTGGTGGTACTCAGACCGGTTGAGAGAATTCTCGCAGCAGGCGAAACAGTTCCCGGGCGGCGGCTTTCTGCTGGGTTTCATCCCGGGCTTTACGTATCCGCTGCAGCTGCTGGCGTAAGCGCTGCCGATCTGCATCGGGATGCTCGTCGAGGTAGGCAGTGAGCGCGTTCGGATCATCGATGAGACGCTCGCGCCACTGTTCCAGCAGATGGAAGTCGTGGCTACTGGCAGCGGCGTCGCTGTCGTAGCGATCAACCACCAGCGCGATGGCTTCATAGTCAACATTGCGCATCAGTTTGCCGATGTACTGCAATTGTCGACGCTTCGCTTCACGGGATGGGAAGCGGCGATAATTGGCGATGGCATCGACCAGTTTTTCCGGCAGGGCCAGTGAAGCCAGATCGCTGTCATTGAATTCGGCCAGTCGACCGCCCAGTTTTTGCAGATGCGTTGCCTGGCGTTTTCGCTCAGACTTGCTGATCTCGTGTTCTTCATCATTCATAGTGGGCGAGCCTACCTAAGCTGACGCTTCTATGGAATGTCGCAGGGAATGTCGCAGGAAATGTCGGAGGAAATGATGAAGAGAATGATGGTCGGAATCACCAAGATAATCATGCAGTCACACTCCCGGGGAGAATTGAATACCTGATGCAGAACAACAAAGTATCGCTGGTTGAGACGGAAAGCCGCCTTAAAACTCTGGTTCAGGACATTCTTGCCGAAGCAAAACGTCAGGGTGCAAGTGATGCGGAAGTATCGGCGTCGGAAGACGTCGGGCTGGGCGTGACAGTGCGCAAAGGTGAGTTGGAAACCGTTGAATTCAATCATGATCGCGGCTTTGGTATCACCGTCTACTTCGGTCAGCGCAAAGGCTCAGCGAGTACATCTGATGCCAGCTCCGAAGCTATCCGGGAAACGGTTGCTGCAGCCGCCAACATCGCCCGCTATACCGAGGAAGACCCCTGCGCAGGTCTGCCGGATCCTGCTCTGCTGGCGAAAAAAATCCCTGAACTCGATTTGCGGCACGATTGGGATATCGATCCTGAGAGGGCCCAGACGCTGGCGCGTGACTGCGAACAGGCAGGTCTCGGGTTCGATACCAGAATCAGCAATTCTGAAGGTGCCGAGGTCTCGACTCAGCAGTCCTGCCGCGCCTACGGCAATTCTCTGGGATTTATCGGCGGCTATCTGGGCACCCGCCATGGCTTGAGCTGCGTACTGATTGCCGAAGACGACAGCGGTATGCAGCGTGACTACTGGTACACGGTCAATCGTAATCCCGATTTGCTCGAGGACGCCCAGGCGGTTGGTATTGAAGCGGCGCGTCGAACCACTGCACGGCTGTCACCCCGGCGAATTCCGACAGGCACAGTGCCGGTGCTGTTTGCTCCTCAGGTGGCCGGCGGCCTGGCCGGTCATCTGCTGTCGGCTATCAGCGGCGGTGCCCAGTATCGCAAGGCGACCTATCTGTTGGATTCACTTGGGCAAAGGGTCGCTGCCGATCACCTGCAACTGCGGGAGTTTCCCCATCTGCCAGGCCAACTCGGCAGTGCCGGATTCGACGCCGAAGGCGTGGCTACGGCGGAGAAGTCTTTTATCGCCGATGGCGTCGTTGAAAGCTATGTGCTCTCCAGCTATTCAGGCCGTAAGCTCGGATTGCCGACCACGGGTAATGCTGGCGGTGTCTTCAATCTCACGCTGTCAGGTACCACCCGACCCGCGACGGAACTGCTGAAACTGATGGATACCGGACTGCTGGTGACCGACCTGATGGGTCAGGGGATTAACGCCGTCACCGGAGACTATTCCCGGGGTGCCGCTGGTTTCTGGGTCGAAAACGGAGAAATCGCGTTTGCCGTTGACGAAGTGACGATCGCGGCAAATCTGAAGGACATGTTCATGAACGTGGTCGCTTTGGGTGACGATCTGGACAACCGCGGCAACATCCGCGCGCCTTCACTGCTGCTCGAAGGGATGACGGTTGCCGGAACGTAAGGTTGGCCGAGTTGGGTTCAGGCGTAAGCCCAGGTGGCCAGGCCGAGAAACACAAAGAACCCGGTAACATCGGTGATGGTGGTGAGCACCACGCCACCGGCCAGCGCCGGATCGATCCGAAGCGCTGTCAGGATGCTTGGCAACAGCGTACCTGAGACTGCAGCAACGACCAGATTGATGATCATCGCCAGTGCGATGACCCCACCTAGCACATAGTCCTGAAATGCAACTGCCGCGACCGCGCCGACCAGAGCTGCCAGCAACATACCGTTGAGAATGGCCACCAGAGCCTCCCGGTTGACCAGATAGCGCAGATTGGCTCGGCCTACCTGCCCGAGCGCCATGCCGCGCACCACCAGGGTTAGGGTCTGGGTACCCGCGATGCCGCCCATGCTGGCAACAATCGGCATCAGCACTGCCAGAGCGACCACTTTGGCGATGGTGTCTTCGAATATGTTGATTACTGCAGCGGCTAGAAACGCGGTGAGCAGATTGATGGTCAGCCATACAGCCCGACCCCGGGCGGCTTTAAGAATTGGTGCGAATGTGTCCTCTTCAAGATCGAGACCCGCACGGGTCATCAGCGCTTCTTCAGCGTCTTCGATGATGACGTCGACAACATCATCAATGGTGATCCGACCGAGCAGCTTACCTCCTGCATCCAGTACCGGTGCGCTGATCAGATCGTGTTCCGAAAAACGGCGGGCGACTTCAGCATCCGGTGTATAGACGTCGAATGACTCCGCATCACTGTTCATGATTTCGCGAACGGTCACTGATGGATCCGAGGTGACCAGTTTGGCAATTGGCAGCATGCCGACATATTCATCGCGGCTGTTCACGACTATCAGCGAATCGGTCGTTGCGGGCAGGTCTTTAAGCAGGCGCAGATAGCGCAACACAATTTCAACGGCGTGACGCGGTCGCACCGTGATCGTGTCAGTGTTCATCAGCCCACCGGCGGTATCTTCCGGGTACGACAGCACGGCTTCGACGCGGGAGCGGTCGCTGGCATCCAGCGAGGCGAGCACCGAATCGGAAATGGTGTCGGGTAACTGCTGCAGGATATCGGCAAAATCGTCGGTCTCCAGATTGTCTGCTGCCGCAGCAATCTGTTGCGCATCCATCGACCCGAGGAACTCCAGCAGGACATCGTCGTGCAGATGCTGAAGGACTTTGTTTTCTTCTTCTTCGTCCAGAAGCTTCCATAACACCTGGCGAACTTTCGGCGGCGTGGATTCGAGCAGGGTGGCAATTTCGGGAGATCGCAGCGACGCCAGCAGCAGCCTGGTCTCATCCATCGCACCACGGTCATAAGACTCAATGACCTCACTGAGGTGGTCCTGAAACTCCACGATCAGTCCAGCTCGCCGAATCCATCGTTGATGAGATGGCACAGGGCATTGAAAGCTTGTTCCGCATCATCACCCTCAACACTCAGTTCGACGTCGCTGCCGACTGGTGCTGCGAGCAGCATCACACTCATGATGCGTTTGCCGTCAACGCTCTCGGCACCTCTGCTGAGCTGCACCTCAGCCTGAAAAGACTTGGCGACGTTGACAAACTTGCTTGCTGCACGGGCGTGCAGGCCGAGAGGATTGATGATGCGCAGCGTGGTGGTGAACATCAGATAACCTTCCCGACCGGTAGCTCGCGATGTCTGACCAGAACCCGACCGCTGTGGGCTTGGAAATGTTCACCAAGCTGTTCGACCATATAGACACTGCGATGCTGACCGCCCGTGCAGCCCACTGCGACCGTCATGTAGGCTCGATTGTCCGCTTCGAAAGCGCTGATCCAGTTTTCGAGAAAATTGGAGATGTCTTTGCGCATGTTCTCGACCATCTCATGCTTTTCTAGAAAATCCACAACCGGCGCGTCTCTGCCGGATAGCTTGCGGAGATGATCGTGCCAGTGTGGATTCGGCAGACAGCGAATGTCGAAGACAAAGTCGGCATCGACTGGTACGCCGAATTTGAACCCGAACGAGCGAAACAGAATGGATATCCCGGGGATTTTGCTGGCAGCGACCCGGCTGCGGATTGCGTCGATCAGCTGACTGCCGAGCATCGCGGTTGTGTCCATGGTCAGATCAGCGACGTCAGCGATCGGTTGCAGCAGCTCTCGTTCTGCTTCGATAGCTTCGAGCAGGTTCGTGTGCTGGTCTGTTAATGGGTGGCGCCGGCGAGTCTCACTGAAGCGCTTAACCAGAGTACCGGTCAAAGCGTCCAGGTAGATAATCTGGATGCTGACCCGGCTACGATCAATTCTGGCCAGAATTTCGGGAAATTTGTCCAGTTGATGATTGCGCGCGTCGATGCAGACCGCATAGTCGATATCCTGAGTGTCTGATTCTGCCAGGGTGTTTTCGACCAGCGCCTCGAGCAGGCTGACCGGGAAATTGTCCAGGCAATTGAATCCTGCGTCCTCAAGCGCCCGCAGCGCGGTCGACTTACCTGAGCCTGAACGTCCGCTGATGATGCTGAGCTTCATGCTGCCTCACTGCTGAACAGTCCAACCAGTTGCGCATAGAGCTCATTGCCGGTACCCGAAGACCTGAGCAGGCGGCGGTTTTCAGGGTTGTCGAAGATGCGAGCCAGCGCAGCTAGCAGCTCCAGATGGGCACTGGTTTCCTCTCTAGGGACTACCAGCACAAACAGCATGTCGACAGGCTGATCGTCGATTGCATCGTAGTCTATCGAATGTTCCAGGGTGATCAGAGCTCCCAGAATCCGGTCACAATCGAGTCGGCAGTGGGGAATGGCAACCCCTTCGCCAATGCCCGTGCTGCCAAGGCGTTCTCGGTTCATCAGTTCGTCGAACAATTGTCGGGCGGACAGCTCCGGATGGTGCTCGGCCATCAGATCGCTGGCTGCTTCGAGCACCCGTTTGCGGGAGTTTGCAGCTACTGCGACCTGAGCGCACTGTTTATCGAGAATACGAGTGATTTCCACGGTGGCCGCGCCTTTCTGTCGGTTTGTTCAGGACTCAGTGGCGGCCGTGCTGACGGTCCTGAGTTTTTTCTTTGTGTTTGAGGATCTGCCGATCCAGCTTGTCGGTGAGCATGTCAATCGCGGCGTAGAGATCTTCACAGTTCGCGTCGGCAAACAGATCGCGTCCGCTGATGTGAATAGTGGCTTCCGCGCGCTGTTGCAGCTTTTCAACGCTCAGAATGACGTGCGCGTTGGTGATGTGATCGTAGTGTCGCTCCAGTTTCTGCAGTTTGTCGGTGACGTAGGTGCGTAGAGCGTCAGTGACGTCGATGTGGTGGCCGGAAATACTCAGCTGCATGTGTTCTCCTTTGCCCTGATGCCCTTGTAAAGGGGCTGGGTTTTCTTCGGCTGGCGTGTCATCGGCAGGTTGCCGGTTGGATCACACCAGGCGCTTGCGCTCGTTGGAAGGCGGTATCGCCAGAGATTCCCGATATTTGGCAACAGTCCGGCGTGCCACCTTGATGTTCTGCTCTGCCAGTATTGCTGCGATTTTATTGTCGCTCAATGGTTTTTTCGGATTCTCATCAGCGGTAAGCTTCTTAATCAGGGCTCTGATCGCCGTACTGGATACTTCACCGCCGGTGTTGGTGGATACATGGCTCGAGAAGAAGTATTTCAGCTCGAAAATCCCCCTCGGAGTATGCATGTACTTTCGGCTGGTGACGCGTGAAATGGTGGATTCATGCATTTCCACGGCTTCTGCAATGTCGTGCAGGACCAGTGGTTTCATGGCTTCCTCGCCATACTCCAAGAATCCGCGCTGATGCTCGACGATACGTGTGGCTACCTTCAATAACGTTTCGTTGCGGCTCTGCAGACTTTTAAGGAACCAGCGCGCGTCCTGAAGATTGTCTTTCAGATAGGTATTATCTGCGCTTGAATCGGCACGTTTGACCATCCCGGCGTAGGTGCTGTTGATGCGCAGCTTCGGGGTCGCGTCTGGGTTCAGTTCAACGACCCAGCGGCCGTTGTGTTTATGCACCAGGACATCGGGTATCACGTAGTCCGGCAGTTCGGTGGTGATGCTTGCCCCGGGTCGTGGATTCAGCGATTGGATCAGTTTCACAACTTCAGTGAGATCTTCTTCACCGAGACGGGTCTTGCGTTTCAGAGTGGTGAAATCCCGCGAGGCCAGCAGATCCAGATGGTTGGTTACCAGGCTCAATGCCTCCGGTTGCCAGGTAATATCCGGGCCCAGACCCCGCAACTGTAATGCCAGGCATTCGGGAAGATCTCGCGCGGCTATGCCGGTTGGATCGAACTGCTGGATTCTCTTGAGTACCGCGACGACTTCATCTTCTTCGATCAGGTAGCCGGCGTCTTCGTGAGCGGGAGATTCGATATTGAGAGAAATCGGATTCAGACTGGAAGTGAGATCGGCAACGCTCAACGTCAACATACCGTTGCCGTCCACCGCATCGATGATCGCAGTGGCAATCAGACGATCAATATCAGACATGGGAGTCAGGTTGAGCTGCCACAGCAGATGTTCCTGCAGGGTTTCACCGGCGCTGCGGGAGTCGTCGAAGTTCCAGTCATCGTCTCCGGCCGGTCCAGTTGCTGCCGGAGCGCTCTGATAGACGTCGTCCCAGCTGGTGTCCACTGGCATGTCTTCGGGAATTGGCTGATCCCACTCGGCATCAGTATCCGCCAGCCCGGTGTCGTCTGAACCATCAACATCGGTCGGGTTTTGAGAGTCAGCAATCGGGCTGTCACCGGATTCGCCAGCCAGGTTGTCCGGCTCGGCAGCTGCTTCATTGCCGTCACCGATAGGTTCGTCTTCGTCCATCTCAAGCAGCGGGTTGACTTCAAGTACTTCCTGAACTTCCTGCTGGAGATCCAGGCTGGAGAGCTGCAACAGCCGGATGGCCTGCTGCAGCTGGGGAGTCATTGTCAGCTGCTGACCGAGTTTGAGTGACAGCGTCTGCTTCATGGTTGCAGCAGTTCCGCTGAGTGCTCGTGACGGCTGGTTGTGACGCTTCGATAATCACGGTGTCCGGGGCCCTCAGCAAAATTCACAGGCTGAAGCCCTCGCCGAGATAAACATTGCGTACCTGATTGTTCTGCAGGATCTGTTCGGGTTCACCTTCCGCGATAATCTCGCCTTCACTGACTATGTAGGCCCGATCGCAGATATCCAGCGTGTCTCGGACGTTGTGGTCGGTAATCAGCACGCCCAGATTGCGACCCGCAAGATCACGGATTTCGCGTTTGATGTCGGCTACAGAGATTGGGTCAACACCGGCAAAAGGTTCGTCGAGCAACATGAATTTGGGCTTTGTGGCCAGGGCGCGGGCGATTTCAACCCGTCTGCGTTCGCCGCCGGACAGCCGTTCGCCGGCGTTGTCTCGAACACCCTGCAGGCTGAATTCATCGAGCAGCGCCTCCAGCTCGCGACGCTGTCCTGCCTTGTCGAGATCACGCCGCAACTCAAGGACTGCCAGCAGATTGTCGGCCGCGCTGAGTTTGCGGAAAACGCTGGCCTCCTGCGGCAGATAGCCGATACCCGCCTGCGCCCGCTGGTGCATCGGGGCTCGGGTGATGGTCTTATCATCGAGCACAATCTCGCCGTCTTCTGCTTTCAGCAAGCCGACGATCATATAAAAAGTGGTCGTTTTACCTGCCCCGTTGGGTCCGAGCAGGCCGATGATTTCGCCGCTGTTCACGCTTAGGCTGACGTTTTTGACCGCGACCTTTTTACGATACTGCTTTCTTAAGGAGCGGACCTGGAGGGTGGACATCTGTTCGGGGTTGCTTACCGTTTTATTCTGGGGCCGGCGGTTACTGCTCGCTGAAGGCGGGCTGCAACTCCATTTCTATGCGATTATTCCCCTCGGCGGTCGCGTCTATTTTGCCGTCAACGATGTCGTAGCGGATGAAATCGCCTGTGATCGTATTCCCTTCCTGTTCCAGCGAGGCATCACCTTGCAGGTCGACGCGTTCGTCCTGGGTGTAGTAGGTAATGGTGCTGGCGTCGGCATTGACCATCTCGTCTTCCGCTTCCAGCTGCTGTTTGTAGCGCGCCGGTTCGCCAACGGCGACAATCCGGACAACTTTCTGATCCTGGTATTCAACGGTCATTTCGTCTGCTGTGACTCGCAAGGTGCCTTGATCGACCTGAACGGAACCTCGATAGATGACGCGTTTTGACTTGTTGTCGATCTCCGCGTTGTCGGCGCGGATATGGATGGGCTGCTCGGAATCCTCCGGCAGCGCGCTGCTGTGCAAGGGAATCAGTGCCAGTGTGGCGAGCAACAGCGAACTGATCCAGCTCGGGCTGCGATCAGCGGAACTGGTTGCGCAGCACGATGGTATGGACGCGTTCTTCCTCGCTGGAGAACAGTCTGAGTAGTCCTTGCTGTAATTCACCTTGTAATCCGATGGCTTTGGTTCTGCCCACGTCGGTGTCGATCATAACATTCTGGGTGGTTTCCGCGTATTGGCGTTCCGGATAGTAGTAGATGGACGGTGTGTTCACCCGGACGAAGCTGCCGTCAGGGTATTCCTGGGTCATTTCGACCTGATCGTTGAGAAATACAACCTCCTCTGCGGGTTGGCCAGGCGACGGATTCTGGCGTATTTCACCCGATCGAGCCTGGATATCCCAAGGTGGTTTGCCTTCGGAATCAAGCAGATGGAGGCTTGCGTCCTGCAGACGCGTGATATTTTCGGCGTCGAAATGACGGATCTGTCTGGCAGCCAGACGGTAGTTCAGAGTTCCGTCTTCGCGGTACTGCAGAATGGTGGCGGTTGCCATCAGCAGGTTCGGAGCATCAGCGAGGTCAGCAGGCAGCGGAGCACGGCTGGATTCCTCAGCAGAGTCGAACACCATCAAAACGCAGACCACCAGCAAACCGGCGCAGACAACCCATGTACTGATTCTCGCCATGATGACTCAGTCGTACGGCCAGGTGCCCTGAGCCCGAAGGATTAATTCGGCCAGTTCCCGAGCGACACCCTGTCCGCCACTGGTGGTGGTGACGAGATCAGCACGGCTCAACACGGTTGGGTGGCCGTTCGGAACGCTGATTGAGAAGCCGACGGTATCGAACAGCGTCAGGTCCTGGAGGTCGTCGCCCACGTGAGCCGTCTGCTGGGCGGTCAGCCCGGTCTGCTCGAGCAGGCGGTTCATACCCACCTGTTTGTCATCCAGCCCCTGATACAGGTGCTCAATGCCCAGTTCTGCCGCGCGCCTGGCAACCATGGGCGAATCGCGGCCGGTCAGGATCGCAACTGCGACGCCCTGCTGCTGGAGCAGCTTGAGTGCCGCGCCGTCCTGAACGTTGAAGGCTTTGATTTCCCGGCCATCGTCACTGTAGTAGAGCGTGCCGTCGGTCAGCACGCCGTCCACGTCGAAGCTGATCAGGCGCAATTTGCGACAACGATCGGTGATCTGCGACTCGGTCAGGAGTTGGTGGCTCATATCAGACAGGCACTGACTGAATCAGCAGATAGTTATAACCAATCCAGGCAAACAACATTACCGCACCCTCAAATCGGGTGATCACCGGTAGCGAATTGACCGCGTAGGCAAACAGCGCCAGCAGCAGGGTCAGCGCCAGCATCATTCCACAGTCGCGCCACAAAGCGACGCTCTCGATATCGGTACCACCAATCAGTCCGGGTACCGAGAGCACCGCGAGAATGTTCAGAATGTTGGAGCCAACAACGTTGCCGATAGCAATATCTGTATGGCCTTTGATCGCAGAACCTACGGTGGCTGCAAGCTCAGGAAGACTGGTGCCAACAGCAACGATGGTCAGACCCACTATCAGCTCGCTGACACCCAGCCGTTCGGCAATTGTGGTGGCAGCCCAGAC
The DNA here is from genome assembly GCA_937921865.1 of uncultured Pseudomonadales bacterium. Taxonomy (GTDB): domain Bacteria; phylum Pseudomonadota; class Gammaproteobacteria; order Pseudomonadales; family Azotimanducaceae; genus SZUA-309. Next base: position 45,767 of record CAKZWF010000056.1, on the reverse strand, counting down.
CAGCAGTTCGGCTGAAAACAGCAGTATGATCAAACCCAGAACGAGCCAGAACCAGCCCTGGCGGGTGGTCATCTGGGGCATATCGTCCAGTTCTTCTTCGATACTGCTGGATACATCGCTGCCAACGCCCTGTTTCTTCAGCAGTCGATACAGCACCAGTCCTAACCCGGTCAGAAGCAGAATTCCGTCAATGACGGAAAGCTCGAGGTCGAACAGCAGAATCAAAGCCAGCGCGGTGGCGCCTAACAGCCACGGCAGTTCAGATTTCAGCACGGTCTGGGAGAACGGCAGTGGGGCTATGATGGCTGTGATGCCGAGGACGAGGCCGATGTTGGCTATGTTAGAGCCGATCGCGTTCCCCACGGCGAGAAGATTGTTACCTTCCAGCGACGCTGCGACGGCGACCAGAATCTCAGGTGCCGAGGTGCCGACAGACACGACTGTGAGTCCAATGAGCAGTTTGGAGACGCCCATGTGGCTGGCTGTGCTGGCAGCGCCAGACAGAAAGCGGTCTGCGCTCCATACCAGCGTGATGAACCCGAAAATCAGCGCTAGTACGGGAATCCACATACCCGGTTACTTCTCTTGCTACTGTAGTTGTTGTTTGCGCGTGCCAAGGGCGAACTTTAGACGGATCTTGCCGTGCCGCCAACCGTTAGAAAGGTAGGACTGTGTCCGCAGTCCCTATTCCCGCTCGATGTTATAGTTCCGGCAACAGGGACATCTTCAGTCATGGTAGACGAAAAAAGCAGCGACAATCTGATCGAGATCAGAGGTCTGTACCTTAAACGGGGCCGCAGGGTGGTTTTCGACGGGCTCGATATGTCGATCCCGCGTGGCAAAATCACCGCTCTAATGGGACCCAGCGGCACCGGTAAAACCACCCTGCTGAAAGTGATCGGTGGCCAGGTGGCACCAGATGCGGGTGAAGTCATCGTCAACGGACTCGATGTCTGTCGAGCTTCCCGCGCTGAGCTGTTCGAGCTGCGCAAGAACATCGGCATGCTGTTTCAGTCTTCGGCACTTTTTACGGACATGAGCGTGGCGGAAAATGTAGCGTTTCCACTACGCGAGCATACCGATCTGCCGGATGATAGTATCCGCGACCTGGTGTTGATGAAGCTGAATGCGGTTGGGCTTCGTGGTGCCCGTGATCTGATGCCGAACGAACTATCCGGCGGTATGGCGCGCCGGGTGGCGCTGGCGCGGGCGATTGCGCTGGACCCGCTGCTGCTTATGTACGATGAGCCGTTTACGGGTCAGGACCCGATTGCGATGGGCGTGGTGCAGAGCCTGATCAAAAGGCTGAATCACGCATTTGCTGCGACCAGTCTCGTGGTGTCACACGATATCCACGAAACCATCACCATAGCCGAGCAGATTTACATCATTGCTGACGGCAAGGTCATTGGTCATGGACCGCCAGATCATCTTCGTTCACATGACTCCTCGCTGATTCGTCAGTTTGTCCATGGCACACCCGATGGTCCGGTGCCTTTTCATTACCCGGCAGATGAGCTGAATTTCGATCTTCTCGGTGAGGTCTCCAAGTGATCGAGTATCTGCGCTATCTCGGAGCGGAAGCGCTCGATTTTCTCGGCAATCTCGGTCGTGCCAGCCTGATGTGGGGCCGTGCACTTTCGGGTTTGCCGCAATGGAACGATATCGGCCTGCTGATGCGTCAAATTTACAATATTGGCGTACTGTCGCTCGTCATCATTATCCTGTCGGCGTTTTCCATCGGTGCAGTTATCGCCCTGCAGTTTCACACTCAGCTGGCGAAGTTCGGTGCTGAAGACGCAGTTGGCGTCGGCCTGGCCATGGTCCTGTTGCGGGAACTCGGTCCGGTGGTGACGGCGCTGCTGTTTGCCGGTAGAGCGGGTTCTGCTATTACTGCAGAAATTGGCCTGATGAAATCCACCGAACAGCTGTCGAGCATGGAAATGATGGGTGTGGACCCGCTCCGGCGGATTGTCGCACCCCGGCTCTGGGCGGGGATGCTGTGCCTGCCGCTGCTGACGGCTATATTCAACGTCGTCGCGATCTATGGTGGCGTTGTGGTCGCGGTAGAGTGGCTGGGCGCAGACCCGAGCAGCTACTGGATCGGCATGCAGGATGTTGTCGAGCTTTGGGAAGATCTGGGCAAAGGCATGGTGAAAAGTGTGTTTTTTGCCGTTCTGGTCACCTGGATTGCCGTTTACCAGGGGTATGATACGGTGCCGACGGCGGAGGGTATCGGGATGTCGACAACGCGCACTGTGGTGCTTTCATCGGTGATGGTGCTGGCCACCGATTTTCTTTTGACCTTGAGCATGTATGGAGATTTCGGCTAGTGCAGATGCGAACGATAGAAATCAGCGTTGGCGCATTCGTCCTGGCGGGTGCCCTCGCGCTGGTGTTTCTCGCGGTTAAAGTCAGTGGTGTTGATCTCACCGCGAGTCGTGATACCTACACGGTTCAGGCCAGATTCAATGACGTTGCCGGCTTGCGGGAGAGGGCCAAGGTCAGCCTTGCTGGCGTGACGATTGGGCGGGTGGCCCGCATTGAGGCAGATATGAACTACGGCGAAGCCATCGCTGTTCTCGAACTGAACGGCCAGCCGGGCAATCTGCCTTTGGATACCGGCGCCCGGATTGTCACTGAAGGCCTGCTCGGTGCTCGATATGTGAGTCTGTCTCTGGGTATCGAAGAGGATTATCTGACTGAGGGTGACATGATTACAGACACTCAGGGTGCATTGGTTCTGGAGTCCCTGATCGGAGATTTCGTGACGAAAATGGGGGCAAATTAATATGTCGATAGCTAACTGTCGATTGGTCGGATTCGGGCTGTTTGCGGTTCTTATGGGTGTCAGCGCACAGGCGTTGGAAGAAGACTGGCGCCAGGCGGAAGCGGTCGTTCAGGCAACCTCCGATTCGATGCTGGTGCTGATTGATGAAGCCAGAGAGTACGCGGAAGAAGACCCGGAGCGCTTTTATGTCGAGGTTGAGACGTTGCTGTCTCCTGTGGTTGATTTCCCGCGCTTTGCCGGCAGTGTGATGGGTAAAAAATACTATCAGATGGCGTCCAGCGAACAGCGGCAGCGTTTTGCTGAGAGCTTCAAATGGGGGCTGGTGCGGACCTACAGTCTGGCTCTGACTGAATTCAACGACGGCAAGCTGGTGCTGATTCCGGCTACCATGCCGCCACGACGCCCCGATCGGGTCAGCGTCAATCAGGAGATACGTACCGCGGCGGGTCAGGTGTTCCCGATGGTTTACTCCATGGCCATGTCAGACGACGGGACCTGGCGGATGCGCAATATCATCGTCAACGGTGTGAATCTGGGTCTGACCTATCGCAGCCAGTTTCAGAGCACTGCACAGGATCCCGCCTACGGGGGTGATCTGGACAAGGTCATTGATGGCTGGGCGGACGTGCTGGCGGCTGAAGCTGAGAAAGTCATCGAAGAAACTCAGCTCAACCAACCGACATCCGGCCAGTGAGAAGTTTTTGACCCAGGCCATCGAACATCCAGTGCCGGAAGCGGTAGACTTCGACAATCTGGCAGATCTGCGCAAACGCGCCGAGCGGAAGATAGATGATCTGGCTGACGGCGAGTCAATGCTGGTGCGATTTTCCAGTTCCTCTCGCAGTGGCTCTGCCGCAGTGGCGTTGATGATTGCCATGTACCGGCGGGCGCATGTGGCGGGAAAAAGCATCAGCTTTGTTGATGTCCCGGACGAGGTCGTCAACATCATCGAAGTCTCTGGACTTACGGACGTGCTGCCGCTCGTAGCGGCTGAAGAAGCAGATTCCGGGCATATCCAGAATTAGTATCACCAGCGGTAACAGTGATGGAACAGGACATAGTCGAGCGTGTCAGCGCTCAGATTCCAAACTCTAGTGTGAAAGTCAGCGTCGAAGGTAATCGGGCTCTCATAGAGGTGGTCAGCGATACTTTCGAGTCGATGTCGAGGGTGCAGAAGCAGCAGGCTGTGTATGCGTGTATCGACGAATTCATTCAGGACGGCCGACTGCACGCAGTCACCATTCGCGCCCTGTCCCCAGAGGGCTGATCGGTTGGACAAACTTCTCATTACCGGCGGCCAGAGACTTTCCGGTAGCCTGCGGATCTCGGGCGCGAAAAACTCGGCGTTGAAACTTCTGGCTGGCGTTCTCCTTACGGAAGAGCCGGTTACGCTTGGTAACGTGCCGCATCTTCATGACGTTACGACCATGATCGAGTTGCTCGGTTGTCTGGGTGCGGACGTGGTCATTGACGAAAAGCTCCGGGTCGAAGTTACAGCCAGTCAGTTACGGTCCGTTCGAGCACCTTATGAGCTGGTGAAAACCATGCGGGCTTCTTTTGTCGTGCTGGGACCTCTGCTCGCTCGTTGCGGCAGCGCTGAGGTGTCCCTGCCCGGAGGTTGTGCGATCGGTGCGCGGCCGGTAGACCAGCACCTCAAGGGGCTGACCGCGCTTGGTGCGGATATCGAGGTCATCGATGGTTACGTGCACGCGCGTGTTGATGGTCGCCTCAAAGGCGCAGAAGTCACCTTCGACATGGTCACCGTTGGCGGGACCGAAAATGTCCTGATGGCCGCCTGTCTTGCTGACGGCCAGACAGTGATCCATAACGCCGCGCGCGAACCGGAAATTGTCGACCTCGCCGAGTTTCTGATTGCAATGGGTGCCGATATCACTGGCCAGGGTACTTTCACCATTGTCGTTAACGGCGTTGAACGTCTGCACGGCTGCAGCTACTCGGTGATGCCGGATCGGGTTGAGACGGGTACCTATCTGATCGCGGCGGCCGCTACAGGGGGCAGCATCCGGGTGCAGGGTGCAGCGCCGGAAACGCTGAGCGTGGTGCTCGATAAACTCCGAGAGTCCGGGGCACAGATAGCCATTCACGATGACGTGATCGAGCTGGACATGCACGGTCGGCGACCCATCGCTGTGGATATTGAGACAGCACCTTATCCAGGATTTCCGACTGATATGCAGGCGCAATACCTGGCGATGAATGCAATAGCAGACGGTACCAGCAGAATTCATGAAACCATCTTCGAAAACCGTTTCATGCATGTGCAGGAAATTAACCGGCTCGGTGCCAACATCGAAATTGAGGGGGGCTCAACGGCCGTGGTTCACGGTGTTGCGCAGCTGAAAGCGGCACCGGTAATGGCGACCGATCTGCGAGCGTCCTTCAGCCTGGTCGTGGCTGCTCTGGTAGCCAGCGGTACCACGCTCATTGATCGGATTTACCACATTGATCGTGGCTACGAGACCATCGAAGAAAAACTCCAGCTGCTCGGTGCTGACGTGCGTCGAGTGAGATAGGCGAGAGAGACGATGAGTGATCACAGCGGCCTGACAATTGCGCTCAACAAAGGCCGGATATTAAAAGAGTTCCTGCCGATGCTCGCCGCGTGTGGCATTGAGCCCTCAGAAGACATGTCGGCCAGCCGGAAGCTGGTATTCGACAGCCGCACCGGTGGTCATAAACTGGTGGTCATGCGCGGTGCTGATGTGCCGACCTATGTCGAGTATGGCGCTGCTGATGTGGGTATCACCGGCAAAGATACGCTGATGGAATATGAAGGAGGCAGCCACTTCTATGAGCGGTTGGATCTGAATATCGGTGTCTGCAAACTGATGACGGCTGCGCCTCCGGATACGGATCTGACCTCTGGTCGGCTGAGGGTCGCCACCAAATTTGTCAACGTTACCCGGCGTTACTTCGAAGCGCAGGGGCGTCAGGTTTCGATCATTCCGCTGTCGGGGGCGATGGAGATCGCACCACTGATGGATCTTGCCGACTGTATTGTCGACATTGTTGATACCGGCAATACTCTAAAAGCCAATGGTCTGGTCGCACTCGATACCATCGCCCACGTCAGTTCCCGGGTAATCGTCAATCGCGCATCGATGAAGACCCGTTTTGATGCGGTCCAGAATCTCATTGATACGTTGCGTGGTCAGGTCGCAGCAGCGAATCCGCTGATTGGCAGCAAGCCGTGAAGATCACCCGACTGGACGCTCGCGATGAAAATTTCTCTGCATCGCTGGATCAGCTGCTGCACTGGGATCTGGATGCTGGCGGCGCAGTCGATCAGGCTGCCCGGGAAGTGGTTGAAGCGGTGCGGCGGCGTGGCGATGAAGCGGTCTTAGAGTACACGCGCCAATTTGATCGACTCAATTGTGCCAGTGCAGCAGAGCTTGCACTGCATCCCACAGATTTCGCTGCTGCTTTTGAGCGGATCGGTGGAGTAGAGCAGCAGGCGCTCAAGAGCGCGGCAGAGAGAATCCGCAGTTTTCACGAACATCAGCTGGAGCCGGACTGGTCCTTCGAAGATGCCCTGGGTAACCGCCTGGGACAGCGGCTGACGGCTATGGCGCGGGTTGGGTTGTACGTCCCTGGTGGGCAGGCCAACTATCCGTCCACGGTGCTGATGACTGCAGTGCCTGCCAAGGTAGCCGGAGTCCCGGATGTGGTGCTCACTGTCCCGACACCGGACGGTGTCCGGAGCGATCTGGTACTGGCGGCCGCGCACGTGGCCGGGGTGGACCGGGGGTTCACCGTTGGCGGTGCCCAGGCGGTTGCCGCATTGGCTTATGGCACTGAATCGATTCCGCGGGTGGATAAAATTGTTGGCCCAGGCGGGGTTTTTGTTACCGCGGCAAAACGGCTCGTGTTCGGCCAGGTGGGGATTGATCTGATTGCCGGGCCCAGCGAAGTGCTCATTGTTGCTGATGGTTCAGCGCCTGCCGAGTGGCTGGCTTATGACCTCTTTTCTCAAGCGGAACATGATTCGGCGGCTCAGGCGCTGCTGCTGTGTCCAGATCCGGACTATCTCGAAGAAGTTTACGCGGCAATGAAGCGATTGCTGCCGCAGATGAGTCGCGCAGAGACCATCCGCGAGTCCCTGGCTCGTCGCGGCGGTTTGATCCTGACCCGAAATATTGACGAAGCCCTGGATATCTCCAACCGGGTTGCCCCTGAGCACCTGGAACTGGCAGTCGCGCAGCCCGATCGTTGGCTGTCCCGTGTGCAGAATGCTGGTGCTATCTTTCTAGGTGCCAACACACCGGAGGTGATGGGTGATTATGTGGCCGGGCCGAGCCACGTGCTGCCAACCTACGGGACCGCCCGATTCTCTTCACCGCTGGGCGTATACGATTTTCGCAAGCGCAGTTCGGTCATTGGCCTCAGTGCTCGGGGTGCTCAGGAGTTGGCCAGAGACTCGGCCATCCTGGCACACGGGGAGGGACTTCAGGCCCACGCGCGCTCTGCTGAAGTTCGAGTTACAGATATTGACGACAATCTCTGAGCGGTCACGATGAATGTCGGTCTCAGAAGAGAATTGGTGCAACGGGTGCCGGGACTTGGGCTTGCGCAGCAACCAGAAAATCCACAAGCCGCTTACTGCGAGATCGCTGGTGGTCGCTCAGCGGCGACAGCGATCACGTCGAAGCGTGTCGCATTGCGTTGAATCGTCATGATGAGATTGCCGCCGGGTGGCGTCTGAGCAATCAGACGGCTGACCTGGATCAGGCTGCCGGCCTCGGCGCCATTGACAGCCAGCAGCAGATCACCAGGTTGTACGCCCGCCGTTCTGGCTGGACTCGGCTGCGCCACCTGGGTGACCAGAAGACCCGGATTGTCGAGCAACGGTGGATTCAGTGTGACACCCAGCCAGCCGCGGGTGACCTTACCAGTGGCAATTATTTCTTCGAGAATCGCCACTACCAGCCGGGACGGCAGGGCGAAGCCGATGCCCTGAGAGCCGCCGCTGGGACTGAAGATCAGAGTATTTATGCCGATCAGAGCGCCGCTGGTATCGATCAACGCGCCGCCGGAGTTACCGGGATTGATGGCTGCGTCAGTCTGGATGAAGTCATCGTAAAGACTTGCGCTGATACCGGCGCGCCCTTTGGCGCTGACGATTCCTGCGGAGACGGTCTGGCCGATTCCGAAAGGGTTGCCGATAGCCAACGCCAGATCGCCCACTTCAACCTCATCAGAATTGCCGATTCGGATGGGGTTCAGGCCCTGGATCGGGACCTGGATCACTGCCAGATCAGTCTCCGGGTCGGCACCGATCAGCACTGCCGTGGTCGACTGACCGCTGGCGAACATCACAAAAATTTCGTCAGCACCGGCGATGACGTGGTAGTTAGTCAGCACATAGCCGGCTTCGTCAGCGATGACTCCGGAGCCCAGCGAAGACTGCATCTGGCCCGGGTCCGCGCCACCAAAGCGTTCACACCACTCGCGGAACCAGGGCTGCTGGCAGACTGCGGGTTCGAGAATTTTCGACGAATAGATATTGACCACCGAGGGTGCCGCCTGCCGCACCGCGGACGCGTAGCCTGGCTTGTCGTCCACGCCGTTGAAAAAAAACAGCGCGACGGTCACCACCAGCCCGAGACTGGCACCAATGACTGCGGGGACCAAGATGTAGCGGATGATTGCTGGCACGGCGCGACCGTAGCAGACTCACTGGTTTTTTTCTCCTCTCAACATCGTCCGAAAGCCCTGGCGTGCCGGCTATCGCGAAGCAGCACCGCAGTTGAGGCAGATCAGGTGAGCAGATAGAGTCAAACTATGAGCCCGGTAGAAAAATACCAACAACTCCTGGCCCAAGAAGCGATCTCCGAAGACCCGGGTCAAAGACGTGTGGTTGACCTTCTGGAAGCCCTGTATCAGCTGCTGCTGGCCCGAACCCGCCAGAAGTCGGCGCTGTCCCGCCTGCTCGGCCGGGGTAACGACGCGCCGGTTAAAGGCCTGTATCTATGGGGTGGTGTTGGTCGGGGTAAAACCATGCTGATGGACCTGTTTTTCGACTGCCTGCCGCCTGGCGAACGGCTGCGCATGCATTTTCACCGCTTCATGCGTCGAGTTCATGGTGAGCTCACCGAGCTGTCTGGAACTGCGAACCCGCTGGATGCGGTAGCTGACCGGTTTGCACAGGAAACCCGGGTATTGTGTTTTGACGAATTTTTCGTCTCTGACATTGGTGATGCGATGATTCTCGGTGAACTGCTGGACGGCCTGTTCGAGCGGGGTGTGACGCTGGTAGCAACCAGCAATGTGGTGCCCGCCGACCTTTACCAGAATGGTCTGCAGCGGCGTCGGTTTTTGCCGGCGATTGCGCTGCTTGAAACACACACCCGAGTGCACCATATCGACGTTGAGTTGGACTATCGTTTGCGGGTTCTGGAGCGGGCAGAGATTTTTCATTCACCCCTGGACTCTGCGGCGGAACGAAGTCTGCAGAAGAGTTTTTCTGCCCTGGCACCCGAGTCCGGCCAGCTGGACGTGAAGTTAGAGATTGAAAATCGACCTATTCGGGCTCGACAGGTGGCTGATGATGTTGCCTGGTTTGAGTTCTCGGAGTTGTGTGACGGGCCGCGCAGCCAGAATGACTATATTGAGCTGGCGCGCATCTACCATGCTGTACTGGTCAGCAATGTGCCGCAATTCACCGGCCGCGATGAGAACGCCGCACGACGTTTTATCAGTCTGGTCGACGAGTTTTATGACCACAATGTTAAGCTGATTCTCTCTGCTGCAGTGCCTATCCCCAACCTCTACGGTGGCGAGCGACTGCGTTTCGAGTTCGCCCGGACCGAAAGCCGGTTGCTGGAGATGCAGTCACACGAATATCTGGCGAGAACCCACTTGGCTTAGCCGTCAGCGCTGGGCCCAGGTGCTCAGGTGCTGGCGAGGAGGCCGGCTGCGGGTGGGAGGGAGATATGCAGAGGTGTGAAGAGAGCCGAAAAGCTGTGATGATAGAGGTGTCGTCGGGGCTGCGGATGCCGATCGCAGGCGAACCTGGCGAACCTGGGCGAGAGAAACGGTTGCGAAAGGCAAACCCCTCCGCTACCATTCGCGCTCCAAAAATTCCGCTCCTTTTTCAGGGCATAAAACCGCATGAAGACTGTCAGTACCCGTCCTCAGGACGTCAATCACGCCTGGTTTGTCGTAGACGCCGAGAACAAAACTCTGGGGCGTCTCGCCACAGAAGTGGCGCATCGCCTGCGCGGCAAACACAAAGCCGAATACACTCCACACGTGGATACTGGGGATTTCATTGTTGTCGTGAATGCGGAGAAAATTCGGGTCACCGGCAACAAAACCAACGATAAGATCTACTACAGCCACAGTGAATATCCTGGCGGGCTTAAGAGCATCAATTTTGCCGATCTCCAGCAGAAACACCCCGAGCAGATCATCGAGAAGGCTGTGAAAGGTATGTTGCCACGCAACCCTCTGGGACGGGCGATGTTCAAGAAGCTGAAGGTATATTCGGGTGCCGAACATCCGCACAGTGCGCAACAACCTCAAACCCTGGAGCTTTAGGGCATGGCAGTGAATCAGAATTACGGTACCGGACGTCGCAAAACTTCAGCAGCACGAGTGTTCTTAAGAGCAGGCACCGGCAACATTACGGTCAACAATCAGCCGCTGGATCGCTACTTTGGTCGTCAGACCGCGCGCATGATAGTTCGTCAGCCGCTGGAAGTGGTCGAAGCGACAGACAAATTTGACATCAAAGTCACTGTTCGTGGCGGTGGTAACTCGGGTCAGGCCGGCGCAATTCGTCATGGCATCGCCCGGGCACTGGTTGAGCAGGATGAATCACTGCGGGTATCGCTGCGCAAAGCCGGGTTTCTTACCCGTGACGCCAGGGAAGTTGAACGTAAGAAAGTGGGTCTGCGCAAGGCTCGCAAACGTCCTCAGTTCTCCAAGCGTTAACGCAGCGCAGACTGTTGTCTTCGCAGGTGCGCGCCGTGTTGAATGCGAGCGCGCGCCGTTGATAAGATTTTCCGATAAAAAACAGCCGGGCAAAAAAAATTGCCGAACAGGTAATTCAGACCTGTCTTGGACGGTCACGATGGCGTTGGCTGTGGTAAAATCGCGTTTTTAAACAGGCTGGAGTACTGGAGCTGTGAGTAGCAGCGAGTCAGCGACAGGCGGCACGAATTCTGAGCCGCAACCAAGCAGTATCGAAACAACCGGGTTCAACAAGCAGCGACGCTATTTTCTGATTGGCGCCAGCGCAGCTGTGGGCGGGGTTGGTATAGGTTTCGCAGCAGTGCCGTTTGTCGCCTCATGGAGCCCCAGTGCCAAAGCGCGGGCGTTAGGCGCACCGGTCACTCTGGATATTTCCAAACTGCGCCCGGGCGAGATGCTGGGACCAACGCCAGCCTGGCGAGGTCAGCCTATCTTCGTGGTCAATCGGCAGCCGGATGCGCTCGAGCGGTTGGAAGCGCCGAACGATGACCTGGCGGATCCTGATTCCGATAACGGCGAAATGCAGCCTGAGTATGCGCAAAACCCGTGGCGCTCCAAGCGTCCGGAAATTGGCGTTTACATTGGCCTGTGTACCCATCTGGGCTGTTCGCCGAAGCCGTTTTTTGCAGTTGAGCCGGAGCCTTTTGATGCCAATTGGCAGGGCGGTTTTTTCTGCCCATGTCACGGCTCTCGATTTGATATGGCCGGGCGTGTCGTTAAAGGTGTGCCTGCGCCGGATAACCTGCCTGTGCCACCTTATCGATTTGTCAGCGACACAGTTCTGATCATTGGCGAAGATGAGGGGAGCGCGTAATGGCGGAAGGTCAGGAAAAAGCGGCACCCCGCACCGATAAAGGGCTGATGGGCGTCGTCAACTGGTTCGATGACAGGTTCCCGCTGATGGAAACCTGGAACTATCACATGGCCCGCTACTGGGCACCCAAGAACTTCAATTTCTGGTACTACTTCGGCGTGCTGTCGATGGTGGTTCTGGTCATTCAACTGCTTACTGGTCTGTGGCTGACCATGAGCTATGTGCCGAGTGGCGAAGGCGCTTTCGCTTCGGTCGAATACATCATGCGTGATGTTGAGTACGGCTGGCTGTTGAGGTATCTGCACAGCACCGGTGCATCGGCATTTTTTGTCGTCGTTTATCTGCACATGTTCCGCGGCATGATGTACGGCTCTTATCGCAAGCCCCGTGAACTGCTCTGGCTGATCGGTATGGCGATATTTGTCGCGCTGATGGCAGAAGGTTTCTTCGGCTACCTGCTGCCCTGGGGCAACATGTCCTACTGGGGCGCGCAGGTGATTGTCTCTCTGGTCGGGGCGATTCCAGTGATCGGTCCTGATCTGATGGAATGGGTCCGCGGTGATTTTCTGATGTCCGGAATTACCTTGAACCGGTTCTTTGCGTTGCACGTCATCGCCTTGCCGCTGGTGCTGGTGATGCTGGTTTTTGTCCATATCGTGGCCTTGCACCACGTTGGTTCCAACAACCCCGATGGCGTCGAAATCAAGAAAAATAAAGATGCCAATGGCATTCCGGTGGACGGGATTCCATTTCACCCCTACTACACGATTGGACACGATCTGCCTGCGATCGTGATGTTTCTGATCCTGTTCTGTCTGGTTGTGTTCTATGCCCCGGAGATGGGTGGCTATTTCCTGGAGAAGCCGAACTTCGAGATGGCTGATCCGTTGAAGACGCCTGATCACATTGCGCCTGTCTGGTACTACACGCCCTTTTACGCAATGTTGCGCGCAGCCACCTATCCATTGTTTGGTATTCCAGCCAAATTCTGGGGCTTCGTCGTGATGGCGGGTGCGATCGTTGTTCCAGCTGTTCTGCCCTGGCTGGATCGCTCACCGGTCAAGTCGATGCGTTACAAGGGCATGATCTCGAAGGCTATGCTCGGGCTGTTTGTGATCTGTTTCTTCATCCTCGGTTACCTTGGCACGATTGCACCTTCGCCGGAGGCAACGTTGCTGGCGCAGATCTGCACAGCGATCTATTTTGCCTACTTTGTGCTGATGCCCTGGTACACCCGGGTAGAGAAAACCAAGCCCGTGCCGGATAGGGTGACAACCTGATGATGAAATCGAGAAACCTTACCCGGCGGACGCTCCGCACCATAACTGCTCTGGTGACCCTGATACTGGCTCCGACGATATTTGCTGCGGCTGCCTCGAATTACCCGATGGAACCGATTACCCCGAATCTCAGGGATCAGCCGTCGCTGCAGAATGGTTGGGCGCTGTATATGAACTACTGCATCGGTTGCCATTCGTTGAAGCATCAGCGTTACGAGCGTACTGCTGATGACCTCGGTATTCCGCACGAGATTGTTCTTGAGAATCTGGTTTTCACTGGCCAGAAGATTGGTGAGCAGATGACCACAGCGATGGACCCAACCCTGGCGAAGCAGTGGTTTGGTGCACCGCCACCCGATCTCACCATGGTGGCCCGGGTCCGTGGCACCGAATGGCTGTATAACTACCTGAAGACATTTTATCTCGACGAAAGTCGACCCCTCGGCGCTAACAACAAAATATTTGCGAATGTTGGTATGCCGAACGTACTCCAGGAACTGCAGGGCATTCAGACCTCCGAGTGCATTCAGATGCCGAAAATTGCGGAAAACGGCGGTGAAATGCGTGATCCGCTGGTACCCGGCCAGGTCATCACCGAAGAGCGCTGTGGCCAGCTGGTGCTGCAGGAAGGAACCGGCTTGATGTCGGCTGAAGAATTCGACCATGCGATGTATGACCTGACCAACTTCCTCTACTACGTCGGTGAACCAAGCCGACTCGAACGTCATAGAATCGGCGTCTATGTGATTCTGTTTCTTATCATTCTCTACGTGCTGACCTTCCTGTTAGCTCGTGAGTTCCAGAAGGACGTGAAGCACTAGAACTGCACGCCCGGTCTGTCAGACCGGGCGGCAAAAACTCGCTGTTTGCTCTCGTTCCTCTCACCCTTCGTGTTCGTAAAGGTTTCCACATGAGCTTAGTGACAAAAAGATCTTCGATGGCGCTGTTTTCTGATGCGCGAGATCACTATTCCCACCGGGTGCGCATGGTACTGGCTGAAAAAGGCGTTACTGTTGACATCATTGATGTTGACCCGAACCGCAAGCCGGAAGATCTGGCGGAGATTAATCCGTACAACAGTCTGCCAACGCTCCTTGATCGAGATTTGGTGCTCTATGAGGCCAACGTTATCATGGAGTACTTGGACGAACGCTTTCCCCATCCGCCGCTGTTACCGGTTTATCCCGTGCAGAGAGCATTGTCGAGGCTCTGGATCACTCGGGTAGAACGCGAATGGAGTTCGCGGCTGGATGTGCTGATGGTCGGCAAAGGTCGTGAGACTGTGCTCAGCAAAGCCCGCAAAGAGTTGCGGGAAAGCATCATCAGCATATCGCCGATTTTCGCTGAGAAGCCTTTCTTCATGAACGAAGAATTCTCGCTTGTGGATTGCTGTGTTGCACCCATCCTGTGGCGGTTGAGCGCGGTAGACATCGTTCTGCCCGAGCGCAGCACCAAAGCCCTGCACAAATACATGAAGGTGATGTTCGAGCGTGAAGCCTTCCGTGCCAGCCTTACTGAGGCTGAGCTGGAAATGCAGGACTGAAATGGTATGGCGTTCCGGTCGAAAAGACCGTATCTGATCCGGGCTCTGAACGACTGGATTGTTGATAGCGATCTGACTCCCTATCTGATGGTGGATGCCACAGGTGACAGCGTTGCGGTTCCGGAAGAATTTGTCAGCGACGGCCGTATTGTGCTCAACATCTCTCCGTCTGCGGTTCGTGATCTGCTGCTGGCGGATGAAGCCATCTCGTTTTCGGCACGTTTTGGCGGTCGCCCTTGCTCTGTTTATGTGCCGATAGAGCATATACTGGCGATCTACGCGCAGGAAACCAACGAAGGCATGATGTTCGACCCGGAGTCTCAGACCGCGGCGGAATCTGTTCCACCAAGCCCAACAGCGGTCGCACCGGGCTCGGCTGAATTGCCCGCCGACGGCGACTCCTCATCGACCTCAGAAGATTCTGATCCAGCAGCCAAACCCGGCGGACACCTCAAACTGGTTGATTAGCCGCTCGAGCGCGGCTCAATCGATAACCTTCAGAATGCGTTCCTGATCCAGGTCAGATCGGGCTGGTGTGCACTGCCGGTTGCCGCGATCACATCGAAACGACAGGCAACGTTGCCCAGTTGCGGATTGCGCAGCAGAAAATATTCGGCGGTGTGGATGATCTTGCGCCTTTTACGATGATCCACGCTAACAGCGCCTCCACCAAACTGTGTGCTGGCGCGATATCTGACTTCAACGAAGACCACACAGTCGCGGTCTCGCATGATCAGATCGATCTCTCCTGAACGGCTGCGGAAATTTCGGGCCAGCAAAGCCAGGGATTGCTGTTGCAGATACTCGTACGCAGCCTGCTCAACCAGCGCGCCACTGCTTTGCGCAGTCATCAGTCTCCAGCTTGCACCCGGGCCGGCTCGGCGGGCGTGATCTGCCCGTTGCGGATGACCGCCCAGCTGAGCTCGCGGTGAAAGCGACCGTCCGAATGCAGGGCCAGTGCGCCCGTGCTGCCGAGCATTACGGTGGTGTTATCCCGCTGCAGGGTATTCAGCAGCATTGCAATTCTCAGTGCGTCTGCGCCAAGTGCATACAATGCTGAGAAGCGATTGCCGGTTAGTGCGAACGGCTGCTGCATTTCCAGGAACAGACGGTCGTTGTTGAGATACCAGGGCAGTTCACTGACTTTGAAGCCGCTGAGTTCGGTCAGCTGGGTGCGGCGGGCGCCTCGGACTACCTGAGAACTGGCGTAGACTGGAAGCTGGTCGGCGAAATGGAATTGCAGGGCGGGCACCAGCGCATTCGCTTCAACGTTATCCACCAGAGCAACGATGGCCTGAATGTCCTGGCGGGCTCGGGGGAGAAACTCCAGTTCTTCACGAAGTATTTTGTTGAGTTCGTCGTGGCGATTCTGGCTGGCTTCTACATCCATCGCGTTGCCGACTGCTTCAGTGATGGTACGAATGTCGGTAAATGGCTGCACGGTAAGGCGACCGGACCAATTCTCTGAGAGCTGGCGACGGGCGCGCAGCGACCAGTCTTCATAGTTATGGAACACCAGCAGACTGTTGATTCCGGTTGCTTCCAGCGTTCGAGTGATGCTGGTGGCTTCATCTTCAATCGCCAGACCGAGCTGAGTCAGGGTTTGTGCTGCAGGCGCGCTCTGATCCAGATAATTCAGCGCCAGCACCGGCAGCTGTGGGTTCAGTTCGCTGAACTGTGCAACCAGCTCTTTGCGCAGTGGACCGATCAGGAAATCAACGCCGTCGCTGAGTGCTTGTTCATAAAGTATCGGCAGTGGCGCTGATTGGGTGTCATAGAAGCTGACCCGGACCTGCGAATCGGTCTGTTCGCGCAGATAACCGGCGACGACTCCATCGCGCACCGCTTCGCCCGCCCCGGCCAGCGGTCCCGATAAGGGTAACAGCAGCCCGAGATGCCGCACGCTGCTCGGAGCGCTTAAAGCAGCTTGAAGGTCATCAGGTACCAGTCGTGCAGCCGGATGTTCTGGCCAGGATCTCCGCCAGAATGCCACCGCCTGCTGGCGTTCCGCGATACTCCTGCTCTGCAGAACAGCCAGTTTCAGTTGCCACCAGCCGCGTTTGTCGCCTGCAAGCTGCTCGCTCTGGGAGGCGACACTGAGTCCGGGCGCAAGACCCAGGTAGCGCCAGATAAGGTTGTTTTTGGCGGGATCGCCTGCAGCGGAATCAATCAGGCGGTTAGCTGCGCAGATGAAGTCACCGGCAATCGCACAGACGCGCGCCGCAGTGCTGGGCTGAGTGTCCGCGGTCAGAACCAGGTCTGCCAGGAGTCGGTCAGCTTCGGCGCTGTCCCCGCGTGCGATTGCGAACTCAGCGGCCAGCAACTGGCGCCGGGTGATGTCAGCGCCGCTCAGAAAGCTATTGTCGACCAGCGCTGCTGTGCTCTGCGCCGCCTCGAGATCTCCCAGCTCAAAGTATTGCCAGGCTGCATCCAGATAGAGTTGGGACCCCCGCGCCGGGGTTGCGGCGCCTGCTTGCGCCAGCAGCGCAGACAGGTCAGAGGTTGTCTCCGGCACGGTATCGGGGGTGCTCTGAGGTTGGCTGGGTGCGCTGGCGCAGCCGGCAACGACTGCGACAATTGCCAGCAGCACTGCAGCGGTTAGGATGCTTCTGGCAGAACCATAAGGGTTGCTGCGAGCGAGGTGATCAGTTTTGGCGGCAGACATACGGCAATCAGACGACCCGGGTACGCTCTTTGTGGTGGCTACCCCGATTGGAAACCTGGAGGACATATCGCGTCGAGCGCTGAATGTCCTCTCCGGGGTTGCGTTGATAGCGGCTGAGGATACCAGACGAACCCGTAGCCTGTTAGCAGCCCTCGGCCTGAAGCCTCCTGAGATGTTGGCTTTGCACGATCATAACGAAGTTGAGGTTTCTCAGCGCATCGCCGGCGCTCTGGAAGCAGGTCGCGACACCGCGCTGGTCTCAGATGCTGGAACACCGCTGCTGGCTGACCCTGGCTTTGCCCTGATTGGCGAGTGTTTCGATCGGGGGCTGCCCGTGGTGCCCGTGCCCGGGGCGAGTTCGCTGGCCTGTGCGTTGTCGGTCTGCCCGCTGGCGATTGCGGATTTTTCGTTCCTTGGTTTTCTACCGAACAAATCCTCAGCGCGGCGGGCACGCCTCGAATCGCGTCTCTCTCGTGGTCCAATTGTATTTTTCGAAGCGCCACATCGGGTTGCCGATTGCCTGCGTGACCTCGGTGATCTGGTTCCGGAACGTCGGGTTTTTCTGGGTCGGGAGATGACCAAGAAGTTTGAAAGCTATCTGTGTGGGAGCGCCCTGGAACTCCTCGATCAGCTTGAAACGGCAGGCCAGTTGCGGGGCGAGTTTGTGCTGGTGGTGGAGGGGCCTCAAAAGGAGGTGGCGTTGCATCAGTTATCGGTGGCAGAGACGATGCAGGTGCTCAATCGGCAGCTGTCTCCGGCTCAGGCCGCCCGCATCGGCTCGGAACTGCTTGGGGTCCCGAGGCGTGAGCTGTATGCCCTGACTCAGTCGTTGTCCGGCGGTGATGACTGAAACTCGAACAACGCAGCTCAAAATCTGCACCTGGTGAGTAACTGCGCATCCGGTGTCTGACGTATACTGAATCGGCGAGTCGGCCAGGTAGTCGCTGGCTGCTTGATTGTTCTGACGAATGATCAATCAGCGGGAGGAAAGTCCGGGCTCCACAGGGCAGGGTGCCAGGTAACGCCTGGGGGGCGGAAGCCCACGGAAAGTGCCGCAGAAAGTAAACCGCCTGCTTGGTTTGCCAAGTCGGTAAGGGTGAAAGGGTGCGGTAAGAGCGCACCGCGCGCGTGGCAACATGCGTGGCAGGGTAAACCCCACCTGGAGCAAGGCCAAATAGGAATCCATTGGCGCGGCCCGCGCTGGATTCGGGTAGGCCGCATGAGGCGCATGGCGACGTGTGCCCTAGATGAATGACTACCCGTGGCGATTTTCGTCATTGACAGAACCCGGCTTATCGGCCGGCTCGCTATTTTTCGGCCCCGAGGCACCTGCGCGTGAGTCCAGGTGCTCCTTGGCGCATATGATTCCAGCCTGGCAGACGACGTCTGCCAATTAGCCGTAAATGGCCTTTAAAAAATTATTTTAAGATCCAAACGATCTTATTGTTAATGTAGTTTCGAGAAAGTCGCCCCTACTGACGGATTGGTAGTGGTTTCTCTGTTTCCCCACCTCCTAGAAGTCAAAAAAGTCTTTAAATTTCCGCTAGTTAGTGCGTTTCCGCTGGGTTGACAGAGTAAAAGCCCTCTCTATAGTGTCAAGTTCATGGGGATAAGTGGGAAATGGTGGGAAAAGTCGGTCAGAACGCCGATTTATCGCCCTTTTCAGTATCCATGGTCAGTCATGTCGTGTTTGCCATCTGTCATCGTCAGCAGCTGGTAACCCCTGATGAAACTGGCAAGAGGGGTCCGGCCTGAGCCGGAGTTTGATCCGATCCCAGAGGATTTGCGAACCAGGTTGCTGTGCCGCGGAGTGTGCCGGTCAGCCTGGTTTTGATAGACACCATGTTTCGCGGTATCAACAGCGCAACGTTAGACAGCAAAGGTCGCATGGCTCTGCCGGCGCGCTTCAGGGAAGTCCTGCAGCTCGGTGCGGATGGTAAAACGGTCGTCACCATCGACATGCGTGAGCAGTGTCTGCTGCTGTATCCGCTGTCGGAGTGGGAAGTCGTGCAGCGCAAGCTTGAATCGCTTGCCAACGTGGGTGCCAGGGCTCGTCTGTTACAGCGCCTGTTGATTGGTCATGCCACAGATCTGGATCTCGATGCTCAGGGCCGGATCCTGCTGCCGGTAATGCTGCGCGATTTTGGTGCTCTGGAAAAAAAGCTGGTGCTGGTTGGTCAGGGTAACAAGATAGAAATCTGGAGCGCCGATCACTGGCAGGAGCGCATGCAGAACTGGCTTGCAGACGAGTCAGGCCTGCTTGACGACGGTGACGAATTTACCGGGCTGTCAGTCTGATGAGGCAACATCTGCCGGTGCTTTGCGCTGAAACCGTTGCAGCATTGTTGGCCGTGGAGGGTGAACAGAAGACGTTCATAGACGCGACGTTCGGTCGCGGTGGGCATAGCCAGGCACTGCTGCACGGTCTGGCTGCGGATGCCCGGTTGATTGTCATCGATCGTGATCCCGCAGCCATTGCCGCTGCGCAGGCACTGGCAGAAACCGACGATCGTGTGGTGGTTTGTCACGGTGCTTTTTCAGAATTGACAGAATTGCTGGCTTCGGTAGAAGTCACCCAGGCTGACGGCATATTGCTGGATATCGGTGTTTCTTCTCCGCAAATCGATGAAGCTGATCGTGGCTTCAGTTTCCAGCTTGATGGTCCCTTAGATATGCGCATGGACCCGACGTCGGGTACCTCTGCGGCTGATTGGCTGAACACGGCAGAACCTGATGAGATCAGCTATGTGCTGCGCAATCTGGGCGAAGAGCGATTTGCCCGCCGTATTGCCCGGGCCATTGTCGCAGCCAGACCACTGCACACTACCCGCAGCCTGGCTGAGGTGGTAAGTCAGGCTCAGCCCGCCAGCCGCGAGCGTGGCAAACATCCTGCAACCCGCTCGTTTCAGGCTATCCGCATGCACGTCAATGATGAACTGGGTGAGTTGGCGACCGCACTGAGGGCGGCCTTCGAAATATTGCGGCCGGGTGGCCGTCTGGCGATCATTACCTTTCATTCGCTCGAAGATCGTCTGGTCAAGCGGGCTTTTCGTGAGCTGTCATCTCCACCGCAGTTGCCACGCCGTCTGCCGGTGCGCGGTGATCAGCAGCAGCCTCGTGGACGCCTGGTGGGAGGCCCTTTACGAGCCGGTCCCCGGGAGCTCGCTGATAACCCGCGGGCGCGCAGCGCCACTCTACGGATCCTGGAGCGGGCCCAATGAGCGGCTCAAATTTCCTGATCTGGCTGGTGATGCTTGTAGTCGCTGTCGGCTCCGGAATTCAGGTGGCGTTGTCGGCACATCAGACACGAACCCTGCATGCTCAGCTTGAGACAGCTCAGAAAGCGCAGGACGACGCGCTTGCCGTCCAGAGCCGACTGCTGATCGAGCGCGCCGCGCTCGCCGCATACCAGAATGTTGAACGGGCTGCTCAGACGGAGCTGAACATGCAGTTCCCGGCGAGCGCAAAACAGGTGACGCCGTGACTGCCTGGCGTCACTACACGCTGATGGTAGTGTTTCTGGTCGCGTGTCTGGGTATGGCTGTCAGGATCGTCTACCTGACTGTAGCCGAAGGCGATTTTCTGATCGGCCAGGGCGACAACCGGTCGGTGCGCACCGTGTCCATTCCCGCATATCGAGGCGTGGTCTACGACCGTTATGGTGAGCCTCTGGCGCTGAGCACGCCGGCCGCAGCGATGTGGACCGATCCAAGCAAGAAGACATTATCCGCGGAGGAGCTGGCTGCGCTGGCGGATCTGCTGGATCTCAACACCGACCGGTTGATGCAACAGCTCATCCGGAACAGCGAGCGTGAGTTCCTTTATCTCAAGCGACGGGTGTCCTGGAGCGAAGTTCAGCAGGTCAAAGCGCTTGGGCTTCAGGGTGTTTACTTTGATCGGGAATACCATCGTTACTATCCGGCCGGAGAAACTGTCGCCCACGTGGTCGGTCTGACCGGCATTGACGATCATGGTCTGGAAGGCATTGAGTTATCCTTTGATCAGCGACTTCAGGGTGTGCCCGGCGAAAAAGAAGTCCTGCTGGATCTGCATCGACAGACCATCAAGAATCTCCAGTTCGGTAAGCCACCGCGGTATGGTGAAGATCTGACGCTGGCGATCGATCTTCGGCTGCAGTTTCTTGCTTACCGTGAGCTGAAAGCTGCTGTGGAAAGTCACAAGGCCACTTCCGGGTCGGTGGTGATGCTGGATGTGGCCACCGGTGAAATTCTGGCGCTGGTGAATCAACCCTCTTACAACCCGAACGATCGGGCAGATCGCCCCGCCGATGGCATGCGTAACCGGGCCATCACTGATGCTTATGAACCGGGTTCGACGATCAAACCGTTCACCGTGCTGGCGGCCCTGGAGACTGGCCGGTTTAGTGCCGATACGGTTATTGATACTTCTCCCGGTCACTTTCGCGTCGGTAACAAGCTGATCGCTGATCCTGTCGATCGGGGCTCGATCACGTTGGAAACGGCGCTGCAGAAATCCAGCCAGGTCGCCATCGCCAAGGTTGCGTTGGAGTTGGAAGAGCGGGCCGTTTATGACGCGCTGGTTCGAGCCGGAATCAACGAGTACGCGGGTACCGGGATGCCGGGTGAGGTAGCGGGGTCCATGTCCGACCTGGGTCTGCGTTATCCGGTTGTGCGCGCGGTCTTAAGTTACGGCTATGGTCTGGCGGTGACGCCGCTGCAGCTGGCCCAGGCTTACCTTACGCTGGCAACGGGCGGGGTTCGGCTGCCGCTGTCGATTGTTCGGCAGACCGAGCCACCAGCCGGCGAACGGGTGTTTGCGCAAGCGCACGTCGGTGAAGTACTGCGGATGATGGAAGGCGTCACAGAACGTGCTGGTACGGCACACAAGGCCCATGTGGAAGGATTCAATATTGCCGGTAAAACGGGTACTGCCCGCAAAGTCGGCGCCCAGGGTTATGACGATGAACGACATGCGGCCTGGTTTGCGGGAATTGCACCGGCGACTCTCCCGCGTCTGGTGACCGTAGTCATGATCAATGAACCTAAAGGCACCAACAAGAGTGGTGGTGAGGTTGCAGCGCCCGTTTATGCGCGTGTGATGGCGCGTGCGCTGCGCCTGCTTGGCGTCAGCCCGGATGAGGTCTCAGCAGACTGATGTTGGCGTTGTCAGACATGTTGCCGGACCTGGATCAGCTCCCCGAGCTTTCGGTAGCGGGGCTCTCCGATGATTCTCGAGTGATCAAGGTGGGTGATGCGTTTGTCGCCGTGCGCGGGGATCTCAGCGATGGCCACGAACATGCCGCGGCGGCAGTAGCGCAGGGGGCTGTGGTGGTCCTGGCCGAAAGACATCTGTCTGGATTGTCTGTGCCAGTCGTAGTCGTCCCGGAGCTCAAGCGACGACGCAGCGAGCTAGCCGGCCGCGCTCTTAATCACCCCAGCAGTCACCTGCACTGCATTGGCGTAACCGGTACCAACGGCAAGACGTCAGTCGCATACTATCTGGCGGAACTTGCCAGCGGGCTCGGCTATCGCAGTGGCTATCTGGGCACCATAGGTTGGGGCTTCCCCGATCGTCTGAACCCGGCTCAATTAACTACTGACAGTGCGATCAACACTCAGAAGCGTCTTGCCGAGCTGGGAGTGCAGGGTGCGCAGTGGGTGGCTATGGAAGTCAGCTCACACGCCCTGGATCAGGATCGGGTAGCAGCCATTCGTTTCGATGTTGCAGTGTTCACTAATCTGTCACGCGATCACCTTGACTACCACGACAGTTTCGCAGCGTATGGTGCGGCGAAAGCCAGGCTGTTCCAACTTGCTTCAGCTGCAGTAATCAATGCCGATGATGCGTTTGGCGTTAACCTGATAAAAACTACCTCGGCGAGTGAAGTCGTCAGCTACGGCCGGGATGGTGATATCCGCTGGGAGAGCCTGCGCTTTCATGATCAGGGTGTTTCCGGTGTCTGGCATACTCCCTGGGGATCCAGCGACTTCACTCTGCCCCTGGTGGGTGAGTTTGCGGTTGCCAATCTGTCAGCCGTGCTGGGGGTTCTGTGTCTTGCCGGTGCGTCGCTCCAATCGGTAGTAGAACTCGCGCAGACCATTGAGCCAGTTCCGGGACGCGTAGAATTTTTCCCTGGTAGACCGGGTGTGGTTGTTGACTATGCTCACACTCCCGACGCGCTTGAGAAGGTTCTGGCGACCTTGCGCCCGCATGTCGAAGGTCGGCTGATCTGTGTCATTGGCTGTGGTGGTGATCGGGATCCCGGCAAGCGTCCGCTGATGGCGACAGCCGCGGAGCAAGGTGCCGACATTGTCTGGCTGACCAGTGACAACCCGCGCAGTGAAGACCCCGTGGCGATTATCGAGGACATGGCTGTGGGGCTGAGCGGGCGCGGTGACGTGCGGCAGCGCAGTGATCGCCGCGCAGCGATTACCGAAGCTTTCGCCGAAGCGCGGCCTGACGATCTACTGCTGATTGCCGGTAAGGGCCACGAGGACTATCAGGAAATCGCGGGTCGGCGGTTGCCGTTCAGTGACCGGCAGCTTGCCGGGGAACTGCTGAGTGCTTCGGCTGGATTGGACCGTTGTTCTGAGGAGGCAGGCTAGACATGCTGTTGTGGCTAACTGACTTTCTCTCCGAATACGTTTCAGGGTTCTCAGTATTCCAGTATCTCACCTTCCGCACCATGGTCAGTGCAATCACCGCACTGGTGATGTCTTTGCTCATCGGCCCGGTAGTCATTGAGCGGTTGAGCCGCCATCAGATTGGCCAGACTGTGCGGGAAGACGGACCTGAAAGTCATTTCAGCAAAGCGGGTACCCCCACAATGGGCGGTGCTTTAATTTTGATCGTGATTTTCATTACTACACTGTTGTGGGGAGATCTCAACAACCGCTATGTCTGGACGGTATTAACCGTGACCATGGCGTTTGGTGTGATCGGCTGGATTGACGACTATCTGAAGCTCTCTCGAGGCAACAGTCGTGGGCTGATAGCACGATGGAAGTATCTGTTGCAGTCGATTACTGGCCTCAGCGCGGCCATTTTTCTTTACGTTACGGCAAATGTGCCGGCGCAGACCGAACTGATCGTGCCATTCTTCAAGGATGTCGCGATTCCGCTCGGGGTTGGCTACGTTGTGGTGGCCTACTTTGTCATTGTCGGCACCAGCAATGCTGTAAATCTGACTGATGGACTCGATGGCCTGGCGATTCTGCCGACTGTGATGGTCGGCGCTGCGCTCGGCTTGATTGCCTACGTGGCTGGTCACGTCGAATTTGCCGAGTATCTGCAGATACCCTACATAGCAGATGCGGGGGAGTTATCCGTGTTCTGTGGTGCGCTGATTGGCGCCGGATTGGGATTCCTGTGGTTCAACACCTATCCGGCTCAGGTGTTCATGGGCGATGTTGGCGCTCTGGCGTTGGGTGCCGCTCTCGGTGTTGTGGCTGTCATTGTTCGGCATGAAATTGTCCTGTTCATTATGGGTGGGGTTTTTGTGCTGGAAACGGTGTCTGTGATTCTTCAGGTCGCTTCCTACCGGCTGACCGGCAAGCGCATTTTTCGAATGGCGCCAATACACCACCACTTTGAGCTGAAAGGGTGGCCGGAACCGAGAGTCATCGTGCGGTTCTGGATCATCACCGTGGTGCTGGTATTAATTGGCTTATCAACGCTGAAGCTGAGATGACGATGGGTAGAACCGCAATCATCGGGCTTGGCATCACCGGTTATTCGACAGTGCGGTATCTGCATGGCCGTGAACGACTGGTTGTAGTGGACACCCGTAAGGCACCGCCGCTGTTGGGTCGGCTGCAGCAGGAGTACCCGGATGTGGAGACCCGCCTGGCAGCAACCAGTTTTGATCCCAAAGACTTTGACAGGGCCATAATCAGTCCCGGCGTGGCTCTGGACAGCTGTCTGCTGGAAGCTGCACGCGGTGAAATTCCGTTCGACAGCGACATAGACCTGTTCTGTGCAGCTGCACGGGCTCCGGTCATCGCGATTACCGGCACCAACGGAAAGAGCACCGTCACCGATCTGACCGGGCACCTGTTGAACACCTGTGGGTTGAAAGTTCCCACAGGCGGTAACCTCGGGGCGGCTGCACTTGATCTGCTCGATGACGAGGCTGATGGGTATGTCCTGGAACTGTCCAGCTTTCAGCTCGAGCGACTGCGTTGTCACCATTTTGCCGCTGCAACCATTCTCAATGTCAGTGAAGATCACCTCGATCGTCACGGTGACATGGCGACCTACCTGGCCAGCAAACAGTGGATTTACAAAGACTGTGCGGTGGCGATTGCCAATCGTCAGGATGCATCGACGATGCCGGCTTATCCGGTTGAGGAATTGATCACTTTTGGTCCGGACCAGGCTGTAGAAGGGCATCTGGGTATTGTCGAACGCGACGGTGAACGTCTGCTGGCACAGGGAACCAATGCGTTCTGTGCGGCTAAGGCGCTGAAGATTGCTGGTCGCCACAACGAGCAGAATGCGCTGGCAGCCTGCGCGCTGGCATTGACCCGAGGTGTGGCACTGGAACAGCTGTCGCCCGGTCTCACAACCTATCACGGCTTACCGCATCGGGCTGAAAGAGTTCTGTTGGCAGGCGGTGTCGAGTATATCAATGACTCCAAAGCTACCAATGTTGGCGCTACCCTGGCAGCGCTGAGTGGTTTTGGTGATGCAGATGATCCCAGGCTGTTGCTGATTGCTGGTGGCGATGGCAAAGGAGCCGATTTCGAGCCGCTGCGCGAATCTGTGGCTGCCTATGTCAAAGAACTGATTGTGTTCGGTAAAGACGCCGATCGTCTTATCGGCGCGATGCGCGACGTTGTGCCGGTTGCCAGGGTGCCGGACATGGCTGCTGCAGTTAAACATGCTCATCAACAGGCCAGGAGTGGCGACACTGTGCTGTTGTCTCCTGCCTGCGCCAGTCTGGATATGTACGCGAATTTCTCTGCCCGGGGAGATGATTTTGCTCGACAGGTCCAGGAGGTGACACAGTGAGCTACCGCCTGGACACCCTGCTGCTGATGTCCTGGTTGCTGATTCTGGCCGCCGGTACGGTCATGGTCGTCTCTGCATCGATCGTCAAAGGTGAGAGTTTTCTCTACAAACATCTGCTTTTTCTCGTGCTGGCGCTGTCCGGATTTCTGATAGCTCTGATGATGCCGCTTAATATATGGCAGCAGTTCAGCCGCCTGGCCCTGCTGTTGGCCGTTGGCTTCTGTGCAGCGGTGCTGGTGGTCGGTGATACCCGACTTGGTGCGCAGCGTTGGATTGCCGTGGGCGGCTTCTCGGTGCAGGCGGGTGAAATTGCGAAGCCGCTGATGCTGCTGTACTTCGCGGGGTTTTTGTCGCGCTTTCATGGTCAGGTGGCCGATGACCCGATGATCATGCTGCGACTGCTCGGCACCTTTGCGCTGGTTGCAGTGCTGCTGCTGTTCGAACCTGATTTTGGCACCGTAGTGCTCCTTGCCATAACCGTCAGCGCCATGCTGTTTCTGGCAGGCGTGAAACTACGCCACTTTCTGCTGGTGGTGATGATAGGGGTCGCTCTGCTGAGCATTCTCGCAGTTGTGGAACCCTATCGACTCGCTCGGCTGGTGGGATTTCTCGATCCCTGGGCAGACGTAGGAAACAGTGGCTACCAGCTTGCGCAGGCACTGATTGGTTTTGGCCGCGGTGAGTTTTTTGGCCTCGGACTCGGCGAAAGCGTGCAGAAGGTCTGGTACCTGCCTGAAGCGCACACAGATTTCATTTTTGCGGTGTTTGCCGAAGAGCTGGGTGCGGTGGGTGCGCTGTGTCTGATTGGTCTGTTTGCCGTGCTGGTGATGCGACTGCTGCAAATTGCCCGCCAGGCATTCGATGTCGGAGATCTGTTTGCCGGTTATCTGGTTTATGGGATCACCCTGTTGATCGGTATCCAGGCTCTGATCAATGTTGGGGTGAACATCGGCGTTCTGCCAACCAAAGGCCTTACCCTGCCGTTCGTCAGCTACGGGGGTAACAGCCTGATTATCTGTTGCGTTTTGCTGGGCATGGCTTTCCGTGCGGAGATGGAGACATCGGATGGCTGAAGTGAACGCCTATCAGGTTCCGGAAATGGGCCGGGTTCGAAGAATACATTTCATTGGGATTGGCGGCGCCGGCATGTGCGGTATTGCCGAGGTGTTACTCAATCAAGGTTATCAGGTGAGTGGTTCCGATCTGAGGGCATCGGAAACAACCGCTCGGTTGGCAGGCCTCGGCGCCGAAATCAGTCTTGGCCATGATGCTGCGCATCTTCTGGCCACCGATGTGGTTGTCGTTTCCAGTGCTATCGCCGAAGACAATCCCGAACTTGTTGCCGCCCACAGCGCTCGTATTCCCGTTGTAGCCCGTGCGGAAATGCTCGGCGAGCTGATGCGCTACCGCCATGGTATCGCGGTTGCAGGCACCCACGGCAAAACTACTACAACCAGCCTGATCACAGCCATCTTCCAGGCGGCAGATCTGGATCCTACTTTCGTAGTTGGTGGTCTGCTCAACAGTACCGGCAGCAACGCGCAGCTCGGCGGCAGCAGGTATCTGGTTGCCGAAGCTGATGAGAGTGATGCGTCGTTTCTGTACCTGCAGCCGATGTCTGCGGTGATCACTAATATCGACCACGATCACATGAGCACCTATGGCAACGACTTCGGTCGTTTGAAACAGACCTTCATTGATTTTGTCCATCGGCTGCCGTTCTACGGCTCGGTGGTGGTCTGTGCTGATGATGCGGAAACCGTGAGTATTATTCCGGAGCTCGCACGGCCGGTGTTGACCTACGGTTTCGCTGAGGATGCAGATTTCCGCGCCGTCGATTGCAAAATTGTCGGCGGGCGCTGGCAGTTTAGAGTGCAGCGACCGCAGGGCTCTGCGCTTAACGTCATGCTGGCAATCCCTGGCGAACACAACGTGCAGAACGCGCTGGCAGCAATTGCTGTTGCCAGCGACGAAGGCATTGACGATGCGGCAATCATCAAAGGTCTGGAAAGTTTTTCTGGTGTCTCCAGAAGGTTTCAGATTACGGAGGGTATCGAGTTGGGTACCGGTACCGTCACACTTGTGGACGATTATGGTCATCATCCGACGGAAGTCGCCGCCGTTATCGGTACGGCGCGACAGCTTTGGCCGGACAGGCGCCTGGTGATGGCCTATCAGCCCCACCGTTACTCCCGGACGCGGGATCTGTTTGACGATTTCGTCCGGGTACTGTCGCGTGTGGACTTACTGGTACTGCTGGAGGTTTATGCCGCCGGGGAAGCGCCGATTGCCGGAGCCGACGGCAAAGCCCTGTGTCAGGGCGTGCGGCAGCGCGGTGGCCTGTTGCCGGTGTTTGCCGTGGATACGGCAGAAGCGCTGAACATTCTGCCCGGAGTTGTCGAGCCTGACGATGTGGTTATCGTTCAGGGTGCCGGTAACGTCAATGCCATCTCACAAATGCTGACGGGGTCTGGGTGATGGCCAGATTGATCGCAGTGTGTTCAGTCGTGATGCTGCTGGTAGCCGGCATCGCCACGTGGCGAATGCTGGATGCGCCAATTGTCTCAGTGACGGTGCGCGGCAATCTGGATTCTGCGGAACGGCTGCAGGTGGAGGAGGCGCTGAGCAGCAATCTGCACGGCGGATTGCTGAGCGTCGATCTTGTGGAGATCAGGAATGCACTGAAAGAACTATCCTGGCCACGCCATGTCAGCGTTCGCAGAGTCTGGCCGGAGGGGCTGGTTGTGTCGCTGGAAAAAGCCCTGGTCGTGGCCGGGTGGGGAAAAGACTATCTGACCATTGACGGCGAGGTGGTTCAGCTGGCGGCGCAGCAGAACGAATTGGTGCTCTTCAATTGTCGGCACGTGTCGCCAAAAGCTGCGCTGGAACTTTATCAACGCCTGCAGCGCGATGTGGCTGCGGTGGATCTGAAGATTGCGCAGCTTGAGGAAAACGCCCTTGGAGAGTGGACGTTGACCTTCAGCAATGGCATCAACCTCAACATCGGCGCCGATGAACTCGATGCACGTGTGCAGCGATTTATCACCGTTTACTTAAGCGAACTTTCTGATCGGGTTGATCAGGTCGCTTCGGTTGATGCCCGTTATGCCAACGGTGTTGCGGTCAGCTGGCATGAAGAGCCGACGGTACGGCTGGCGATGGGCATGGCCGATCATCAAACGAGAACAGAAAATGGCCTCAGATAGCGAACCGAAAAAAATCATTGGCCTGGACATCGGCACCAACAAGGTGGTCGCCATTGTCGGTGAGGTCAATATTGATGGTGATTTGGAGATAGTCGGTATCGGTTCGACCGCGTCCCGAGGCCTGAAGAAAGGCGTGGTAGTGAACATCGAATCTACAGTTCAGTCAATTCAGCGAGCTGTTGAAGAAGCTGAGCTGATGGTCGGCTGCGAAATTGATGCGGTCTATGCAGGAATTGCCGGTAGTCATATCCGCAGTATCAATTCTCATGGCATCGTCGCAATCCGGGATCGAGAAGTCTTCGGTCAGGATCTGGATCGGGTCATCGATGCAGCTCAGGCCATGGCGATTCCTGCGGATCAGAAGATCCTGCACATTCTGCCGCAGGAGTATGTGATTGACTCCCAGGAGGGAATCAAGGAACCGCTGGGTATGTCCGGTGTGCGGCTGGAAGCCAAGGTGCACCTGGTGACCTGCGCCGTTAACGCAGCCCAGAATATTGAAAAGTGCATCGAACGGTGCGGCCTGAAAGTCAACGACATCATTCTAGAGCAGCTGGCTTCCAGCTATTCGGTGCTGACAGATGACGAACGTGATCTTGGCGTTTGTCTGATCGATATAGGTGGGGGCACGACGGATATCGCAGTGTTTACTGACGGCGCAATCCGCCACACCCATGTGATTCCGATTGCTGGTGATCAGGTCACCAATGACATTGCAATGGCGCTCCGCACGCCGACTCAGAATGCGGAAGAAATAAAAATAAAGTATGCCTGCGCGTTAACGCAGCTTGCCCGTGCTGATGAAACCATCAAGGTTCCAGGCGTGGGTGACAAGCCAGCCAGAGAGCTGTCGCGACAGGCACTGGCCGATGTGGTCGAACCTCGCTACGACGAACTGTTTACGCTGATTCAGGCGGAACTCAGACGCAGTGGTTTCGAGAATCTGATCGCAGCTGGAATTGTACTCACTGGGGGTGCATCAAAAATGGAAGGGGTGATCGAGCTTGCGGAAGAAATATTCCACATGCCGGTCACATTAGGTTCGCCGCGCAATGTGGCAGGCCTGAAGGACATCGTCAGAAATCCCGTTTATGCAACAGGCGTGGGCCTGCTGATGTACGGAAAAGAAAGAGAAGAAGAACAGCCGCGGCGGGGACGAAGTCGCAGTGGCGGGATCTTCGCAAGTATCAAAAATTGGTTTGGCGAGAACTTTTAGGAGCTTGAAATGTTTGAATTGGTAGACAGCGCACCCCAGAGCGCGATCATCAAGGTGTTTGGCATCGGTGGTGGTGGTGGAAATGCGGTGCAGCACATGCTGCATAAGCAGGTGGAAGGTGTCGACTTCATTGCCGCGAATACAGATGCCCAGGCGTTGAAGAGTATAGATGCAAAAACCGTGCTGCAGATTGGCAGCACAATCACCAAAGGCCTTGGTGCCGGTGCAAATCCGGATATTGGTCGCCAGGCTGCCCTGGAAGACCGGGATCGGTTGGCTGAAGTAATCTCGGGCGCGGATATGGTCTTCATTACTGCCGGCATGGGTGGGGGTACAGGAACCGGTGCTGCGCCTATCATTGCTCAGATAGCGAAAGAGATGGATATTCTCACCGTCGCGGTGGTGACCAGACCGTTCAAGTTTGAAAAGCGCTCGGACACAGCAGAAAGAGGCATTCTGGAACTCCAGGACTCTGTCGATTCACTGATCACGATCCCGAACGAAAAACTCCTGGCTGTGCTTGGTGAGCGCACCAGCATGTTGGATGCTTTCAGCGCAGCAAACGATGTGCTGCTCGGTGCTGTGCAGGGAATCGCTGATCTCATCATCCGCCCTGGCATGATCAACGTCGACTTTGCGGATGTCCGCACTGTCATGTCTGAGATGGGCATGGCCATGATGGGAACTGGTCGAGCCAGTGGTGAAAATCGCGCGCGTGATGCAGCCGAAGCAGCCATTCGCAGTCCGTTACTGGAAGATATCGACCTGCACGGAGCTCGAGGCATTCTGGTCAACGTCACGGCCGGTCCTGATCTGAATATCGGTGAATTCACCGATGTCGGCAGCATCATCGACGATTTCGCCTCTGATGCGGCGACAGTGGTTGTTGGCACGGTAATCGATCCAGACCTGGGTGAAGAACTGAAAGTGACGGTGGTTGCGACTGGTCTGGGTGAGCCTCTTGCGCCTCGCGTTGTTGTTGACAATGCGCTGGCGGGTGGGACGGCCAGCCTGGATGGCAGTCGAGACTACTCGCACCTCGACACACCGCCTAAGTTCCGCCGCGAAACGCCGCAGGAATATGAGAAGCACGATCAGCAGACGTTCGACCGCCAACGCAGCGCGCTGCAGCAGGATAACCTGGCAGAAGATCTGGAGAAGCAGGAGATGGACTATCTGGACATTCCGGCTTTTCTGCGTCGGCAAGCCGACTGACGGGTATCAGAGCGCTCCGCAAGCGTGAGCGCTCATGCCTGTGAGGCTGAACGAGCGATACAGTTTGTAACAAAACTGTGATCAATTTCGTTTCGAGCTGTGAGGTTGCTTTGCTAATATGCGCAACGGCTGGGCATGGCTGTCGGGCCGCGGCTGTCGGGCTCTGTTGCCGGGCTCCAGGGTTTCGGTGCGGCCAGTGGAGATAGACCTCACTTCGCTCAGCTGATGTTCAGGTGCCTGCTGTCAGACTTGCTCGAGATCAGAGTTGACCGGGCGCGTGGTAGTGAAGACAGCGGCAGTGTAAAGACGCAGCGGCGCTGTAAAGACGCAGCGGCTCTGTAAAGACGCAGCGGTGCCGAGTGTAACGACCGACAGGTCAGTCGCTGCGCGTGGCGGATATGCGCCGTCGCCGATAAAGGCTCGACGGGAAAATAACAACGAGAAATATTGATGTTGGAAGCGCCCAAACAGCGGACTCTAAAGAACGTCATCCGAGCGACTGGTATTGGTCTGCATACCGGGGAGAAAGTCTATCTGACGCTGCGACCTGCACCAGTTGATACAGGAATCGTCTTTGTCCGGGTCGATCTGGAGCAGCCGGTGTCTATTCTGGCCAGCGCCAATAACGTGGGCGATACCACCATGGCGACAACCCTGGCGCGCGATGGAGTGACTATTTCGACTGTCGAACACCTGATGGCGGCGTTTGCGGGACTGGGTATAGACAACGCTTTTGTGGAAGTCAGTGCGGGTGAACTGCCGATTATGGATGGCAGTGCCGCACCCTTCGTGTTCCTGTTGCAGTCAGCGGGTGTGGAAGAACAGAGCGCGGCAAAGAAATTTATCCGCATCAAAAAGGCTATCCGTCACAGCGACGGTGATATCCGCGTGGAACTCAAGCCCTATGACGGGCTCCGGGTCGAATACACCCTGCATTACGATCACCCAGTCTTTGCGAGTCACAAGAATCGTGCAGCCGTGGAGTTTTCAACGATGGCGTTCGTCAAAGAGGTGAGCCGGGCGCGAACGTTCGGATTTCTCGCTGAATATGAGCAGCTGCGCTCAATGAATCTGGCGCAAGGAGGCAGTCTCGACAATGCGGTAGTGGTTGACGATTACCGGATTCTCAATGATGAGGGGCTGCGCCTCGAAGATGAATTTGTGAAACACAAAATTCTCGATGCGATAGGTGATCTGTATCTGCTGGGTCACAGCGTTATTGGTGAGTTCAGCGGCTACAAGTCAGGTCATTCGAGCAACAACGCGTTGTTGCGTAAAGTCCTGGCTGATACCGATGCTTATGAAATCGTTTCCTTTGAGACGATCGAAGAATCGCCTATCTCTTATGCCAGACCGATTCTCGCAACAGGTGGTTGAGGAGGCTCGCAAACCGATTTGGCTGGCGTTGTAGCGGTTCATCTGGATTAGTGAGAGACAGATCTCACTGTCGGCAGTCATTCTGGCGCCCGGGTCTCAAAAATTTCAGCATCTGCCGGTGATAATGGCCGGAAGACGGCTATTCAGCGGCAACGCGAATACGGATCTCTTGAGCCCCATGGAAGCTGGATAGTTCAGCGAGCCTGGAGATGAGTTCGGGCGCTAAGAAGCGCAGCTTTGTCGCGCTGGCTGCGCTACGGCAGCTGACGACGACAACTGGGCCCTGGATTTCAATGACCTGACAGTCGCGCTGCAGGCCATCAGGAAGCAGAGCCTGTAACTGTGCGGTCCAGGATTCCTGGTTTGCCGCCTGGCGAAGAAGACGTTGCAGAGGAGTGAAGCGTTGGTGGCGTTCGCGCAACAGTTCATTTATCTTAGATTGCGACACTTGATGCAATGGCTTTACCCGATTGAACGCGATCATACGCGACGAATTGCAGGTAGCCACTACTGGGTGACTTTTGTCACCAGCCAGCTCGATGGCGTCGCTAGAGTTGCCGGAACCTTGGCGGCCACAAGAGCGATGGCCACGATAGCGATGGCCACAAGAGCGACGATAAAAAGCGCGACAAAACAAAGAGCTAGGATCAGAAACGCATTCACAGCGGATTCTGGTCCAGTTTTGCACATAAAAATTGACATAGACTGGACCGACAGGACTTTGGCCTACTTCACTGCTACATATCCCGATCTACGCTTCACGTCATGAAGATCATTCTCCTTCGTGAAAAAGGCTCCTCACGGGCGTTAAGAGTCTCCAGACAGACCGCATTTGTGGGTGGGCTGGCATTGCTTGTCGGCTGTCTGCTGACCGGAGCCTGGGTTGTCGATCAACTGTCCGTCGACGCGATTGATCCGGAGACGGTGGCCGAGTGGCGGGAACGTCTGGGGGTGCAGCAGCAGGAAGTCGATCGGATGAAAGCCGAGACGAACGCCCAATCTCAAGCAGTTGGCAGACAACTGGCCCAGATGCAGGCGCGGCTTCTGAGAATGGAAGCGCTTGGTGCCAGAGTCACAGAAATTGCGGATCTGGACGAAGGTGAGTTTTCGTTCGGAGATCCGGCACCACAGGGTGGACCTTCGGTTCTACGTCAGGACGCATTGGACTGGCCCGACCTCCAGGCCAGCCTGGATGAGTTATCGTCAGGGCTCAAATCCCGTGAAAACGAGCTGGAGATACTCGAATCGATGCTGCGCGATCAGGACTATCGCCAGGTCCAGCAGGTGGCCGGAAGGCCGGTGACCTGGGGCTGGATGTCTTCTGCCTACGGTAAACGGGTGGATCCGTTCAGTGGCAAAATGGCCTGGCATGCAGGTGTTGATTTCGCCGGTAAAGATGGCTCTGATGTAATTGCCGTCGCCAGCGGTGTTGTTACCCATTCAGGCAAGCGCTCGGGATATGGCCAGATGGTCGAGATCAATCATGGTGGTGGTTACGTGACCCGCTACGGTCATCACGCCTCTCTGCTGGTCAAAGTTGGCGATATCGTTGAACAGGGTCAGCCAATCGGCACGATGGGATCATCCGGGCGATCGACCGGACCGCATGTGCACTTTGAAGTCCTGAAGGATGGCCGGAGTGTTGATCCGGCGCGCTATGTTGCCCGGCGACGTTGATCTAAATTCCAATTCGCCAATTCGCCAATTCGCCAATTCGGCGACTGAGGGCAGTCGGGACGACCTGAGCCAGACCGAAAAACTCATCCCACACCCTCAGAGCCGAAAGATCCACCCGGCTCGTTTTGGTCGTCTGAAAGGAACTGACCCGCTGGTGAGTTCTGCCAGCCTCTAAGTTTCGGTGTTAATTCCAGTTTTCCGACGTGAGTGTTTAACCAGCCGACGGAAGCGCCAATTGCACCCTGCGACTGAACGTCAAAACAGAGTAAACTGCCGCCCTTTCTAAGCGTACGGACTAGAATACATTGCTTGCGAGAATCTTCGGGACTAAGAACGGCCGCGAGCTGAAGCGGATGGGCAAAGTAGTTGCCCAGATCAACAAGCTTGAGCCGGATTTCGAGGGCTTGTCTGATGATGAGCTTAAGGCGACAACGGTCAAATTTCGGCAGCGCCTGGAAGAAGGTGCAGCCCTGGATTCGCTGTTGCCAGAAGCGTTTGCTGCAGTTCGTGAAGCTGGCAAACGTTTTAAGCAGATGCGTCATTTTGATGTTCAGCTCATCGGCGGTATCACACTGCATGAAGGGCGCATTGCGGAGATGCGTACCGGTGAGGGTAAAACCCTCGTTGCCACCTTACCCGCCTATCTCAATGCACTGTCGGGCGAAGGTGTACATGTAATCACGGTCAACGATTACCTGGCGCATCGTGATGCCACCTGGATGGCGCCGATCTACGAAGCTCTTGGTCTGACGGTTGGCGTGGTGCAGTCGCGACAGAATCCGATCGATAAACGCGCAGCCTACCAGGCGGACATAACCTACGGCACCAACAATGAATTCGGCTTCGATTACCTGCGCGACAACATGGCGTTCACGCTGGAAGACAAAGCGCAGCGGGAACTGAACTTTGCCATTGTCGACGAAGTGGATTCGATCCTGATTGATGAAGCACGAACACCGCTGATCATCTCTGGACCTGCTGAAGAGAGCACCGAACTTTATCGGAAGATCAATCAGCTGGCTCCCAAGCTCGTCCAGCAGCCGAAAGTTGAAGCGGCTGAACTTGATGAAAACCTCGGTGGTGATTTTGTTCTCGATGAAAAAAATCGACAGGTAGAGCTCACTGAAGAAGGTCACCAGAAGGTAGAAGAGGAACTGATACGCCTGGGACTGCTCGAAGAGGGTGAAAGCCTTTATTCAGCAACCAACCTGAATCTTCTGCATCACGTCCAGGCAGCATTAAAAGCCCATGCGTTATTCAAGCGTGACGTCGACTACATGGTCGCAGACGACGAGATTGTCATTGTCGACGAACATACCGGCCGGGCAATGCCGGGCCGGCGCTGGTCCGAAGGCATACACCAGGCGGTTGAAGCGAAAGAAGGGGTGACGATCCAGAACGAAACCCAGACGCTGGCTTCAACAACCTTCCAGAACTATTTCCGGCTGTACCGGAAGCTGTCAGGAATGACCGGTACTGCAGATACTGAGGCATTCGAGTTTCGGCAGATCTATAACCTCGACGTGGTAGTCATCCCGACCCACAAGCCGATGATCCGGGATGATACGAATGATCTCGTCTACCTCACCATCGAAGAAAAGTACGACGCCATTGTTGAAGACATCAAGGAGCGGATTGAACGTGGTCAGCCGACTCTGGTGGGTACCGCATCCATCGAGTCGTCAGAACGACTCTCTACGGCGCTGAATCAGCGCAACATTGCGCACAGTGTCCTGAACGCCAAACAACACGAACGTGAAGCAGAAATAATTGCCCAGGCGGGTCGGCCAGGTGCGGTGACCATCGCCACGAATATGGCCGGTCGAGGTACCGATATTGTGCTCGGTGGGGCAGTTGATGGCGACGAGGCCGACGCAGCTGTGAAGCAGGAGTGGCAGGGACGACACGATCAGGTGATAGACGCCGGCGGCCTGCACATAATCGGCACCGAGCGCCACGAATCGCGGCGTATCGACAACCAGCTGCGCGGACGATCAGGCCGACAGGGAGATCCTGGTTCCAGCCGTTTCTATCTGTCGATGGAAGATAACCTGATGCGCATATTCGCCTCTGAGCGAATTCGCGGCATCATGCAGTCGATTGGCCTGGAGGAAGGTGAAGCCATCGAGCATCGCATGGTTAACAATGCGATCGAAAAGGCTCAGCGCAAAGTTGAGGGTCATAACTTCGATATCCGCAAGAATCTGCTGGAATTCGATGATGTCTCCAACGACCAGCGTCAGGTCATCTACCAGCAGCGTCGGGAGCTGATGGGTGTCGACGATATTTCAGAGACGGTGAACACTATTCGCGAAGAAGTGCTCGCTGAGCTGTTTGCAGAATATGTTCCTCCCCAGACCATCGAAGAGCAGTGGGACATTCCCGGCCTGGAGCAGGCGCTGCAGACCGAGTATGCAACCGAACAGCCGGTTTCTGTCTGGCTCAAAGAAGATGACAGTCTCAACGAAGACTCGTTGTTTGAGAGGATTCATGAGCAGGTGGTGGCTGAGTATCAGGCTAAAGGTGAAACCTGGGCTGGCCACGGTGTGGATATCCGCATGGTGGAAAAACAGGTCATGCTGCAGATCCTGGATCAGCGCTGGAAAGAGCATCTGGCGATGATGGACCATCTTCGTACCAGTATTCATCTGCGGGCTTATGCTCAGAAGCAGCCAAAACAGGAATACAAACGGGAAAGCTTTGAGCTGTTTGAAGAGCTGCTGGCGAATATTAAACGAGACGTCGTACGGCTGTTGAGCCGGGTGCAGATCGAAGCACCTTCGGAACTGGAAGAAGCTGAGCGGAAGCGTCGCGAAGAAGCTGAAGCGCGCATGCGTTACACCCATGCCGAAACATCCGCGCTGCAGACACCGGATGCGGCCCCGTCCCCCGAGCAGCCTCGCTCTCAAGCGCAGGAGGCCAAGCCGGATACCTTTGTGCGTAGTGAGCGCAAGGTGGGTCGCAATGAGCCCTGTCCCTGTGGCTCGGGTAAGAAATTCAAGCAGTGCCACGGCAAAGCCGCCTGAGTTCGGCCGTATGAGTGTCAATCTGCCGCCCATGGGTGAGCTGTATCCGGTGCCGGGTGTTCGGCTGGCGAGTTGTGGTGCAGCTATCAAGAGTGCTGACCGGGACGATGTGGCACTGCTGGTGTTCACACCCGGTACTGCGCTTGCCGGTGTGTTTACTCAAAGCGGATTTCGCGCGCCGCCGGTAGATCTTGCTGAACAGCGCATCGCGGCTGGTAAGGTGCGCGCATTGCTGATTAACAGTGGTAATGCCAATGCCGCCACGGGGATTGAAGGTCTGGAAGACGCTCAGCATCTGTGCGCGCAGGCTGCCAGCGCCCTGGGTCTTGAAGACGAGGCGGTAGCGCCCTTTTCGACGGGTGTGATTGGTGAACGTCTGCCTGTAGAGAAAATCGCTGGTGCTATAGATACCTGCGCCGGGCAGCTGGACCCG
Source organism: uncultured Pseudomonadales bacterium (assembly GCA_937921865.1). Classification (GTDB taxonomy): domain Bacteria; phylum Pseudomonadota; class Gammaproteobacteria; order Pseudomonadales; family Azotimanducaceae; genus SZUA-309. The sequence goes on along the minus strand of CAKZWF010000056.1, from coordinate 7,535 downwards.
GATTCCTGGGCAGCGGTAGCGGGTGCGATCATGACCACTGATACCGCTCCGAAAGCGCTCAGTGAAGTGGTTGAAATTGATGGTGTTCAGGTGACGATCACCGGAATAGCCAAGGGTTCCGGGATGATCAAACCGGACATGGCCACCATGCTGGCTTATCTGTGCTGTGACGCCGCTGTCACCGCATCATGTCTGCAGCAGATGGTCAGGGCAGTCGCGGATGCGTCGTTTAATCGCATCACGATTGATGGTGATACCTCGACCAATGATTCATTTGTGCTTGCCGCAACCGGCGTTGCGGGAAATGTCCTCGTCGATGATGTCTGCTCACCGGCCTATCAGATACTGCAGGAATCGCTGGTCCGTGTTGCACAGTTGTTGGCCCAGAGCGTGGTCAGAGATGGCGAAGGTGCCACCAAGTTTGTCACGGTTGCCGTTTCGGGCGGTGCCAGTGAGGCGGAATGTCTGCAGGTTGCTTACACAGTTGCCGAGTCTCCGCTGGTGAAAACTGCGCTTTTCGCCAGTGATCCTAACTGGGGCAGATTCTGTATGGCGATCGGGCGGGCTGGGCTCGTCGATCTAGATCAGTCCCGGGTGTCGGTGTTTCTCGACAAGCTGTGTATTGTCCAGCAGGGACGGCAGCACCCTGACTATCAGGAAGCCGACGGCGCGAGCGTGATGGCTAACGATGAATTGACGATTCGCATCGAACTGGGGCGCGGAGAGGCCTGTGCGGAAGTGTGGACGTCAGATCTGTCCTATGAGTATGTTCGGATCAACGCGGAGTATCGAACCTGACCGATCCGCGTTGGTGAGCAAACCCGCTCAGTCGGAGTTGTCCAACTGACCAGACAGCATATCTTCTTCCACACTGTCGCCGGGAATGCTGTGCTGCTCGTCTGCCCAGGCGCCGAGGTCAATGAGCTTGCAGCGTTCTGAACAGAAAGGCCGGTAAGCGTTGCCACTGGTCCACTTCACCGCTGTAGCGCAGGTGGGGCAGGTTACTATTCTTGGGGTATTCTCGGTCATTGGGTGTCTTTAGCCCGTGCTGCTGCAAGATACTCTGAGTGCAGTCGGGTAACTGCGCGGTCGAGGTGTTCCAGATCCTGATCGTTGACGATCACATCGTCGGCCGCCGCCAGGCGACTTTCCCGGCTGGCCTGTGCGGCCATGATGTTGCGAACCTGTTCTTCAGTGTTGTTATCGCGGCTCATGGTGCGCTCAACCTGGACCGACTCTGGTACATCCACCACCAGAACCCGGTCGCAGATCCGAGTCTGTCCGGTTTCGATAAGAATGGGGTGAGCGAGAATCGCGTAGGCGGACTCAGCGCTTCCCAGCCGTTCGGCGATGTGGGCATTGATCAGCGGGTGCAGCAGTTGCTGCAGCCAGTCGCGTTCGGCGTCGTCAGCAAAAACCTTGTGTCGCAACGCGCTTCGATCCAGTGCGCCTTCGGCAGTGATGAGTTCCGGGCCGAAGTGATCGGCAATAGCCTGCAGCGCCGGCTGTCCGGGCTCAACCACCACCCGGGACGCGACGTCGGCATCGACAATCTCGATACCCAGTGCAGCAAAGCGGTCGGATACGGCAGACTTACCGCTGCCGATGCCACCAGTGAGGCCAACGACAAAAGTCATAGGGGAGGCTCGTTATGGGGTGAAGAAGCTGATTACGTTATCACGAGCCAGCAGTGAAACCCATCCGCCGACCGCGAGAAAAGGTCCGAATGCGATGGGCTGAGAAGATTCGCGTTGCTTGCCGATCAGGGTAATGAACGCATAGAGCAGACCTGCGCCGGACGCGATCAGTATGGTACCCGGTAAAACCTGCCAGCCGAACCAGGCACCGATGGCAGCAAACAGCTTGAAGTCACCGTAGCCCATGCCTTCTTTGCCGGTGATGAGTTTGAATCCCCAGTAAGTGCACCAGAGAAACAGATACCCGGCCACTGCGCCGATCACGGCCGATTCCAGCGAGGTATAAGACCCCGAGAGGTTGCACAACAGCCCGAGCCAGAGCAGCGGTAGGGTCAGTTGGTCTGGCAGTAGCTGAGTGTCGAAGTCGATGAAGGTCAGGGTGATCACTATCCAGGTGAACACGGCTGCGGACAGTCCTAACCAGGTCAGCCCATATATGTTTAGCACCAGCAGCGTTGCCAGTGCGGTCAGCAGCTCAACCAGGGGGTATCGCACCGGAATTCGAGTCTTGCAGTTTGCACAGCGTCCTCGCAGCGCCAGCCAGCTGATGACCGGGATATTCTGCCAGGCGCTGATCAGCTGACCGCAGGCAGGGCAGCGGGAGCGAGGCACCATCAGATTGAAAGGTTCTTCGACGGTTTCTGGAGAGGGTTGCTCGAGAATCGCCTGGGCCTGAACCGTCCACTCTTTGTTGAGCATGATCGGCAGGCGGTAGATGACGACGTTTAGGAAGCTGCCAACGGCCAGTGCAAACCAGATGGCAAGGACGCAACCTTGCCAACCGTAGGCCATGAGGGGATCAAACATGGTTGCGACGTCAGGGTCAGCCGCCGACCACTGCACCCAACTGGAAGATCGGCAGGTACATGGCGATGATCAGGCCACCCACCAGCACACCCAGAACCGCCATGATCATGGGTTCCATCAGCGCGGTCAGGTTATCTACGGCGTTATCCACCTGTTCTTCATAGTAGGAGGCAGACTTGTCGAGCATGTCATCCAGCGCACCAGCTTCTTCACCGATGGCGACCATCTGAATGACCATATTCGGAAAGACCCCAGTCGCCTTCATCGAGAAGTTGAGCTGCTGACCGGTCGAGACGTCGTCGCGAACCTTGTAAACCGCGTTCGTATAGACGCTGTTACCGGCGGCACCGGCGACGGAATTCAACGCGTCCACCAGCGGTACACCAGCGGCAAACGTCGTGGAAAGCGTTCGGGCGAAACGTGCAATCGAAGACTTTTCGATGATGTTGCCTGCGATGGGTGCCTTCAACATGAGCTTGTCCATTGCCTCGCGAAGTCCTTTTGATCGGCGGTGCAGAAAAGTGAACCCGGATATCGCCCCTGCTATCCCGACAATGACCATGAACCACCATTTCTGGGCGAAGTCAGATATTCCGATGACCAGCAATGTGAACGCTGGAAGTTCAGCACCGAAGCCGGCAAAAACATCTTGAAACTGTGGCACCACTTTGATCAGGAGGATGCCTGATACGATGAAGGCAATCACCAGTACTGCAATCGGGTAGGTCATCGCCTTGCGGACTTTGGCTTTCAGCGATTCAGTTTTTTCTTTATAGGTGGCGATCCGGTCGAGCATGGTTTCCAGAGCACCGGATTGTTCGCCGGCATCCACCAGATTGCAGAACAGATCGTCAAAATAGATTGGGTGTCTGCGCAGTGCTCCGGCGAACGAGCTACCGCCGGACACATCATTGCGAACGGCGCGGATGAGATCACCCACCTTGGGCTTGTCGAGACCGTCTGCGACGATATCGAATGCCTGCACGAGTGGCACACCGGCGCGCATCATCGTGGCCATCTGCCGAGTAAACAGAGCGATGTCAGCCGGTTTCGGTTTGCCGCCACCAGTTAAGGAAAGACCAGCGGCTTTCTTGCGTACCTTCGTCGCAACAATGCCCTGTCGGCGCAGTTCCGCCTTGGCGATTGCAGGGTTGGTGCTGCTGATCTCGCCTTTGGACTTTTTGCCCTGTTTGTCCTTTCCTTCCCAGACAAATATTGCGCTTTCCGCCATCTCTCAAATTCCGCTTGTGCTGTCGAGCTTAGTGGCCGGTGGTAACCCGGTTGACTTCCGCCAGTCCGGTTACGCCTTGCATGACTTTCATTAGACCTGAACGCCTCAGATCATTGAAGCCAAGTTCTCGCGCCTGTTCGGCCAACTGAATGCTGTTGCCGTCTTCCATGATAATACGAGACATTTCCGGGGTTATTTTAACTACTTCATATATTCCGACTCTGCCTTTATAGCCACCCGTGCACTTATCGCAGCCTTTCAGATTGGGCTCATAGACCTGAAAGCCGGTCTTTAAGTCGGCTTCTGTAAAGCCTTCTGCCAATTGTGTGTCTTTGGGCACGTCGATGGTAGTTTTGCAGTTCGGGCACAGGCGCCTGGCCAGACGCTGAGCAATGATCAGGTTGACGCTGGTGGCCAGGTTGAACGCGGGCACACCCATGTTGCGTAAGCGGGTCAGGGTCTCTACCGCAGAGTTGGTGTGCAGGGTCGACAGAACCATGTGGCCGGTCTGCGACGCCTTGATCGCAATCTCTGCCGTTTCCAGATCTCGAATCTCACCCACCATGACCACGTCCGGGTCCTGGCGTAGGAATGATCTCAACGCGTTGGAGAAATCCAGACCCACCCGGTGATTGACGTTAACCTGATTGATGCCTTCCAGGTTGATTTCGACCGGATCCTCAGCGGTGGCGATATTGCGCTCTTCCGTATTGAGGATGTTGAGCCCGGTATAGAGGGTGACCGTTTTGCCGCTACCGGTAGGTCCGGTCACCAGAATCATACCCTGTGGCCTGAAGATCGCCTCCATCAGCGCCTGCTGCTGTACGTCTTCGAAGCCCAGCGCCTCAATACCCATCTTGGCGGTAGAGGGATCCAGGATCCGCAGCACAATCTTTTCACCCCACAGCGTCGGCAGGGTGTTGACCCGGAAATCGATAGCCCGACTCTTCGACAGCTTCATTTTAATGCGGCCATCCTGAGGCACCCGGCGCTCAGAGATGTCCAGTTCTGACATGACTTTCAGACGGGCAGCCAGTCGACTGCCAAGATTGGGGGGAGGTGAGGAGACCTCGTGCAGCACACCATCAGTTCTGAACCTGACCCGATAGCTGCGTTCATAAGGTTCGAAGTGGATGTCGGAAGCGCCCCCCTTGATCGCATCCAGCAGCATTTTGTGAACAAACCGGACAATGGGCGTATCGTCTGCACCGCTGGACGCATCGTCTTCGTCTTCTTTGGACTCCTCGAACTGATCCATGTCAAGGTTTTCGAACTCATCACCATCGAGATCGCCGAGGCCGTCGTCTTCCTGAGAGCTCAGGAACTGTTCGATGACGGTGTTGAGCTTATCGTCTTCCACCAGCACGGCTTCGGTGCTGACACCGGTATGAAATTTGATTTCGTCCAGGGCCTGCAGATTGGTCGGATCAGAGACTGCAACGAATAGACGCACACCACGCCGCACCAGGGGCAGGGCGTTGTGCTGGCGAATCAGGTTTTCTTTAACCAGGTCGCGGGGGATCTGGTCGAGATCAAAAGAAGAGAGGTCAATGAGCGGTACACCAAACTCTTCGGAAGCCGTGGTGGCAATCGTGCGGGCTTCGGCGAGACCATTCTGGACCAGATAGCTGACAAAAGGCGTCCCTTGTTTACGGGATTCCTCACTGGCTTTCAACGCAGAATCAGCGTCGAGAATGCTCTCTTCGACCAGGCGTCGTGCCAGGCCACTCAAGGGAACGGGTTCAGATGCCATTTGGCATTGCAATCCTTGTGCAGTTGACGCAAACCTTACTCGTCGCGGGGTTGTGAAGTCTAATCCTGCATCACCTATGTGTCGATAAACCCATCACAGTTTTGCCGGCTCCATTTCGACACCATGATGCCCGGTCAGAGGTGACGCAGCGACAGTCAGCCAGGTGACCGGAAACGTCATCAAGTGACGTGGTGAGATACCTACGAAACTGGCTGATAATTTTCCCACAAGGGATGTTCCGAATCGGTAGACTTCCGCTAAGCCTTTGATTTTTAATAAAAATGGAAACTCGCAAGGATCGTGAACTGACTTTTCGACGAAGCTGGCACGCCCATTGCATTTCCTCCTTCGACACGCGGCACTGGTGTTTCATGCGCAAGTGGCCACGTTTTGACCAATGAATGACGGAGTAATGTTCAAAATGAAAAACGCGATGCAAAAGGGTTTTACCCTCATCGAACTGATGATCGTTGTGGCCATCATCGGTATTCTCGCCGCCGTGGCCCTGCCTGCTTATCAGGACTATATCGAAACCACCAACATGGCTAAGGTCAACACTCACTACGAGCAGGCGATCAAGTTTGCCCGCAATGAGATTGCCCGAACCAAGACCAATCTGGCTATTGGCGCAGAGCAACCGGCTGATGCAGAAACTCGTCTGGCTAGCGCAACGGAGTGGGTAGCTCTGCTGCTTAGCGAAGTTGGTAACGCAACGGCCCCTGAAGGTGGTGCACCGTTCGCTGAAACTGCTGTCGATGGTACCGGCGTAGTTGGTTTGGGCGAAGGTGGTTCGGTTACCGGTGCTGACGTGATCATCACGGTCACCCGCCCGATCTACGGTGATTATGCTTCTCAGCAGGCGACGACAGTTTGCTGGGATGCGCAAGACTGCTAAATTCGGTTGATACTGAATTTGCGAAAAAGGGGGGCTTATGCCCCCTTTTTTTTCCTGAAAATTACTACACTGAGCTTGCGAGCGCTGGATTGGAGCTGGGTTGTTCCCATCAGTCCCAGACCCAGACGAACCCCAGCGATTATGACCAAAGAGGATGATTACCATGAATTTTGCGAGTCCCCGCCGCAGCAGCGGCTTTACTCTGATAGAGCTGATGATTGCGATCGCGATCATTGCCATCATCAGTGCGATTGCCCTGCCGATGTATAACGACTACATCCAAACCGGTGAAGAAGGGGTGTTGGTGCACAATGTCTCCTCCATCGAAATCTTTCAGGAAGACTTCCGGTTGCGCAATGGGACCTACGCTAACGACCTTGAAAATCTAGCCGCCATTACCGCTGCGATCGGCTGGGCACCCCAGGCAGATGATGGTATGACATACAGTATTGCGGACAGTGACGGTACGTCGTATCAGGTGACGGCGACCAGTGCAGCGGGAGATTCTGTCTGTATTGAGTATCCTGCCAAGACCCGTTGTTGAACCATGCCTGGTCGAGGGGTATTCTCCGCTGCGCTTCGCACGCCACCTCTCATTGCCGGGATAGCTCAGTTGGTAGAGCGACTGATTCGTAATCAGTAGGTCCGCGGTTCGATTCCGCGTTCCGGCACCATCTAATGTCTGACTCATCGCCACTTCAGCCTCTGCGAAACCGTCGAAAGACAGATCCGGCGTTTCCGCAACCTGCTGCTTCGAACCAACATATCCGATCTCTTCGCACCTCGGTAGTCAGTCTGCTCCTGTGGTTGAGTTTCGTTGTCTCCTGTCTGTTTTTCGGTATCGGTGAAAACCTGCTTGTGCTTCTGCTGGCAGTCGGATTGCTGCTGGTGGCGGTCACGTTGATTCCGCCTGGCCGCTTCATGGCGGCATTTTCCCGACAGCGGATTGATGGTTGGTGGTGCCTGTGGGTGCTCGCGATACTGTTGTTCTCGTATCACTTCGTCAGCATCGCGCCTGAAGGCGGCTATGCTGTCAGCTGGACATTGGCCTGTCTGCCGCTGTGGTTCCTTGGTTATGCAGCGCTGTCTGATCGCCGGCTGCTGCGGACTTTACTGGTTGCGACTATAACGCTGTTTGCCTTGATGTCCGTG
>CAKZWF010000055.1 GCA_937921865.1 uncultured Pseudomonadales bacterium | reverse complement strand
TATTAGGCAGCTTTACTACGAAACGGGTTTTGAACAACGAGATATTGGACTGCCCCATAACCTGGGCAACCCGGCGCACAATCGAAGGATCGGTGCTGACGGTAAATACATCGGCTTCCTGCATATGCCGCTGGCGACCCTTCTTGACCGGCACAACCAGTTTGTCCCAGGCCCCGTCACAGGTGAACGGACCCAGATAGCCATCTTTTTCAAATGCTTCGAGTTGCTGTTGCGTCAGCGTATGTTCGTCAGGAATCGGACCCTGATTCCGTTCCGAAGCCTGCACCTGCAAGCTTCTGAAGGTCTGTGGTCGCTCCCAGAACGCCCCGCTGCGGCCGCCGTAATAAGGCGCCAGCACCTGGTCCACCACGGTCGCGGTGCGCAGTGCAGATTCAATATTGGTGTCATCCATCAGCCCGCTATGCATTTGCTCGACAATCTGCCCGATCAGCGGTCCATGCGGTGTATCCAGACCATCAAAGCGGAAGTAGCGTTTTTCTTTGATCTTCAGACGCTTCTTGATCTCGCTGACAATCCGCTCGCGTTTGCTCTGACTGAGCCGGATCATTGCCTTGTTGTTGTATTCGACGCGCACTGGATTGCTGGTAGAAGTACCGCTCATGATCACTCGCCCGAAGGTACCTTCGATGGTCAGTTCATCGCGGCTGTGGCTGGCGGCAAAGTTCCAGTGAGCCGCGCCGACTACCCCGCTTTCGGTTGCAAACGACAGGCTGACGACATCTTCGGCAACGTGTTCAGGCAGCACATTACGCACCGCACCGCCAGCGAACTGGAGCGGACCAAACCAGTCTTCAAACAGATCCAGCATGTGCCCTGAGAGATCGTAGAAATGACCGCCACCGCTGGCAGCAACATCCAGCTTCCAGGCTTTGGTTTTCGCCGGTTTACTCATCAGATAGGTGACTGTGGAAATCTCACCCAGCGCGCCGGACTGAACAATTTCCTTCACCTTGAGAAATCTCGGCAGGTGCCGACGGTAATAAGACACATACACGGGTAACGACGCAGCACGGAACACCTCACGCATCCGGGTGAGTTCTTCCAGCGAGCGCCCGGCGGGCTTTTCCACCAGACAGGCTTTACCGGCAGCCGCCACCTGCAGCGCGTACTCCAGATGCAGCGCCGGCGGTGTTGCCACATAGACGATATTGACGTCTGGATGTTCGATCACGCTGGCGGCATCCGTGGTCGCCAGCTGCGCACCATGTTTGTCAGCGAACTGTTGAGCCGCGCTCTCATCACGCCGCATCACAGCCACCAGACGACTTCCAGGCGTATCATTAAAGGCCGCACCCGCCTTGCGATCGGCAACGTCGCCACAGCCGATGATTCCCCAGCCGATGTCCGTCATCTTTTTTCCTTTGCTGCCCTGTCAGGCCTTTTTCTGACCCGACAGGCCTTTTCCGGTCCTGGCAGGCCTTTTGCCCCCTCTACAGGAAAGTTCACCGCGAGTCAGTCCCGCACGCATTATATCGATCTGAGGATCGCGCAGTATCCATAGATGTGCGTAATATTTTCTGCTGAAAATGCGCACCGCACAGGCTCAACAGGCTTCGAACAACCCCGCTGCGCCCATGCCTTTACCAATACACATGGAAACAATGCCCAGCTTCTTTTTACGACGCCGGAGTTCCCGCAATAAACCACCGGTGAGCCTGGCACCTGTCATGCCGAACGGATGGCCAATCGCAATGGATCCGCCGTTGACGTTGTAAATCTCATTGTCGATGCCCAATCGATCGCGGCTGTACAAACATTGAGAGGCGAAAGCCTCGTTCAGTTCCACCAGATCGATGTCGGCCAGACTGAGACCTTTTTTCTCCAGCAATCGGGGAATGGCAAACACCGGGCCGATGCCCATCTCATCGGGTTCACAACCGGCAACCACAAAGCCGCGGAAATAGCCGAGCGGTTCCAGACCCAGTTGCTCTGCACGTTGTTCTGACATCAACAGACTCATCGAAGCGCCGTCGGAGAGTTGGGACGAATTCCCGGCAGTCACCGACCCACCTTCTTCAAAGGCTGGAACAAGCCCGGACAACCCTTCGATTTTCGTGTTGGGCCGATTGCACTCATCCCGATCAACCGTACCTTCAACCACCTCGGTTTCACCACTGGCTTTGTCGATCACCCTGCGCCATTGCACGGTCATCGGCACAATTTCTTCACTCACGTACCCGGCGTCTACTGCCGCAGCGTAGCGTTGCTGACTCTGTAAAGCGTAAGCGTCCTGACTCTCACGGGTGACCTGGTATCGCCGAGCCACCACTTCTGCGGTATTCCCCATGGCCATGAAAATGTCCGGTTTTTCATCGAGCAGTCGCTGATTCTGGGCGAATTCGGCGTCTTTGCCGCGGCTTAGACCGCTTATCGATTCAACCCCACCGGCGATCATCACCTCCGCGCAACCGCTGGCAATCTGATTTGCCGCCACCGCGATTGAGTTCAGTCCCGACGAGCAGGCCCGGCTGATGGTTGTCCCGGCGACGTTCACACCCAGCTTCGACAGCACCACCGCATCACGGGCAATATTCGCCGACTGCTCACCGACCTGCCGACCGCAGCCAAGAACCACATCTTCGACGGACTGCGGATCCAGATCGGGCGTCCGCTCCAGCAGCGCATCAATACAGTGAGCCACCAGATCATCGGACCGGGTGAGGTTGAAGGTGCCACGGTGGGCTTTGGCCAGCCCGGTGCGGATACTGTCGACGATCACCACGTTGTTCATGGCTGTTCCCTCTTATTGTTGTGGAAGTCCGGATACTGTGCCGAATTGCGCCTATTCTAAAGCACAATTCAGCTTCCGGTGAGTCACGCCAACATCCCTGACAGCGCCGTGCCAAACCGGGATTGATCGCAGTATAATGGAGGGCTGAACAGGAGAGGTTTCACTCATTCGGGAGAAGAACGTGAGTATTGTCATCGACAAAGAAGCGCTGAAGCAGAAATATCGGGAAGAACGCGACAAGCGCCTGCGGCCGGACGGTAACGCCCAGTACATCCGCATCGAAAACCAGCTGTCGCACTACCTCGACGACCCCTATGTTCCAGTCAAACAACGCGAGCCGAAAAAAGACCACGTTACGGTTGCATTCATTGGCGGCGGTTACGCCGGCCTGGTGACTGGTGCCCGGCTGGTAGAACAGGGGGTCACAGATGTCCGTATTCTGGAGAAAGGCGGAGACTTTGGCGGCACCTGGTACTGGAACCGTTACCCCGGTGCAATGTGTGACACCGCCTCTTTTGTCTATATGCCGCTGCTCGAAGAAACCGGCCACATGCCAAGCGAAAAGTATGCTCACGCCCCGGAAATTCTCGAGCACTGCCAGCGCATCGGCAATAAGTACAACCTGTATGACAACGCGCTGTTTCATACCCAGGTTAAAGAGTTGTTCTGGGACGAAGCCGAATCGCTGTGGCATATCCGAACCGACCGTGGCGACGACTTCACTGCGCAATTTGTCGGTATGGGCACAGGACCGCTGCATGTTCCCAAACTGCCCGGGGTGCCGGGGATCGAAGACTTCAAAGGCCACTCTTTCCATACCAGCCGCTGGGACTACGACTACACCGGCGGTGACGAACGCGGCGCGCCGCTTGAGAAACTCGCAGATAAGCGGGTAGCCCTGATTGGGACCGGGGCAACGGCGGTCCAGTGCATCCCTGCGCTTGCGGAAAGCTGCAAAGAATTCTTTATCTGCCAGCGCACACCGTCTTCAGTCGATGTGCGGGCCAACAAGCCCACCGACCCGGAGTGGTTCAAAGAGATAGCAACGCCCGGCTGGCAACAGCGCTGGCTGGAAAACTTCACGCAGAACCAGACCGGCGGTATGGCTGACGAGGACCTGGTCCAGGACGGCTGGACTGATCTGTCCCGCCGCATTCGATCGAAAATCGCTGCACTTCCCCCTGAAGACCAGGGCAATCCGCTGAAAATGCTCGCAGCCTACGAAGACTCTGACTTCGAAAAAATGGAAGAGATTCGCCACCGGATCGACGAGACGGTTCAGGACAAAGAAACTGCCGAGAAACTCAAAGCCTGGTATCGACAGCTTTGTAAACGCCCCTGCTTCCACGACGAGTATCTGCTGGCGTTCAACCAGCCGTCGACCAGACTGGTCGACACCGACGGTAAAGGCGTCGAACGAATCACTGAGAAAGGCGTGGTCGTGGGCGGCGTCGAATACGAAGTCGACTGCATTATCTACGGCACCGGTTTCGAAGTTGGTACCAAGCTCGCCGACCGGGCTGGTTTCGACGTAGTTGGGCGCGATGGCATTAAGCTTAGCGAATACTGGGAAAACGGCATGCGCACCAAGCACGGCATCAACATTCACAACTTCCCGAACGCATTCATGGTCCAGCCCACTCAGGGCGCGAACCTGATCTCCAATATCCCCCACAACATTATCGAGTCAGGTATGACCATCGCGATGATGGTCAAACACGCGCTGGACAATGGCTGCAAAACCATCGAGGTCAGCAAAGAGGCCGAGGATGCCTGGGTAGATCTGCTGATGACCGGCCCCGGGATGATGCTGGGTTCACCCGATTGCACACCCGGCTACTACAATAACGAAGGCGCGCCGATTCCGGATTCCGCCAAATACAACGTCGGCTACCCGGCAGGCGCGACCGCCTACTTCAAATACATCAAAGAATGGCGGGAAACCGGCGATTTCGAGGGTATCGAGTTCGCCTGACGAAGAGTGAACTGGGCAGAGGTGCATCATGAGTCGAATACCGGCAATTGATCCGGCAGAAGCGACCGGCTATGTCAGCAAGGTGCTCGAAGCACAGCGCAAGACCTGGGGTGCGCCGCTGAACAACCACCTGCTCTATGCACACCGTCCGGACCTGTTCCGGGCGGTGCGCGGCATGTGGACGGCTCTGGATAAAGACGACCTACTCGGCCCGGAACTGGTTTCACTGGTCAACCGACGAGTTGCATCTCTCAATGGCTGCCTGTTCTGAAGTGATATCAATGCTGCCGTGAGCAGCGAACTGGGTATCAGCGCCGAAAAGATCACCGCTGTTGACGAATATGCAGAATCCGGTCTGTTCAGTGCGGTTGAGCGTGTTGCCCTGAGTTACGCAGACGCGATCACGTTGTCTGATCAGGATGTCAGCGAAGTGCTGTTTACTGAACTCAGTGCACATTTTGATCAGGCAGCAGTAGTCGAACTGACTGCGGTTATTGCCTGGGAAAATGCCTCGAGTAAATTCAACCGGGCGCTCAGGGTAGCATCCCAGAACTTCTGGCAGCCCGGGTAAAAGCAAAAAAAAACCCGGCACAGGGCCGGGTTCCTTTTGATGCGCCGAAGCGCAATCTAGCCGTTAGGCATTCTGCAGGTTGCTAGCAGCCAGCTTGCCACGCTCGGTGACAACTTCGTAGCTGATGCGTTGGCCTTCAGACAGAGTGTCCATGCCAGCGTTCTGTACAGCGCTGATGTGAACAAAGACGTCTTTCTCGCCGTTTTCTGGCTGGATAAATCCAAAGCCTTTTGCAGAATCGAAAAATTTAACAGTTCCAGTAGCCATTTTTGGCCTCCATATCTTTAAGCCGTGCACTAATCGGGCACGGAAACGAACAATCTCGGTATTAGGAATGTCTTGAAACGAACGCCCGGAAACCGAGCGGATAGCTGAAAGGCAGGCCAAAACGTGGATCGCAGGCGGAGGTTGCGGGATTGCCAGTCAAAATGCAAGGAATATTCTCAGTAGACAAATGCCAGGAAACTGACGAAATCGCCGACACCGTCGCCTGCATCAGCTTCCCAGCTTGTCCTCCAGCAGCTCGACCAGGTCAGCCTGCCAGAAAGAGTATCGACCGGCAGACGCACTCTGCCTGCAGATAGCTTCACATCGGCAACGGAGTTCGGCGGCTATCCACCCGCTTGTCGCCGCGCAAAGCCGCTGCCCGCGTTTATTCAGGAACATCGGGGCCCGAGCAGGCACAGGCACTTTAATCCGGGAGACCGAGCACCCGCTTAGCGATGATGTTCAGCTGAACTTCGTTGGTACCACCATAGATGGTCACCGCGCGATCACGCAGCCAGCTGCGAGTGCTTTCCAACTCAATATCACTGAAGCCATGCCCTTCCCAGCCGAGGCCTTTAGTGCCACGCAAACGCGAGCGCAGCTCAGAGCCATTCTTGCTGAGGGTCGAACCGACATATTTGAAAATCGAAGTCACCGCACCTGGTGCTTTGCCGGACTGATTCTCTTCAGCCACCCGACGTGCGGTGAGCTGCATGGCTTTTTCCTGAAGCAGCTGTGTGGTCACTTCCTCGCGCAGTCCATGATCAGCCACTTTGCCTGAATCATCGCCGACATAGTCGAGAGCCAGCTGCGCAAGAGCATTTCTTTTTGGCTTGGTCTCACCGGTCTTACGGGCCTGGGCACCACTGGGACCGGAGCGCTCGTACTGAAGCAGACGCTTGGCGACCGTCCAGCCTTTGTTGAGCTCACCAATCAGGTCCTCACGCAGTGCAATCGCGTCGTCAAAAAATGTTTCGCAGAACGGCGAAGAGCCGGAGATCAGCGGAATCGGCTTAACGGTGACACCCGGCTGCTGCATGTCGAGCAGCATGAAGCTGATACCGTCGTGTTTCGGTGCACTGGGATCGGTCCGGGTAAGCACAAACATCCAGTCCGCGTGGTCAGCACCCGAGGTCCAGATTTTCTGACCGTTGATGATGAAGCGATCTCCGTCAGCAACCGCTTTGGTCTGCAGGCTGGCCAGATCAGAGCCGGATCCCGGCTCGCTGTAACCCTGGCACCAGCGCACTTCATTACGGGTGATCTTCGGCAGATGCTTTTGTCGCTGTTCTTCTGTGCCGTATTCCAGCAGGGTCGGCCCGATCATTGCGAGCCCCATACCCGCCGCAGCGGGCAGAGCCTTGAGGGTTGCCATCTCTTCCTGGAGGACTCGATTTTCTTCGTAACTGAGCCCGCCACCGCCGTACTCTACCGGCCAGGTGGGCGCAATCCAGCCCTTCTCCACCATGCGCTCACTCCACAGCTTGGCATCGTCGCTTAAGTAAAATTCATAAGCATCTTCGAAGTGCACGGCTTGATTGCGCATTCCGGCCGGGCAGTTAGCAACCAGCCATTCGCGGGTTTCTTCTCGAAATGTCTCAAGGCTCATAGTCAAACTCTTATCTCTGCGTTAACTGTTAATAATATCAAGATCGCGGGCACGAGTGCGGGCAAATCGTAAGCGATCGGATTGTTCAACCCGCGCCGATCACACCCTGCTGCAACAGGCTATCGATCTGTTCATCGGTCATCCCGAGTTGCTGCAAGACCTCTCTGGTGTGCTGGCCAAGTTCGGGAGCCGGGCCCCGAGGACCCACATCGACATCACGAAAGCGCATCGGCGCGCGCACGCTGCGATAGCGGCCGAGTCTGGGATGCTCGATTTCCGGAAACATGTCGATCGCTTCAGCCTGCGGATCGTTGGACACCTCATCGAGCGTCAGGACCGGGCCCCAGACCAGTTTGGCAGCATCGAACAGTTTGCCCCACTCATCCCGGGATTTTGTCAGCAGAACCTCATCGATCATCGTGACCAGCGCCTCCATGTTGCGGTACCGGCTGCCCCCATCGACGAAGCGTTCGTCCTCCAGCCAGTCCGGACGGTCGACGGCTTCGCACAACAGCTCGAACGCATTGCCACCAAGAGTGTTCAACACCACCCACTTACCGTCTCCACAGGGATATCGGTTGGCTACCGGGGTCAACATCTGATGCCTGGCTCGGCGTCGGACCGGAGCTCGATCAACCGCAGTAACCCCAAAGTCTGAGGCCTGAGTCCAGATCGCCGACTCATACAACGAGGTCTCAACCACCTGGCCTTCACCGCTGCGTTCAGCCTGTCGCAACGCAGCCAGAACACCTGCCAGCAACGCCAGTCCCGTGGTGTGATCACCCTGAGCGGGCCTGGCCATCGGGACTTCACCGTCATCGCCATCACGCATCGCGTCGTACAGCCCGGAACGACCAAAAAATGCCGTCACATCGTAGCCCGGGCGTAATGCGTCCGGGCCATCGCTGCCGTATCCGGTCAGCGTCGCATGGACCAGGGTCGGGTTGATCGCCATCAGAGAGTCTGGGTCCAGACCAAAGCGCGCTTGCCGATGCGGCAGCAGATTACAGACAAATACCTGAGCGTGCGCAACAAGTTGCGCAACGAGCTTCGCGCCTTCCGGAGTATCAAGCGCTACCGCAATCGATTGTTTACCGCGATTGTCGACATCAAAGCCGAAGTCGTAGCCTTTGAGATCCCCTTCAATTTTAGCGGGACGGCCAATGCCGCGCATTGGATCACCCGTTAACGGCTCAACCTTGATAACCCGGGCGCCCAGGTCGGCAAGGATGGCCGCCGCGCTTGGTGCAGCCATGTAGTTGTCAATTTCAATGATCGTAACGTCTTCAAGCGGTGCGCTCACTGCGGTCCTCTTCACTCCAATTCAGCGGTGGGCGAGCATAGAACAAATCCGCGTGTACTGCAGGGGGCAACAGGTTTGATCGTGCTGCTATCAGCCCTGTTGGGCGGCCTTTTTCCCCCGCTGTTCATCAATTGTCGTCAGCCCTATAAGACCAGCAACGAAAAACACTAGCGTAGAGAGGATGGCCAGCTGTTGATTGCCGCCGCTGAGGTAGCTGATCAGGCCGTAGCTGGCGGGGCCGAGTATTGCCGCCAGACGCGCTGCCAGCCCCCACAAGCCGAAGAATTCACCGGTTCTATTGAGCGGTGTGAAGTGGCCAATCAGTGCCCTGCCCGCTGCCTGCGAGGAGCCCATGGCAAGACCGATCAGATTGGCAGCGATCCAGATGTTTGCCGCTGAGTCGGATATGAGAATCGCAACAATCGCCAGCACCCACATCGATAAGGCAAGCGACAGAGCTTTGCGGGAACCGAACCGGTCCTGAATATGACCCATTGCCAGTGCACCCACCGCGGCAGTCACGTTCACCACCATCACCATGATGATCAGCTGCTGACTGGTGAACGCCAGCACCTCCTGGGCATAGATCGCGGCGACCACGATGACCGTGGCGACCCCGGATTGAAAAATCACCAGCACACCGAGAAAGCGAAACAGATCCTGAAACTCGCGCGCCTGGCTGAGGGTCCGACGGACTTCTGAGAAAGCTGCCGCGACATATGATCCTGCTGCAGGGTCTCGAGGTTGCGCGACTGCACGCTCACGCAGCCAGATAAATGTCGGCAACGCGGCAACCGCGAAAACGGCGGCGGTGATCCAGAGGGTTACCGGGATATACTGCTGCGCCTCCTGGCCCTGGCCTTCAGCATAACTGATGTAGGCAAGACAACCTGCCAGCGTCAGCAGACCGCCAAAGTAGCCCAGCCCCCAACCGTAACCCGACAACCTGCCCATGCGATCCGAATCGCAGATCTCCGGAAGAAAAGACGAAATCAGATTCTCGCCGGTGGCAAACATCACAGTTGCCCCAATCGCCAGCAGCATGGCCAGCGCTACGCCGCCCTCGCCAATAAACCCGAGCAACGTGGTCATCAGCACACAACCCGCTGCAGAGAACATCAGAAACGTTTTCTTGTTAGCGCGCTGATCAGCAATGGCGCCCACCACGGGACCGCTGAACAGCACAATGCCATTGGCAATCGCTACGGTGAGCGTCCACAGGAAGGTAGCCGTGCCCGAACCGAGGTCAGCGGCAATGCCAGCCACGAAATAGGCGTTGAAGATGGTCGTGAGCACAACGGTCGTATAGCCGGAGTTGGCCACATCAAACATGGCCCAGGAAAACTGCTCGCGAACTGGCGCATTAGTCCCTTTGGGCGTCATAACGCAACAGCCAGTCAGCGACCACCGGCGCCTTCAGGCAACGCCGGCGCGGGAACTTCATCAGACAATCCCTTGATCAACCTTCCGGTAATCACCCCGGAAGTCATGGAACCGTTCACGTTCAAAGCCGTTCTCGCCATGTCGATCAGTGGTTCGATGGAGATCAGCAGTGCGGCGACGGTGACAGGAAACCCCATCGCCGGCAGCACAACAAACGCAGCGAAAGTTGCACCACCCCCCACCCCGGCAATGCCGAACGAGCTGATCGCGACAATGGCAACGAGACCCGTGATGAAACTCAAACTGGTTGGATCAACCCCCATGCTGGGCGCAATCATCACCGCCAGCATAGCCGGGTAGATCCCGGCGCAACCGTTCTGACCAATCGTCGCCCCGAAGGTCGCTGAAAGATTAGCCACCGGGACCGGAACCTTGAGTTCGTCAATCTGGGTTTCCACGTTCAATGGGATGGTCGCTGCGGAGCTGCGGGAGGTGAATGCAAACGTCAGCACCGGCCAGACTTTGCGGAAGTAATCGATCACGTCTACCCCGGCAAGCATCAGCAACAGCGCGTGCACGCCGAACATGATCGCAATGGCCAGATAGGACGCTAAGACGAACGTCAGCAGGTTGAGAATATCTGCGGCGTTCGAGCCCGCAACCACCTTGGTGATCAACGCCAGAATGCCGTAGGGGGTGAGAACCATGACCATATGAACAAGCTTCATGATGATCGCCTGCAGCGTCTCTATCGCAGTCCGAATCGAGCGACCCTGCTCCGGATTATCTCTGCCCACCAGCAGCGCTGCCAGTCCAAACAGAATACCGAAAATCACCACCGCGATGATCGATGTCGGACGCGCTCCGGTGAGATCCAGAAAAATGTTGGAAGGGATGAAACGAACCAGCATATCTGCAAAGCTGGTGTCAGCAAATCCTTCGTAGCGTGAGGTCAGAACATCCGCACGTTCGAGTTCCCGGGCACCTTCCGTCAACGAATCCGCGGTCAACCCGAACAGATTAGTCACCATAATACCGACCAGAGCTGCAATCATCGTGGTGCCGATCAGGATACCCACCACGCTGCCGCCAATTTTACCCAGCGCGGCGACGTCGCCCATGCGCACCACCGCGGCAATCATCATGACCAGCACCAGCGGCATGATGACCAGGCGCAGCAGGCTGACATAAACGCTGCCGACCATATTCGTCCATTCCAGCGTTCCGGTCAGCACTTCAGGACGATCGGCGTAGAACAGCTGCAGGGCTAAACCAAACACCAGCCCGGCACCCAGACCTGCGAGAATCTGCCGCGACAACTTGAGACCTCTACCTCGCAGTCTGGCGAGGAGAAATACCAGACCGGCGAACACCAGCAGATTGACAACAACGAACATGAGCTCAGCTACCCGGCTGCAATTGATCGGGCACTATATCAGGCGGGAAAGCGATCGGCAGTGGGGGTGGCGCAGTATCAGGGGATATCTGGCAGGTCGAAAAGCTGGCGCGGCTCCTGATTGAGCCGCGCCAGCAAAGGCGTATCAGCCGGTTTTCATTTCGTAGAAACACAGCTTGTTGCCATCCGGATCACGAACGTACGCACCGTAAAAAATCGGCATCCGTTCACCAGGCTCACCTTCGTCGGTTGCGCCCAGCTCCATGGCTTTTGCGTAGAGCTTATCAACGCCCGGGCGATCTCCGCCGGGGATGGCGACCATATTACCGTTGCCGCAGTTCTGTGGCTGCTCGTTGTAGGGCAGGCAGATCGCGAGCATCGCGCCTTCACCGGTACCATAGAACTTGATTCGATCCATTCCCATCAGCTGCTTGGCACCTATCTCACCCAGCAGGGCGTCATAGAATGCAACAGCTTTATCCATATCGTTCACTCCGATGGTGACATATCCCAGCATCGATGTTTCTCCTTACTCAAAATTCAGATTCACTAAACAGTGTTAACCCAGTCGCCGCACGATCATCTCAGAGGGTCGCGCGGGTTCTGACGGGGCGACTACACTACGCCGATCCAGCGCGACTAGGAATAGCCAACGCTCGCCGCATCCTTAATGCTCGCCTTCATGAAACAGGCTTGGACCTTCCATGCGATCGAGGATACCGTCGAGCGTCCGGCTGATACTGGTGCAGTTGCGGATCATTTCGATTTTCGGCCACGCGGCCGACTCCCCTTCAGCAATCAGTGCGGCAGTTTCCTTTTCTGTTAACTGCGCCAGTAACTTGGTCGGATCTCGAAATCGCCGCTCGGGGAGAATGTTCACATCTGCCGTGTAATCCTGAGTGGCCACGCTATAGACCATCCGGGTGATCAGATTCAGCGGGTAAAGACTCTTGGTCACTTCCATTGCAAACGGATAGGTCGCCTTCAGCCATTCCCGGCTGGCATTCTGGTTTATCTCGAACAACTTGCTGAACAGATTATCCTGAGCCTGGGAGTCCCGCAGCGACCACAACGCAATCGGATTGGTCTGGCTGGTAATGAAATGATTCACGCCATAAAGACGGATCAGCTGCCGTTTCGGCAGGTCGTTGGTCACCGAACCGTCTACCCACTGCCTGGACGGGACATAGGGGCGACGCTGGCCATGGACATTGCGCGCAGCCAGGGTCACCGGCGGATAGACCCCGGGCACTGCACACGATGCCATCACCGCCTCACGGACAAATACGTTAGGTGAAGTTACCGCATTCATCAGTCTGGATTGCTGATGCAGCGCTCGGGGAGAGATCGACACGTTGATTCGACGACCGGATACTTCGAAGGCTTCCTGAAAGGTCATATCGGGAATCAGGAACGCAATCGACTCCTTAACTTGTTCAATTTTCAGCTGCTTGCGCAATCCGGGCATGCCGACTTCTTCCTGCCGGGCAATGCCAAAGGCTTCCATCACCTTATCGGCAGTAAACAGCTGCTCCAAATCTTCATTTGAGCGGGTGCCCACCACCGCAGCGACCAGGGAACCCGCGCTGGCCCCGGAAATGACCGAGGGCAGCAGGCGCTGTTCATGCAGGGCTTTAATCACCCCCAGATGGAACGGGCCCAACGACCCGGCACCGGACAGCATCAGCGCGCTGCGGCCGAAACAGTGGCTGGCGCGCTGGAAGAACTCGAGCTTCTCAGCCTCTGGAATCACATCGTCAGGTGCATCTGCCACCTGCTCGATAGCACCCGACAATTGCTGAATATAGTTAGTGATCAGATCTTTGGTGCCGAATTTGGCGCGCTTGTAAACCGACGAAGAGCCCATCCCACCCATGTTCCCGTGGATGCCCTCATTGAGGTAAAACAGAATCTCATGAGGATCTCCGCCTGCCCGCAGCTGGAGAATTTCATCCAACCGATGGCGTATGACTTTGTAGTCATAGCGACGACTTTCATCAGTACCGCGCCAGCGTGCCGCACCACTGCGTTCGTCATGAGCCTGCGCCGCGGCACTCCATTCCTGATAGCTGGTCGCGTCACTCATCTTGGGACGTGTCAACATATGGGGCTTGGCTTCCATCTGCATGGGCTGGCACACTCTTAATTTGTTGTGGTGCACAATTTAGCCCATCCAGAGTGATTTGCCCACTGTGGAATCCCGAAAAGTGCGCACGCACTGCGGGCACAAAAAAGGCCGCCCGGTGGCGGCCTTAAGAAGAAATTCAATGGCCGGCTAAAACGCGAAGCGTAAACCGCCACCGAAGGTTTTGATCTCTCCGTATTCGTAACCTGCCTGGACGGCAAATCGCTCGGTGATATACCAGCGACCCTGGACCCCACCAAGGACGTCATCGTCGAAGCCCTCTTCAGTATCTACTTTCCCAATGTCAGAGTAGCGGCCGTATGCCTGCAGCTCTAACGACGGCAGTAAAAGCCAGCGCAGACCTGCTTCGAAACCAACCCCATCGTCATCTGTGTCATCCGCACTCAGGCCACCGATATCGAAGTCATCGAGCTCGATGTAATCCCAGGTGAGGCGGCTGTACATTGACCAGCGATCGTTCAGCGGCCAGCCGTAGCCGATACCGCCGCGGGCTCGCACGACATCAAAGTCACCCGATATGCTCTCCGTCGAGCCACCGCTGGTCAAGTTGAACTCCAAGTCATTAGAAGCCTTTGAGTACTGGGCAAAAATGTGGAAGTGGCGATAGAATTCCCAGGCGCCGGCAACCTGAAATCCATCATCATCATCTGTTTCCAGCGACAGGCTATCGCCTCCAGAGCTGATTGACTCATCGATGTCCAGATCCACAACCTGGTAGTCGGCTTCAATGTAGTTGAAGCTGAGTTTGTCGGCGCGAGCAGTTGCGCTGATGCTAAGCAGTGAAGCCATGAGGGCAAGCAGCAGAAGCCCTGCCGGTTGAAGCTGAAGGGTCTTGAACATTGTCTGTCTCCTGAAATTCCTTTTCGTATCCTGACGACTCTTGACTACCGTTTTCAAACGCCGTTCTAGGACGATGCGACCACACCACCATCGCAGGTGATAACGTCGCCGACAGTAAACTCGCCGGCCCGCGAACACAGGAATATGGCCAGCCCGGCGATGTCTTCCGGGGTGCCAAAACGCCCACGCGGATTGCTTTTACCCAAGTCGTCCCAGTCTACTGCTTCGGTATCACCACCACCACCAACCCCGGTGCTCAGCATATAGGTGGGAAACGGCCCTGGTGCGATGGCATTGACGATAATGTGATCTTTGATCAGATGCGCGGCCAACTGCCTGGTGAGCATATGCACCGCGGCTTTCGACGGGCCATAAGAGAAATTTTCGAACATCGGAGTCTTAATGCCATCAATAGATCCGACATTCACCACCCTGGCTGGAGATTCATGACTCGCTGAAGCCTTAAGCATGGGCAGCAGTTTCTGAGTCAGGAAGAATATCCCTTTGACATTGGTGTCCATGACCTTGTCCCAACCGATTTCCGGAAACTCTTCTAACGGGGCCCCCCAGGAAACACCGGCGTTGTTGATCAACACATCCAGTTTAGCTTCGCGCTTCGCCAGCTCCGCAACCAGGGCTTCGATACCGGAGAGTTCCGCCAGGTTGGCCGGCAGGGAAATACAGTCGCCGTCATACTGCTCGCTG
>CAKZWF010000054.1 GCA_937921865.1 uncultured Pseudomonadales bacterium | reverse complement strand
GGTTCCCGGCTTCAGCAATCTTGCCCCTTCGGGTCAATTTGCTTGCTCCGGCCTCGCTACACGGCGCCTCAGCTACGCCAGACGCCGCTCCTCTCAAGACAATCTTCAGGCGGCTTACCTGAACGCCCCTTTGCGATACAGCCGCCACACCAGCGGCCAGGCGAAGATCAGCGGATAGCGATGCTGCAGCGGTGTGGCCGTTTCCCGTACCCCCGAGTGTCGTTCAATTTTCCACAGCAGGTAGTCGACCGGATCGTCAAACGTGAAGGCTGATTTGAACAATCGGGAAAACGACAGCAATTTGCCCATCACCCGGCGCGCGCGCCAGGAGGTTGCCGGACCGACCGGCTGATGGGCCAGGGCATGGTGGATCGCATCGAAATATTGCGGGTTGGCGTCGTAGAGTGTTCGATAACGCGATTCTTTCTCCGATCTGAGTTCAGCACCGTAGGTCAGTCGGAAGGTCTGCTCCCAGAACGCAGCAGACTCCTCAGGGCTGTCCGGATCTGCCGCAGAGGCGAAATACAGCCGGGCAGCGGCATTGGCCACCACCCGGACAAATCTGCTTCGAGCCTCATCATCTCGGGCATAGACCATTGCGCTCGGTTGAGCGAAACGGGCCCAGAAATAGGGGGCTACGTCGCGCTGCACGCCGCGCTCGAGCTGCTCAAAGGTCATCACAGCGACCTTGGCGCGCACGCCGTCGACGTTGACGTGATAAACATTCGGCGGCAGTCTGGCGAGCAGTCGATGAAAACCAGGCAATACCCGCAGATCGCTCATCAATACATAGAGATCGAGTAGCGTATCGCGTTGTCCGCGGGTAAATGAACCGTACAGGACAATTGCGTCCACGGCGTCGCCGAAGCGCTCGCGCATCGCAGCAACCAGTGCGTCTACCTGGGGTTCGGCATCGAAGTGATTGCGCTCGAGCATCTGGTGAGCGACGGCTTCGAGGGTTCGGGGTCTGTCAGCAGAATTGGGCATACAACCCCTATAATGTGCGGCAACGAATTATAGGCACCCATAGTGCGGCTGATCCACTTAACCGATCCTCATCTGACCAATCCGGAGTTTTCTCTGGAAGGTCGTTCGCACTTCGGTAAACGCTACCTTGGCCGAGCCTCCTGGCGCCGCCGCAGGCGCTTTAAACACCGGCGTGAATGGCTTGATGAGCTGGTTGCCGCGGTTCACGAGCAGCAGCCGGATCTGATTCTGGTGACCGGCGATCTGGCGCATATTGGCTTGCCGGAAGAGATCGCTGAAGCTGGGCTGTGGCTGCAGCAGCTTGGTACACCGGATCAGGTACTACTGGTGCCGGGTAATCATGATAACTATGCAGCCGATTCGGGACCGGCAATCGCCGAACACTGGGGCGCTTATCTTGGGCTGGTCGGTGACTATCCGGTGGATAGAGAGTTTGCCGAGCTGGAATTGATTGGCGTGTCGAGCGCGCTACCAACCCGGCCGGCATCTGCGTGCGGGCTGCTGGGCCACTCGCAGCTGGCGGCGCTTGATGCCAGGCTTGCTGCAAAAAAAACCAAACCTCGGATGCTGGCCATTCATCATCCGCCGTTTCCCGGCATGATTAGTTTCAGAAAGCGACTGCGTGATGCCGGTGCGCTGGAGCAGCTTGTTGCGCGCCAGGATCTGGATGTGATTGTGCATGGTCATGACCACACCGATCGAGCTGAGTTACGCGCGGGAGTTCGAGTCTTTGGCACCGGCTCGGCTTCTTATCAGCAGGGCAGTTTCCGGCGTTTCGATATTGGGTCGGTGGGCGATTCCTGGCAGATCGATATGAGTTTGTATTGCCGTGACAGCTCGGGGGATTTTCAACCGGTGACACAGACGGATTGGCAGACTTAGCTTTGTCCCCTGGGGTGGGCGCTAGAGCGCAACCCAGTGCAGACGGTTGTCACTGCTGACGTTCAGCACTTCGTTGCGATAGTCATAAACCTCACCATCCAGAATCAGTGGACCTTCGCAGGTGAGATTGAGGTCTGTGAAAGGTCTGCTGTTGTAGCCTTTTATTTCCTGCATACGGGGTGCGCCTCGCAGCAATGCAGGCGCTAGTCCGAACAGTCCCGGCGCTCCTGACTCAATCCAGGTGGCGCGGACTCCGGCATCATCAGCCTCAGCACCGTTCCAGAATGGCCGAGTGCCGTAGATCAGTTCACGCAGCGTGGTCAGAACGAGCGCGTAGATATCAATCGGCTGGCTGTTAACGGTGACTCTGGTGCACTCATCAGCGCCCCGCAGCCCGCGCAGCAGGGATGACAAAGACCGAAGCTGATTAATTGCTGTGGTCTGCCCCCGTTTAGCGCGCCAGTTCTGGACAAAGTTTGCGATTACCCCGACGCCGAATGCGTAGCCGTACTGAACTTTGGTGCCTGCGACAATTTTCAGAATCGGTTGGCAATGCGTTGTCAAAGCTGCCGAACCCTCAGCTTTCAGCAGGATTTTCAGGTTTTCTTGCACCCGGTGCCGGCTGTGGGATCGGTTGAAGGTCCTGGATGACATGTTAGTGGTGCCGTAGGGCACGATAGCCAATACCGGCAGGCGGGTATTCGGCTCCGCCAGGACTTCAGGACGGGTGAGGAGAGCTGTGGTTGTGTGCTGTATGGTGCCGTCGCCGCCGAACATTACCAGCAGATCTGCAGCCAGACATTCGGACCAGTTGACGTTCTCGGGCTCAAAGACAGCCTGAAACGGTAATTCGAGATTGCGAAGTTTGCTGCCGGCACCGCTGTTGCGGTTGGCGATTGCAACCGCGTTCAGCATGAGCCGATGACTTTTTCAGCGAGCGCATGATCGGCCAGCGAATCCACATCCACGGCCGCGCGGGCTTCGAGCAGTTCAACATGGCCAATCTGAGCGCCGGCCAGATGCCCGACACGATCCAGCGCAGCTCGCAGCGGCAGCCGGCCCAGCAGATAGCGCAGCAGTGTAAAGATGCCCAGCTCGGTGGCCATGCGCCAGGGACGTTTACGATGGCTCTGCATGGTCTGCCAGAAGTTCACTACGCCCACGCCCGCCTGGGTGCGTACCATAAACAGATTGCTGCCACAGAAGGTGCCGTCTGCAAATCTCAGCAGCGTGCGTTTACTTTGGGGAAAAGCCTGGTGGACGAGACTGTATGGCACCAGGCCGACAACGAAGTCCGCGTCGCTGGCCAGTGCCAGATGGCAAAAGGTGTCGATGATCGCCGGCGTCAGCAGTGCATGGTCAGCGCTGGTGATCAGCACAGGTCGATGGCTCAAGGAGTTCAGCGCTTTGAGCGCACTTTCGGCTGGACCGGTAGCGGGTTCCAGCCAGCTGAAATCGTGAACCGCGAACAGCTGGCGCATTTCCTCACTGTTCGCGACGGACGGCTCAGGTCCAATCATCACTCCGGCGGCAATCGATTGGCTGCCGGCCAGTGCTTCCAGAACCCGGCTGACACAGGATTTACCCGCAACATCGACGAGAATACCGGCGCTTTTACCGAGTGCGCGGGCCAGTGGGTTGCCGCCGGGGCGCTCACCAGCCAGGACGATGACCGGCAGGCTCATACCAGAGCTTTCTCATACATTCGGTAGCGCTTGGAGACGGTGCCGCCAATCAGTTCCATGATGCTGCGCATGCCGGCGTTGTCCTCGAGAATCCAGGATGTCTCTACCATACCCAGACCGCGTTTCAGTGCGCTCTCCTGAACTGCGCTGATCACGGCCATCGCGATGCCAGGTCCGAGCGGGGTGTTGTGATAGCGCTTTTTCACACCCATCAGCGGTACCCGTGCGGTTTTCGGCAGCTTGACCTTGACCCGCCACAGCAGCTTCAGCCAGCCGAACGGCAGCAGTTTGCCGCCGAGATCACGAATGGCTTCGTTGAGATTCGGCACCAGCACGATGAAGGCGACGGGTTCGCCCTGGTGTTCGGCAATGATCACGAAGTCTTCGGGCACCAGCAGCATGAGCTCACTGCCGACAGCGGCGAATTCCTCTCTGGTGAATGGCACAAAATTCCAGTTTTCTGACCAGGCATCGTTGAATATGTCGCGGATGGCCTCTAGTTCCTGGTCTTTGCGCTTACGGTCCAGGGGTCGAACCGTTATTTCCCGCAGGGTGCGTTTCAGCTGGCGATGAAACAGTTTGGGTTTCTCATAGTCCGATGGTGTTAGATACGCCAGCATGTCCTGACACCCCAGATAGCCGCAGGCTTCCAGGTGGGTGTGGTAGTAAGGACGGGCATGACCCATCAGAAAGTAGGGTGGGGTATCGAAGCCATTCACCAGCAGGCCCACTTCCTGGTTCACGTTCAGGTTAAAAGGGCCGAGGATGCGCTTCATGCCTCTTTCCCGAAGCCAGGTTTCGGCGGCATCAGTCAGGGCTGCAAAAAGTGCCGGGTCATCGGCGCCTTCAATCATGCCGAAGAAACCGGTCTGCGCATCGTTGCGCTCCAGGTGCAGCTGATCGATCTGGGCGGTAATGCGGCCGACGGGTTTGCCATTTTCGTACGCGACAAACCCCTGCCACTCGGCATGCAGGTTGAACGGGTGTTTTGGCGACAGCGCTTCCCGGCGTTCGAAGTCCAGCGGCGGGATCCAGTTCGGGTCGTCGGCGTAGAGGCTATGCGGGACGCGAATGAAGTCGGTGAGCTCCGCTTTGCTGGCGATGGGCTTGATCTGGTAAAGGCCGGGCATAGGCTCGAATTCAGCAGGATCTGGGGTGGCTATTGTAGCGTTGATTCGGGGTGATGGGTCTCCGCGTGACAATTTGCACAGAGGAGAGTGCAGCCGCGGGATTCTTCAAGGATTTCCACCCAACTGCGATTCGAGAGATTACGCATATCTAATTGGAACTGCTTTTCGCTGGCATCTATGTGATGGAAGGTCAGTGCGGCAGAATTACGGTTATAGCCGCATGCCTGACATCGACCACCATGTTGCTTGATGAGAGTGAGTTTGCGCTCTCTGCCCCGGGTTTGTTGTTTCTCATAATTCTGGTGGCGGGTGTTTGTAGATCTGTTCTTGCAGGTGCGACCACAGTATTTCGTTTGCCGGCCTTTCAAGATTTTGCTGCACACTTCGCATTGCATTAGGGGATTATGACAATGCTCATAGCAATTTTGCAAAATAAGGCTGTGGTAAACTTTTCGGATAGTGGGCCTATAGCTCAGTTGGTTAGAGCAGTGGACTCATCACGAATGGTGCGCTCGAGGCGAAAGCTTCGGGATGAACGGGATGAATTCAGGGGAACCTTCACAGACGCAGTAGCGTTCTGCAGGCAATCCTGAGCCAAGTCGGCGGTACACCGCCGAAAGGTGCAGAGACTACCTGAGGGCTGGCCGGTGGCCGAGAGCCCTTAATAACAGGCAAGAGCGTCCCGCACCCTAACGGAGATTTTTTGAGTCTGCCGAGGGTGGTGAGATAGTCCGCGCGCGATAGAAATATCGTGAGTACGTGAATCCATTGGTCCCAGGTTCGAGTCCTGGTGGGCCCACCACTATTTCTTCTATTGCAAAGCCAGTTGGGAGTGGGATTGAGCCGCGTTCAGCAGCTGTTTCATGATCCGCTGAAAGTGAACGCCGGTCTGATCCTGGGGGCGTTCGGATCGATGTTTTTCCTGCCTTCGCAATCTACCACTGCGATTTTTACTTATCTGCTGGGCGTCCTGATGCTCTGGCAGGTACCGCGGTGGCGGGGATATCTGTCAGATCCGATCATGATTTTGAGCGGGTTGCTGCTGGGATACCTCACGCTGAGCAGCGCCTGGTCGGCGACGGATGAACCCGGAAAGGCGGTCTCGATGGGGGTTCGCACGCTCAGTGTGCTGCTGTTCCTGGTGGCGTTCTCGGAATGTTGGCACAAAGGGTATCTGCAGCGCTGGTTTGCGAAAACGCTGGTGCTGTGTGGTGCTGGTGCTGCGGTCGTTGCCATTGGCTATTTTCTCCTCTCGAACCCCGAAGACGGCCGGCTGAATGGCCTGGGGCAGCTGGGTGCCCATGTCATCGCCGGATTGATGTTCGGGGTGGTGTTGCTGTTTGTACTGCAGTCGATCCGTGACGATGCTTCAAGCCGATGGCGAATGATTGCTGCTGGCTGCGGAATCGTCCTGCTGGTTGCCCTGATCCTGACGTTCTCAAGAAATGCCTGGGTAAGCGTCTTTGCGGGCATCGTCGTGTATTGCTGTGCAATCCGATGCAGAACACCGAAACAGCTGTTGCTCCTGCTCATCGGGTTGAGTTTGCTGGGTGCAATCACTCTCGCTACATTATTCTTCACTGACGACGGGCGAAACTTTCTGCTGCCGCGCGGAGACAGTTTCCGGCCGTTGATCTGGTCGACGATTTTCGAGCGAGTCTGGACCCAGGCACCGATATTCGGCTTAGGGATTCTGACGCCCGACGATGTGCCGAACGGGACCATACTTCATTCCCACCCACACAGCATGTATCTGGCGGTGCTCTATCAGGGTGGGCTGTTAGGTCTGGGGCTGTTTCTGACCTTGATCAGCCTGGTGATTCGGACTTTGATATCGCACCTCATGGATCCTCAGGCGCAGGTTGCGCTTGGTGCTCTGGCCATCGGTCTGCTGTCCTATTTTCTGGACGGCCACGAACTGGTGGATCGAATTGGTGAAACCTGGATGCTGTTCTGGTTGCCGGTGGCGATCAGTCTCAGCTTGCGTTATCGACCACAGATTCGAGAACCTTGAGGGTATCGGCGGCTGCGCGATCCCAGCTGAACTTGGCGGCCTGGGCACGGGTACGGCTGGCCAGAGTCTGGTAGAGATCTGGTTCGGTAATCAGGCGTTTCATTGCTTCGGTGATTGAATTGACAGAGTAGGGGTCGACCAGCAGGGCAGCATCTCCGGCGACTTCAGGCATTGCGGATAGGTTGCTGGTAATGACCGGTTTGCCGAAGGTCATGGCTTCGAGGATTGGCAGGCCGAAGCCTTCGTAGAAGGCGGGTTGGACGACGAAGTCGCAATTAATGAAGAGCTTTTCGAGTGCCGGTTGATCGACAGGCCCAAGGACTTCAACTCGTTCCGTTAGACCCAGGTCATTGATCAGGCCGGGGATGTTTTCCTTCCAGCCGGGGTTTCCAGCAAGTATCAATCGATGGCTGGTGATGCCCTCGGCGATCAGTTGTGCAAAAGCTTTGAGGATGCCGGGGATGTTTTTGCGGGGTTCGAAGGTGCCGACAAAGAGAATGTTGTTGGATCGGAGTGATTCGATTGGTGGTGGCTCAAGTGGTTGGAAGGGTGCCTCGGGGATGACTGTAGTCTTTGA
>CAKZWF010000053.1 GCA_937921865.1 uncultured Pseudomonadales bacterium | reverse complement strand
AAATGTAAAAGCTCTGAAAGACATTGGTATCCGGGGTACTGTACTGGGCGGCGAAGTCCATGCAGCCAGTGGCGCTTAACATGTCATCCGAAGTCGAGCGTTTACTGGCTGCGTGGGATGCACTGTTACTCACACTAGGTGGCCCGCCCGTTGATAGGCCATCGACAGTGGCTAGCGAACAGCCAACCCTGATAAGCCAAACGCCCGTCACGGTGCTCAGCGGCTTTCTGGGGGCAGGCAAGACCACTTTGCTCGGCCAGTTGATTGAGCAATCGTCATCAAAAATCGTTGCCATCGTCAATGACATCGCCGCCGTCAATGTCGATGCGGCACTGATTCGCGCCAGGAATGCCGAGACCATTGAGCTGGAGAATGGGTGTGCGTGTTGTGTGCTTGGTTCTGACCTGCGCGAGACGCTTTGCGAAATTGGCTCGCGTGAATTGCCCGTGGATGCAATCGTGATCGAAGCCAGCGGTATTGCCGACCCAATGGGAATAGCGCAAACCGTGGCCAATGCCGACAACGTGACCCTGGACGGTATTGTAACTGTTGTTGACGCGCTGACATTTTCCCAGCGAAGGTCAGATGTAATGACCCGGGAACTGTTTGAACGCCAGCTTGCGGCCGCGCACTTGATTGTGTTGACGAAAACTTCCGCACAATCCGACCAGACAGGTGCATTGGATTTATTGCAGGAAGCAATCAGCGAGCTTGCGCCCGGGCGCCCAGTGCTTGTGTCCGACAAATTGTTTACAGAAGGTGAGACGGGGGTTGATGTTTTACTGGGTGCTGCAATGCAGGGAGCCCGTCCTGGTCCGGCGGCTGCCCACCATGTATACGATGGCTTCGCCATTGCCACGGTGGAATCGACGGCGCCGGTCGCTGCGCAACCGTTCTTTGCTTTGTTAGACAGCTTACCGGCGGTTGTTTACCGGCTGAAGGGCTGGATTTGCCTGCAACAGGCTGGCATAGCTACGCGCTTTGAAGTGCAAACGGCGGGTCCCCATTGGCGGGTCGTTGAATGCGCTCAACAGGAAGGTGGCAGCCAGCTGGTCGTCATTGGTCGCCGCGGCGATGCCGCCTTTGATTCGTTCTTACACAACCTGCGCGGATTGACTGGTTGAGTCGACAGGCGTGAGAAGGTTTGCTGGTCGGTCAACGGTGCCATGAACCATGGCGATCAACCCTCCTCCCGGTACTGAGTTTGCGCGTCGTATGAAGCGAAGAGACACCAACAATCTGTTCAATCTGCATAGACATTTTCTTTCCAGACGTTTCTTAAGCTACTTCGAATACGAACATTCGCAATATGGGATGTAATCACAACTCCTTAAGCGCGAACTCGCACTGGGGCGGATTCGGACCGCTGGGTTAAATTGTCAGCACCCGTTTCGGCCTGGATCTGAGAGCCGCGTATAGATGGCACCAGTGGCAAGTGTGGTGCTGACATACACTTCCGGCGGCATCAGTTCGATCTTCAATTCCGACCATCCTGTCGCCTGGGGTACACGGATACGGCGCCGACTCCGACCCAGAGTGATGTGCGCGGCGAACTGACGGTTGCTGCGGGCGCCCGGCCAATCGTCGAGAAATCTATTACGCCAGTCGATTAGTAGAGGATTTTCGGCGAGTGTGGCGACTATGGTCGTCGCTCGCAATGGAGACGGATAACCGGTCAGCTCACAAACGTCGGCAACTGTCGATACACCATCGAGCCGTGCCGCAGAAAGCAACAAGCGCTCTCGCTGATCATCTGCGACGTTGCCGAGAAAACACAGTGTTACATGCAGGTTATCAGCCGGAATGAGGCGAACTTCCTCGAGATCGGGCAGCATCGACGTTAATAGCGACGCAGACTTCGGTTTCAGCATGCAAGCTACAAAACAACGCACGGTTTACCCAACCACACTGGTGATTCGGCTCAGGGGTTGTCGGGATCGCTGCTACCAATGGGCACCCAGATTCCCCGGTCGCATCTGAGCAGCAGGGAGCCACTCTCCACGACAGCCTCGTTGGCAAAAGCCTCACCGTTGAAATAGCAAACCGCGTCACCCGGAATTTCTTCCCGCAGCAGCTGAGATTCTTCGTCGGTCTCGACGGCGACGGGGGAGTTCTTCTGCTCTGGATCCTGATCACCAACTTGTGGATGTGTCATGTTGACTGCCTGCGTTCTTGATAGTCATCTTTATGCCCGACTGGCACGGCGCGGTCCATCAGTAGTTTCCCCGTGTTCGCTAGTTCTTCGGCCGGCGACGCGTTGATAGTCTGATCAAATGGATCGCTGATTCGACAATTCGGTAGAGGATGGGTGTTATAACAGGGATGTTCGACCAGTCGTCTGAGTATCGAAACAGATCCGTTGCCTGCTTGCTTCACAAAAGAATCAAGCCGCCGAGTAAGTAGTGGTTAAACCCTGCCAGGGCTTGCGGCTAGGGTCTGACGTCCAGAAAGGCGATTGCCACATGCTGCTTTCTGTTGGCGTAGTGAGAAATGCGCCGCCGTGGTATCAGCTGTTGATCGGATCCGGCCGGTGCCAGGTCGCCTCGGGTGGCGACAAAGCGTCGCCCGAACTTCGTACGAACTTAATCCATACAGAATCAGCTCGAACGCTGACCGACTTTACCACCCGGCCACATACGTCGGAGCACATCATCCTTCTGCACAAAGTGGTGGTAGAGCCCAGCGCCGATGTGGCCAATCACCAGCGCGGAAATCACCAGCGCGTTCAATCCGTGCATAACGTGGAAGACCCGGGCAAGTTCCGCATTCCCCGCCGCCAGACCCGAGTAGTTGATGACGCCGAAAGCGACAACCTCGTAATCGGCAATGAACATGGCCTGGCCGATACCCAGAACCGGTTGCAGCACCAGCAGCACGTAGAACCCCCAGTGCATCCAACTGGACAGGCGGATCTGCAAAGGTCCCATGGCAGAGGTGGGACCGGGCACCTCGTGGTTCATCCGCCAGTACCAGCGAACAATCATCAGGAGCAACACCAGAGTGCCGAGTCCGGAATGCACCATGATGATCTGTTGCCGCTCGGAGAGCGGCAGGGACTCCAGTGTCTGACCGCCAAGCAGCATGATGATCACCATGATGCCGATCAACCAGTGCAGCCACTTGGCGGTGGCCCCGTATTTCGCGATTTCTGACATGTGTGCCTCCTCCCGAAGCAGCAGGATACTCAAGCTGGTAGACCATCGCCAACATCGCGCGGCTTTGTAGCTACCTTACGGGGTGCCGAAAACGCTAGAATCCAGAGCAACGACTTGCGAATGAAGGGGTGAGATATGAGATTCGGAATGCTCTACGAGCTGCAACTGCCTAAACCATGGGAGGCGGATAGCGAGCAGAACCTGGTGGACGATGCCATCGCGCAATGTGTGCTCGGCGACAAGCTCGGCATCGACTACGCCTGGTCGGTGGAGCACCACTTCCTCGAAGAATATTCGCACTGCTCAGCCAGCGAGGTTTTCCTGTCCGCTATCGCTGCCAAGACCGAGCAGATCAAGATCGGTTTCGGCATCCGCCAGGTCATCTCGAACTACAACCACCCCGCCCGCACCGCGGAGGCGGTTGGCATGCTCGACCTGGTGTCACACGGCAGAGTGCAGTTCGGCATCGGCGAAGGCGCAACCCGATTGGAGCTAGGCGGTTTCAGCATCCCGGCCAGACGCAAACGTGCCATGTCTCTGGAGGCGGCCAGGGAAGTTGCCGACATGATGGTC
Source organism: uncultured Pseudomonadales bacterium (assembly GCA_937921865.1). Lineage (GTDB taxonomy): Bacteria > Pseudomonadota > Gammaproteobacteria > Pseudomonadales > Azotimanducaceae > SZUA-309. Next base: position 39,926 of record CAKZWF010000053.1, on the reverse strand, counting down.
ATGGAACCCTACCCCGGCTACGAATGTGAAGACTGGTCGTTGCCGTGCCGCAACGTTCTGCCGAAACCCATCCAGAAGCCGCATCCTCCCATGTGGATGGCGTGCACCAACCGGGATACCATAAAAGTCGCGGCGCAGAACGGCCTGGGCGTGCTCGCCTTCAGCTTCCTTGACCCCGAAGAGGCTAAGACCTGGAGTTCAATCTACTACGACATCATCCGCTCTGAAGAGTGCGTGCCGCTTGGACACACGGTCAACGCCAACATCGCAATGGTGTCAGCCTTTTCCCTGCACGACGACCATGAGGAGGCAGCGCGCCGGGGCGAAGACGGATTCCGATTTTTTGAGTACGCGGTGGGTGCGCTGGTTACCGATGACGTGCTCCCCGGGCGCAGCCAGCTCTGGGAAAAGTACCTGGCCCGGAAAGCCGAAAGATCCAGGGGCGCGAAAGTGGTAGACACCGCCTACGGTGGACAGGCCGTCAATCCCAACCGCAGCATGACCCGATCTCCAGGCATCGGAACGCCCGCGGAGTTTCGCGAGCACATGCAGGGATTTGCAGATGTCGGTGTTGATCAGGTGATATTTCTGCAGCAGGGAGGTAACAATCGACACGAGCACATCTGCGAAAGCCTGGAAAGGTTTCACAGCGATGTGCTGGACGACTTTGCTGACGGGCGTGAAGAACGCGAACGGGCGAAAGCCGAGGCGCTGGCGCCATATATAGAAGCCGCCCTGGCACGCCGCAACACCCGCCCACCGCTAACCGATGAGGAGATCAGCGTGGTGCCCGCTTCCCGGCCGAAACCTCAAGCTGCAGGGTAAAGAATAAGCCGCAGACACGGTTGAGGGGTCAATAGGAGAAAATTCATGTCCGTGAACGTCAGAGTTGCAGTTGCTGCTGACAAAGATGCCTGCCTGGCGCTGATGGGCGAATTGAGCGCAGCCACGGGCTCGAGCCTGAATCCGGCCATGGGAGATGCCTACGATGAGCTGCTGGATGGCACGCGCGGGCAGATTCTGGTTGCCGAAGAGCAAAGTCGGCTGCTTGGCCTTGCTTCTGTCACCTACAATCTGGCCATGCGCTACGGCGGCGAATACTGTCAGCTCGAAGAGCTGGTGGTCGGGCCTGAGGCGCGAGGAAAAAAGGTTGGTGCGTTGCTGCTCGAAACTACGCTTGCCAACGCACGCTTGCGAGGCTGCGCGGAGATCGGCGCATACCTGGTGGAGAGCACGGAACACAACCGGGCGTTTTACTACAAGTTCGGATTCACGCCGGTGGGCACGGAAATGCGCCAGGTGCTGGGATAAGGGCAACCCTCGAGTTGCAGCCGCACTCAGTTCGGGTTCCTGGCTGATGCAAGCACTGCTTCGAAGCGTTCCACGTTCAACGACTGCAGCTTCATCGGGTCCGCGTTGTAGCTCGGTGTCTGGGACCCAACCCCTGGTGACGCGAATCATGTCATCTGCGCGTCGCCATGCTCTCCTGCACCGCCCGGAAGGCTTCCTTGATCGCCGAGTCGGTATTGGCGGCAGCGCCTGCATCGGAGTTGGCGATGGTGATGCGACCGTACGGCTGGCGACCCTGCACCCAGGGCTTGTCAGCTTCCGTTGCGTAGTCCGGCTCCCAGAGCAGATCCGGCGCGTAGGAATAGCCGTGAGCCCAGCGGTTGACCGTGATGCCGTCGATGTCGCGGTCTGCATCGAAACCAGCATGGCCAATGGCCTGATCGAGCTGATCGCGCACATGATGCTCAAAGTCGGTAAACGGCCGACTCAGCATCTGCCGACGACCTTCCCGCCACTGCTCCGGACCCTGGATGTCGTCGAACATCGGCACGTGACACATATGCAACACCATCGGCTCGTCGGGTGACTGGCCGAAACGGTACGTACCCAGGGATACGGGATAGTCCAGCTCCACCTGTTTGTAGAAGTCATTTGTGTAGAAGACAAAGCGCATGCGCTCCTCAGCGAACCAGCGCCAATGGGGCACGGCGACCTTGGTGTAGACGAGTGGAATCTTTACATTGTAGGCGAGCCCGTCGCGTTGCGTTTTCGGCAGCTCCGGGCACAGGTAGGGAATGGCGCTGTTGTAACAGGCCATGATGCAGTGATCACCGCGCACCGTGTGAACCTTGCCGTTACGCACGAAGGTCACATCAACCGCTCGTTCATCCGCCGTGTGCGCCGCATTGACCACGGTGGAGTTCAACCGTATGCGCACATCACTCTCGTCGCTGTCGAGCGCGCTGTAGTCCAGCCGCGCGGTGACGCTGTCTTCCATGGTAATGCCAGGGAGCGATCCCGGGATCAGCTGCCGTACAAGAAGACGTACCACGGACGCATTGCCGTCCGGGAAGTGGAAAATGTACGGCTCACTGCCGCGCCCACCTTCCCGGCTGAGCGTATGGGTCAGGCCAGGCAGATCACCGCCGTCTCCGTAGTACAGAATGTCGATAGCAGGCACTTCGTCCATGCCCACACACCAGTAGCTCATCCCCCAGCGCTGGTACAGAGACAGTACCTGATCATCCACCTTCACGTAGTCGCGCAGGTAGTCGCGGTAGCTGATGCGCTCCAGAAGTCCGACCTTTTCTTCGCGATTCATACCGGGCAGATAGTCGACCGGTGCGGTGAACGCTCGCACCAGATCAGCACGGGCCTTGTCGGTCATCGGAGCCTGGTCGGCAAATTCCTTCCAGGGAATTGCGCCGTAGCCTTTGACCAGCTTGCGACGTCCATAGGTCTGTTTGTCGAACGCGACCGCATAGCCGAGCTCCAGTTCGTCGTAGAGCTGCTGGTCGTAGTAATCGTAGAAGCGGTCTGTCTCTATGCCAATTTCACGGAGCAGACGCTGGGACACCGGAGCATAGGTGGACGGGGTATCGATGGATTCAGTTCCGCCGTAGGCGATACGCGTGCCCTCACCCACATCGAACTCGTTGCGCTTGGCATGGCCGCCGACATCATCATGGTTGTCCAGCACCAGAATGCGAGCTCCAGGACTGGCCTGGCGGTGGAAGTACGCGGCTGCCAGCCCGCTGATGCCCCCGCCGACCACAATCAGGTCGTAGCTCTCTTCCGGCGGCGAAACTGACCAGCGCTTGCCGGCCACCCGTGCGTGCATGGTTTCCCAGGAGCCATCGTGACTGCCGCGCAGGCCTGTGCTGGCGGGCGGGTAGTAGCCGGCTGGGAGCGAAAACGCGCTCGGGGCACCCAGAACCTCTGTCCATGGACTGAGCAGCGAAGCGCCAATGGCAACCTGAGCGCCGTTCAGAAAATCCCGTCGGGTGATCCCGTCTTTCATGGGCTCAGGATACCGCAAATGTCGCTGCGCGGAATCCCGGGAGTATCGGCCGCGCAGCCGCTGGCTGACGTACCGCACGGGTTGGACTAAGCTCAGCGAATCCGTCACGAAGGGATTTCCGCATGAGCTATGACAGCAACAATCCTTTCGCCCGAATCCTGCGAGGCGAGGCCCCGGCCTCAATGGTTTATGAAGACGAGCATGCGATTGCCTTCATGGATCTGATGCCGCAGGTGGAAGGCCATACCCTGGTGATTCCTCGCAGTCCCTGCCGCGATCTGTTCGACGTCGACCCGGAGGCTCTGGCCGGGACGATGCGCGCGACCCAGACCGTCGCTGCCGCGGTGAAGTCCACGTTCAACGCACCGGGCATCATGATCGCCCAGCTGAACGGCGCGGAAGCGGGCCAGACGGTGTTCCATCTGCACTTTCACATCCTGCCACGCTTTGCGGGAATCGAATTCCGATTGCATGCCGCCGTGATGGAGGATCGCGGCAAGCTCGATGCGCTGGCAGAGCGGATTCGAAAAAACTTCAAGCCTGCCGGACTGGGAGGCTGATGTGTATCCGCGGCGTTTGCCGATGGGCAGCACCAGGCGGTGCAGGTTGCTTCAGATGCGCCATACTGATCGAATCACGTCAAGTCCAGTAACTTCCGCGATCATCCTGCAGAAATCGCACCGCGCCACCAGCACGCAAGTTCTTCTCAGCAGCGACTCGAGATGTGGAGCAATAAGCTCACCAAATCGCACGGCACCGTTTGTTTTAAGCGCAATCTACAAAGCACCCAAATCGCAACCTTTGCGCTCAAGAATGGGTTTCAAATCGCGATAAGCCGCCGGGGTGAGTGACAACGGGATGCGCGGATACAAATGATGGATGATGTGATACTGCATGCCCATGGACCCCAGATTGCCGAGGCGGCTCCTGAACGCCCGGGTATCCCGATATCGGCCTTGCGCCTCACCGGGATGATGAGGTGCCCAGGACAGATAGTAACTGATGTAAGTCGTCGCGATGTGTTTAGGCAACCACCACAACAGCGCTGCTTCAATCGCGTATCCCGACCATGCCATGGTGAACATGATCAGCAAAAAGACGGTGTTGTAGGCCACTGCATCAATCAACAACCCACTTTGTCCGGTGCGCGCCAGCGCATTTCCGTACGCGTCATCTCGCTGCCCGCCAACGAGACGCCCGCGCACGTTTTTCACCAGGAAATCCCAGCTGGATTTAGCGCAGACATCGTAGTCCGGGTCCAGCTCAGGATTGTTGGTATGTGCGTGATGCTCCATGTGCGTGGCGCGCAGCACCCGATACGGATAAACCAGGGGAATTGTGGAAACATGACCAACCAACTCGTTCAACCAACGCAGTGGCCTGCCTTTACCCGCAATAATGTTGTGCTGTGCTTCATGGGACGGCAGGTACGACAAGGCCACGCACGCAGTCGCCGCGACAAAGCCAAGCCACAGCGGCAACACGCCCAGCAACACCAGGGGAAACAAAGCGATGAACACCAGGCAGTTACCGATACCCCAAGCCACTGCGCCCCAGGGAACAATCCGCATGTACTTACCCGCTATCTGGCGTTCGAGCACATCTAACTGCTCATCGGTCATGGTTTCTACACCGGCACTGTTAACTACTTGATCCATATCCAGCTCCCCCGTAGTTGCGCCATGACACCCCAGGTAAGAGCAACCACGGCGCCAATCCCGATGGCCAACCCACCCGCTTGCAGCAAATCCGTGGCGATGAAGATTTGAGTAAACAGGGGCCATAAGAAACCTAGGGCAAACGCCACAGGTGAGAAGAGAAACTTAATGACTTGTTGCACGTCAGCGACCTCTCAAGTAATGTAGACAACGTCTACTTGCCAATCTAAAAAATTATGTAGACGCTGTCAACTTAAAATTTGAAGACATGAGCAACACCGCAAACACTTACCATCACGGCGATCTCGCACCCCAAATTCTGCAGAGAGGCGCCGAAATTATTGACGAACAAGGTATAGATGCGCTGTCGCTACGCGGCATAGCGCGGGACCTGGGCGTGTCTCACGCCGCGCCCAACCGGCACTTCAAAAACAAAGCTGCACTCCTCGCCGCACTGGCCACGGACGGTTGGCTGCGAGTCAAAGAGGCAACCCTGAGAGCTGCTGCCGAGACCGGCAGCGAAGACCCCCGCGTGCGCCTTAACGCCATGGGGCGAGGTTTTATGCGCTGGGCATTCAATCATCGCGCCCTGTTTCGCACGCTGCTGCACCCTGACGTGGCGCGCTTTGCCGACGACAGTCTGGTCGATGCGATGCAGGATTTTACCGACTCGGTAAGAGACGCCGTGCGGGCCAGCCAAGCACAGGGCCGGCATCCCGACGTACCCCTGGGCATACTGTCATTGTATACAAACGCGGTTCCCGTCGGCGCGGCCATGCTGTTGATCAACCCGTTGTTGAGTTCAGATCATCCGAATCTACAGGCATTCGACGATGAAGAACTCATCGAACAGGTAATCAATCTGGTTGTACCGCTTTAACCCGCAGCGCTTACAGTGGATTATCCTGCATAAACTCCATCACCACTGCTGCCAGCGCTGGACTATCTGCAGTAATCGGTGCCGTGTCTTTTCATGAACATATTCTGTGCTCCAGCGAGAGCAATCATCCGCATGCAGCAGCGACTCGAGATGTGCAGAAACAAGTTCACGAAATCGCACTGCACCACTCGTTCGGATCGATCGCTGGCCAGCTAATTTCGTCCAGGCTGAATGGCGGTCAGATCGTCTGCCGATATCGACGGCACAGCATCTGCATGGGTTAGTGCTTTGTGCAGGTAAGGAAGGTGATCGTTACCCCAGAAGCACTCTCTACCGAAACCCTGATCAAACGTGAAGAACGGAACGCCAAATACGCCATCTGATTCGCTTTTAGAAATCATCTCAGCCTGGGTCTGGTCATAACGCCCTGAAGCATAGGCGTTTTGAATTTCACCCACATTCAGACCAACCTGTTGCGCAATTACGCCAAGAACCTCAGGGTCCATGACATCGCTGCTGCCATTGCCATCGAAATTGAACCGATGCGCGAACACTGCATCTCCGAACTCCCAGCCCTTGCCCTGGTCCACAGCGTGGAGAAACGCATGATGGGTGATTCCCCAGGATTCCGGTGGCATGTTCATACCCACTTTCTCTTTTGAGTAATCCACACCTTTCGGTAGCTCGATATTTTCAGCTATAGCTTTGAGGTAAGTGGCCGAAAGCCCGGCTTCCTCAGCTTGCCGAGCAGCATCCGCAAAGACATATGCCAACTTGAACAGGTTGTCCGTCGGGTTGTCCATATGTCCACCGAAGATGTTCTCAGGCCAGACTGGAATCATTTCGATAGCGAAATCCTTGAAAAGCGCCGAGCGACGCAGTCGGTAGAATGCGATGCCAGCAAAGGGCGATCGAAACGAAAAGTAGAATCTGAACTTACCTGCGAGCGACACGTGAATTCCTGATCGATTCGTTGCCCAACAGGGTAGCAAAGTAATGGCATAGAAAGATGGCGAAATGTCTTACTCGATTAGCGCCGAACAGGTTGCAGGTCATTGCTCAGCTGATTCCCAAGGCCGATACTCGGGCATTGTTACTTAGACCAACTGGCGTCACCATGTCGAAATTCGAGTTCCTGATGATGATCGCATCGGTGGTCGTTGCAGTTGGAATGACTGAGATTGTCGGCGGCTGGGGCAGGTTGGCTCGGACTCCCGCATCTGTTCGTTTCGATTGGCTCCACCTGGGATGGACGATCTACATACTCTTATATGCGATCCAATACTGGATCGGCATGTGGTCCTATCAACAGCTCGAGATTGGCTATGTGGGGCAGATCTACTTTCTGGTGATACCAACCATCTTCATAGTATTGGCTGCCTACGTCATCACTCCGGACGTACCGCTTGACGCCGAGCTCGATGTTCGAAGCTACTACTGGCGGAAGCGACGGGTCGTCTTTCTTTCTCTGGCTACGTTTTCGGTTGCTGCGTGGATGGCGGACCTGGTCATCGCCGGTGTAGACAGTCTGGAAATCAACTTTATGATTCTCTCTATCCTGACTGCTGCCAGTATGGTGCTGCTGGCGTTTTCCTCTCGCTCCTGGATTCATTGGCTGGTTCTTGGGATTTCCTTTTTGCTGCTGATCGTCAATTTCTTCACACCGCTGTCCTTTCAGGATGCCCGCTGGATTGAGTCTTAACAGTGATTGCCGCAGGGCGTCGTTTGTTCTGAAAAGCTGAGTCCAGCAAGTCGCCTCCAGGGCTGATAGCAGCTATGGTTTGCCATCCCCATTGCGCTAGGAGCCGTCCATGTCTTCACTCGCTTACCTTTCGGCCTTAGAGCTGGCCGCCAGAATCAGATCCAGAGAGATCAGCTCCGTCGAGCTCACTCAGCTTTACATCGACCGAATCGAGAAGTACGACGGTGACGTCAACGCGGTCATTGTCCGGACGTTCGAGAACGCGCTGGAGGCTGCAGAACGCGCTGATCGTGCACTTGCTGAGGGCCGGGAGCTTGGTCCCCTGCACGGTTTGCCAATGACGATCAAAGAGTCGTACGTAATGGCCAATACTCCCTCCACCTGGGGGATGGAAGATTTTCGTGACAACGTGTCTGACGAAGACGGTCTTGCAGTCAAACGCTTCCGGGCAGCCGGCGCGCACTTCCTCGGCAAGACCAATGTGCCAACAGACCTGGCTGACTTTCAGAGCTACAACCCGATCTACGGCACCACGGGCAATCCCTGGGATACCTCCCGGACCCCCGGCGGTTCTTCCGGTGGCAGCGCCGCCGCGCTCGCCGCAGGCTTCACCGGGCTCGAAGCTGGATCCGACATTGGTGGCTCGATCCGCAATCCGGCACATTTCTGTGGCGTGTATGGCCACAAGCCGACCTACGGCATCATCCCGATGCAGGGACATGAGCTGGTGGCTGGTATTCCCGAAGCGGATCTGGCGGTCTGTGGTCCTCTGGCGCGCAGCGCGGAAGATCTCAAAGTTGCTCTCGATATCATGGCTGGACCCGCTGAACGGGCAGCGCTGGGCTGGCAGCTGTCGCTACCTGCTGCAGATTTCACTGATCTGAAGAATATGCGTGTTGCCATCTGGGCAACTGATGAGACAGCGCCTGTCGCTGCCGAAGTGGCTGACAGAGTCGTGATGGTGGGTGAGACGCTATCCAGGCTGGGTGCGAAAGTCTCCGATTCCGCGCGCCCCGGATTCGATTTGAGCCGTGCGCAGAACAACTATCAGACTCTGCTTACTGCCGTGATGACCGGTGCACTGTCCGACGAAGACGTCGTGAAAGCGGAAGCCGTAGCGAAAAGTCTGGATCCCGAGGATATGTCGAGCGCTGCGGTGAATGCCCGGGCAAGCGTTCTGCCTCATCGCGACTGGATGCGCGCAAACACTCAACGCGAGAAGCTGCGCGCTGCCTGGGACGCCTTTTTCGATGACTGGGACATACTGCTTTGCCCGCAGATGGCAACGCCGGCTTTTCCGCACGATCACCGGCCGTTTGGCGAACGGACGATCCAGGTGGATAACGAGGAGCAACCGTACTTTCAGCAGCTTTTCTGGGCTGGCATGATCGTCAACGCTTACCTGCCCAGCACAGTGTTTCCGACTGGTCTTTCCAAAGACGGACTGCCAATCGGTGTGCAGGCGGTGAGTGCGCCTTACCGTGATCACCGGACTATAGAATTCGCGCGGCTGATGGCCAGAGAGATTGGCGGTTTTACCGCGCCGAAAAACTACGACTGAAGATCGTGCTGGTAATCTGACTCTGCAAAGGTCTCGGTCTGGTAGCGATAAACGCGGATATCGTGCGACCAGTATTCGCCCGGCAGGCCGGCTTTACGTTTCAGTGCGTAAAGAAACTCCTGAGGGTCCCGGAACTGTTCCCAGACTTTCAGCAGGAACGTAGACCGATACGGACCGGCGTCAAGCACCAGCCCGTCAACATAGCTTGGCGCACATCCTTGCGATACTCAGGCGAGCGCATAAGCCCCGTAACCCACGACCCTGGCTCTGTCGCCGGCTGTGTCACCGGAATTGCGCACGTCCAGGGCGCGCACATCGAGCGATTCAACGCCACGGCTGGCCATCAGACCGTTGATGGCCGCTGCGCCACAGGCTTCTTCACCGGTGAGACTAGTGCGCTTAGCTCGGATCGACTCGCTGGTTTGGGCATCGAGGCGTTGCGCGACCTGGTATGAATGGAAGTGTGAGAGGTCTGAACTGATCACGATGAGTGTTTCCCTGCCACCCCATAGCAGATCAAGCACGGCCGCTACCCTGTCCGCGGGGCATTCGCCAACCAGGATCGGCACCAGAGTGAAATCGTCCAGCACGTTCTGCAGGAAAGGCAGTTGCACCTCCAGGCAGTGCTCTTCCGCGTGTGCCTGATCGGACACCATGACGTCGGCGCAACGACTCAGCAGCGCCAGCGCATCCCCGTCAAGAATTACTTCGCCGAGTGGGGAGGCGAAACCGCTGGCGGCTGGGATGGCCATGCCTCGAAAATACACCCGGTGTGCGGGCCCGACGATTACCACCCGCCTGATTTTTTCGTGCAGTGGTTTCAGCAGACGATAGGCACTGGCGGCAACGGCTCCGGAATAAACATAGCCGGCGTGTGGCACGATCAGCACTTTCGGTGCTTCAGGCGCATGCGCCGGCGCCCGTTCCGAGAGCATGGAGAGAACCTGCTCGCGGAGCTTCGTGGCGTTCCCGGGGTAAAAAAGATCTGCGACTGCGGTTGGACGGACTGCCATGAAATCTGCCTGTATCAAGCTCCGCTTCGATACTTGATACATGGGGTTTGAATCACCATATAGCAAGTATGGATGAGACGGTCGTCAGCACAAAGCACTGGCATGCGCTCGAAGACGCGCGGCTTCAGTGCGACGTTTGCCCGCGCCATTGCCGTCTGCGGGAGGGCCAGCGTGGCCTCTGCTATGTGCGTCAGCGTCTCGACGACGAGATTAAGCTCGTCAGCTACGGTCGCTCTTCCGGGTTCTGCATTGATCCTGTGGAAAAGAAGCCGCTGAACCACTTTTATCCCGGTAGCAGCGTGTTGTCGTTCGGCACAGCGGGTTGCAACCTGGCATGCAAATTCTGTCAGAACTGGGACATGAGCAAGTCCCGGGAAATGGATACGCTTGCCGACGCGGCCAGTCCACAGAGGCTCGCTGATGCAGCCGTGGAGCAGGCCGCCCGGAGCATTGCTTTCACCTATAACGACCCGATCATTTTTCTCGAGTATGCGTTGGACGTTGCGGCCGCATGTCGCGACGCGGGCGTTAAGACTATTGCCGTGACCGCCGGCTACGTGGATCCTGAGCCCAGAGCCGAGTTCTTCGCCGCGATGGATGCCGCCAACATAGATCTCAAGGCGTTCACCGAACGCTTTTATCACAAGATCTGCGGCGGTCATCTCGCTCCGGTTCTCGAAACTCTCGAATATGTGAAGCACGAAACCGACACCTGGCTGGAACTGACCACGCTGCTCATCCCGGGGGAAAACGACTCTGACGCCGAACTCGAGGCGATGACGGCGTGGGTGGCTGAGAAGCTCGGGCCGGATGTGCCCATGCATTTCACGGCATTTCATCCGGACTGGAAAATGCGCGATGTGCCTGGCACGCCGGCTGAAACGCTGAGTCGTGCCCGGCGTATCGCGCGCCAGGCCGGCGTGCACTACGCCTACACCGGCAACGTCCATGATCCCGATGGTGCCAGCACCTACTGTCCGGACTGCAACGCGCAGGTGATCGAGCGCGACTGGTATGTGCTTGGCCGCTACGAACTCGATTCACACGCGCATTGCCGTCACTGCCACACGCTGATTGAGGGACACTTCGACGCTGCGCCAGGCCAGTTTGGTCCGCGGCGTATCCCGCTCAGGCTTCAGCGCTAGGGTTCGCCTGGAGCGCCCGCGTGGTTTCAACGCCGATGCCGAAGTAGCCACCGGTGACGACGGCCACCTTGCCGGCGAGGTCAATGCCCTCGAGGATCTGCTCCGGCTCGGACTCGGCAATAAAGCCGGAGCCGAGTTTCTTTTGCGTTCGATTTGGCATGTTCAGGTGTCCTTCAGTTCTGGCGACCAACCGCTGCATCGATACGTGCCATAAGCTCGCCGTCGAGCGGACCGGCTGCTTCTGCGGCGATACATTCGTCAAGTTCCGCGCGGTTCTTCACGCCCAGGATCACGCTGTCCACGCCGTCCATGGAAAGAGCGTAACGATGCGCAAGGGAAGCGGGAGATTCGCCAAGCTCTTTCGCGATGTCGCGGAACGGTGCAGCGCGATGGAAGTCCTGCATTTCCGGGTCATCGTCCGGCATCTCCCGGTCGATGGCATCCGTGAGTGCGCCTGCTTGTACTGCGCGGATGCCCAGCACGCCGACGCCGTTTTCCTGCGCGGTGCGGATGATGTCTCGCGGCTGCGCGGGCTCACTGAAGCGCGCCATCCCACCCGGTGAATCCAACAGGTTGGCGATGCACTGGGTAACCCCCGGGCGCACATCAGCCTGCAGTACTTCCATGATGGTCTGCGGCAGGCCAACGCCGGTGATGCCCCAGTGACCGATCAGACCCTCGGCTCTCAACGCTTCGAAAGCCGGCACCACCTGGTCCTGGAAAACCGGCAGCGGTGTCGCTATCCGGTCCTGGATATGTTCCGGGAGGTCCAGCCGGTACCCCTCAGGCAGGATGTTGGAGTGCAACACGAAGAGGTCCACGCGTGACAGGTTCATGAGGCTGAGGCTGTTCTCCAGCGACTTCCTCATGGTGTCAGCTGCCGGTTCATCACCCGGGTTGCCCAGCATGCACTTGGTGAGGATGTGCACACCATCGGGTAGTTTTCCTGAATAAGCGGCGCCCACCACATTCTCGGCTTCGCCGCGGCCGTAAAGAGGGGCAACGTCGATCAGGTTGATTCCGGCATCAATCGCCTCGGTCAGTACGGCAACGGATTCATCGCGGGTAGTGTCACCCCACACCTGGCCGATACCACCGCCCCCGATCGTGAGCGCACTGATGGGCCACAGCTGGCCCAGTTGATTCTGCTTCATTGGTGTTCCTCTCTGTTGCGCGTTGGTATTGCGCGTTGGTATTGCGCGTTGCGCGTGTTGGCATGAACTGAAGACGATATTACTCGATGCAGCCGCTGTCCGTTCCATCCCCGTGTCACCGCTCAATTCGTCGCTGGAGAGATTAAGAAGTTATTTGAAGATGATGGAGCAGCTGACCAAGACGACGGAACGGATCCACACCCTGAGCGCAAATTCCAAGAACGAGGAGGCGCAGCCGGCTGATGCTGCCTGGGCGTGCCTTTTGCGTGTTTTTCCGCAGCTGATGTGATCATCCTTCACAAGCACAAGGTTCATATGCCACGATAGACGGGTTCGAGATGAGGTGCGATATGAACGGAAACGAAGACCTGGCAGATAGTGTTAACGATCCCGCAGCCGAGATCGAGAAAGCTTATGTACCGCCGCTTGAATTGACCCAGGGGCAACCGCCTCCTATTGCCGCCAATGGTGGGCTGTCCTACATGTCCTTTGATCAGGATGGTGATGCCGGCACAGTCGCCGCGACGCAAGCTGCTCTTCAACAGATCGCAGAAGGCGAAGGGCAGGCGATAGATGAGATGCTGGAAAACGCGCCACCCGGTCCTATTGAAACCAAATGGGGCATCGGCTTCCGGCGCTACTCCGAATGCCTCGAGTATATCCGTGCAAACGATATCGACGTCCCTGAAGGTGGCCTCGCGCTGCCACTACGCTACAGCATTCATGAAGCACCTTCCTATTCGATCGTCTCATCCAATGCACTGTGGCAGGATCCGTCGCGCAAAGCCGAGGCAGATGCGTTACACAAAGATGAACATGACAGTCTCCGGCGTTGCCTCTATTTTCCGCAGGTGATGCGCGACGCTCGGCGGATCGAGGAATACTACCCGGGACTCAAGCCAGATAGCCCTGAATCTATGGACAAGCTGGGCGTCGCACTGGCGCATTGTGAATCCGCGTGCCGGAACTTCTACGACGCGGCAGAAGTCGAGCGGGTGTTTTATCCGGAGATGGAGAAGCTGCTTCTCGAATTCTTCCCCGATGCGACAGAAGCACTCGTCTACAATCACGATGTATTCGACAAAGACTATGAGGGCGATCGGACTGAAGACCAGGAGAACAAGAATCCTGGTGTGAATGCTGCCTATGCAAACCTCGTGCACAACGACCTGAACGACAACAGCGGCCGGGTGCGATGCCGTGAACTGCTCACAAAAAATCTGAGAAACTTCGGGCGTGAGCAGCACTACACGGGCGAGCAGGCAGACGCGAAGATGTCGCGACGTTTCCTGTCGATCAATCTGGCGAAGCCGATGGAAACGGTGCAACAGAATCCCTTTGTGCTGTGCGCCTGGCCTTCATTCGCTGATCAGCCATACATTACCAACTATCGTGTCTATGACGATCGTGTCGGCGAAACTACGCGTTTCACGTACCGAGCGGAACACGAGTGGTACTGGTTTCCCGAGCAGAAGCCCACCGAGGTTTCGATGCTGAAATGCTATGACTCCATCACGGACGGATCGGTGTCACGATGGTCATTTCATACGGCCTGCATAGATCACACTGCGCCTGAGGATGCTCCCTGCCGGAAAAACGTCGTGGTTCGGTCTTTCGTCTTTTTCTAGATCAGGACCGCCACACAAGGAGATCCAGCACTTCTCTGGCAACGAATCCAGCACTCAAAATAGCTCCACAAGCAGGAACAAATCTGGGAAAGGTCAGCGTGTCGACTTCTGCCGGTTGCGTGCCTTTGATTCTCCACAGCGACAGATTCACGAACACAAATATTGTCAGCATGATCACTGACGTAGCGGTTGCGAGCGCTGCAAGGCGACCTGAGAGCGCGAGTATCATCAGGAGTAGCGTAGCCAATCCGGTCGCGTAGAGCGGAGTCAGGGTGAGGGAGTTCACCCGTCCCAACGCTGCAGGCAACTGGCCCCGGGAGCTCAGCCCATAGACTACCCGGGAGACCATAACGATCTGCACCAGGCTGCCGTTGATGATCGCGAACATGGCTATGAAGCCGATAACGACGGGCGTCTGGCCGGTATTGGCTTCGTACAGCGCCGCCATTGGCGCAGCGCTGACTGCCAGCTCAGCAGGCGTGAGGCTCAGCAACGCGGAGACCATCAACAGAAAGTAGAGGCCAGTCGATATCCCCAGCGTGCAAAGAATCGCCAGCGGCATGTTGCGCCTGACGTTTTTGACTTCCTCTGCGACATCAACCATGTCCTCGAAGCCGATGAACGCATAGAAGGCCAGAGTGACGCCGACGAATATGCCGAGCCAGCCGACAGTTTGCGTGCCAGGCAGAAATTCGGACCAGCGATCCTGAAAAGTGCCAAGCTGTTCGCCGCTTATAGCGACGATCATCACCAGACCGCCAATTTCCACGAGCGTGATGGTGGCAGCCACGGTGACTGACTCGACAATTCCCCAGGCGGCCAGTGCCCCTAGAATCAAACACACCAGGACGATGGCGACTGTTCGCTCCAGCGCGATGAATTCCTGCAGATAACCATAGAATCCATTGACCAGGGCGGCGGCGGAAACCAGTCCGGAGGCGACGACCAGGAGACCAACCACCGTGCCGAGCTTTGGCAGTTTAAAGCCCTGCTGGACATAGAGTGCGGCTCCAGCGGCGCGCGGGAATCGCGAAGACAGCTCGGCAAAAGAGCAGGCGGTAAATCCGGCAACCAGCGACGCGACCAGGAACGACAGCGGAGCGCCGTAACCGGCGGTGCCGGCGACTTCTCCCAACAACGCATAGATTCCGGCCCCGATCGTGGTGCCGAGACCATAAAGCGTGAGCATCGGCAGGCCCAGGGCGCGTTTAAGTTTCGGCTTGGTGGCGTTGTCAGGATTCATCGTGGTGGCACTCTACTGCTGTCAGGCGATATTGGCACCCTGGACAGACCCTTGACTTCATTACGTGAGGCGAACAGCCAGCTGATTGAAGATGCTCAGGACTGACGGTTGCCCAGCCTAGAACGCCACGGCCAGTGACAGCACGGCGCCGACATAAAGGGCGAGAAGAATCACGCTCTCGAGGCCAATGTTTCCGGGTCCGTGCCGTTCACGGTAGATCAAACCCATGAGCAGCACGCTGGTCATCGTCATGGAAATGGCCAGCCAGAAGCGCTCGGCGCTGGAAACAGCGGCATAGATAGGTCCCTGGCGATACGCGATATCTGATGCGGCGACGAATAACGTATCGAACGCATTGCCGCCGATAATATCGCCGACCGCGAGATTCAGAGCGCCCATTCGAACAGCCGTAATGGCGACCACCAGTTCCGGAACCGATGTCGACACCGCTGTGAATATGCCGCCGACGACCCCGTCGGACAAACCGGTTTTCTCGCCAAGGGGGATCGCAAGCTGCGCAAGCGACCAGCCAGCCAACGCAACCGGTGTCGCATACCCGATGAATCGCAACCACAGATTGCGATGTTGATGTCGATGAGCTCGGTGTTTCGGCTCTGTGGGTTCCCCTGTAGTGTCGCTCGTTCTTCTAGGCAACCACATTGGCATGGTGTGTGTCCGCGCCAGCAGGCGGACGCCGAAAACATAGACAATCAGCAGGACAAAGGTCGCCGGGTGGACGGCAAAAACGCTGAGGTTTGGAATCGACAGCGCCAGCGCATGTATGGAGAGCAGGCACAGAAGGAACGCGGCCATGAAAAGGTTTTCAACCGAAGCTGCCGCATGCTCCAGATTCGCACGTCGGTAAACGATGTCCGCGAGTGCGAGAAACGTCGTTTGGGCGGCGATGCCGCCAATGCCATTGCTCACTGCAAGCTCCGCATGTCCGGCGGCCGCTGCAGAAACTGAGGTCGTGATTCCGGACAGAGAAGTCGATGCGCCGATGAACAGTGCACCCATGAACGCTTCCCCCAATCCGGTCTCGTGGGCTAGGTCGCGCGCGGTTCTGGTCATCTTGATGCCAAACCAGCCGATGACGACCGTAACCGACACGAAAGCCGTGATGATCAGCGTCAGCGGCCAGCTGTTTGGATCTGCCAACTAAAATTCCCTTCGCGGTATCTCTATAAGCACATAATAGCCTTTCACTTCCGTTAGCTCCCGTGGCCTGGATGTCAGAACAGCTTTTCCCTGAAGATCAGACAGAATATCGCCGTACCTGGATATGGGCGGTACCGCTGCTGGTTTTCCTGGTCTTTGTTGTGGGCCAACTTCTCGTACTCCTGCCGGCGGATGCTCTGGGCTGGGTATCCCGGGAAACGGTGGATAAATACCCCACGGTTCTGTTCGTGAGGGTCGGGACTTTCGCGATGGTCGCAGTGCTGTTCTCAGCCTGGGTAAAACTGTTTGAACGACGCTCCATGGCGAGTGTTGGTCTGGTCTTCAACAACCGGTCAGCCGGAATTTATGCTGGCGGTTACGCCACTGGATTGCTGATGGGCATCACCGTCGTAGGTGCCATCTTCCTGGCTGGTGCCTATAAGCTGGAAACGGCCGATATGTCGCGAGACCTGTTACCGATAACCCTGCTGATGTTCGCATTCATCCTGCAGTCCGGGACTGAAGAGATGATATTTCGAGGGTGGATGATGGGTCGTATCGCGGAGCGCTATGGACTTCGGATCGCTGTCATCGGGAACTCGCTGTTATTTTCGCTCATGCACGTCGATATCGCTGGGCTTGGCAGCACACCGGCGATAACAATTGTGTTTTTCGCGATCATGACGTTTTTGTTCTCGATTTTTCTGAGCCTGCTTGCCATCCGCCAGAGATCCGTCCTCGGCGCTGCGGCCTGGCATGCGGCCTGGAACTGGATCTTCATCACCTGGTTCGGGCTGCCAACCACTGGAATCGACCTGGGATTAAGGCCGCTGGTCGCCGATCTGGCGCCGGTCAATGACGCGACAGTGTGGTTGACAGGAGGAGGCATCGGTCCCGAAGGCAGCGTGATAACACTCGTTGTGCTTGGGATTGGTTGTGTCGTGTTGCTGCGACGACATGGCAGGGTGTGATCAGTGATCGCCGCCGAACAGTCCGATGTCACGAGTGGCGTGCAGTTTCGAACAGGATTTGTTTTCGCTACTGCGCGCGCCCGGACAACCACCGTGCATGTGATCCCAGCAGAAGTAAAAGTGCTCAGACCTGCCTGCGTGTCACCTTCACCGGCAGATGGGTATATCCCTTCACGAACGAAGAAAAGGTTCGACTGGGTTCATCCTGAATTTCGATCTTATCGAACTGCTTCAGGATCTCTTCCCAGAGTACCCGCAGCTGCAGTTCGGCCAGACGGTTGCCCATGCAGCGGTGGATACCGAAGCCGAAAGACAGATGCTGCCTTGCGTTGTGGCGTTCGATATCGAGGACATTGGCGTTCTCAAAGACGTCCTCGTCCCGGTTGCCGGACACATACCACATCAGCACCTGATCGTCCTTCCTGATCTGTTTGCCGCCAACGTCACAGTCATGGTTCGCCGTTCGACGCATGTAAGCAAGCGGTGTCTGCCAGCGGATGACTTCCGCCACCATCTTCGGAATCAACTCAGGGTTCGCGACCAGCTTGTCGTATTGCTCTGGAAACTTGTTAAGCGCGTATACGCTGCCAGTCATGGTGTTACGCGTGGTGTCGTTACCACCAACGATCAGCAGCAGCAGGTTACCGAGGAACTCCATCGGCGGCATGTCCTTGGTATCTTCGCCATTCGCCAGCATGGAGACCAGGTCCCCCCCTGGCTTCCCCTTGCGCTCGTTCCACAGCACAGTGAAGTACTCCAGACAGCCGAGCAACTCATCACGCCGCTGCTCCATGGACTCGATGATGCCACCGGGCTGAGGTATGGCGAAGGTGATGTCAGACCATCGGGTCAGCTTGCGCCGATCTTCAAATGGAAAGTCGAAGAGTGTCGCCAGCATCATCGTGGTGAGCTCGATGGACACTGTATCCACCCAATCGAAGGTCTCACCTTCTGGCAGCGAATCCAGTACCCGACAGGTCCGCTCGCGAATGAGCGATTCCATCTTTACCAGATTGGCAGGTGCTGCGACTCCTGCCACCGTCTTACGCTGCACGTCGTGCACCGGCGGATCCTGGGCGATGAATGTCTGAACACCCTGCAAAGCTCCTGGTGGTGGCGCAGCACCGATGGGAAGCCCGAGGACAATGCCGCTGGAGGATGAGAAATTCTCCCAGTCCGAGTCGACCGCCTTGATGTCGTCGTATTTCGTCAACGACCAGTATCGCCCCGCAGACTCGGTCTCGTTGAAATGTACCGGGTCCTCTCTGCGCAGCCGTTCGAAGTACTCCTGCCAGCGATTCTCACTGAACAGCCTGGGCGCGATCGGATTGATGTCTGCAAGAGAGATCTCAGCCGCGGCCGGGATATCACCGGTCGGACCAATCGCTTCCGAACCCGGCACCGTGCGCGGTTGCGACGGCCCACTATTCTCAGAAACTACTTCGGTCACATTGAAACTCCGGAAACAATTTTCCACAGTTTAATCCAACTGATCGGTGGCAGCACCCCGATGCCTGACCCGTGGGGCGCACTGGTCAGGCCTGGCGCCACCAGGCAACGCCGTTTTCGTCCTCTTCCACCGACAGCATCCGGCGTTCCAGCGCGCAATGCAGATGGGCGAGCGATTCGCCGGTGGCGGGAAAGTAGCTGTAGTCATTGATTTCGCTTTTAAACAGCGCCGGAAATACGTCCACCGCCCGACGTGGCTCGCTGCACAGATCGTAGAGCTTCTCGAGTGCAACTTCGTGCCAGTCGATAAGCGCGGTCAGCCGTTCGTGCAGACCTTCATAGAGACTTTCGTGCGCCGGCAGCACCAGCAGATTCGGAGGCAACTGCTCGCGAAAGCGGCCGCAGGAAGAGATCCACTCACGCAGCGGATTAGCATGGGGTTCGGATGGCTGCACGCTCACGTTTGGCGTGATCTTCGGCAGCAGCTGGTCGCCGCCGATGATGAGCTTCAGCTCAGGGCAATAAAGGCAGACGTGTTCCGGCGCATGGCCATGACCGATGATGGCCCGCCATTCGCGACCGTTGATATCCAGATACTGGCCGTCGCGAATCCGCCGATAGCCGGCTGGTAACGGTGAGATGCTGGCACCGAACTGGCCAAAGCGTTGACGATAGCGATCGAGACGGTCCTCGGTGAAGCCGGCCCGACGGTAAAAACGGATTGCATCTTCCGGCACGTCCGACGGTCCATCGGCAGCCATAGTCTTGCACATGTAAAAATCGGCACGGCTCATCCACAGCTCGCAGTCCCACTGCCTGACGATCCAACCAGCCAGGCCGGTGTGGTCTGTGTGCAGATGGGTCGCGATCACCCGGGTGATCGGTTTGCCATCCAGATAGCGCTCGAAAATCGTGCGCCAGTGACTCTGCACAGTGTCGTTAAACAGGCCTGTGTCGACCACAGTCCAGCCTTCCCCATCGCGCAGCAGCCAGACGTTAATGTGATCCAGCCGCCCCCCCATGGGCATGCGGATCCAGTAGACCCCGTCAGCGATCGCCGTGACACTGCCCGGCCTCGGTATCTGCTCTTCGAATCGGTAGGTCAGCGGGTCAAAGCCCCGCCGGGACATATTGTCCATGCTCTCTCACCACAGCTTGAATAGTCCCTAGGATAAAGGATCTGCGGCGAACAGTATTGCGCCCGGCGTTCCAGGTGCAGCGAGGCTCAGCTGTGCGCCCTGACTGTGACCTGAATATCTGCTTTGACCATCTATTAGTTCAGACACCTTCCAGCAGCACCTGGACAGGCTCGCGCAGATCGCCCCAGACGCGATTGGGCTGGCCGGCTGGAATTGAGCGACCCGACACATAGGTTGCAGGTGCCCGCGGCTTCCTGAAGAAACCAATGATTAACACTTCCGCGTTAACCGAAAAACGCACCTATGAATCGCTCGACGAAGGCGGCGCCGACCCAGGAGGACAGCCCGATACCGGCATAGAGGAAAACGCGCAAATACATCGTCATGTCGTATGGCCACACTCTGGCCTGTTGCAATCGTTGCTCCCAGGACACCAGTTCGGGCAAATTGCTGGATTCCGATGTGACAATACCGTCGACGACAGCAGCGCTTCGATCTGCGATTCGGGAGCGGACTATTGCCAATTGCCGGCTTTTTTCTTCGATGTAACGCCGCCGAATGCCCGTTGCGGGCAGGATCACCACAGCGAGCAATACAGCTATGAAAAGGATCGAATGGACAAGCAGCGGGATCCAAACCAGGACGCTGCGCCGTGTTCTTTTCGCAAGCACCCGAAGACCGGAACGATCAAGCAGGTTTACCTTGCCGTGCTCCTCCAGCAGTTTCCCCAGCCGGCGTGCGAGGGCAATATCGATCCAGATCAATTGGCTCAGCGTAAACACATAAACGAGATTCCGAAAATACGACCATCCCGCAATTACTGGCTGAGAAAATTCTTCAACCAGGGCATTACCATCGATCGCCATCCGGGAGACCCACCAGGTAAGGACGATCATTGTCAGGATGCAGCATAGGGTCCAGATGTGTATCGCGCTGCTTTGTTCGGTAATCGCTGCCGCCTCGCGGGCCAGACTTTTTTCATCCAGCGCCAATGCCGGTGCCAGCGCCACCACGTCACGCGGTGTCATCTCAAGCATATAGACGGTGACGGCAATGCAGTAACTCGCGAGGACAATAGAAAACGCCTCAAGAAACAAACGCGGGTTCGAAAAGTGGACGTCCCCACCCAGCCAGTCGACTATGGCTACCCAGATGACGAAAATCAGCAGCAACGCAGCGCCGGTCACGAGCCCGACAAACACAGGTCGGACTACGTGCCCTGTTAGAAGTCGGATATACCAGTAACTCGACCTATTCAAAACTCAAAAACCCCTACCGTGTTCCCTCGGCCCGATTTCATTTCCGCTCCAGCAGGATTACAACCCGCGGTTCGGTGGGCTATCGTTGTTGGCGCTGCCAAGAAAGTATCCAACATTCATACTCGACACACTCGGGTATTTTTCTGTCGATCCGGTTTTCTCCACAACAACACACAACTCGACGGCAACCACGAACTACTTTGGCATAACCAGTATGCAATGCCACAGACACACCAACCGGAACCCGCTACTGATAGGATTTTCACTGAATCTAACCCTACCAGTATCCTACCTAAGTGCGCGTCGCGCACGACGTCGCCACAGGAATTACTTAGCCAGTGGCCCCAACGGGCCCTTAACTCTCTGATTAACTTGGGGAAAAGCTCCGCCTGCTGGGCTCGACCGCCAACCGCGTTGCAGGCGCCCGCGGCTTCCTGAAGGAACCGGCTGATTAACAGTGGGAGCCCATCGACGATAGAGCCTCAGACCCTGCGGGCTAAGGCGCCGTCTCCACCGAGGCCAGTTCGTGGCAGTTTCCAAAGCCACTAGATCTGCACGATTGGAAGCCTGCCTTTGCCTACCAATATCCGACCAGCTCAATCCGAGACCTTACCCAGGGAGCTCTGGATGCGAGCCAAAGCGCTACAGACGATCATGCATTCAACTACGACACTCGACGATCTTCGAATCAAAGGAGAGTCGCCTACTATTCGACTTCACAAGTTGCGCGGTGACCGGCGGGATTACTGGAGTATCACAATCAAACTGCCATGGTGCATTACATTCAAATTCAAGAACGACGAGTTTTCAGACATGACGATTGAAAACTACCATCGAGGATGAATATGATTAACAGCCCCCTACCTCTGCATCCTGGCAAAGTGTTGGCCGAAGTTTATATGGCCGAGATGGGACTCAACCAAACGGATCTAGCAAAACTTTATGGGTGCTCTCCTCGTAAGATCAACGAGATCGTCAACGGCAAACGAGGCATTTCGCCTACGTTTGCGATTGTTCTCGAGTCTGTTCTCGGCACCAGCGCCGAGATGTGGGTGCGGATTCAAGCAGAGTACGATCTCTGGGAAGCACGCCAGGAAGTTGCCTGACCCTTGGGTTTCCATCATCCTGGATAGCTCGCCATATATGGTGCCTCCGACAAGGTATGTCAGGACTTAGCTGAGGTTGTGACAGATCTTCTCCAACCGCGCCAGAGCGCGACCAGGCATACCCAGGTATTTTCCTGTGCATGGCGAATTCGTAGCCACTGCAAGTTAACAGATCAAATTCTAGCCTTGTCGATGCCGGATGCCTGTTTACCATAGATCACATGAAGTCCGCCGTTCTGCTCTTTGTCGATTTTCTGGTGCTCATCGCGAACGCGCTCCGACCCGGCGGAATCAAATCTCTAATCGCGGAAAATCTAATACTCAAACATCAGCTCACCGTGCTGAGCCGAACCCGACAGAGAGCACCGAATCTTAAGGCAACCGATCGGTTCTTGTTGGGTGCTCTGTCCTTGCCGGTCTCGCCAAACACTACAAGCCCAGGTCGGGCAACTCACAAGGTCACTCATGGCTATCGCTACTTGGTCACTGCAAAGACAGCCTTTGGAGCATTAATCTGTTTCGCTGTGAATCCTTAACACTCAAATTCTGATCCGCCCCGCTACCTCAGCACCGACAACGATCCGCTTTTCCGGTTTCATCGCTGGCAGTCGAATCTGAAAATTCTGGCTGTGACAGAAATCAAAAGTGTTCCATACGTCCCCATATCACATCCGTTCATCGAACGAGTGATCGGCACCATCCGACGCGAATATCTAATTCACCTGCCTTTCTGGAACTCCCTTGACCTTGAGAGAAAACTGGGTGAATTCAAAGATTACTACAACAATCACCGTACGCACGCGGCACTTTCAGGACAACCACCAACCAAGTACTGACAACAAGCTGACGAGGTATGCGTCAACATCAACAACTATAAGTGGCGACAACATTGTCGCGGCCTTTTCTATACGCCAGTTGCAGCCTGACTACCAATTCGCCATGCACAGGCAATGAGAACCTGATTGCATACTTTGGCACTTTACTCTGACCCCATCGATCTACCTGAAGCGTTTTTCAAACACCTGCTCAACCGACAGACTGATCCGCGTCAAACTCCTGCTGCCGTTGCAGCCGCGCCTGTTCTTCGGCCGACACTGATTCAATCTCTTCAAGCACTCCAGCCACATCAGCAGGTTCGACAGCCTCTTCAAAACGACCGGTAAGCGCAAGTTCCGACTGCAGTGTGCCAGCTTCATAGTGACCCCAGATTTCCTCACCGTATTTTGTGCCAAGCAGTTCGGTAGCGAATAACCCGTAATAGTTGGTGATGGCAGTGACGTCCCGCACCAGCATCCAGCCGGCCTGGTTGTTGGCAGCCGCATCCACGGCCTGGGGCAGATCGATGATCATTGGGCCATGCTGGTCGATCAGCACGTTAAATTCCGACAGATCACCGTGAACAATGCCCGAGCGCAGCATCAGCACAATGTTCCGCAGCATCTCTTGATGGCCTTCAACAGCTTCTTCCGGTGACATGCTGACTTCACCCAAACGTGGTGCTACGTCCCCGTGTGCATCTGTTATCAGTTCCATAATCAGGACACCGTCCAGGCAGGCATAGGGTTTCGGGACTCGAACTCCGGCGTCTGCCAGGCGGTACAGGGCATCGACCTCCGCAGTCTGCCAGCTTTCCTCCTGCTGTTCGCGGCCGAACTTTGAATTACGCTCCATCGCCCTCGCTCGACGCGAATTGCGCTCATTTCGGCCTTCGCGATAGAGCACGGCTTTTTTGAAGCTGCGTTTCAGTGCGTCTTTGTAAACCTTGGCGCAGCGCAGCTCTTCGCCGCAGCGCACCACAAACACATCCGCTTCTTTGCCGCTCATCAGGGGACGCACAACCTCGTCCACCAAACCGCTTTCGATCAGGGGCGCAATACGTTTCGGCGTTTTCATAGCGCTCTTATACGCTATCCAGTGCACTAAGGCAGGTACATCGACCGAGACAGCCTGGCAGCGATCCAGGCTGCAATAAACCAGAACCGAACTTGCGGGGTCAGAGTAGAGTGCCAGAGTAAATGGCTAGTTCAAGCAAGGGCCAGGCAATCGGGATTTACTCTGGCACTTGGCTCTGACCCTTATCTCTTCAGTCAGTCAAACCCGGGAGATCATGAAGTTCTTTATCTAAACCAGCTCCCATCAGATCAATAAAGTTATCACGATAGAATTTTCGCTGACTTGACGGCGATGTCTCTTGTAGAGCTTGCCCGAATCGCTTCAATGGGTTGCGGCCGCCTTCCACATGCGGAAAATCAGATGAAAACAGGCACACATCTGGACCGGTATTTTCAATAATCCAACCAGTCTGTTCGTGGGGGTAAGGTGTCACCCTGAACTGCCGCTGGATAATTTCACTCGGTTTGGCGGACAAACGTTTTAGCCGTTCCTCGCCTTTCATGAATGCTGCTACCCCCGAATCCATGAAACGCATCCAGCTCGGCAACCAACTTGCCCCCAATTCGATCGCTCCAAATTTGAGCCGCTCATGTCGATCAAATACACCATCGGCAACCAGCACAGTGAGGGTCTGCCACAGAGACAGTGGTATTGCCATGTAGCTGGTGGAAGTGAAATTCTCGGCCCCGCCATGAAAGTCGAGCACCTGCGGCTCGCCATTATTGTGGTAATCAACGTTCATCTTATGCTCACCACCGACATGAAAGAGAATCGGCACGCCGGCCTCTTCGGCCAATGACCAGAGCGGCTCAAACCCCTTGTGGCTTGGGCTATGTCCAGGTGGACAACGCGACGGGACAACCAATCCCTTGCAGCCCATTGCAAGCGCTTCTTCAGCAATCTGAAAAGATTGATCGAAATCCACCAAGGGCACATAACCGGTCGCCAGCAAGCGCTTATCAACACTGCAAAAGTCAACCATCATGCGGTTATGCGCCCGAGCCGCCTCTCCTGCCAATACGTTGGTTTCGCCAGTCTCCAGTCCATAGTTGTCCAGCGCATCGGACGTAAAAACCAACTGGCTTGCGAAGCCCAGGTAGTCTAACGTTTTGGGGCGATCTTCTTTCTTGAAGGCACCAAGCGCATGGTGACCTCGTCGCAGCATAATCTCGCTCTCAGCGCCGGCGAGATAATCTGGGTCTTCGTGCAGTGCCTTAAGCTCAGTAACCCAGGCTTCATCCCGAACCCTCATGTAAGGTTTAAACTCTTCGAAATACCTGGTCGAAAAAAACTCGCCTATCCGCTCTGGGAATTCCATTACATGAGAGTCGGCGTCGTGAATGGTCTGGTTTTCTACGTAGGGCATAGCGTACAAGACTCGGTTGCGTGCGATTGGTGGACTGATGATACCTACAACCTCGCGCAAGGTGTATGCGGCATTGAGCGATGATTCGGGGGAATCCGGACTCAACTCCCCCACTCGAATGTAATCACCGCTGTCCGCAGCGAGCCGAAATCCACGGTAGAACTCTCACCCTGACGAATCCTGGCTCGCAGCGTCTGTGCCGCTACTTCACACGTCCCGCTATCTGCCTGGATCGGCTGTCAACAAACGCTAACGGTCAAGTGATCTACGAAGCATCCGTAGGCGACGGCACTACAGACATCTTGTTTAGCCCGTCTACTGGCAGGACATCCCTGCTAAAATTCCTATCCTCAGACCAACCAAGCAGAACGATTCACGGAATCGTGCAACGGGCAGAAGCCAGCAAGGAATCCACATGAGTTCATTCGACCCACACACAAAGCAAATTCAAAAGCAGTTTAACCGCCAGGCCAAGGACTATGCCCAGACCAATCAGGCAAAAGATGTGCGTGCAATGGCGGGTTTGGTTCGACTGACGAAAACCAGCAAAGCCAGTCAAACTCTGGATGTAGCCTGTGGCCCAGGTAGATTGACGATGGCATTCGCCAATCATGCAAAACAGGCAACCGGTCTGGACGTAACAGAGAACCTGCTCAGTATCGGCCGTGCAGAGGCAGCGAAACTGGAAATAGACAACATTGCGTTCACTTATGGCTCTGCGTTAGAGATCCCGTTTGATAACGAGACATTTGATACCGTGAGTTGCCGGGCTGCCTTTCATCACTTTGCAGAGCCAGAACAGGTGTTGAAAGAAATGACACGGGTACTCAAACCTGGCGGTGAAATTCTAATTGCAGATATTCTAGGTAACGAAGACGCTACGAAGGCAGCGCATCACGATGCGCTCGAACAGCTGTGTGACCCAACTCACGTGCGCTGTTTATCAAAATCTGGCTTTCAATCCCTGTTTGGTGCAGCGGGGCTGGACGTCACCAGTAGTCGGTTCGGCTCTATGGACTATGAAGTAGAACAATGGCTGATTCATGGTGGGCCGACCGAAGCTCAGAAGGAGGAGATTCGCTCGAGATTTAAACAGAGCTTGATTAGTGATCAAACAGGGCTAGGTGCGCGCGAAGAAAAGGGCATTCTGAAATTTACTCACCACACCGCTGTGTTCGTTTTAGAGCGCACGGCAGATGTCACAAACTGAAGATCTTAAATAGGCAACGAATCCGAACTCGGGGACAGCGAACCCGGGACAGTTTACCTGTTTCGCCGGGTTCAATTCTTGAGTTGGCGATGACGCCTCTGCTGCTACCTTGCGAATTGGACCTGATGTAAGTTATCCAGGAGTTCGTCGACGGCAGACTCCAATTCGCTTACCCCATTGACCTGCTGAAGCCAGCTGGTTGGGATCCCGTTGTCCCCACCCATCCCGAATTGCGCGCCGCACGCTGCGCCAAGGACGATTGCCCGGCCGCAGTTGTCACCGCCCGCGTACAAATTGGCGCGGATTGCTTCGGTAAAGCTTGCGGCAGTTTTGAGATTGTAAATGAGGCTTGGCACACCGGCGCCCAGGTCGCAGTGCAATCCAAACTCTTTGCTCATCTCGCGGACTGAAGACTTGGCAGTCAGGGCGCGATTTAAGACCTCGCGCGTATCGCTGGAACCCGCCGTAACTGCTGTTTCCAGCGCCGATGCTATTGGTGCACCCAATATCGAAGATCTCAACAATTCGGTGCAGATCTGCCCGTAGTCAACAGCGCGTGGCGCGTTATTGGTGACCCTGATTGCTGATTCGCAGATTGCAGCGAGGTCGGGGTCGTTCGCATGGCAGGCGACCAGTGGCGGCAGTTTGCTCACAGCAGGCAGTTGTTCGTCAATCGCGCCAGGATACTCGTCAGACGCCGCCAGCGCGCCCACAAGGGCGAGTCCGTATTTCCGTGAACTTTCCGGATCGGGCATCGCCGCCGCATACCATTCAACCCGGTCACGCAATTTTTGACCTTCATACTGTTTCACGGCGGCGAGCACCTTGGTCAACATGCTCTGCTGATCTTTGGCTGGTCCGTTGTATGGAATTGCATCGACGGCCTCGATCGCGGCATTTTCGTCGCGATATATTCGATCGAGAGTTTGTCGGGTGGGACGGTCAATGTAACCCACGTACGCGCCACCGTAGCCGAAATGGCGGCGGAATTGTTCGGTGTAGTGCACCTTGTCATAGCGGCCATTGGTTTGCGTCAGTGATCGCAACATGACCAGCATCTGTTCACCGTACTGGGAGAGATCCCCCGCACTTTTTGTCGCGTGCGCGAAGTAGCCGACGCCACCGGCATAGTCTTGTTCATCCGGCTGACGGAACTCTGGCATATCAGGGGCAAGCTCGCTGATGCGTCGCTGGCTGTATACCCAGTGAAACCCCAAGGACGCTGCATCAGCGACAAATGCACCTAGAATGGAATTTCGAGCTCGCGTCCGCTGTTCCTGGTCCATTCTAATGCCCCGTGGTTAAAGTAAAGTTTCAGAGGTGCTCCAGATTAGGGTTGCGCGCCGTCACGGGTCAAGCGCCCAAACTTCGCGACTTGTGCCAACTCTAACGCTAGTCAGCTGATCGCATAATCGAAGACACCGCCAGCCCCGACATTTTGCGAAACATCGGTCCGGTTCTCAGCACAGGATTTTCCTGAGAAAGGAAAAACGATGGGAATCTCAGAGCCTACTCCGGCACTTTACTCTGACCCGCCAGATTTCTATCGCCCGTCCTGCTAGCCTGACCCAATGTTCTCCGAACCAGACAATGAGTTGTACCTTTCGCGGTCTGACGTGAACGAGCCGCTGTCGAGTTTCTCGCGCCATGGTTTCGAACTTGACGATCAGTTCTGGCCCTCCGTCGAGCACTACTTCCAGGGCATGAAGTTCGAGACCCCGGCCGACCAGGAGAAGGTGCGCCTGGCGGACCACCCAGCAAAAGCCAGGCGGCTGGGACGCAGTCGCTTCCGGAAAATCCGCCGGGACTGGTCGAAGGTGCGCCGCGTCATCATGACTCGGGCGGTCTATACCAAGTGCCGCACCCATCCGGAAATAGCCGAACGGCTGCTGGCGACCGGAAACACCAAGCTGGTCGAGAACAATCAGTACGACTACTTCTGGGGCTGTGGGCGCGATCGCAGGGGTTACAACACCTATGGAAAGGTGCTCATGGACGTTCGCAGCAAGCTGCGCGAGGAGTTATGGGGTCGGAGTAAAATGCCAGAGTAAGCGCGTTTTCTACAGATGGACACAAACAAGGAAAACGGCACCAGGATTCTGTATCCACACCGGTAGATACTGGTGAATACGCACGCCGGGAATCTTGCGGGAATTGCAGCGAGACAATCGCAGACGTCAGGCGATCGATCCGCCTGACTTCGCGAATGACGAGGCTGCAAAGCCTCGACGGTTTATTCCTGCATCGCCGGTTGGCGCAGCAGCTTGCCGTTCCATAGACCACCGGTGCAACGGAACGTGTCGTCGAACCCGGCCGCTACACCGGCATTGCCGGCGGACGTAACCAGAGAAGTATTCATCGCACCGAAGCCGGCGAGATCTTCATGGACGACCAGATACGCCACATCGTAGTCAACGTTGGCCAGAAACGGCGTGAACATGTAGCCGTTGAATTTCGCCACCGCTGGATTGGCCACACTATCAGCCTTGATTACCCCGAGCCATGACTCATTAGCCGCCGAAACATTGGCCAGGGTCTTGCCTTCTCTCAGCGAGCACTGATACGCCTCGACTACGGACGTGCTGCCAACTTCGGCGGGCGCCAGGCCCTCGTGCAAGGTTTCCGCGTACCATAGACCAGAACCGCACATGGCGACTTTGTCGAACCGCCTTTGCGCGGCGCGACCCTCAGCGGACTCATTGTAGACCGCGGTATTCTTCGCCCAGTAATTGAGATTGGCGCTGGAGCCCAGCCGCGTGTTGAGCTGTGACGCACACTTGAATCATTCATTCCCTCTACCCTCGGGACCGTCTCTGCTCCATGCGCCCACAATGCCAGAGCCAATTACGATGGGGTTAGAGCACCTCGACACCGGCAGTCTGCCGCGGCATCATCGAAATGTTGGACTACAAACCCAGGATCATCCGGGAACAAACGGTGCCGGATACTCCCTGTTCCCGTACGAATCACATCAGGCCTTTCGAATCATCCGATAGTTCGCTAGGGTCACACCATGAATGCTGTCAGACGCA
Organism: uncultured Pseudomonadales bacterium; assembly: GCA_937921865.1. Lineage (GTDB taxonomy): Bacteria > Pseudomonadota > Gammaproteobacteria > Pseudomonadales > Azotimanducaceae > SZUA-309. The sequence continues at coordinate 10,049 of CAKZWF010000053.1, read as the reverse complement.
CACGCCTCACACCCCACCATCGTCGCATGCAATTGCTCGATTGCGCGCAGACGATCATTCTGGAACGCGGGCTGTCCAGCTTTACCATGGAGGCCTTAGCTCGTGAAGCAGGTGTCAGCAACCCCCTCGTCTACAAATACTTTGCTACCCGCCTGGCAATTCTTCAAGAACTGCTGCTGCGCGAGACGAAGAGGTTCAATACGCAACTGCAGGCACAGGTGACGCAAGCGCAGGACTATCAGGAACTTATCACCCTTGTGGTATCGGTCAATTTCGAACAATTTTCCAAAAACAACATTGTTTACATCCTGCGTGATCAACCTGACGTTTTCGAAGCCATCGCCGTCGATGACAGGAAACAGAGTGGCGTTATGGGACGTTTCCTGGTGCAGACTCTGGCAGATCAATACACGATTGATCGCAAGCAGGCAGAACAGATGGTCGTGCTGGCCTCTGGTGCATCACAAGCAGCAGCAGCGCATTACAATCGTTATGGCGGTGATCAGGCTGCGATGATCAATGACACGGTGCAGTTCATTTTTGGTGGAATAGACGCGCTCCTTCCTTGAGGCCGGCAAAGTGATCCCTGTATATGGGTACCAGACGACTGTTATATGCTTTATTTAATAGTCGTCGTTCCGTTCCATTAAAGTATTCAGGCAGGAAACCACCATGTCACACCGCGAAGGCCGCAACATCCGTGATGCTGATAGTCACATTATCTAAGGCCGTGACTGGCTGGCAAGATACGCCACCGCGTGCGTTAAGGACAACCTGGATACCGAGGATTCGACCTCAATATGCCGGTTCTGGATCCTATCCTCGAGTTATGGGGTCAGAGTAAAGTACCAGAGTAAATGCACGATTTTTCACATTTCATGCGCACAAACTTCGCGACTTGTGCCAACTCCGACGCTGGTTTGCTGATCGCATAATCGAAAACACCGCCTTGCCCCCAGATTTTTAACGGTATCGAATACGGGTTCCATCTTCCAACCTGTCATTCGGGTGGAGGATCACTCGCTCGCCAATCTCCAAGCCGCCAAGGACCTCAACGTCCAGGCCGGCCGTGTGCCCGATGGTTACTTTGCGGGTGCTTGCAACACCGTCATCGTCGATAAATACAGCCCAGTCGTCATTCAGCCGAAACAAGGACGTTAACGGAATCGTTTTCACGCCGTCCGATTGCCAGATCACTACGCGCACAATTACTCGATATGCATGACCCAGCGCCTCGCGCTCCACCACGGGATCTACCAAATCCAATACGACATTTACTCGCTGCTCTTCTATGCCCAATGCTGAAACTTTGGTGAATGCAAAAGGTTCAACAACCCGAACAATCGCATTTAACGCTTTGTCCCCACCCCAGCGGTCGATGATCACCTTTTGATTTGGCCTTACTTTGACGGCATCGACAGACAGCATGTCTGCAACAATTTCGAGGTCTGAGGCATCGCCCACTTCGAGTAATGGTGTACCCGGCATAACGACCGTTTCGCTTTTTTGCAGCACTCGCAGGACACGTCCGTTTACCGGCGATTTCAGTGTCACGCAATCACAGGGGGCTCGGTGCGCTTGCGACAGCGAAGGTGTGATAAGTCTGGCCTGAGCGCGGCGCAGCTCAAAATCCCGAACGCTCAAACTCGCCATCGCGGCTTCGACCAACGCCTGGGTGCCTTGAGCCGCTCGCTCGGTATCATCAACGCGCTGCCGAGGCACTGTACCTTTCTGAAACAGCTCACGAGCGCGTTTGACCTCGGCGAGCGCATAATTCCGTTCAGCTTCAGCTTGTTTAAGTTCGGCGGTTGCCAGATCACGTGCGGCGGTTGCCGCATCGCGAGCGGCCTCACTTTCCGCCTGAGAACGCGGATCGAGGAAATCGGGCTCGCTGGGTTCAATCTCGGCAACAATCGTTTGGTTCGCGACAACGCTGTCACCTTCCTTGAGCGAAGTTCTCAGCAGTCGACCACCAACTGGCGCAGAAATAGTAAAAATCTCCCGTGCACGGGTCTCGCCCTCTTCGTCTATCGTGACCAGCATGGGTTGCATGTCTACTTCGACAACATCGACCAGTTCAGTACGTGGCCTCAGCAGCACAAACAGGACAGTTACCAGAATGACGGCCGGTACGGACCAAATCAGTGCGCGTTTAAAAATTGCTGTGGAGAGCACGTTAGTGACCACCTGTTACTCCCTAGTTTTCAGGACGCTGATCAGATTAAGTCGAACAAGACGCCGCTCGACCAGCAATGCGGAGGCAAATGCGGAGGTTAATACCACCAGCATGCTGTAGCCGTATGTGGAGGCTTCAATAACGACCGGGATTCGGAACAATTCAGTATTGAACCCTTGGGCCATGAAAACAGCCAACAACCAACCGAGCAAACAACCCAGCGGCAGTCCGATCAGTGTGAGCACTGCCGCCTCACCAAAAAGCATGTAGGCGATTTCTGCATTGGTAAAACCGAGTACCCTGAGGGTGGCAAGCTCGCGACCACGCTCCGATAGCGAGATTCGCATATTGTTGTAGAGCACACCAAACGCGAGCGTCGAGGCGAACGCCACATAGAAGAAGATCATGATCAGCATGGTTTCGCCGATGGTTTGGTCGAAAAGATCGATTGCCGCCCGCTTCAGCACCACGCCTGCAACGGTGGGCAGCTCTTTGATCGTTTCATACAAGTGCTGTTGTTGGCGTTCATCAAACACGGCCACCAGCAAATTTGTACGTTCAGGTTCATTGAGTGTCCGGTTCAGTGCCTCAAACTCCATATAAACCGGCGTGCCAATGAGCGTTTCGAAAATGGCTGCCACCTCGATCGCGACGATAGGCCTGCGACCTTCCAATACCTCAACGATGACGGCGTCACCAACCCCGGCACCCAATATATCCGCCATAGCGCTAGACACCAGTAGTCCATTACCGGGTAGCGGAACACGACTGCCATGAACGTCATGCAGCACTTCAAGTTCGCCGTTCTGGGGCAATCCAATAACGGCTTCGCGGCGATAACGCGGACCGAAATGAAGGCGAGCGGCTACCGCGCGATGCGGCTCTACTGCCTGTATGCCTGGGAGTCTTGCCAGGTCGTTAACTACATCCGTATTGGCAGCCTCAACCAAGGATATTGTAATGTCTTGTCGTTGCTGATTCGTGAAATAGTCTTCAATCATGTAGTCGATCGCGTCCAGCCATTGCAGGCTGGCGACTAGAACCGCTACTGACGCAGACACACCCAGGCTCGTCAGCAACGTGCGCAACGGGCGCCTGAACACCTGGCGAAATATGATGCGGGTGGGCTGATCTAAATGTTCGACCAGCCCTGCCAGTAAAGACGAGTGATGTCGAAATGCTGGCGGTGAGGGCGGGCGCATAGCCTCGGCAGGAGGCAGCGATGCGGCGAATCGCACGGCACCAATGGCGCCAATCAGCGCGGCACCGATGCTAATCGTGGCGGAGAGCACATAAATATCGTAGCGTGGTGCAAATACAAGCAGGGGGAATCGAAACAAGTCAGCATACATGGTGGTCATCCAATGACCCAGCCAATAGCCTAAGCCCCAACCGATGATTACCCCTGCTGCGCAGATTATTAAAACGAATTTGATATAGTGCCAGGCCATCGTTACATCTGTGTAGCCAAAGGCTTTAAGCAATCCGATCTCTGCTCGTTCAATATAAACCAATCTCGCCAGCACCATATTTGTCAGGAAAGCAGCCACAGCCAGGAAGATCGGTGGCATGATGCTTGCGATGCTTTTCAATTGCTCAATTTCGTTCATTACGAACCAGTTCGAGATCTGATCATCCCGGGCGATTGCACCAATACCACCGTACTTTTCCAAGATGTCATCGATGCTGCGCAGCACAGAAGCTATGGGCGATCCAGGCCAGAGACTGAAGGCAGCATTGTTAAATGCATGGTCGAGATCATAAGCCGCAGCCAGTGCCTTTTGCCCCATCCAGACAACTCCATAGCGGGCGGCATCCGGCATCAAGGTACCAGGGCCGATCGCGTACACAAATTCTGGTGAAAGTGCGAGCCCGACAATATTCAGCACACGTTTGCGGCCATTCAGCAAAGCCTCGATCGTGTCGCCTGGCGCAAGTGCATGAGCCTCGGCGAAGGGCTCGTTTATCAGAATTTCGTCTGGCTCTGTATCGAGGGGCATCCTTCCTGCCCGCAGTGCAAGCTGGTTCAGACGCGGTGGGTGATTTTCGGGTATCGAAACGAATGACCCGGCTATCGGCTCGGGAAATGATTCAACGTCGATTGTTGCGTACTGAACTATGCGCGGTTCAATAGTACGCACGCCATCGATACCTTCGAGTTCACGCACCACATGCATGGGTGTTCGTTTGGTGACAGCAAAAACGTCGGCAAATTGATACCGCTCATAGTAGGCCTGCGTGGTATCCGTTAATGCCTGCATCGCAGAAAGCGACATGACAAGCACGCCAATGCCGCTGGCGACGATCATTGCAATAGCAAACGCCTGGCCGCGCAGACGTTTCAAATCGCGGAATATTTTCCGATTCAGAGGATGCATGGTTACCAAACCAACTCGTCTACGGGCACCCGCGCTGCATTGATAGACGTTTCAACAATTCGACCGTCGCCGAATCGAAAAACCCGATCAGCCATGCCGGAAATCGACCGATTGTGAGTGATCAGAGCTGTGGTGGTACCCAGTTCACGATTGACCTGCTCCAACGCTGCCAGCACCAGAATTCCCGTTTTGCTGTCTAAAGCACCGGTAGGTTCATCGCACAACAACAAATCCGGTTGTTTGGCGATGGCGCGCGCAATGGCAACACGTTGCTGCTCGCCACCGGACAATTCGGCAGGAAAAGCGTTCAGCCGGTCACCAAGTCCAACCAGGGATAGCGCTTCCGTCGGCGTTAAAGGTGCTTCAGCAATTTCGGTGACAAGTGCTACGTTTTCCTGCGCTGTCAAACTTGCGATCAAGTTGTAGAACTGGAACACAAAGCCAACGTGCTTACGACGGTATTCTGTGATTATGGCGTCGTTTTCTAAATCCAACTGCTGGCCACGGAAAAATACCTGGCCTGAAGTGGGTGCATCCAGCCCACCGAGTATGTTGAGCAAGGTGGATTTTCCGCTTCCAGACGGGCCGACGAGAACAACCAGTTCATCTTCGTACAAATCCAGATCAACCCCATCCAGGGCCCGAATCTCAACAGTTCCGGCTTGGTAGACTTTGATCAGATCTCGAGCCGACAGGGTCACTTTGGGAGTTTTAGAGGGTAGATTCGCCGGTGCTTTCGAGTGCATAAATGTCCCTGTGTTTCTAATGCATAGCTGAAGCGGCTCGAAACTGGTCTGCGAATCATAATTGCGAGTAATGGGCTCAGAGTAAAGTGCCAGAGTAAGCGCACAATCTTTCACATTTCATGCGCACAAACTTCGCGACTTGTGCCAACTTCACCGCTGGTTTGCTGATCGCATAATCAAAGACAGCACCTGCCCCGCCATTTCGCGCAACATCGTTCCGGTTCTCAGCACAGGAATTTCCTGAGAAAGGGAAAACGATGAGAATGCCAGAGCTTACTCCGGCACTTTACTCTGCCTGCCCTCAGATTCGATTGCTTCTTGACGTTTTCGTTGCGAACATCGCGTGATGTTGAGTTTACTCTTAGCCGTGTCAGTGAGTATTTCGCAGATGGCAGAACCGGATTTCAATGACCTGAAAGAGTTGGTTAATTTCCACTCACCACAACCCGAACTCGTGTGGACAGTAGTCAACGACAACGTGATGGGCGGACGATCGAGCGGAGACTTCAAGATATCGGACGGCCGGCTGGTGTTCCGTGGCGAGATCAATACCAATGGTGGGGGTTTCGCTTCTATTCGCACGGAACCTGAACAACTCGATATAGGGCGACACGATGGATTGAAGCTGAAAGTGCGCGGAGACGGACGAACCTACAAGTTTCGCATTGTGACTGCGGGATCGGATTTCGCTTACATGGCTGACTTTCCAACTCGAAATGGAGAATGGGAGATCATCGATCTTCCCTTTTCGACATTTCAGCCCAGTTGGCGTGGGCGCAAGCTCGATCGTCCGCCGCTGAAGCCATCTGACATGAACAGTATTGGCTTCATGATCGCAGACAAGCGGGATGGGGCGTTCGCACTGGAAGTTGAATGGATCAGGCTGAGTCGGAGCAAGTCGCGCGATTGACAGTGGCAACCGGCTATCGACTCATGCCATGGGACTTCAACACCTGCGTAGCACTCTTTGCCCCCTACCGGACTGTCTGAAACCAGACAATACGGCGCCCGATACAATGCCAATGGACGGGCACATCCATCCTATATTGAACTAAATGCTTCATATTCCGAGTATCTCCTATCCTGCCTTTTCGGGAAACAATCCAGGCATCCATGCATGTGATAGAGCCGCTGGAAAGGCCAGACGCAAGGGAGCCTTAGACGTCTCAGACACTATCACCCCCCTATTGACCAATTTCGAAACTACCCGCCTGGATTGACGCTCACTTACACCCAGCAGTTCCTGCACCTCACCGCGCGCAATTTCTCCTCTATAGAGCAGCCCTTCCATTAACCGAGCAGATCTGTCTTCTAAGCGATTCGCGTCCACCTCATTCGACGTCCACTTCAATATTCGCTCTCGAAGCCTTTCCGGCTGGACCAACTCTTCCATAAACGACACCTGGTCATGGCAAACGCCTAAAAAATATTTCGTAAACTCGACAAGCGCTTCTTCACTGAGACTTCCTCGACCATCCAGAGCACCTTTTCGAGGCATGTCGCAGCTCTCAAGCCGGGTTTTATATTCATCAACTGATCGAGCCAACCCGCGCGAAACAGACCAGATCGATCCCGTATCCAGCGTTTCGCGAAGAATTGCGTGGGACATCAATCGCGAAACACGACCGTTGCCATCTAAAAACGGATGGATCCACGCAAAGCGATGATGTATCGCAGCGGTGGCAATGACCAGCTCTGACTTCTTTAACGGCTGAAAGACCTGCTCGAATCTTTGCATGAACCTGGGAACGGCCCCGGGGCTTACTGGAGTGTGCCGTGCAACCTTAACGTCGCGCTCTCTGAATTCGCCTGGAACAACTTCGAGCTCTTCGCCGGTATCAGTATCGGAAACCACCAATAGCTCAGGCGGCAGCTGTTCGCAGAAGCGTCTATGTGTCTCTTTGATCCCTTCCGAGGTGAGGGCGAGACCACCGTCCAATCCGCCTTCGTCTATCCAACTTTGCACAGACATATGTGCTGCGGCTTCCAGTTGCAGATTGCGTTTCTCAGGGTCTTCGCTGAACTCCTGTTTAAGCGCCCGTTCAATATCAACAGGGTGTGTGTCATGCCCTTCGATAAGGTTGCTGTAGTAGCAGCTCATGCCTCTCACTAATTCTGTAAGCGATTTGACTATTTGCTCTGGGAGGCTGCTACGGAAGCTTGCTGAAGCTTGAGCCAATTCAAACGACATATCGGTAAGCTCACTGCGCCCCGAAGCCGTCTCCGAGAGCTTAACTGGCTCCATTAGAGCTATTGATTCACCGTGATCATCCATCTGCTTTTCGGCCGCTTATTTGGCCGGTTCAATATGTTATCTTTTTCTATATTTATCAAATATATAATTCACATGTATAGCCACTTATGGCCGGTTTATTGGCCGGTTTACAACGATTGGCTATCCCCGCTTTCCAGCCGGGTTTCTGGCCGGGTTTCTGGCCGGCCAAATCGAAGCCGATAGGCTATAGAAATCAATCAGATAGAGCCTTCCAGGACTAGACTATGGCCGGAGATATGGCCGGTCAGATGCACTAATCCACAAAGCTATTCGACGCTGTACCATTCACATCACCATGGCCATCGTGGTGGCCGGGAGGTGTCTAGTAGACCGTGGGAAGTCCAGTGTTTGAGATGCAAAACATGCATCGTATCGGCATACCGATATCTATCTGCAATCGTAAGATGATTCGTCGTCAAAGCAATAACAGCGTCGCTTCTTACTCTGGCACTTTACTCTGACCCTGCACTTTCTCGGCGAAATAGGCAGCGACCCGTAGCTTGGCATTTTCGCGTATATCCATGTGGAACACGGGATAGTCGAGACCATGATAGTTGCCACCGCCAAACGAGCCTCCAACCTTGCCAAACTGAGTATCGCTCTGGTCGGTGATGTACAAGACCCCATCTTTGCACTGAGCCTCGAGCATATTCGGAATCACCGCGCCAAGCGGCTCGAATACCACCCCCGATGCCACGTCTGCACCGCTTAGTGCCACCTGAAAACTTCCCGATACCGACACTGCGCCTGCATGCTGGTCTCTGCCGGCCAATCCGCCGTCGCGCCGCCAGGTCAATGGGTTAACGCAGACGTTGCCAAGGCGGTCTGGCAACTCCTCGTCTAATGCGACTTCGCTATAGGTATCCCAGTGCACTGCGCAATGCAGATCCGTAGCGCTGTTACACACCTCGACTTCCTGCATATCGTCGAACTGAGAATTAGAGAGTCCACCACCGATGATATAGGCGGCAACCAGACGAACTACAAGTGGCGTGCCGTCAATCTTGTCTTTCAACAACCGCACCCCGTGATGGGTGCCCTGACTGTGGCTGGCGATGATGAACGGGCGCCCTTCACTGTAGTTGGCGAGAAAATAGTCGAAGGCGCGGGCAACATCCTGATACGCGAAAGCCAGCACTTCTTCACGGATTTCTGGAGTCTGAAAGTATGCAAATATGTTTGCCTGCCGATAGCGTGGTGCGAAAATATTGCAACAGCCGTTGTAGGCAGAAGCCTGATTACTCAGCATCCATTGAGTGTTTTCTTCCGTGCCGGTGTTCGGGTCCAGCGAATGTGTCCAGCTGTTACCCCGCAGATAACCAGTAGGATGAATGAAGAACACATCGACTGGCGCGTCACCCTGAGTAACAGATGTGACGGTCTGTGCAGGCGTCATATCTTCCAGACCTTCGCGATCCGGTAATGCCGCCCAGTTTATTGGATCCGAGTAGTCTGGTGGATCAGCAGCTTTTGTCGGATCAAATGGCAATGATGGGCCTCCGAACAGGAACGCCCAACCGAGTGGGAGCACAGATCCATTGCCGGTGGCGAACAGGGCGCCAACAGCAATTACGACTATGGCGAGCAGCCCCAACAGAGTCCGCCGGACTATCTTCATGATGTGAAATCCTGTCTTTGCAAATGAGAAATCCTGCTGAAACGGCTACTGAGAACAGGAATTTTAACAGGGCTATCGGCCAGCAGGTTAAGTATCAAATCGGATCAGATTGTCCATGGTGGCTTTCTATGGGCGCACAGAAAAACGTCGCCTGCTTTGCCGAAAGTAATGGCGTACAAAAAAATCTTGGGGCAGCGGGTTTCCCGACCACGGCAAGTGCCCGTCACCATCGACCATCCCGGTCTGGGTAGGGTCACGGCCTATGCGGTCGGCAATCCGGAAGCCATCACGCTCCACGAGCGCATGAATGTACATGACAGCTAAGCCAAGAGGCGCCTGTTCCCGCTATTTGGCCTACGCAGGTAAAGGCCGCCCTCTTCTACCGATACCTGATATCGTTTTCCTGCGCTGCACACCGATTGTGGTATTTTCTAAGAAAAACTAATTCCATATCCTTGGGGGGACAATGTCACTACACAAACGCGTGCTTATCTGGAATCGCGGCGAAATCGCCATACGCATAGCCAAAGCGGCAACCGCGTCAGGCATGGAAAGTGTTGGCGTGTACTCCAAAGCGGATGCCCAATCGTTACACCCTCGCTACAGCAACGCGGCAGTCGAGTTAGCCGGTGATGACGCGGTCGGTGCCTACCTGGACATCGATGCCGCGATAAACGTCGCCCAACAGCAGGGTTGCGACTGCGTGCATCCAGGTTACGGCTTCCTGTCTGAAAACGCGGAATTCGCCGAGCGTTGCGCCACCGCCGGCTTAACGTTCATCGGTCCGCCGCCAAGTGCCTTACGTTTATTCGGTGACAAAGTTCAAGCACGAGCATTGGCTCAGTCTTTGCGCATT
>CAKZWF010000052.1 GCA_937921865.1 uncultured Pseudomonadales bacterium | reverse complement strand
GAAGGTCTCGTCGATCTCGATGCACCCCTGCAACGCTACCTGCCAGATTTTCAAACACTCGATGCGAACGCCAGCCGCAGTGCGACCATCCGTCAGATGTTGTGTCACACCAGCGGCATCGAAGGAGACCTTTTTGTCGATTCTGGCCGCGGCTCTGACTGTGTGGCACGACTTCAGGACATGGGTCGACTGCTGCCGCAGCTGTTTCCGCCCGGCGAAAGACTGTCTTACTGCAACTTCGGTTTTGCGATGCTGGGCAGGATGCTCGAAGTTATTACCGGCGAAAACTACGATGAGCTGCTGCGAACCCGCATTTTCCAGCCGCTACAGATGAACCACGCTTTGAGTCTGCCGGAAGACTGCGTGAAATACCGTTGTGCAATTGGCCATGTGCCCCATCCTAAAAAACCGGGACAACAGGTTCTGTCACCCATGCCCTGGTTGAGCCAGGGTCAGAAGGCGGCTGGTGCTACACCGTCCATGTCAGCCACCGATCTGTTGAGTTTCGTGGCGATGCATCTGCGTGGCGGTCGCAGCTCCGACGGAACGCGAATTCTATCCAGCAGCAGCGTCCGTGCCATGCAGCGACAACAACACCGCTTACCGGCAGGTTCCAGACTGGGTGTCTCCGCCTGGGGACTGGGCTGGTATATGGACAACTGGTCAGGGTCAAAAGTCTTCGGTCACGACGGCGGTACGGTTGGCCAGTATTCGTTTCTGCGGGTCCTGCCAAAACAGCAGCTGGCCATGGTGCTGCTCACAAATGGTGGAGATGCCGGTGGGCTCTATGAAGAATTGTTCAACGACGTATTCGCGAAGCTGGGTCGAATCCAACTCCCGACCCTGCCTGAACCCATGCAACGCATTCCCGCTGATCTGACAGGACTGTGCGGCCGCTACGAAAACCTCACCGGCACTATCGAAGTCAGCGGATCCAGTGACAAACTTAAGGTCGCGGTCACACCAAAGCCGGGCCTGCTGGCGGGACTCAATATCACCCGCGCACCAGTGCGGGTTCTGTCACGAAATGTGCTGCAGTTTGACAGCGACAACCCTCAGCTGGCCCGCACTACGCTCGCCTTCGACGGCGACCAGGATGGTCAGCCACAGTTCGTCAACATGGGCATGCGCCTGTATCGCCGCAGCTAGAAACGCGACGGCGCAAAATCCGCAAGATCATACTCCGGCTGACCGGTCGTAATCAGACCTGCCAGTGCGCGACCACTGCCGCACGCCTGGGTCCAGCCCAATGGCCCATGTCCGGTATTCAGAAATAGATTGGAGATTCGACTGACGCCCAGCAAAGGTCGGCCGTCAGTCGTCATAGGTCGCAGTCCACACCAGGCTTCGGCAGTGACTGAGTCAAGATCGATCTGTGGATAAACCAGCCGCAGCAGTGCCTTTAGGTTTTCGATGCGATACGGATTAATTTCCTGATCAAAGCCGGCGAATTCGGCGGTTCCCGCAATCCTCAGCAATCCTTCCCGCAGCGGCACCACGGCCGCATGCAGTTCGTCATCCACCACTGCCAGAGCAGGCCGCGGTTCTGCCGTTACGTTCGGCAACGTCAAAGAGTAACCTTTGGCAGGCCGCACCGGCACTGTTATCCCGAAACGTTTGCCGAGTGGCCAGCTGTAGCTGCCAGCGGCCAGCACAAACGCATCGGCGCGAAGCTGCTCCCGGGAAGTTTTGATACTCGTGATCAGACCACCCTGCCGTTCAACCCCCAGCACCAGTTCACTGAAGCGAAAGTCCACACCGGCATCGGCAGCAAGCTGCTGCAGTTGTTCACAGAAACGGCGAGCGTTACCGACTTCATCCTGCGGATAGTGAATGCCACCGACCAACCTGGAGCTTCCCGGCCGCAATGCCGGTTCCAACTCAACAAGTTGATCAATCGACAGGACCCGATGTTCGATTTCCGCTTGCCGCAACCAGCTGGCCACCTCCCGACCGTGTTGCAAAGCATTCGCATCGCTGAAGACCTTGATTGTGCCATCAGGCGCGTAGTCAAAATCGAGAGTCCCGGGAGGCATCGCCTGCATCAGATCCTGCATGACCTCCTGGGAGTATCGGGCCAGTTTCACATTAGCGAGGAAACTCTCCAGATAACGCTGCTGGCTGGAATTATGCAGAAACCGAAGACCCCAGGTGATCAAGGAAGGCAGTGCGCCCATACGCAACAGCATGGCGGCGTCTTCACGACCAATGGATGACAGCAGGGCTCGAAAGGAACCCGGCGCGTTCCAGGGGTCTGCGAGGCTTGGCGTCAGCATCGAGCCGTTGGCAAAACTGGTTTCCCGCGCCGCAGCGCTGGCCCGCTCCACGACCACAACGTCAGCTCCCTGCTGACGCAGAAACCAGGCTGTGGTGACACCCGCAAGCCCACTGCCAACAACCACTACCCGCATCTGGCAATCTCCCAACCCTGAATCTATTATTCAAACAGACTACTGAACCCTGAACCGAGCTGCACCGTGGCGCTATCGTGGCATGGCTTGGGTACCCGCAGCCAGCGGAAACCGTTATGCTCCGGCGATGACACAAGCGGCTTCATTTCAGGCAGATGCAGATACCAACAGCCTCAGCGACGCTGTTGCTGGTAGCACAGACCGCGCCCGTATTGCCTGCCCCTCCTGTGACCTGCTGTTTGACGTCACCGATCTGCCGGACGGAGCAACTGCCAACTGCTCACGCTGTGGTAACTTTCTCACAACCAACAAATCAGATGCATTCGAACGCGTCACCAGCGCCTGCATCGCTGCGCTGGTCATGCTCGCAGTGGCTTGTGCTTTTCCGTTCATGCAGTTCAGTCGGGCAGGCCTGGAAAACACCATGACCCTGCCACAGACCGTAATGGAATTATGGAACAACAACATGCCCTGGCTGGCGATCATTGTGGCCAGCTTCATTCTGATCATCCCAGCCGTTGTCACGATCTGCATGCTGGTGTTATCGATCACCCTGACAAGAAATCACAGCCCCTCCTGGCTCCGCCAACTGGGCAGCACCGTATTCCATCTGCAGAACTGGAGCATGGTAGAAGTGTTTTTCGTTGGCGTGCTGGTCAGCCTGGTGAAGATCGCCAAGATGGCCACCATTGTGCTTGGTACTTCGTTCTGGGCTTATGCCGCATTCACTGTGCTGTTTACTTTAGCGGTCACCAATCTGGACAAATTCCAATCCTGGCAGAAAATCGAGGCGCTGGCAGCGGAATGAGCAATGCCCGGACCGCCGCATCCCAGGACCTGAGTTCCTGCCACATCTGTCTAAAGCTCGTGAACAGTGAGTTACATCATTGCCCTCGTTGCGGCTCAGCAATGCACAAACGCAAGTCTGACAGTCTTCAGCGCACCCTGGCGCTGCTTGTTACCTCAACAATCCTCTACATTCCGGCCAACATCCTGCCGATCATGTACACGGATCAGCTGTCCAACAGCGCCGGCAGCACCATCATGGGTGGCGTAGTCCTGCTGATCAAACTCGGTTCCATTCCAATTGCCGCGATCATTTTCATCGCCAGCGTCCTGGTCCCGAGCGCCAAACTGATGATGATGTACTACCTTTGCTGGACGGTGGCTCGGGGCAATCTGGGCAGCGAACGGCAACGTACCGTTCTGTATCGGGTCACCGAATTCATCGGCAAGTGGTCGATGATCGACGTGTTTGTCGTAGCCATCCTGGTAGCCTTGGTACACCTTTCCGGAATTCTGGTATTTCGTCCGGGGGTGGCTGCGCTGGCATTCGCAGGTGTGGTCATCGTAACGATGATTGCTGCAGAAAGTTTCGACCCCCGCCTGATGTGGGACAACCTGGAAGAAGAAACAGAAGATGAGTGAACTGGCCCCTTCAATCAGTACCCGTACGCGCGTATCCCCGCTGTGGATCATTCCCATTGTGGCTCTGGTCGCCGGTATCTGGATGGTCGTACAGAGTTACCTTTCAGAGGGTCCAACAATCACGATCAATTTCGCAACTGCTGAAGGTCTGGCAGCGGGTAAAACCAAAGTCAAAATGCTCAGCGTGGAAGTGGGCCTGGTGGAGGCCGTTGCCCTGAACAAAGACATGAGCGGAGTCAAAGTCACAGTCAGTCTGGATAAAGAAGTGACGCCGCTGCTGCGGGAAGACACCGAATTCTGGGTTGTCAGGGCCAGAGTTGGTGCCGGCGGCATTTCCGGAATCAACACCCTGTTGTCCGGCGGCTATATCCAGCTTGCACCAGGCACCGGCAGCCCAGGTAAGCGTGAATTCAAAGGTCTGGAAAATCCACCGCGAACGCCAGTGGGTGCCCCGGGTACCCGTCTGACACTGTCATCAATTGAAGCCTCAATCAGCGCCGGCGACCCGATCATCTATGAAGGTTTCAAAGTCGGACGGGTCGAATCCATGACATTCGACCCTGAGGTTAAGCGCGCGAACTACGAAATCTTTATCGACGCGCCTTATGACCAACTTGTCCACGATTCCACGAGGTTCTGGAATATCAGCGGATTCGGTATTGATGCATCAGCTGCCGGTGTCAACCTGCGGGTGGGCACAATGGATACCATTCTGCTTGGCGGTGTTGCCTTCGGCACACCTCCGGGCCTGGACGAAGGTGAGCCTGTCGAAAATGGCACAGAATTCAGACTCTACAAATCTTATGAGGACATCCTGAAGAGTCCTTATGAGTTTGGCACTTATTTTGTGATCGAATTCGGGCAATCTCTAGCCGGACTCGTTGCAGGTGCACCGGTTACCTATCGTGGCATCCAATTGGGCCGTGTCGAACGTATCCTGATCAAAGAATTGACCGCTGGTGGCATCGAAGGCACGGCTAACGATATCCCAGTCCTGATCTATCTGGAACCAGGCCGAGTGGCGCTGCCTGATTCTCAAGCTTCAGTCGACGCATTGCGAAAAACTATCGAAGCCGGAGTTGCTAGAGGCCTCAGGGCGACCCTGCAGACCGGCAATCTGCTGACCGGGAGAAAACTCATCAACTTTGACTACTTCTCAAATTCCGAAGAGGCACAGATCGGACAATTCGACAACTGGACCACAATACCGACCAAAGAAACAGGCGTAGGTGAAATCACCGAACAGATCAACACGCTGCTGGCCAAACTGAACAGCCTGCCGCTGGATCAAACCATCTCCGGTGCCAACAGGACGCTCGATAATGCCGCGGTGATGGTCAGCAATCTCAATGAAACCATGATCTCGCTGAATGAGATTTTGAGTGCAGACGGCACTCAAGCTCTTCCTGCAGAACTCGCCAGCACCCTCGAAGAACTGCGCAGTGTTCTGGATGGATTTTCACAGGATGCGCAACTCTACCAGGACGCCAATTCTTCGTTGTCCTCGCTGGATCGCACCCTGGAAAACCTCAATCGTCTGACCCGGCAACTGTCAGAGCGACCCAATTCAGTTCTGTTCTCCTCTCCAACCAAAGAAGATCCTGTTCCGGAGGCGCCACAATGAAAACGACCTTCACTCTGTTAGCCGCGTTACTGCTTGTCGGCTGCGCGGGCAAAGCGCCCCCCGATCACGAGCTGTATCTGCTGAGATCTGACTCAGCCAATCGTTTTGATGCCGGTGACCAGACCGCCACTATCGGGATCGGTTCGTTGCGGGTTGCCTCCTACCTTGATCAGCCTGGGCTGGTATTAGAAACCTCCGACGGTTCGATTAACGCAGGCCGCTACAATCAATGGGCAGAACCGCTTCGAGAAAGCCTACGTGCGGTACTGGCTAACGACATCGCGAATGCAACTGGTAAGCCCGTGCGCGCCCGCAGCTACGGCGAGACCAACTGGAAGCTGCACACCAAACAGCTGATCGACGTGAGTATCGAACAGATGCACGGCACCGCACAGGGCCAGGCTATGCTGGTGGCTTACTGGGCGATCATCGATCCAAATGCGAGATCAATCGTTTCAGAGCACGAGTTTTCAGCCACCGAATCGCTGAGCACCAGTGGCTATCCGGCCCTGGTCGAAGCTCACAAGCAACTGCTGCAATCGCTGGCAAACAAGATAGCGGACTCACTGGAATAGCAGACTTCGGTCAGGCGATACTCTGGTCGCCCACAAGCTCCAGCATCTGCTGGCGATCAGGTCCGTTCTGAACCCGGGCGGTAGCGTTGTTTTTTCTGCCGCGCAGCATGTAGCCGAGGATGATCAGCCGTGTTCGTGAGTCTTTGAGAAAGTCCCCCGGCTTCTCCAGCAGGTTCACGGTTCTCAACATCCCGCGCAGCACATGCAGGTTGTTACGCGCCGCGTAGGCCAGCGCGTCTCCAAACGCCAGACCCAGCCAGCTCTTCAGCGATTTGCCCTGCTCTAACGGCATGTCCTGATGACTGGCAAGCGCCCGTTTGATGCCGTTCTGATCTTCTCTGAGGCTGGCCGTAAAAATCGGTCGAATTTCGGCTTCAGTACGCTGATCGAACACCAGCGCTCGACTGATTGGATCGGACACTTCACTGAGCACTTCGGCCAGCAGGTGGGCGTGCAGGATGCCTGTGCTGCAGCCGCGACCGTATAACGGATTGGTTCGCAGTGCAGCATCGCCGACCGCAAAGAAGTTGGTCGCAAGGGGACGTCCGTCCACGACAAAATGCCGCCAGACCGCCCGAATGTCACCTATGCCGAACGGCTCAGTTGTTGCCACGAACTGACCCTCCTGCAGCCAGGGTGCTACACCGGGAATACTGCGGCAGATCGCATCGAAACTCGAACCGTCTTTCACCGCCTCGCGCAGTTCCGCCTCACCATTATGCAGGCAGACGATGATCGCAAAGTTACCGTTGTCACCCGGAAAAACCCCAAACTTCAGATAGCCCAGATCTCCAGCGGAACGTTCTTTGCCACCTCTGGGGGGTTCACTTACACCGGGATTGAGCCGATAGTGACGCGTGTAATAGACGATCTCAGCAGCGTCGTTTTCTTCGGTCACCGGCGCGCCCTGCGCTTCCAGCCAGCGGGGAAAGTGTGTGGTTCTGCCGCTGGCGTCGACAATTACATCCGCATGGAGGGTTTCACCAAACTCTGCCACGCAGTCTCGTCGCACCCGCACGCCCACTGCACGCAAGGACCGACCTCTGGGTTCGGTGATCAGACCATCGATGTGAATACCATTGAGGATTTCAATATCCGGCAGGCGTTCGACGTAGCGACGCAGCACCGTCTCGATAATGGCCCGCCGACACATCAGCACCCAAAGCTTCTCATCGCCTGGTGCAGGCACGTACTGAGACTCAAGTTCAGGTGACAGCATGTCCTGAAATTCAATTCGACGTGCCCCCGCCGCATAAAACTCCTCCAGCAGGTCAGGATAGTTTTCCTCGAGCAGGTTGCACATCAGACCCAGGAAAGCGTGCGGGTGCCGGAACTGGGCGGCACCCCGCCTTTGCCAGTCAAAAAACGCGTTGTCAGCATCGCCTTCAGGAGGCGCGCTGTCTCGCTCCAGCATCTGCACCTGGAAACCTTTACTGGATAGCGCCAGAGCGGTGCACATCCCGGCGATCCCGCTACCTACAATCAGCACCCGTTCGTTCAAGTTTCCGTCTCCTGGCGTTACGCATGTATACTTCTGGAGATTAAAGCGCGGCAAGTGGTGGGCGTCCAGTCTGTCGCGTTTATGGATTCGAGGGGGAAACGTCTGCATGTGCACCATAGCTGACGCTGGTGAATCGATCTGTCTATATGAGGCTGAATACCAGTTCACGCGCTGGCACGCAGCATGTTGAATGAATGGCTACTGGCTTTCGCCCGTTGGCTCGACACCTTCTCCTGGAGCACCCAGCTTCATGAGTCCTACTACATGTACGCGTGGATTGAATCGACTCATGTTCTGACGCTGATGGTGTTTCTCGGCATGTTGTGTGTGATTGATCTGCGCATGCTGGGTCTTATCTTCCCCAAAGTACCCGCGTCAGTTATTGCCGCAAAGCTCGACAAGCCGATGATGATCGGCTTCGCGGTGATGATCATCACCGGCTTCATCCTTTATTTTGCAATACCGGTGCGTTCCACCCAGAGCATCTGGTTTCGAATCAAAGTGGTATTGTTGATAGCGGCAGGCATCAATGCGCTGCTGTTCCGCAACCGTATGCGTGCCTCAACCGATACCTGGGACCTGGACCGCGTCCCGCCCAAACGGATCCGGGTAGGCGCTGGGCTCTCGCTGGCACTGTGGTCTGGCGTGGTCGTCACCGGGCGGACGATTGCATACGACTGGTATGACTGCCACAAAGAGCTGCCCTTCTTCATGTACTGGGTCGCCGGCTGCGTTGACGAAATGGCCAGCTACCCGTAGGTAGACAGGCAGGAGCACACGGGTATGGACGTCTTATTCTTTTTCGAGTGGCTGGATACTTCTCTGCTGGCACAGATTTCGAAAGCCTATGGCGGCGTCTTCGCGGTCGTGCAGATGTTTCACCTGTTGTCGCTGGCAATGCTGGGGGGCATGGTGCTGGTTGGGGATCTGCGTCTGCTGAATATCCTGATGACCAGCGTCAGCTCAGAAGAAGTTATCGACAATACTCAAAAATGGTTCACCGTTGCGCTCACGGTAATGATCATCAGTGGGATATTCATGAGCTCCGCAGTGGCGATGAAGCTCTACTACAACGAAATGTTCTGGGCCAAGATGGCCAGCCTCGGCTTCGGCATCGCGTTCGTTTATCTGATCCGGCGACCGTTGCTGAAATATGACCACGACACCATCAACCCCTGGACTCTGAGGCTGCTGGCACTCGCTTCAATCACCATCTGGTTTACTGTTGCAGCGTCAGGGCGCTGGATCGGTTTTTCTTAAGCGTGAGGAAACAATGAGCAAATCAACTCTGGAAAAAGTTGCCATGGTCAGCTCCAGTCTGGTGCTGGTTGCTGCGATCTGGTTCTGGTCACTGCAGGTTGGCGATGTTCTGGAAACGCTGAAACTCGCCTACGGCTGAACACCGGCTTGGCTATAGCGCGCAATACCCGGTGAGTACATCGAGACCAATCGCCGATCCCTGTCCCAATCTGGAATTGTCGCCGCCAGATCATCTTCTACCGACGCAATGAACCCCTGCAGGTTCTGATCGAAAGACTTCAGCTGTTGGATGTCATTCGGCTCACATAAAGAGGTCGCCCATAACCCCGCTGCAATATCCAACAGGTCCAGACAGGATTCCGAGCTCGCCTCCAGCATTGGCTGGGCCAGCACCAGACCGCACAACGCACCATAAATCGCGAGCGCTTCCCTCAGGTTGAAGGGCACTTCGTCGATGACCTGCAGCTGACGTTGAACCACCACACCTGAAAACTCCGCGCTTCCCTGTGACAGATCACCGAGAAAGCTGACATCAGCTTTTGCACTCAGTGTTAACCCGGTGCTTTCCCGTGATACCAGATAGTGCTCAGCCTGTGCTCCGTTGGTCCGCACAACCAGCTCTCCAACATGGTCCACTGCGGCGACCCAGGTTTTCCAACCGGTGAGCTGTGTCTCTCCGGCCACGTGCGTGACTGACACCGCCGGCAGAGTACCGCTGCGATCTTCGGACGCCACATAAGCGACCCATCGATCTGACTCGACCGAAAAAACCGATCTGACGGCAAGCTGATAACCCGCTACAAAAACCCACGCCAGTCGATCAGCAAAGATGCCACCAACTACTGACCGCATGAACGGATCATCAATCGGGGTAACGTGAGACTGCCAGAGCGCCAGATACGCAGCTTCATCAAGCGGCCCGGAGCCGATCGCCCTACTGACACGTACCGCATTAATTAGCAATTTTCGATCCACGTACAGTTCCTCGAAGTTCAGTGCGTCGTTTTGTCGTGGCAGGGAGATCCACGTTTGTAGTGCCCAATGGTGTTCACGCCCGGGGCCTTGACGCCAGAAATCCGCCCACCGCAACAAAGATGGTTCCCGTCAGTGCTGGAATTATCCAGCCAGTGGTCTGGTAAAGCATGATCAGCCAGCTCACAAGCATCATCAGACAGGCCAGCCACTTCGCCCTGATCGATACCGCGCGGTTGTGTTCCCAGGCAATCAGCGCTCCGCCGAAATGAGGGTGAGCATAAAGCCATCGATGCAGCGAAGGTGATCCTTTCGCCGCAGACCAGGCTGCCAGTAACAGAAAAGGCGTTGTGGGCAACAGCGGCAGAAAGATCCCGAGCGTACCAAGCGCTATTGCCATGTAGGCAACCGCGATGTAGAAGTAATTACGCTTTTCCGCGCCTGCAGGGAGTGCTGGCGGGATATTGTCCAGCTGCTCTGAGTTCTGGATTCTCATATCAGAACTCACCCCGTCGTGGCAGCGACCAGCCCCAGATCAGCGCACTGGCGCGCACAATAAAACACACCAGCATACTGGCTGCCAGACAGGCGATCTGATCCAACGCAAGTGACGCCAGCAGCACATAAACCAACGAGCCAGCAAACGCCGCGGTTGCATAGATATCCTTTCGCAATACCAGGGGAATCTCGTTGCAAACAACGTCTCGAATGATGCCACCCAGAACGGCGGTTACCACACCCATTGCGACTGCCACAACCGGGTTGCCGGTGATCGCAAATGTCTTGGCTGCACCGACCGCACAGAATACAGACAGACCGACCGCATCCGCCCAGATAAGCAGTCGCTCTGCGCGCTGGATCAGCGGCGCAGCCAGAAACGTCAGCCCTGCTGCAATCACCACGATCCACAGCGGTATCGAATCAGCGACCCAGAACACGGGAGCGCCGATGATGATGTCCCGCATCGTGCCGCCACCAACCGCCGGAAGCAACGCGATGAACAGAAAGCCGAACAGATCCATTCCACGGCGATCGGCAGCGAGCGCACCGCTCAACGCGAAGACGAAAACACCTGCCAGGTCCAACCAGTAGATCATCTTCACAGTGTACGCAGTGAAGATCGTAATCTGCGAGCAGAAAAACCAACGGAACCTGCAGCCGACTTCCCGGCCCGGCATCTGTCAGGCAGGAGAATGGGTCTGCTGATTCCGATCGAGGTGGTTTGCC
Source organism: uncultured Pseudomonadales bacterium (assembly GCA_937921865.1). GTDB lineage: Bacteria > Pseudomonadota > Gammaproteobacteria > Pseudomonadales > Azotimanducaceae > SZUA-309. The sequence continues at coordinate 3,196 of CAKZWF010000052.1, read as the reverse complement.
AGCCGACTAGCCCGCTTCAAATTTCTTCGTGAACCTCTTCGGCCGCCGCAGAGAATGCTGAAGCGTCATGACTCGCAAGCGTATTTGCCACCACCCAACTGGGTTTGATCACGACGTCGATACGACGATTTCGTGTTCGGCCCTGCTCAGTTTCGTTGTTCGCAACCGGGCGGCTTTCGCCATAGCCAACCGAATCCATATTGATGTCAGGCGACGGCAAGGTGTTAAGCAGATGAGCCACAACAGATTCAGCCCGCGCCCGCGAGAGCTCCTGATTCTGAGCATCCGAGCCAAACGCATCGGTATGCCCTTCGACAATCACCTGACTTTCAGGAAACTCGCCTATGGCGCCTTCAAGGATATTCAGCAAAGCCACATGATCCGACTTCAGTGACGAAGTACCGCTGTCAAAATTCAGGCCGACCATACGTATAATGACTACATCGCCCTGGCGGAAGACCTCAGCCTGCTGGGGATCAAAGAGAGTTTCCACGCGCGCAAACCGCTCGCGATGTCGAGCCTGCTGCTCCAGCAGGGTCTCGAGTTCATCAATTGTGCGATTGCCCCCACCCAACAACTCCTGCATTCTGGCCATGCGCGTGTTGAGCAATGCAACCTGTGCTTCCTGGTCGCCCAGGTTCTGGTCGAGAAGCGCCTTCTCCTGCTGTAGCGCATTAACTTCAGCAAGCATCGTCTGGGTGGATTCAATCTGCGCGGTCAGCGCGGCAACCTGAGCTTCCCGGTCCGCAAGATTCTGCGCGAGCGAGTTCTTGTCCTGCTTCAGCGTATCGATCCCGGTAATCAGCGTATCTATTGCCTGAACTTCGCCGTCATCAAAATAGACTGGCAGATTCAGGCGTTCGCCGATACGACCGATCGAGCCCTCCCACTCCAGCAGAACCTCTTCAATACTCGTGCTCCGGTCTCGGATGCGCCGTTCCAGTTTGGCCACGTATATTGCGTGCAAAGCGTTGTGTTTAGCATCGAGTGCCAGCAGCCTCGGGCGATCGGTGTCGTAGCGGTTGACCGTGAGTTCGCTCTCGGCAGTTTCCAGCAGCAAGCGAGCATTGTTCAGGGACATCGGCGCGTATTTTGCGGCTTTTAGTTTTTCAGCCTGCTTGATCAGGGTTTTGGTCTCGCTCAGGTAATTAACCTTGATCGCCTCGAGTTCGCCTTGCCGATAGGCCGCTTGTGCTTTCTCACCATAACGCATCGCGTATTTCATGCTCCCGCGCTCCAGCCGCCGAGTCGCTTCGGCAAAACTCATTTCACCCGAATACCAGCTGTCCTCGGCGTATTTGGGGGCTTCACTTGACAGTGCGTCTTGCCGAGCCTGAATAGTGCCATCCAGAGCGGTGGCAGCCAGTTCAGCCGCCTGGAGGGACTTCTCAAAACCTTTTTGAGCATTGCCGAGATATCGACGAATCCAGTCAATACTGCCGGCCCGCTTGAAGGTAGATTCCGCCTTTTCATAATGACGCATCGCCTCGCTGTAGCTGACCGGCGCCAGCAACGGTGCATCACTGGCATTTGCCGCATCTCTAGCAGCATCGGCCTGTTCAAACAGTGGTCCGCGCATACTGGTCATCCCGCCCTGAACGGTCAGCGGAAACAGCAGCAGCAAAAGCGCAATCAGGGCTATTCGAGACATAGGAGCGGCTCTCCAGATTCGGTAGTTTTTCCAGGGAATTCAGTAGATTACGTGCATTACCTGAAAAAAGTTGCGACCTGAGACACGTTTCCCATGCCGCAACTCCCCGCTGGGGCCAGTAGCTCGATGTGGCTAGAGGCTGATCACATAGCCTTTAGCCGGATCAGCCTCTCCGGCAAGAAATGCCTGATAGACCGACTGCAGCTGCGCTTCGCCCGCTTGCGCTTCGATGCTGATCCATTGGTCTGCGGCAATAAGAAAAGACTGCCATGCGTCCGCCAGCCGCAACTCGAAGCCTTCACGACCCAGTTCTTTGATGCGCCGCTGTGCCTGACTCGGTGCAAAGAACATGGTCGGCTGAGGACCGGGCAGCGATTGTGCGCCCGCGCCCACGGTAGCATCCTGCCAGTGGGTCGCCCCCACTGCGGCAGAGTGCTTGAGGTTCCCGGCGAGATGAGACTGAACCGCCAGCCTCACCTTGGCACTGCCTGCCATATCGACCATCACGGAGTCCTCTTCAGGCAACCCGTTAATATCTTCGTAGGCATAAGTGCTGGTATAGCAACCCAGACCCTCAACGAATGCAGCGTTAGCCTGCGAGGTCAACCCTATAACCTTCAGCCGCTGATCCGAGCGCTGGCTCAACAACTGCGCGAGACCAATGGAGGTCTTGCTCGACGCACTGGTCAGGATGATGTTCCCAGCACCAAAAAAATCGTTCTCAGCGAGAAAGTCATCCAGCAGAAACGACGTCGTAAACAGCGGTCGATACAACATCTGCTCAGCTTCCTTGTCAGCCTGATAGACAGGGTCTGCAGAAGTCAGCACATACTGATTGTAGATTGGTGGTAGTGCTGCCCGGTGTGGAGCACCATCACTGAAACCAAACGACTGGACGTCCTGCGGTTCAAGCAGCACGTGAGTGGCCATCGGAAAATACCCATAGAACCGCATTCCCTGCTGAAGATCGGGGTGCGCACTTTGTTCGATTACCCCGAAACCCCAGACCGGAATACAACCGAAATCACCGTCCGCGGGGAAAAAATTCCAGTAGCCGATGCTGTCACCGGCGACTCCGTAGGTGATGTTGTTTGCTGTCAGTGCAAAGTGCTCTATTCGCACCAGCACCTGCCCGGCGCCCGGCGCTTCGAGACTGCGGGTAACAAACCGGGCGTTAGCCAGATCAGTTTTTTGCGATTGGAATACGCGCGTTTCAGTTACATCCATCAGACAGTTCCTGTCAGGTATCGGTTGGGTTAAGAATCATCATCCGAGGAGCCGCTGTTTTTCAACGAAAAAACCGCTCACACTGTTGCACACCCAGTGATCAACAAACGACTACACCCTACGATCAGAGGCGCAGTCTATCGAACAATATAGACAGCGCCAGCCCCATTAATACTGTTATCGCTCTCATCTCCATTGACTCCGGCGCTGCCGCTTTGTTCACCAGGTGCGCTGGCGATGACAGAGTCACGCAGTATCGCCAGAGCCTTCCCGAAGCGATCCTGGCTGTCGGTGTTCGAAGCCTTCACATACGCACTC
>CAKZWF010000051.1 GCA_937921865.1 uncultured Pseudomonadales bacterium | reverse complement strand
CTTGCCACCCACTTCCGAATCAGTGAGGGCTATCCGGCGCATGTGCGACAGCGGCGTTTGCCAGCGGATAATCTCGGAGACCATGTTCGGAATGACTGAGTGATCAGCACGCAGTGCATCAAACTGGTCGGGGAATTTGTTCAGCGCGTAGACACCGCCAGTGATCGAATTGCGGGTGGTATCGTTGCCGCCGACAATCAGCAGAATCAGATTGCCCAGGTATTCCATGGGGTCCATGTCTTCGAACGCCGGACTGCGCGCCATCATGGAGATGAAGTCGTCACCGTCACCACCGGCGCGCTCTTGCCAGAGCCGATTGAAATACTCCAGGCATTCCATCAACTCCGCCATCCGCTCCTCTTCGGTCATGTTCGACGCACCCACGAGAGCAGGCGAAGAGGTGGCCGCGTCTGACCAGCGTGTCAGGTTGCGGCGATCTTCAAAGGGAAAGTCGAACAGGGTCGCCAGCATCTGCGTGGTCAGTTCGATTGACACGGTGTCTACCCAGTCAAAGCGCTCACCCACCGGCAGGCTATCCAGGATCCCGCAGACCCGCTGGCGAATCAGCGGCTCGAGTTTCGCCAGGTTGCGGGGCGCAACAGCGCCGGTCACACCTTTGCGCTGGGCATCGTGCTTGGGCTGATCCATCGCAATGAACTGAGGCAGCATCTGTTCCGGCGGCAGGTCGCCGATGACAATGGCAGGCTCAGACGAAAAAATCTCGTGACTGGTATCGACCTGTTTGATGTCCTCAAAGCGGGTCACACTCCAGTACGGACCAAACGGGCTTTCGGGTGTGAAGTGAACCGGATCGTTAGCCCGCAACTCGGCAAACAGCGACCAGTGATCGCCTGCGGTGTATAGATTGCTGTTTGATGGATCCAGCGGATCCGGATGAACCATCCCGCCAGCGTCAACTGCTTCTGCCATGATTTCTCTCCCCAGTGGAATTTATAGGTCGCACTCACTGTGCCTCGTTGCATCGGAGGAGTCCACAGCAAGTGGCAACCTTCAATCCCGAGGTGACAACACGACCTTCTGCATGCCATCAGCGAGCAATCTGTCGATGAACCCGGCAACCTGTTCCGGTGATTCAGAGAATCCCCGCCTGACCCAGACCGACAGTATCCCGTGAACCATGCTGGCGACGGTGGCAATCAGATAGGCCTTTTCGACATCATCCATCGGCAATAGCTGATTCACGTCGATGACCCGGTCCAACAGGCTCTCGGTAACCGCACTCACAGGTTCGATGAACAGGCTGGCCGGGCAGTGTTGCACCAGCGGTGCCAGCACCGCCTGGTGTTCTTCATAGGCTTTGAAAACCGTCATCGCCAGGGAGTTATCCCGCAGGGGCAGTCGCAACAGCTCATCATCGAGGTGCGCGGAAACATCACTGAACAGATCCATCACCACCCGACCAATCACCTGCTCCGGGGAGCCGAAACGGGCATAGAAGGTCTTACGGGTGACCCCCGCTTTCACCGCGATTTCCGAAACGGTTACCGAGCCAAACTCGCGCCCTGAAGCCATGAGTTCAAGCAGCGCCCGCCGTATCGCAGTTTCCGAGCGGAAGATTCTGGGGTCCGGTCGCGCCGGAGTAGAGGTTTCACGGACTGTCATCATGCAGAAACGTTAAATCGAACCCGGACAATAGTAAACACTTGACTACTATTGGCCGAATTACTATTTTCTCACAATGACTTAGGAGAATCAGATGAGCGCCGAATCAACCGTAGATCAAGCAATCGATGAAGCAGCAGAAGTAAACAGCGTCCCCCTTGAAGAGATTGACGTCAGCAGACCCGAACTCTTTAAAAACGACAGCTGGCAGCCCTGGTTTGCGCGGTTGAGAAAAGAAGCCCCTGTTCATTACCTCGCCGACAGCGTCAACGGCGCCTTCTGGTCGGTCTCCAGCCACAAACACATCAAAGAGGTGGATACCAACAACACGGTCTTCTCCTCAGAAAAAGGCGGCATCGCAATCGTCGATCCCTACGTGGTGGGTGAAAATCAGATCCAGGGCCAGAGCTTCATCACCCTTGATGAACCCAAACACATGCCGCAGAGACTGGCAGTGGCACCCACAGTCGCGCCAAAGAACCTCGCAGAGCTGGAACCGATCATTCGCGAGAGGGCCATCGATATCCTCGATAATCTGCCGGTGGGTGAAACCTTCAACTGGGTAAAGGAGGTGTCCATCGAGCTGACGGCGAGAATGCTGGCTACGCTGTTCGACTTTCCCTACGAAGAACGACACAAACTCGTCTACTGGTCAGACTTGGCGACCGCCGTCCCGGAAGTGACTGGCGACGACAGCATCGACATGACCAAGCGCTATGAAGAACTCATGGGTGCGGCCGCTGCCTTCTATCAGCTGTGGGCCGAACGTGCGACACAGCCGCCCAAGTTCGACCTGATCTCCATGCTCATCCACAACAAAGAAACCGCCAAGCTCAACGAAGACCCCGAGATGTTCCTCGGCAACATCCTGCTACTGATCGTCGGCGGCAACGACACCACCCGCAACAGCATCAGCGGTGGTGTGATGGCGCTGAACAAATACCCGGACGAGTATCAGAAGCTGCGTGACAACCCCGGATTGATCCCGAATATGGTTTCGGAAATGATCCGCTGGCAGACACCGGTGATCCATATGCGCCGAACCGCGCTGCAGGACTATGAACTCGGCGGCAAACAGATCAAAGAAGGCGACAAGGTGGTCATGTGGTATCTCTCAGGAAATCGCGATGAATCAGTATTCGAAGACGCTGACCGGTTGATCATTGATCGTCCCAACGCCCGCTCGCACGTGGCATTCGGCTTCGGTGTGCATCGCTGCATGGGTAATCGGCTGGCCGAAATGCAGCTGCGCATTCTGTGGGAAGAGATCATGAAACGCTTTCATAAGATTGAAGTCGTCAGTGACATCGAGCGATTGCCCAACAACTTTATCCGGGGTATCAAAGATGTGCCGGTGCGATTACATCCAATCTGATCACGCTCGGTGCTTGCTTGCCTGAGCTGGCCAGTTGCTAAGCGGAGCAATTGGTCTGTCTTGGCCGATTAGATCAACGGACAGTCGGCAGGTAAGACCATCGCTATAGCCTTAGGCAGAACGGTGAACTCAACCCGGTCAGCTTTGTAGGGCTCGCCATCCAGATTGATGGGCATGCCCTTATCTGACCATACCTGCAGTTTGTCGACTTTCAGCCGCTTGACGTACTTGCCGTCCACCTCAGGATCAAGAATCTCCTTTACGACTATGTCCAGATCCTTCGCAGGAAATTCCAGCACGGCGACCACATCAATCAGGCCATCGTTAATTCTGGCGTTGGGCGCAAGCGGTTGGCCCCCGCCCGCTTGTGGTCCATTACACACCGCGCCGACGATGACCTTTCCGGACAGTTCTTTCGATGACGTCGACAGGCCACTTTCATACGGCGTGAAACTCACCGCCTTGATGAGACCCATCAGCGTGTAGGCCCCGCCGCCCAGAAAGTTCTTCAATTGCTCAGGTGTTTCAGCGGTAATTTGCGCGCCGATACCTGCCGTCGCCACATTCACGAAGGCGCGATCGTTGGCTTGGACCGCATCAATTTCAACTGCATCTCCGGTCAACGCCAATCGCAAAGCATCAATTGGAGCTGTGGGTATCGTGCAGGCTGACGCAAAATCATTCGCGGTACCTAACGGCAGAATCGCCAATTCAGGTCGGGGCTCGGAGGGGAGTCCAAGCAGCGCAGACACAGCCTCATTAACTGAACCGTCTCCGCCGCCGATCAGTAATCGTTTAACACCGTCACTAAGGGCCTCAGCAATCAATCGCTCCATATCGCCAGCTTCCCAGGTGGTTCGCACCTCAATCGGACAGCCTTTGTCGCGCAACTGATAGATGGCAGATCGGACGGCTTCGTCGCCAGCCTTTTTGCCATTGAGGATCACTCGGAGTGGGTTAGTTCTTAACTGATCATTTAGCTTCATCGGATCACTATCTATTTCCGGGCTCTTTGGCCCTTGTGTGATGCAACTTTCCTACTCCGTCTTTAGCAAATCAACTACACAGTCGCCAGTGTGCGGCTATTTCTCAAGACGTCTGCCAAAAGTCCCTACTCCAGCCCGTTGGGATCTATGATTGCTTCTGTACTTTACTTCGACACCGTTATTCCCGCATAACTGCAACTTCCAGAATGCACTCGTGTGATCGCTTACCGTCAGCGACGTCACGCTGGCAGAACACGTGGACGAACTAGGAGAGCAAGTGGCTACCGCAGAGCAAACCAATGTTGTATTTATCCTCACCGATGACCAGGGTATCTGGGCCGCCGGGTGTTACGGAAACCCCGAAATCCGAACGCCAAACATGGATCGGCTTGCCGCCACGGGCGCGCGGTTTGAGAATTTCTTCATCACCATACCGGTCTGTTCTGCCAGCAGGGCCTGTTTCTTAACGGGACGAATTCCGTCTCAACACGGTGTTCATGACTTTCTGACCGGTACCGCTGATGTCGGGCCGCAGGCAAAATCATTCATGGATGACGAGACCTGTTACACGGACGTCTTATCAGATCACGGCTGGACCTGTGGTCTGTCAGGCAAGTGGCACCTGGGCAATTCGACCCTGCCCCAACATGGACTCGCCCACTGGTTCGCTCATCCCCATGGCGCAGGCCAGTACAACGATCAGGAGATGATTCGCAATGGCGTCACCGAGCTGGCGCCAGGGTATGTGACCACCGCAATCACAGAAGACGCGCTTGAGTTCATCGATGATCATGCGGGTGATGACAAGCCCTTTTACCTCAGCGTGAACTACACAGCGCCGCATTCACCCTGGACCGGTCACCCGCAGGAAATTGTCGACTCTTACGATGATTGCGCGTTCGAATCCTGCCCGCAGGAAGAGCCCCATCCCTGGGCAATCATGCCGCGCAACCGAGATACCACCAGCGCAGATGCGACC
>CAKZWF010000050.1 GCA_937921865.1 uncultured Pseudomonadales bacterium | reverse complement strand
AAGATATCCTGCTTTAGCTCAATCAGCGACGAAGCTTATCACGAAAAACTACGATATATGATGCCCTCTCCAAACGCCTCGCCTTCAACGCCTGCCGAAGCCCATCCACCTGCGCCTCCGTCACCGGCTGAAATTCCCCAGTTAGCATCGCATGCGCAGGGTTTCAGCCACAGGCTGTCAAGGGCGCCGTAAAACACGATCCGTTGATCATTCAGGATGCGGATGTCCCGATACAAACCACGCCGCTTCGACACTCAGCCAACTAGCTGAATATCCCTGTTGAAATTCCTGTCGTCCTGGAAACGTCAGCCAATCGATAGTGATGCATGATCATTCAGGCAGAATCACGCAGATTAGCTTTGCGACCTATGGCGAATAGTACCGAACCCTGTTGTCCGAATTACGCACGAACTCAAAACCTATCCACTTTGCGCCTCGGCTGTTAAAAGGAATGTAACGTCCGAAAAACGAAAACCACCCGCCATAACCCATCAGAATCGATCTAACTCGAGGGTGTCGGTAGGTATGAAGTCGAGAAGGAAAATTGTGGGTTTCGATATACCAGATTCCCCGCTCGTCATAAGGCCTGTTCGCGCCTTGCTGCCTTACATAGCCCAGCATCCTGGAAAGGTTCTTCCGCCTATGATCCTGATGTGTCCAGGATTTGTATCCGTATCGAAATCCCTCCGGAATCAGAACGTCGATCTGGCTGTTTACCGGTGTTCTAACTCGGCTGTTAAATGCGAAAGCAACAAGATTCCCGTCATAAAAAGTAGCCGCACACTCATCCCCTCGGCCGAACGCGGCTTCAAAGAACTGCGGTGGGAAATCTGGCACCGTATCAACGAACGGTTGCAAATCGGTTTTGGTGCAGATTTTGGTTGTGTATCCGGCGGGTACTTCTGGCGGATCAGGGTCCAAGAGATCCCTTCGTTCTGCGCCGACCTCGATTCTGTGAATGTGAAAACCGATGGTTCTGGCGAGAGTATGCATCACTTGCCAGTAGATCGCTCTTCGCCAACCCCAATCTCGTCTCCGTGTCTTGAAGCCATCGAAGCGCGATCGCCGTTCTGATCGTGGCGTTGACGGCCCATCTGTAGCTGACTCTTTCTCTTTCAGTTCAACCTCCGCACTTTGCGCTCAGGATTTCTGCGCCACATGATCAAGAAGCTCAAGTCGCCATAATGGCTAAGCCTATGGCGACGAGTCAGGCGCCCACGTCCTGCTATTCTGGCTGCTCGTCTACAGACGCCGGGCGCAACAAAGGCAATGACGCTTGTAGTGGTTAATGATCAGTATCGACCAGCGCCGGTGACCATTGCCGGCATCTTACTGAAAGCGTAAGTGGCGAACTACCCTTGCCGACCGATTGCCCCGTTACCCACGACAACCGATTTTATTGCGTCCAGCAGAACGCACCGGATTACTTTTGCCTCTCTGTGTTGTGGAAAATGGATAGGGAATACTTCTGGTACACCGCAAAGATATGGAACAAACACCTATGAATAAGCCTCTGATGATCGATTACTACACAGATATTCTCTGTGTTTGGGCTTGGATAGCACAGCGTCGGAATGATGAGCTAAATCGTCAACTGGGAAGCGACGTAGCTTGGCGCTACCACTATGTAGATGTATCTGGAGATCTAGAGGGGAAGATGCAAGACCTTTGGAAGGATAGGGGGATGTTTGAAGGGTTTGCCGATCATGTACATCAATCGGCAAGCGCATTTGAAGATGCTCCGATTAACTCGCGCATTTGGAATGAGGTTCGACCCGCGACCTCTGCAAATGCACATTTAGTTCTAAAAGCAGTAGAAAATACCGCTGGTCCGGAAGCTAGTGTGCAGTTGGCGCGCAGTATACGTCAGGCAATTTTCGTCGATGCTCAAGATGTAGGAGCGCTATCGGTGTTATTTAATGTCTGCCAGGAGACCGGCCTGGACCTGGTCGAATTTAGAGCTTCAATCAACGACGGATCGGCGATTGCCTCCCTCATGAGCGACTACCGCAGAGCAAATAGTCAGCAAATTAAGGGTAGTCCGTCCTATGTTATCGACAATGGCCGACAGACCCTATATGGCAATGTTGGCTACAGAGTCCTGCACGCCAACATTGAAGAAGTACTAAAGCAGCCGAAAGACTGCAGCGAGCTGGTGTTGAGCCTGAGGGCTATGAGGCTTGGTGAATTATTGGCACGGGCACTGCCGCAAAATTCTCAGGCAGACATCTTTACCGCTTCCTGATTGTTGATACCAAAGGGAGAAATGCTCTCTGCTTTGGTCGATACCACCAGGTCGATGAGCGTCCCGGATCCCGCAGAATTACTGGTCCTAAAGGTTTCCTAAGGAAACATCAGTCCGTTATCAGGACTCCACACAGCCGTTCGCGTTCAAATACAGATGATCCAGGTCATCCGACCTGGTGAGACAGTGATCGGAGCGGGACAATGAAGAATATCTTGCCTGGTAAAACAAATCGCCGGTATCTGATAACCAGTTGCCTCGTACTGATTCTATGCCTCCAGGGATGTGCAGCCAGCAGGTCCAAACCACTTCCGGAATTCGCAACGCTGGCGATCACTGCTGTCAGCGAACCGGCAAACGGCATTCGGGCGAAATCAGACAATGATTCGTTAAAGGCGGGCGCCGGTGTTGGCGCCGCGGGAGGGGTGACTGCTGGTTTGGTGACTTCTTTGTTTTGCGGCCCGTGGTTCGCGTTTTGCGCACCGTTCCTGGTAACCGGCGGCGCCGCCGCCGGTGGGATGGCTGGAGGCCTGACTGGCGGTATCTCTGATGCAGCTTTTCAGTCCTTAAACGGTGAGCAGGCGGCCGAAACCAAAGCCATTCTGGAAGGTATCCAGGAACGTCGTGATCTTTTTGTGGAAATGCGTCGTGAGGTCGCCGCGGCAACTCCGGTAAATCGCATTGCCGATCTGGAGACTGCGAGCGCAGTTATTGCCGTTGGACCGCACAGCATTGAACTGGTGCAGGATCGCAGATCACATCTGGCGCTGCGAATGACCGGCGTGATGAGTGTCCAGTGGGATCGCCAGCGCAGGAATCCACGCACAACAACAAGACGCTACGTTCACGAGACCGCAGAGTTTCCGGTCGAATACTGGCTGGCGAAAAATGGCGCTAAGTTCGATCAGAGCTTCACCGAGTGTATAGACAAGCTCACCGAGGCGATGCTCTGGGACCTTCGCGCGACTAACGCCCCCGTGCACGCGACGATTCCGGCTTCAAAGTAATTATGTCCGGCTTCAAAGCAATCATGGAGCAAAGCAGAAAAACCGGCGTCCGCCGCCGTCTTGTTACCAGGTGCCAGTCAGCGTTAAAGGTCGCTGTGTTGCCGCTGCTGATGTGCGTAAGTGTCAACACCCTTTCCGGCTGCGCATCGAGTCAGCCAGCGTCGATTCTCGATGGCGAAACCATGGCAATCGTCGCAGAAAACCATTCAGCAGGAGCTGGGGATGTAAAGAGCATCGGCAACAATTTCCGAACCGCGAGCAAAGTAGGTGCTACCGGCGGAGCCATCGCCAGCCTTCTGTTCTGGCCCGTTTGCCCGGGTTGCGTGGTCTTGCCTGCGTTCGTCGGCGCGACGGCTGGCGGTCTTGTTGGTGCCTCGACTGATGCCTTGCGAATGTTCCCGCCGAAGACCTCCGAGCGGCTCACGGCTGTTGTCATCCGGACGCTGGATCGCCGGGATTTCCATACTGAACTGCACGACGGTTTGATAGAAGCCGTTCCGCCAGCTCATCAGATTGCTGTTGCGGCAGCTGATGTGATCGTGCATGCAGAGCTCAATCCGATCGAATTGATCGAAAAAAATAAATCGATGCTGGCGCTGCGAATGACGGCCACGTTAACTGTCGATTGGCAAACCCCGGACAGGAAACCGTCGATTCAATCAAAACGCTACCAATACACCACAATAGAAATGCCCATGGATTACTGGATTCGTGATGGTGGTGCAACCTTCGATTCTGGGCTCTCGGATTGCCTCAACGGTCTCGTTGAAATGATGGGCTGGGACCTGGCGCCTGATCGACGCTGATGTCGAGGTACCTGAGCCGATCAGTTTGAGAGCGCGAAGCCCGTGTAGCCGTCCCGGACGATCTCGTCACATTTCTCACGATAGACGCCCACGCCGCCGATATACGGCAGGAACACCCGGGGTTTGCCGGGTACGTTAGCGCCCATGTACCAGGAGTTGGCGAGCGGATACAGTGTCTCCTCAGCAACTTCGTTGGTGTGGACAACCCAGTCGCTCTGGGCCTGGGGCGTTGCTTCGATGGTGCGCAGTCCTTGTTTACTCAGGTTCTCTATGCAATCGGTGATCCAGTCCACGTGCTGCTCGATCGATACCATCATATTGGACAGCACCGAGGGACTTTGCGGTCCGGTGACCGTGAACAGGTTCGGGAAGCCGGCAACCATCAGGCCGAGATACGTCGCTGGTCCGTTCTGCCATGCGTCAGCGAGCGATTCTCCATCACGTCCATGAATGTCGATGTTGACGATTGATCCCGTCATTGCATCGAAACCCGTGGCATAGATGATGATATCGAACTCAAGCTCTTCTGCAGAAGTTCTGATCGACGTTTCGGTGATCTCCACGATCTCAGTCTTGCGCAGGTCGACAAGGCGTACGTGCGGCATGTTGAACGTGTTGTAGTAACCGGTATCGAGGCACGGGCGCTTGGTACCTACCGGATGGTCGTAGGGGCACAGGGCTTCGGCCGTGACGGGGTCTTTGACGGTTTCGCGAATCCTGTCGCGGATGAAATCCGCAATAGAATCGTTGGCGGCTTTGTTGGTAATGAGGTCGTCGTAGGCCCCTAGAACGCTGATCAATTGACCGTCATTCCAGCCTTCCTGATATCTGCGGACGCGCTCATCTGAGCTCACCTCAAGCGCGGACTGCGTCGCTTCAGGGCCGGTCTGGCCGAAGAACGACTCCCTGGCTTGCCGTCGCACCCCCGTGTAGTCGGCCTTCGTCTCATCGACTTCCTTGCGATCCAGGGGCCTGTTGCCAGCGGGGAAGGAGAAGTTCGGTGTGCGCTGGAATACCGTGAGCTGCTTGCAGGTCTTGGCGATCTCGGGGATAGCCTGAATGGCCGAAGAGCCGGTGCCGATCACCGCGACACGCTTGCCGATGAAGTTGACACCTTCCTTGGGGAATTTCTGGGTCTGGTACCACTCTCCTTTGAACCTTTCGATACCCGGTATTTCGGGCAGCTTCGGCGCGGACAGCGTGCCGACCGCGAGTACGACGTGCTGGGCGTCGATCACGTCACCGGCGTCGGTTGTTACGGTCCAGCGCGAACGTTCATCGTCCCAGGTTTGTGATTCGACGCGCGTGTTGAACTGAATATCAGGCCTCAGGTTGTAGTGGTCAGCGATGTGACTGGCGTATCTCAGGATTTCTGGCTGGGTGGAGAACTTTTCGCTCCACTCCCATGTCTGCTCGAGTTCCGGGTCGAACGAGAACGAATATTCCAGGCTGCGCACGTCACAACGGGCGCCGGGGTAACGGTTCCAGTACCAGGTACCACCGACGTCGCTGGCGCCATCATATGCCCGTACCTTGAAGCCGAGCCCGCGGAGCTTATGTATCAGATACATACCGGCGAAACCTGCTCCGACCACCACAACATCCAATTCCGACGTAAACTTCTGTGTCATCACTCCCCCCAAGAAGCGCTGGTTGTTTCGAGTCCCCAATCTGTAATCGATGGGGTCAGAATAAAGTACCGAAGTAAGCGATCAAGTTCCCATTACAGGTCGTTGTGAAATGGCCGTGAGCTGCCCGTATGGTGCGCGTTTAAGGTCTCGGCGCGTGTGCTTTCGCTGGCATCCTACTATGACCCCGTTAGTTCCACTATCGGTTATTCTGAACATCCCTTTTAACCCGTGCAGATGCTACCTTCAAGCGCCTGGTAAAAACCTGCACGACCGTTACCATTGCGGATCCAAAATCATCACAGGAGAGACAACGATGTCTTTCGACACGCTGCTCTACGAGATTCGTGGTCATGCCGCTCTGATCACATTCAACCGACCGGAAAAGATGAACACCTGGAACGCGACGGTCGCCGTGGAGTTGAGCCAGGCCCTGCAGAATGCCCAGGCAGATGATTCGGTCCGAGCGATCGTGCTGACCGGTGCCGGCCGCGCCTTCTGCGCGGGTGCCGATCTGGAAGGCGGTGCTGAGACCTTTTCGGACCGGGATCCGGAGGATCTGGACAATGCCGGCCGCAACCAGCGCAACGTGCACCCTTATGAGATAGACAAACCCGTGATCGCCGCAATCAATGGTCCGGCTGTGGGCGTGGGTATGACTTACCCGATGCTCTGTGACATCCGCCTGGCATCGGAAAACGCGAAGATGGGCTTCGTGTTCACTCGCCGCGGCATGATGCCGGAACTTGCCGCCCATCTGATCGTGCAGCGAGTGGCGGGATTTTCCAACGCTGCGGACCTGCTGATGTCCGGCCGAATATTTACGGCGGCGGAGGCGCTGATGATGGGCATCGTTTCCAGGGTATTGCCGAAGGACGATCTCGTGGAGGCTGCCATCGATATGGCCAATGACTATGCCAACACAGCGCCCGCTTCCGTGGCGATCACCAAGCGCCTGCTCTGGCAGGGGCTCGACTCCACACCCCAGGAAATGATGAGGGCGGAGGGCCAACCCTTCGCGTGGCTCGGGAATCAGGCTGATGCGAAAGAGGGAATCCTGTCTTTCCTGGAGAAGCGCAGCCCCGAATGGTCCCTGTCAGTGAAAGACATTCCGGAGGATTTCGGATCTATGGGGTCAGAGTAAAGTGCCGGAGTAAGCGATCCCGTTAGTTTTCCACAGCCGGATAGCCCTGGGTCGAGGATCAGTGCGTTTGTGTTACGGTTCTCGGCGACCTTCAGCTTTGAGTCTGGATTGACAGCAATATGAACCAGGTACCAATCGTTGATCTAAGTAATTCTGCGGTTAAGCGGCGGGATCCTGCGGTCCTGGCGGATCTTGATCGGGCCTGCCGGGATCACGGCTTTTTCCTGCTGGTTGGCCATGGTCTAGAACCGACCTTCGAGCGCATGTGGCGGGAAGCAGCGTCCTTTTTTGCGGCCCCACGAGCAGAACGCCTGCGTATTCTGCGCACCGAAAAACGACCGCTCGGGTACTACGATCGAGAGCTGACCAAGCAGAAGAGGGACTTGAAGGAGGTCTTCGATTTCATGAGGCCTGCCGCAGACCATAAGGGTCGCAATCAATGGCCCGAGGACCGACCGGAGTTTGCCGATGTTATGGCTGAATTCTATGAGTCCATGAGTGATCTCGCGGCAACAACCCTGGCGCTGGTTCAGAACGCGCTTGGCACCGAAGACAGTCTGCTCGTTGGCGATCCGAATACCAGCAATGTACGCCTGAACAATTACCCGACGGCCGATCCGTTGACACAAACGGAGCGCGATTCAGTCAATGCCTTGGGCGATATGGCTCTGCATCATCATACCGATCCCGGCCTGATTACTCTGTTGCTGCAGGATCAGACCGGCGGTCTGCAGGCATTGTCGGCGGAACATGGATGGATTGATGTTCCTCCTGAGAAGGGTGCCGTCATTGTGAACCTTGGTGACGTAATGCAGGCATTCAGTAACGATGAATATCGGGCGGCCGTTCACAGGGTGGTGCCAATGAGTTCACAATCGCGAATGAGCACACCCTACTTCTTTAATCCTCCCGCGGACGCGATTATTGCTCCTCATCCTATGCTTGCGACGCCATCGGCGAGGTATCGAGCCTTTTCCTGGCGGGAATACATCAGTGCGCGAATTGAAGATAATTTCCAGGATCTTGGTGCTGAAGATACTCAGATCGATCACTATCGGGTTACTGCAGCGGCGCCCTGATTCGCCGTGCATCGAGCAACGACCCAATAGTTCCAATGCCGGGAGATCTCTTCCCGGCAGGCTACAATTCCGCCGCCGCGCACGCTAGACTGCGGCCCCGATTTCACACACACGAGGACCGTTCGGGTGGCATATGAATTGACCGGTAAGGTCAAACTGATTCAAGACGAGCAAACCTTCGGCAGTGGTTTCAAAAAGCGCGAAATGGTGGTGATTGTTGAGGATGGAAAATACCCTCAGGAGATCAATCTTGAGTTTGTGCAGGAAAAGATCAGTCTGTTGGACAGCCTGTCACCCGGCCAGGAGGTCACGGTGACCTTTGATATCCGCGGGCGGGAATACAATGGCCGCTACTACAATAACCTTCAGGGCTGGAAAGTGGCAGGTGCTGGCGACAGCGATGGCTTCAATCAGGGACCGCCGCCGCCCGATTCCTCAGACTTCGATGACGACATTCCCTTTTAGTGGAAGCGATAATTCCGCACTGACGCGCAATAGCAGGCGATCACGCCTGCATTGCTGAAACTGAACGGCTCATGGTCCCCCTGGGAAGAAAGCAATGGAGGAGAGAACAGCTACACTGATTGCGATAAACGTTAACGTTACGCCACCAACCAATGCCCATGTCCGATCTTTTGAGATCTCCAGAATCTCGATGCTGTCAATCTGATCGAATGTTAAATCAACGGCAGTGCCGCCCGTTTGAACCCCGGCAATTTTTTCCGCTCCAACACTGACAACTTTCATCCTGATGTTCCTCCCAGCCGTTGTCTTTACCTTTACGCGAACACCCGCTGCTAATTGAGTCTGGATTTTCTGCATGTTGATCGGTGCCACGATTGTCCCGCCAACCCGCGTGGTCGTGCAGCCTGTTGCCGTCAGTAATTGCAGTAGAATCATCGCTGCTGCCAGAATCCTGTTCTGAGTATTCATGACTACGCCTTCTCTATCACCTGAATGGTGTGAAGACGATCGAGCAATCGGCAGCAACAGTCCTGAGGCCAACGTTATGGTTGTTTTAGTTTTCTTAGGGCGTCCTGATTCTCAGATGGTTCACACTAGAGAGGAAGGCAGTGCTGGTCACTATCCGGGCGAAGTTAAGTCACACGGACTGCAGGCGATGATGTTTGATGTCGACAACTCTCTGACTTTGCCGGTCAATCGGTGGTCAACGTTGAATCCTGGAGATGCGCTTTGAACCAAGAGACCATCAGAGCATTAGCCTCAGCACGCTGCTCACCACGAAATCCGTGTCCGGCACCTTTAAAAACGACAAACTCGTTTTCGACTCCCGCCTCATCGAACGCTGCACTGAGCACTTCGCTGTTGCTGATTGGTACCAGTGTGTCCTCGTCGCCATGCAGCAGCAGCGTCGGCGGGTCATCGTCTGAGATAAACAGAATCGGTGATACTGCCGCTGCTGCTTCGGGTGCGAAATCCAGTGCTGGAAATCTCTCGCTGGGGCCCGCCAGGTTACGCAGATCCGCAGGTGGGAAGTAGGCGACGACCGCGGCAACAGATCCATCAACTTCAGCGTCTACCGAGTAGATGGGCGCCAGTATTCGTTGGTCTTCCGGTCGAGGTTGATCAAATTCTGCTTCGGAGTTGAGGCCCAGCATCAAAGAAAGATGACCGCCAGCGCTGCCACCGAAAACCCCTATCTTCGCGTCATCGATGCCGTAGCGATGCGCGTTGGCGCGAATGTGCCGTACTGCAGCACGCACATCAGACACGGCTTCAGGTACTTTGAACCGTGGGGCGCTGCCATGCATCACTGCAAAGACCGTGAATCCAGCATCCAGCAGTGATTGCAAGCTGGGCTGCCGCTGCGCAGGTTCCTGCCAGACAGAAAACCAACCTCCGCTGACCATGAACAGTACCGCACCGCCGTTTGGTTCTTCCGGCTCAAATACGTCATAGGTCAGCGCCATACCATCCTTGTGGCCATACACCACATCCGCGACGATCCCGCTGTGCGCAGTGCTGCATAGCAGCAGCGAGCACGCTATTACGGCAAAATATCCTCTGGCATTTTTCACTTCGCGTATGCTCCTGGCGATGCTGTTAGTGGATTTGATTCTACACGCTGGGGAGGACCTTGCGAGTTTGCAGGTCGTGTAGCCAATGGCAAAAACTCGCTTCGCTGTTGTAAGTATCGGTGAATCCCGCCTGCTTGATTTTGACCGTACTGACAAACGTTGGTGGCGGTGGTTCGTTTGCCCCGCAAACAAAACACATGTCAGCGTAGTGGTGCGACTCGCCTAGAAGCGTGGGCAGTGTGATCGGCTGCAGATTGTGTTTGTGCACCACTTCATCCCACATGCCGGTCCGGCTGGAGAGGTACTCGGCAATGCTCAGTGGTTCGTCGGGACCTGTTTCCACACCCAGAACGTCTGCGATCGCCGGCCACATGTCACGCCACAGGAATACTTCGCCATTGGTGAGGTTGTAGGTCTCGCCCCGTGCACAGTCGTTTGTTGCCGCCCATACGCAGGCATCGCCGACCAATCGCACGTCAGCGGCTTCCCACACCCAGTCGGCGCCGCCGGGATAACTGAATGGCAGACCTTCGTGATGACGCAGGGCGGCGTATGCGCCGACGACCGGTGGCAGATTCATCACCACACCATGATTGGGTCCGACGATGAGCTGCGGACGTAGAATCGTATAGTCAAATCCGCAAGCGGCTGCTTTGCTGGCGATGTAGTCTTCGTGCAACCAATAGAAGTTCGGGTGCTCGACACGTCTCTGAGATTCCCGGCCGGGCACGCGCATGGCCTGAACCGCTGCGCCGTAAGCTTTGGTGCCCTGCAGGATGGTGACGTGTTGCAGTTCGGCGAGTTCGGTCAGTGGCTCAAGCAAATTTCTCAGCATCTGTCCGTTGGTGCTGATTTGTTCTGCATCTGACCAGCCTTGGATCAACCCCGGTAGCTCGTATACAGCCGTATAAACCACATGGGTAACATTTCTCAGTCCATGTGCCGCGCTCCGGCAGGCTGCCGAATCCTGCAAATCCAGAGCAAGGTGCTGGCAGTCACGATGTGCCAGAAGTTCGGGTTTACGTCGTGAAGCAGCGATAACACGCCATCCCTTGTCCAGGAAAGCGTGTGCGGCAGCGGTGCCGACCAGGCCGCTCGCCCCGGCTATCAATACCGTGCCTGTGTTGCCATGTGTCATAAAGCCTCCCTTCACTGTGTTATAAGGCATCCATGAGCCAAGTTCAAAAGCCGAGCTATCTGACAGCAGTATTCTTGGGTTCTACCGCCTTTGTGTTTCTGAATTTTGGTCTGCCGGTGCGGGCTGATGACCTGGGTATAGACGCAGTCGCCATTGGCGGCATGTATTCGGTGTTTACTGGAACGATGCTGCTGGTGCGTCCCCTGGTCGGATACTGCCTCGACAGGTTTGGCCGCCGTTGGTTTTTTATCTTTGCATTCTTATTCTATGCGGCCGCAATGTCTGTGCTGTCACGCAGTGTCGACATCATGGATTTCTACATTGCCCGTTTCCTGCAAGGCATCGGTGCTTCGCTCATGTGGGTGTCTGCACGCACCATCGTTGCCGATGTCAGTGATACCAATGAACGCGGCATCGGCATGGGCCGGCTGACCACGACCTCAGTGCGTGGCAGCATGATGGGTGCGGTTTACGGCTTCACGCTGATTGGCTTCATGCCGATGCAACAAGCCTGGGCGTGGGCGTTTGGCGGCTATGCGTTGATGGCGCTGGCCGGTTTTCTATGGGCTATGGCAACGGTCCCAGAAACCCGGATTGTCGAAGTCCATGCCGTGCGTCCGAAGTTCGAGTGGAGTGCGCCGCTGCGCCGTGTGATGTTCGTGGTGTTCCTGTCGGCATTTGCCAGTGCTCTGATTGAGCCCATATATCTGCTATTCCTGAGAAATAAGTTCGACCTGGATATCAGTACGTTGGCGGCAGCGTTTCTGCCCGCGGGTCTGGTGTTCGCATTTTTGCCGCGCTATGCAGGCCAGTGGTCTGACCGTTGGGGACGGGGGCCGGTGATTGCGGTGGGTATTGCCTTTGCCGGCATCACTTCCATGGCATTGCCGTTCTGGCCAAGCATCCTCCTGGTTGCTGCCTTCTATATTCTGTTCTCGGTGGGATGGGCAATGGCAAGCCCGGCGGAAGAAGCCCTGGTGGCAGATCTGGCCCCTGCAGCGCTGCGCGGTTCCGTGATGGGTGCGAAAGAAGCGGCCGCCGGAGTAGGGGCTGCGTTAGGGCCTTTAGCGGGCGGCTACGTTTACGAATACTGGTCCCAGGAACTGGCTTTCGTGTTCAACGGTCTGTTACTGATTACTACTTCCATGCTTGCCTTCGTCTGGTTTCGAGGTGTCGAGTTCAGATCTACAGCGTCTCAATCATCAGGCTCGTAAAACCCGGAGGTTCATTCTCCGTCAACCACTAACAAGCGGCTCCTCTGCCGGTTCATTTCGCCATCCCCTCTCTGGCCTTGGCCTGTTACCCATGCTATTAAATGTCAGGGGAATGCAAGTGCGGGATGCTTCGACAGAAGCGAGGAGAAAGGAGAGAGGTAGTTGGGTTCATTAGCGGTGGCAGATCGTCACGTCTATTACGAACATTTTCCAGGCAGTTCAGAAAAGCCGACGATACTCCTGTGCCACGGCTGGGGTATGAGTAATCGTATCTGGGATGACGTTACCGCCTGGCTTGTTGATGCTGAGTTTGGGGTTGTTACCTGCGACCAGCGTAACTGTGGTCAGTCCAGCAAAGACTTCTCGGATGTTTCGATTTCGGCGTTGGGAGATGATGTTGTTGCTCTGTGTGCACAACTCGAGCTGCATCGCGTGGTATTGAACGGGTGGTCACTCGGCGGTGCGGTCGCAATCGACGCAGCCAGTAAGCTGGGTTCCCGTCTTGCCGCGTTGATCTCCACGTGTGGCGCGACACCCAGATATACCCAGGCTGACGGTTTTCCGCACGGCGGCCAGGCTGCAGACGTCCAGGCTACCGTTGCAGCGCTTCGCGCGGATCGTATAAATTTTCTGTACACGCTTTATCACGATGGGGTTTTTGCCATGCCGGTGACCCAGGCAATTAAAGCCCGGACTCTTGAGCTTGCATTGCAGGCAAGCCCTGGTGCGGACGCTTCACTGGCTGCATTGGCAGACATCGACCAACGCAGCATGATGAGGTTGCTGGATGTTCCGGCTCTGGTGGTGTGTGGCGACAGCGATGGTGTTGTCGACCCTGCCATCGGGGGTTATGCCGCGGATCTTCTGCCTCAAGGAAAACTGGTGACCCTGCAAGGTGTTGGCCACGCGCCGTTTATTGAAAAGCCGGACGAGTACCGAACTGCAGTGCTCGGCTTTCTGCAGCGACTGGTATGAGCCGCTCGGTAAATTTTGGTCTGTGGTACGACTTTCGTAATCCACAAGAAAACCGATCGTTTGAGACACTCTATCGCGAGTCGCTTGATCAGATAGTCTGGGCGGAGACTCTGGGATTCGGCTCGGTCTGGCTCACCGAACACCATTTCTGCGATGACGGATATACCCCGTCACCTCTGGTCATCGCGGCGGCGATAGGCGAGCGCACGCAACGTTTACGTATCGGCACCAACCTGATGCTGCTGCCGCTGGCTGATCCGATACGACTTGCCGAAGATGCCGCAACCCTTTCGATACTGACCTCCGGACGGTTTGATCTGGGGGTTGGTCTTGGCTATCGGGAACTGGAGTTTGATTACTTCGGACGCAAGCTGGTCAATCGGCCTAGCCTGATGGAAGAAGGCATCGATATCCTGCGGCAAGCCTGGTCCGGCAATCGAGTGAGTCATAGTGGCAAGCGCTTCAATGTGGACAATCTCCAGGTATCGCCAACGCCGCACACAGCGCCACGTATCTTTATGGGTGGCATGAGCCCACCGGCAATCGAACGTGCTGCGAGACTCGGGGATGGTTTTCTGTCCACGGGCGGTATTGGTCACGACGTCTATGTCGATGCGTTGGCAAAACCTTCTCAGGGCGCCATCTGTGCAGGTAATTGGGCGATCATTTCCGCCGATCCTGAGCGGGAAGCGGCTCATGTTGGCGAGCATGTGCTGTATCAGACGAATCAGTATGTGAGCTGGGGTGCATTCGGCCCTCCCGACGAGGTGCCTGCGTTTCCAGATGCGCAAAGTGCCATTCGTGATGGATTGTATGAGCTGTGGGATGCACAGTTGGCCATTTCATCTCTGACTGAGATGCTCCGGGAATATCCACAGATTGTTGATGTGCATTTCTGGGCTCAGTTTCCAGGAGAGTCAGTTGCCAGCGGCAGTCGAAGAATCGAATATATTGCCAATCAGGTGCTGCCAGTGGTCCGTAAAAACCTTGCCATCGATCCCTAATCATCAGGCAGCAGAAGCTCAAAAAAATCGAAGAAATGAAAAACAAGGAATCCGAATGAAAGTTGGTTTGTTAATGGTGTTCCAGAATTTTGAGGATGGAATCAGCGATACGGAGGCCTGGGCACGGGACATTCATCTTGCAGGTCTTGCTGAGCCGCTTGGATTCGACGTGCTGTCGGCGGTTGAACATCACTTCTACAACTACGCGATGTCGCCGGACAATACCCAGTTTCTTTCCCACATGGCTGCGAAAACACAGCAGATCAAGTTGCTGACCGGGGCAGTCATTCTGCCGTGGCACAACCCGCTGCGAGTGGTGGAGAGGATGATTGTACTGGACCACCTGAGCCAGGGGCGGGCTTTGTTTGGAATCGGTCGAGGTCTGGCACGCCGGGAATACGACACCTTTGGCGTCGACATGAATGAAGCCCGGGACAGGTTTGACGAAGCGGCGGAACTGATCATCGAAGCGCTTGAATCAGGCATTTTTGAAGGTCGGGGCAAACACTACGGCCACCAGCCTCGCACACAAATTCGTCCCGGTCCGTACGCAAGCTTCAAAGATCGGTTTTATGCGGTGGGCATGTCATCTGACTCGGTTCCGATTGTCGCCAGACTCGGTGCCAAGATGATGAGTTTTGCTCAGAAGCCCTGGGCGGAGATGGGACCTCACTTCGATACCTTCCGAACGCTCTACCAACAGCATCACGGCAGTCGTGCACCGTCACCAGTGTGTGTGGATTTCTTGAGCTGTGACGAAAGTGCCGAGAAGGCTGAAGCTGATGCACGTGAGTACATGGCCAACTACTACATCACGGTCATGGAACATTATGAGATGACCGGTGACCACTTCAAACAGATGAAGGGCTACGGCGACTACGCCAGCAATGCAGAACTTCTGAAGGAAGCGGGCATGGACGAAGCGGCGAACGGTTTTGTGGATATCAATACCTGGGGTACACCCGTGCAGATTCTCGACAAGCTGGACCAGCGTCGCACTCAGATCGGCGACTTCGATCTGACGGTACAGGTAAGTTATGGAGGCTTATCCGGCGCAGATGCGGAAAAGAATATGCGTCTTTTCTGTAAAGAGGTGCTGCCGGAGTTGCGCAGTTGGCAGACCTATTGAAGTCAGGGAGTCGTTTGAGCAAGTCGCCTTCGTGAGAAGAAGATTGCCGTCAGGGTTGCGAGCGCAGTTTACAGCCGTTTGGCAGCGCTGCTCAGGGTTGTTCTTGATAGTACTAATCACGATGGTTTGTACTACAGGTGCCAATGCGAGCTGTGCGGATGTGGATACCGTTGCGCGCCCCACCTCAGCATATGGGGTGGGATGGGGTATCGACCTCCACAATACGCGCTATCAGCCTGAATCCACGATCGATGCAGACAGCGCCGCCCGGCTGGCGCTCAAGTGGACTTATGGGCTTGCCAGCACAGCACCGCGGTCCTACCCGCTGATCACCGAAGACACCATTTTTGTCGGTGACGGCGGCCGCGGTCTGGTTGCGCTGGATCGAGAAACGGGCTGTGAACGCTGGTTGTTTGAACACCCCGGGCAGATCAGCAGTGCCATAGTTCCTGGCAGAATCGATGGCCGTGCGATCCTGATCTTTAATGATAGAACCAAGGGTGTATATGCCGTTGATGCAGCCAGCGGTGAGTTCGTCTGGCACGCTGCAGTCGAGGACGAACCACTGCCCTGGTATTCGGGTACCCCGCTGGTGACCGAGGATGCCGTCTTTGTTCCAGTGTCGTCGCTGGAAGTGGCTATCGCCATGAATCCTCTTTATGGGTGTTGTACGACCAGTGGCGGAATGGCGGCGCTCGATATCCGCACCGGTAATAAACTCTGGTATCTGCCCACCATTGAAAAGGCTGCAGAGAACACGGGCTCTCACTGGCTTTTTGTTTCGAAATATGGCCCAAGTGGTGCGGCAGTCTGGGGCGCGCCGAGCTATGACGCAGACCTGGACTGGTTGTTTTTTGGAACCGGGCAGAACTACAGCCATCCAACTACCGATACCAGCGACGCTATCTTTGCCGTGGAGGCTGCGACTGGAAAAATAGTGTGGATTCGCCAGTATACGAAAAACGATGCCTACACCGCGGCGTGTAACATCGAAGCGCTGAATCACCCTAATTGTCCAGATCCCCACGGACCCGATGTGGACTTCGGTGCACCAACCATGCTGGTGCAAACCGAGTCCGGGCGAAAAATCATCATCGCGGGTCAGAAATCTGCCGACGTCCATGCGCTGGATCGCCGAACCGGTGAAAGGATCTGGACTGAGAAACTGGGCAGGGGTGGCATCATCGGGGGTGTGCATTGGGGGCTGGCCGCCAATGAGAATCTTGGCATGGTGTTTGTTCCGATCAGTGACAAGAAAGTCATGGGTTTTCCAGCTCCAGGTGAAGCTGCGCCAGGACTGTATGCTCTGGACATCACTACCGGCAGTCGATTGTGGAGCTACAGCAGGGCCTCGCGCTGCGACTCGCAGGAATGTGTATTCGGCTACTCGGCAGCGGTGACCGCGACCAACGATGTTGTTGTGGCTGGCAGTATGGATGGTTATCTGGAGATAATCTCCGCGACCACGGGCGAGCGGGTGTGGTCACACGATGCTTTTCGTGAATACCCATCAGTGAACGGTGTTGCCAGCCATGGCGGAGCGTTCGATGCGCATGGGCCGATGATTGCGGATGACCTGCTGATTGTTTCTGCTGGCTATGCGTATGTCGGAGAACAGCGAGCTGGCAATGCTCTGCTGGTGTTTCAGCTGGAACCCGAGCATGAATGACCGGTGGCCTTTAGCCACGAGATCACGGCGCCTGGTCGCGACCTTGCTCGACGGCCTTTTTGTACCTGCTTTGACTCTGCTGCTGGTGATGATATTTGGCTTTGTCGAAGATGCCGAAGATTACGCTGACTTCTGGTGGGTCCTGTGGGTGCTGCTAACGGCGGTACTCAGCTATCTGATTCTGAACGGCTATACGCTATGGCGGCGTGGCCAGACCCTCGGCAAAGTCATCATGGGAATTGCCATTGTCTCGGTATCTTCAGGGGAAGATGGTCACTGGAAATTTATACCCGCGCCGCTATGGAAGCTGATCTGCCTGAGAGCTGTGTTTTTCCCGCTCCTGTTTGTCATCGCGCTACCGCCTGTGGGACTGATACCGCTGGTCGACCACCTTCTTATATTCCGGAAACAACGACGATGTCTGCATGACCTCGTGGCAGGCACTGTTGTGATCCGTGTCTTCAAATTCTGAGCAAACCACTGCAAGGACGCCACATGAAATACGCTTTCGCTACTCTGCTGGTCCTCAATTTTCTGACAGAAATACTTGCTGCCGCGTCCCTGATAGGGGGTAGCGAAGGCGTCATTGCTGCGGGAAAAGGCAATATGTGGTCTATGCATTATGGATTTGCGGCCCTGGCAATAGCATCTGTATCGCTGTGGTCGTGGCGGAGCAGGAGTGATCTCAGCGTTGTGACGGTGGTGCTGGGGATCCTGGTCACTTTCCACACAGGTCTATTGGTCTCTTTGCTGCTGGCGGGAGATCAGCAGGCGGGTGTGGTCATGCACGCTGTACTGGCGACCTTGAGTATTTTCCTGTTCTTTCAGAGATCGAAATGGTGTACAGCCTGAAGTGGGTTCAGGAGAAAAAATTTTTCAGCCATCTCGTAAATCGAATCAACTGATTGAATCCGGGTTGTTCGACCAGCTCAACGATTGTTCCGTCCGGGTCGTAAAAAGCCACGATGCTGCCCCAGGAATCAGGGCCGGAACAACAGGGCGTTATTTCTGAAACAAATTCGACGCCCTGGGCTTTGAGCACGGCGACATCAGCCTCGATATCACTGGTTGCAAACGCCATTCGATGAATACCGAAATGGTTCACAGGCACGGCGTATGCTGATTCTGGGTTGTATGGCCGGATCCATTGAACCAACTCCAGAGTCGACTCATCCCCTGGATGTTGGAGAACGGCGCCGTCTATCTCGTAGCCATCTTTGAATCCCAGCGCATTGGCGACATCGGCGGAATCGGTCGGAGCCAGTTTTTCCAGCACCTGGTAACCCAGCATCTGGTACCAGGCAGCCGAACGTGCGAAATCACTGACGTTGACGTTGACGTGACCAAGGCTGACGATATGGCTGGTTTCCAGCTCATCGGGTTCATCTTCGCCTTCTACTTCGATCAGCTCATAGTAGGTCCCGTCTGGATCCATGAAGATAGCGAATCGCGTTCCGTCTGAACGATCAACGGGCGCAGACAAGAACTCAACTCCCAGTGTCTGCATATAAGCGTAATCAGCATCAAGGTTGGTGGTGTGCATTGCCGCGCGGGCCATGCCGAGGTGATTGAGCGCAGCGTAGGGTGGTTCTTCGTTCCTTGGGATCGAAAATTCAATGAGATCAATGAGCCCGCCGCTGAATCCACCGACTCCGATCAATTCTCCATGCAGTAGATAGCCTCCAGCAGCATCACCCTTTGAGCCATCGTACGAGGTTGGTGTTTCTATCCCGATTGCACGCGCCATTGCTAAAGTGTTGGTATCGGGAAAACCTGTCAACGTTTCGAATCCGAGATTGCCGTAAAACTCGCGGGACGTCGAAAAGTTGCTGACGTTGGTGTTGAAATGCACTCTTGAATAGACCTGCAGTTCAACATCAGCCGACTGCTTGATTCTCAGCCGTGCAGAGCTGTCAGGTGTACCCTGGATGGTGACCTGTAGGACATTGTCTTCTATGAGTTGGGTCTGCACTTCTATCGCCGACGTAGAGCCAATGTCTCCGCTGGCGATGACTTCAACGCCATTGAGGTTCACTTCAATGACTGTGATCTGGCCGGTGGTCGTGACGATCAGCCGTGCTTTACCAGACGTGCCGGTAAATGTGTCTTCGTACACGGTGGACGATTCGTTGCTGACGCCGTATTGCGCGAGGTGTCGGGTAAAATCAATTTCGGCGCTGTGCGCAAACGAGGCGCAGGCGACCGTCACAAACAGCGCGCGATAAACTTGACGTATCCGCGAGCCGAAAATTTTCAGGGTCATGTGAAGCGAATATCCTGTTAGCAGGCCCAAGAGAGTTACTGCCAACTTAGCGATCTCGCTCGAATCAATCCAGGACAAATTCAGCTGATAACAAATTGTCGCTGTGTCTGAAGATTGGCGAGGTGGCTTGCCTGGCGGTTCGGGTCATCTGTGCTGGTCCACGCAGGCGACCACATTGCCGCCAATGCGTTTGCGCCAATGATTTTCGAATCTCCCAGCGTGCCCTGGTTGAGCATCGCTGCCGAAAATCGTGCCATGTCGACGATATTGGTGTTCAACGTCGAACTGGGTGCGTGCCGGCGATTGTAGGGATACGCGCCGGCCACTCTTCCTATTGGTTCTCCCACTCATAGTCTTCCACGCCTCTTACCGTTTGCGAACACGAGTATTCTGATGATTTCGATTGGGATAATCCGGAAGCTCGCCAGTTGCCCGATACTGGAGAAGCGATCTGGTCCGGGCAATGACTTGAATCTCTGCGGTCAGAGTAAAGTACCAAGGTAGGCGATCAGGCGGTACACCAGCACTATCCTCGTGTGAGCTGCGCCATGGAGGGGTCTACCTGTTCCGGGTTATTTCCGCTGGTGATATTGTCGGCACGAAGCTTGATCATATCGTTGAAGTGATCGTGTGAAAGTATGTACAGTCGGTCATTGCGAATGCCATCGAATACAATTTCAGCAATGTCTTCAGGTTGCATCCCTTGCTTTAGTACCTCCTTGAACATCGCTATCCGTTGCTCATCTTCCGCTGTAGGTGCCGCTGGAGCAGCTTGATTTTGAAGATCCTCAGGACGATTTCTGCCGCTATCGAAAATATTGGTGTTAACGAATCCTGGACACAATACGGAACAGCCAATCTGGGTGTTTTCGTTGTGTAAGTCCCGAAACAGATTCTCTGTGAGTGCCACCACACCATGTTTTGTTGCTGAATAGAGAGCGTTCGTGCTTCCTCCGATGAGCCCGGCAACCGATGCAGTATTCACAATATGGCAAGGTGTGTTCTGGGAAATCATCTGCGGTACAAAGATCCGCAGACCATAGATCACGCTCCATAGGTTTACGCCCAGTACCCAATCCCAATCTTTCTGTGTTGCTGTCCACGCGTTGCCGCCTCCACCCACACCCGCATTGTTAAACAGCAGATGAACACCATCGAAGTTATCAAGCGCTTCTTTGAGTACATTGCGTAGTTCGGACTCAAGGGCAACATTGGTGACCACAGGCAGAACCTTGTTGTTAGTCGTCGCCTGGAGCTTTGCTGATACCTCAGTAAGAACAGCCTCTTCGATATCCGCCATCACGACATGCATCCCTTCTGCGATACATTTTTCCGTCAAGGCACGGCCAATTCCACTCGCTGCACCTGTGATGACTGCGACCTTTCCTTCGAATTCCTGCATTGTTGTACCTGTTGTCTGATTTTGCCCGACTTAGAATGCTATCACGTGTGCTAGTCTGGTCGGTCCGGGTTTATCTGTAGTTAAAGCGCCTGCGTATGTTTAGCTACAGTATTGAAGACCAGGTTACGACTGGATCTTGTTTGCGGGGATCAGACTGGATGGTTCGGGAGGGTGAGTGAAGATCAGGGCAGGAAGTCTCCATGAATTGGTGATCCGTTGGCAAGGGCAACTGATGTGACGGCCGCAGTAGATCCAGTCTGTGGCATGGACGTCGATACGAAGGCCGGGAATCCCTCATTTAGACATCAAGCGACGCTGTTCCACTTCTGCAGCGCAGGCTGCCGCGACAAGTTTGCCGCGGACCCCGAACGGTACACATCAAACGAAAAAAACGCACGCATGGTGGAGCAGTCTGCGCCAGGGACCCTTTTTACCTGTCCGATGCATCCCGAAATCGAACAGGTGGGGCCGGGCAGTTGCCCGATCTGCGGCATGGCGCTGGAACCGACGAACCCGTCGATGACCGATGACGGTCCCAATCCGGAGTTGATCGATTTTAAACGCCGGTTCTGGGTCGGGGTGGTACTTACTACGCCGCTTCTGCTGCTGACGATGGGGCCAATGGTAGGGCTCGGCATGGTTCGAGAAGTCTTTGGTGAACGCACGACGCTCTGGATCGAATTCGCACTAGGGACGCCGGTCATTTTATGGGCTGGCTGGCCTTTTCTATTGCGTGGTTGGCAATCGGTCGTTAGCCGCAACCTTAATATGTTTACGTTGATCTCTATGGGCGTCGGTTCTGCCTATTTGTTCAGCGTTGTCGCCGTTTTGAGCCCGGGGTTATTTCCGGAAAGCTTCCGCAGCCCGGACGGTGACGTTGGTGTGTATTTCGAGGCCGGTGCGGTGATCGTCGTATTAGTCCTGCTGGGTCAGATGATGGAGCTTGGAGCCCGAGACCGCACGGGTGCCGCTATTCGAGCGCTGCTCAATCTTGCGCCGAAAACTGCGATCATCATTAGGGCCGACGGGAGCGAAGAGGAGGTCCCATTGGAGGACGTCGTTGTAGGTGATCAGCTGCGCGTGCGTCCCGGGGATAAGGTTCCGGTGGACGGTGTAGTTGTTCACGGACGTTCAGCCATCGACGAATCGATGATCTCGGGTGAGCCGATACCTGTTGAAAAGGTTGAGAACGATGAAGTCACAGGCGCCACGATTAACGGCACAGGCTCTCTTATCGTAGCGGCGAGGCGGGTCGGCGCGGGCACCCTGCTCAGCCAGATCGTCGAGATGGTTGCGAACGCGCAACGCAGCCGTGCACCGATCCAGAAGCTTGCCGATTCGGTCGCGGGGAGATTTGTGCCCGCCGTAATCTGCATAGCTGTTCTGACGTTCATCGTCTGGAGTATCTGGGGACCACCGCCCGCACTCTCCTTCGCCCTGGTCAACGCAGTAGCGGTTCTGATCATTGCCTGTCCTTGTGCGCTTGGTCTTGCGACACCCATGTCGATCATGACTGCCACGGGGCGTGGCGCACAGGCCGGCGTGTTGATCAGGAACGCCGAGGCGCTTGAACGATTTGCCGAGGTCGACACGCTCATAATCGACAAGACCGGAACATTAACTTTGGGCAAACCCAAGCTCGTTGCCGTGCTTACCGAGCCGGTACATAGCGAGACCGAAGTGTTGAGGCTTGCCGCCACTCTGGAGCGAGGATCGGAACACCCGCTTGCCGAGGCGATTGTCGCCGGAGCCGAGGACCGCGGTGTGGAACTGGGTATTGCGGAAGAGTTTGAGGCTGTCACTGGCAAGGGTGTAACAGGCGTCATCGACGGCAGACCGGTTGCGCTCGGCAACGCCAAGCTGGTGGCGGATCTGGGACTCGACACTGGTGATCTGGCAGAGATCGCAGACCACCGGCGCGATGACGGCGAAACGGTGATGTTCGTGATCGTCGACAAGGCAGTCGCCGGTCTGGTCGCCGTCGCCGATCCAGTGAAAGAGACGACACCCGGAGCGTTGCAAGCGTTGCATGAAGAGGGCCTGCGCATCGTCATGGCGACCGGCGACAATGTGCGGACGGCACAGGCCGTAGCGGCGAAACTCGGAATTGACGAGATCCATGCAGGCGTCCTGCCGGAAGACAAGGCGCGCATCGTCAAGGAACTGCAGGCGCAGGGCTGCAAAGTTGCGATGGCCGGTGATGGCATCAACGATGCTCCGGCACTGGCTCAGGCCGACGTTGGGATCGCAATGGGCACGGGCGCTGACGTGGCGATTGAAAGTGCCGGCTTTACGTTGGTTAAAGGCGACCTCAATGGCATCGTTCGCGCTCGTCGACTGTCTCGAGCCACCATGCGTAATATCAAGCAGAATCTGTTTTTTGCGTTGGTTTACAACGCCTTGGGAGTTCCATTGGCGGCAGGGTTGCTGTTCCCGTTCTTCGGTCTTTTGATTTCACCGATGTTCGCTGCAGCAGCCATGAGTTTGTCTTCTGTCTCGGTGGTCAGCAACGCATTAAGGCTCAGATCTGCCCAACTCGAATGATTCAGGTAAAAGTCTGAAGGTTTGGCCTTTTGAAGCCGAAATTGTTGGTTGCGTGACCGGAGCGCAGCAGCACGGCCAGCGCAAGAACGACGACACCTATGCCACCGATCCACTGAGACCAGCCACGTGCGAACAGAAAGGCGGCGGGCAGGCAGGGAATCAGCAACAGCAACGCGAGTACACCATAGAGTTGGGATAGATATTTTGCGATGACCGTGAAGCGGACTGCGTAGCCCAGCGCCGAGTATCCACTCACTTGCTTTCAGATTCTCTTGTACGTTTACCCGCTATCGGAATCTGCACGAAGGTAATCAACGTAGATCACTGCTGACTCCAGCAACTTTGCGATAACCGTGGGATTTTTCCATCACCGGGTCGAGCAGGGACAGATCACCTGCTTCAACCGTGTTTCCTCTAGGAAAGGGAGGTCCAGCTGTGAGCCCTATACCTTCAAGCACACGAGCATCCTGATAGTAGCGAGCATAGGTGTGAAATAGCAGCCCGCCAAATAGTTCAGGTTGTGCCTGCTCAAATTCCTGAACCAACTGGACGCGTCGTTCCTCCCCACTGGAAACAAATTCGTCGTTAAAGCTGTCAACGATTGCAGCAAGTTGTGGTGCAAAATCCGGTGCGCTATCAACAATGTATGAGAGAACATCGACTTCACTGGCGGAAGGCATCAATTCATCTTCACCAGCTGGCACAAGGGTATCGACTAGCGCTTCGAATATGGCTTTCTGCGCTTCATTTAGGAGGTTATCTGTTGCGATCAAATCACTCATTTCGCTTCTCCCTAATCAAACAGGTTGGCAAGATTCTTCTTCATGGTATCGGCGATATAGAGCGCCAATGCCTGAATCGTGCTGGTTGGATTCAGGCCACCGGACGTCACAAAGATACTGCCATCAACAATAAACAGGTTCTTAACGTCATGTGAGCGGCCCCAATTGTTGACCACCGAGGTCGCCGGGTCATCGCCCATTCTTGCTGTGCCCAACAGATGCCATCCTGCGGCCTGCACGGGTCCTCCGGAAGTCACTTCAACAGCGCCAGCTGCCCGGAGTGCCTCTTCAGCCCGGGCGAGACCGTGCTCAAGCATTTTCCGGCTGTTTTCACTCATGGTGTAGTTGATCTTTGGTGAAGGAATCCCATCAGAATCAACGAGCTCTGGATCAAGGGTGACCGTGTTGTGCTCCTCTGGCAGGTCCTCACACAAAATACCAATTGCAGCCACATGATCAAATTGCTTCTGGAAGGCGTCGTGATGCCCTGGTCCCCAGGGGATTGTGCCTGAAGCATAGCCCTGAAGTGCCGTACTGAATGGGCCGGTACCGCGGGTTATCTGCATATTGTAGCCACGCACATATCCCCGCGATTCATCTGTCTCGTAAAACTCTTTGCTCAGAATACAGCAGCCTTGCGGCCCCTTGTGGCTATCGAGGTGTTCTTCAAACCGGCCCTGGGCAAAGCCAACCGGATGGAACATCAGGTTCTTGCCGACCATGCCGCTACTGTTAGCAAGGCCGTTGGGAAACTGCTCAGAGGTTGAGTTGAGCAGAATTCGTGGCGTACCGACACCGTTGCAGGCCATCACAACGACTTCGGCTTTCTGGTGAACTTCGTTGCCGTCGGCATCATAGTAGATAACACCATCGGCCATGCCGGATTCATTGACCGTTACTTCCCGAACACGACACCGGGTTCGTAATTCCACGCCCATACGAATCGCTTCCGGCCAGTAGGTAATATCTGTACTGGATTTTCCTCCCTGAGAGCAACCGGTCATACAAGGCCCGAGATTCAGACACTTATCCCTGCCTTCATAGGGTTGAGAAATAATCGCGCTGTCAGAAGGCCACCAGTGCCAACCGAGTTTGTTATAGCCCCTCGCAACGGTTTCGCCGACAAGCCCGAGCGGAATTGGCGGTAACGGTGGCTGTTTCGGTGGATACATAGGATCACCAGCCAGACCTGATACGCCCATCATTCGATCGTTCTGGGCAAAGTAGGGTTCCAGAGTGTCGTAGGAGATTGGCCAGTCTGCAGCAACACCGTCCAACGTCTTCACCTTGAAGTCGGAAGGATGCAGCCTTGGAAAGTGAGCGGCATAAAGAATTGTGCTGCCACCCACGCCATTGAAGTTAACAACATTGATGGGGGATTCATCATTGTTTATCGGGTAATCCGTCTCCAACCCTCTGACATTCGGATCAATATTGAGCTTGCTGTACTGGTGCACTTCCCAATCGGTCTTGTTGGTCGCATAGTCGGTCGGGTTCATCCAATCGCCCTGTTCCAGACACACGATTTTCATCCGTGTATCGGCAAGGCTCCAGGCCACTGCAGCACCGGAAGCACCTGCGCCGATGATCAGGACGTCAACAGGACCTTCGCTTATTGAATTATCAGACATGACTTCCCCTTTCTTTGCAGTTTAGCTGGCCCGCTTCCGCGGCTCTGAAATGGACCGCCAGCTTATGTGATTCCCGGACAGAGTGCTTTCTCCTGGCTGCCCGTGATTGCTGGACATTGCGCTCAATGATGTAACTTGATCTGTAGTTGACGTTTCATGTAGGTTGCCGTTTTTTAGACTTATGTGTGACGTGATATATGGAAGCCAGTGCGCTCGACGCGCTCGTGAAAAAACGGCGCAGTATTCGCGGTTACAAGAAAAAGCCCGTATCTCAGAAATTAGTCGTCGAGATTATCGCGATTGCTAAAGGTGCACCTTCATCGATGAACACGCAACCCTGGTTTTTTCATGTTGTTACCGGTGAGCCCTTAGAGCGTATCCGGGAAGGTAATACTGCGAAAATGCTGTCTGGCGCCAATGTCGACCGGGAAATCAGGATGAACCATGGCTATGAAGGTGCTTATCGCCAGCGTCAGGTAGATATCGCAAAACAACTATTTGCTGCGATGGATATTGCTCGCGAAGATACCGAGAAACGCCAGGACTGGGTGATGCGCGGCTTCCGTCAGTTTGATGCACCGGTATCTATTGTGATGACCTGTGAGAAAACCATGGAGCATGACACCATTTGCCACTTTGATTTGGGTGCTGCTGTATATGGTCTGGTTCTGGCCGCGTGGACGCGTGGTCTGGGTACTGTCATCAATGGCCAGGGAATTATGCAATCATCGGTCGTGAGGGAGCATGCAAAAATTCCTGATGATCAGACCATAATGACTTGTGTTGCGATGGGCTGGCCTGATTTTGATTTCGCCGCCAATGAAGTCAAATCTGTACGTGAAGACAAAGATAATTTTGTCACCTATACAGGGTTTGAATCTATCGGGTCAGAGGAATCTATAGGGTTAGAGTGAATCTATCGGGTCAGAGTAAGGTGCCAGATTAGGCGATCACATACTTTTCGCCTCCATGACAAAACAGGAAAAACAATGAAAATCGATGCCTCAGCGAGCGCTGATATGCAGCGCATTGGCGAACAGGCAAAACGCCTGGAAGCCTTGGGCTACGACGGTATACGCCTTGCTGAGCTGAATCATGATCCGTTTATGCCTCTGGCGCTTGCAGCCGCGAACACCAGCCGCATTGAGCTGGTGACTTCCGTTGCCGTGGCGTTCGCGCGCAATCCGATGTCCATGGCGGTTCAGACTCATGACCTCAATGCCTTCAGCAGTGGTCGCTTTGTGCTTGGGTTGGGCTCTCAGGTAAAACCCCACATTGAACGTCGTTTCAGCATGCCCTGGCATAAAGCTGCCCGCCAGATGCGCGAGTACATCAATGCGATGAACGCGATCTTCGACTGCTGGTATGACGGCAAACGATTGGAGTTTATGGGTGAGTACTATCAGCACACGCTGATGCCCGCTACCTTCAGCCCTGATAACGTCAGTGGGCCCCGCCCGCGAATTGTGCTATCCGCCACCGGTCCGCTGATGACCAAAGTCGCAGCCGAGGTTGCCGACGGCATGATCATGCATCCGTTCTCCTCAGAGAAATATATGCGAGAAGTGACGCTGCCGGCGATCGAAGCCGGGTTAGCCACCAGCGGACGCAGTCTCGCTAACTATGAGCTGGACTATGCCCCCATGATTGCGACTGGCACCACCGAAGAAGCTTTGCGGGATGGGATAGCGACGCTGAAAAATCGTATCGCTTTCTACGGTTGTACAGTCGCTTACAAACCGGTGTTGGATATTCATGGCTGGGGTGAGCTGCAGGATGAACTCATCGTGTTGAATCGTGCCCACAGAACCGACGATATGGCGGCGCTGATTACCGATGAAATGGTTCACACCATCGGTATTGTCGGCGAACCGCAAACGGTAGTAGATACCATGCAGCAGCGATTTGGCGGGCTCATCGGTCGCACTGGATTTACTGTTCCCGGCATGGAGGATGCGGAGCTGGCGGGGCTGTTGAGTCAGCTGCGGTCTTAGCCGGGTCCAGGCACTGATAAAAGTATTCTCAGCGGCACTCGGGCCGCTGAGTGATTGTCGCTTTTACTCTTTACACTCTGGGATCCAGGCGTTGTCCTCTGATCAGTTTTCCGGGTAATGCGCCAGTCGGCTCACCGTCTGCGTAAATCACTTCGCCGGAAACTATCGTGGCTTTGATGCCGTCTGCGTTCTGCAGAAAACGTTTACCACCAGCAGGTAAGTCGTGAGCGATATGCGGGGTGTGCAATTTCAGGTTTTCGAAGTCGATGATGTTGATGTCAGCCTTCATTCCTTCGGCAAGGATGCCACGATCGTTGAGGGAATAAAGTTCTGCAGGCTGTCGTGTCAGCATGTGGATTCCCTGTTCCAACTTGAGCTGGGCTTTTTCTTTCACCCATTTACACAGCACATACAGGTTTGCGCTGGTATCGCAGATTGAGCCAACGTGTGCGCCGCCGTCGCCAAGAGCGACGACGGTATTGGGATGTTCCAGCATTTCAGGGATGTTGTCGGAAAAGTTAGCAACAGGAATATAGATCAGAGCGTTGCCGTTGCTGGTCAGCAGATAGTCGTACAACCACTCTTCCGGGTTCCTGTTTTCGGCCGCTGCAAGGTTTGCGACGCAGCGGTCCGGACCAGGCAGGTAGTCGATTGGATCATCGAGGACGTACATGTTCTCATAGCGTCCACTGACAATTTTTACGAATATGTGCGGATTCTCGTTCGCTTCGTTGAGTATCTTTGCTTTGGTTTGAGGATCTTTCAGGGCAGCGACTTTCTCGTCCCAGGCCATCGATTGCAGAGCTTTGAAGCTGGGGCGGTCATAGAACGGGCTCATGGAGGCAGGGTGTCCCATCATGATGCCAACCGGCCTTGAAAGGACCTGGCCGCGAATATCGATCCCTTGCGCCTGCGCAGCCTCTATGCGATCCAGATGTTCCCGCCATAATGTGGGTGTTCCATCCAGATCCAGCAGGGTGAAGGTGCCTTTTGCGCCGGTTTTTGCTGAGGTTTCACTCAAAATACTGAATTCGTCTTCGGCATCCTGCCAATCAGCAATAAACTGAAAGACGTGTCCGCGATCACCGGATAGAGCTTCTCCCATCTGTTTCAGTTCACTACTGACTGCCTGATAGGTAGGAACGTATGCACCCGTGCTGGATCGATGCACAAGCGTTCGTGAAGTTGAGAATCCAACACCGCCAGCGGCAACACTTTCTGCCAGTATCGCTTTCATCTGCGCAATATCATCTTCAGTTGCCGGTTCTCGATTGACCCCTCGCTCACCCATCACGTACACGCGAATCGGTCCGTGAGGCACCAGGGCCGCCAGATCAATGTCGTGGGGATGACTGTCTAAACAGTCGAGATATTCAGGGAAAGTTTCCCAACTCCAGGGCAACCCTTCGTTCATAACCGATTCAGGGATTTCTTCCACACCCTCCATCAGTTTGATGAGCACATCGCGGTCTTCAGGGCGGCAGGGTGCAAACCCGACACCACAATTACCCATGACAACAGTTGTTGTGCCGAGGCTTGAAGAGGGATTGAGGTGGGAATCCCAGGTCGCCTGACCGTCATAGTGGGTGTGCACATCTACGAACCCAGGCGTCACAATCATGCCTGTAGCGTCGATTTCCTGCTTTGCGGTCGCTTTTATCCCGGCTTCGATCGCGACAATCTTGCCATTGGAAACTGCGATGTCGGCTTGGATTCCGGGTGCGCCTGTGCCGTCGACTACCTGTCCATTGCGAATAACGAGATCATGAATCACTGCATTGTCCTGAGTTCGATTGAGCCGACTAGCAGATTAGAGCGGGTTGGAGAAAATCGCCAGCTTAAACGCTCTTGGGGGGATAGCCCACTACGCCGATCTTGCCTATGCGTACTATGGGTTCAGGTCAATTTCTTATGCAACCCGACCTGGAACGTCAGAGCGTCCATCCAGCACAGATTGCATTGAATCTGGAATTCCGAACGGTAAGACCCCACTGGGCTCGAACTTGCCGGAAACGGCGTCCAGAATGACATCGTCCGAGATGCCGAGATCGATATAGAGCCCCTCGATGAACGGCAGCAGGTTGTGAAAAATCGCAGGCCTCGCCATCTGGATCACAAGAATGATCCGGTTGGTTTCAGACAGTCGTTTGATTGTCTGGAACTCATCGGAAGATTCAGCAT
Organism: uncultured Pseudomonadales bacterium; assembly: GCA_937921865.1. Taxonomy (GTDB): domain Bacteria; phylum Pseudomonadota; class Gammaproteobacteria; order Pseudomonadales; family Azotimanducaceae; genus SZUA-309. The sequence goes on along the minus strand of CAKZWF010000050.1, from coordinate 34,198 downwards.
ACTCAAGTGAACCCTCATGTTGTCTTGAACCGAAAAAGTGATTGGGATGGAGCGGTTCCCTGGGTGAATCAATTCGAATGACCAGGGTGGTTTCCGCAGGAATATCATCGAGGTTGTTCCAATCAACGAACTTAACCGCTGCCGGATCAACCGAATCATGCGTATTCAGGCAGATCAGTGCGCGACGTTGAGCATCCAGTGCCAGGTTTTGATGCTCTTTGTTACCGACTATGGACTGTGCAGCCTGTTCGTCGACATATGGCGCATCGAACAGACCCAGCTCAAATTTTACTCTGAGCAGTCTCTCTGCGGCTTCCTCGATACGCTCAACGCTCACCAGGCCTGAAGCGACGGCACTCGCCAGAGCCTCCACATCCTCTTCGCCGCCCAGCTGATCAACACCGGCATTGACACTTTTAGCAATCCGCTCAACACGGCTCAGCGTTTCGACACCCCAGGGCATCGCGATATCATCTGGCGACTGCATCTGCTGGGGGTTGTGTGTTGCTTCAGTTGCATCCCGATAGATGGCCCAGTCGGAAAGGACAAACCCTTCAAAACCATATTGGTCTCGCAGGAGGGTGGTCAGCAGATAGTGGCTGAAGCCTCCGGCAACCGCTTCGATGGGGGACCCATTTTCGGTCAGCTGATGGGGGATTGTATAGGTGGGCATCACACCAGCAACACACCGCTCAAATGCGCCGAGGAACGGTTCGATGTGATAGTTCAAGCTTTCGTCAGTCACCGCTGAATGCTGCCCGTAGGCGTTGTGGCCATCAAATCCTTCGGGCGCTGCACCGTACCCGACCCAGTGTTTAACCACTGCCGCGACCCCAGCCTTAGTCAGGCCATTGCTGCTGCCCTGCATGCCTTCGACGTAGGCTTCGACCATTGTTTTCGTGACATCGGGATATTCGCCGAAGGTTCCTGAAATGCGCGACCATCTCGGTTCGGTTGAAATATCAGCTTGTGGCGACAGTGCCATGTGGATCCCCACGGCGCGGTACTCCAGCCTCGCAACTTCAGCAAACTGGCGGACCAGCGCAGCATCTCTGGCGGCAGCCAGTCCGGTAGTTTCCGGCCATTGAGAAAACCCGATAGCACGACTGCTGGCACCCGTAACATGTTGAAAGTGATGCCTTGGATCGGTACTGATCGTGAGCGGGATGCCCAAACGGCTTTCGGCGGCGATAGCCTGGAGCCGGTTGTTCTCGCGTGCAAACTCACTGGGTTCGCAATTGAGCCGGGTGATCAGGTGATTGATCGACTTATTGAGCAGCTGGTCGCGGGCATTGTTTTCGTCGTAGCATTCGCCCACACCCAGGGCACCAAGCGGACCATCGCTCTGAGCAGTTCCGTGCATCATCAGACCGATCTTCTCTGCGAGCGTCATTCTGCCCAGGAGATCGCTGACCCGCTCAGTGATGCTGTTTCGATAGTCTTCGAACGGCGCAAGTTTGCCGTCGTGATCCAGGTCTCGGAAGATCAATCCATCTCTTTCGATGGTTGGGTCATTCATCATGCTCTGTGTTGCTCGGGGTGTGGTGTGAACAGTGTAAGGCGGGGCTGACAGCGCCTGCCAGCCCAGGAGGTCAGTCGACCGGTTAATCCGCCCGGTGGTTTATCAAGCACCACTGCGGACTTCAGCGCATAATCATACAAAGAATTGATGAGACCAAATATGAGCTTTAACGTCTATCTCTCCGGTGAAATACATACTGACTGGCGACAGAAAATAGTGGAGGCTGTAACGCATTGCACCTCGCAGTTACTTTTTCATCAGCTGTTACAGACCATGAAGCCAGCGACGCGGCTGGTGACTTGCTGGGTGAAGAAGAAATCAGTTTCTGGCGGGATCACAAATCCGCCAAAGTGAATGCTATAAGAACGAAAACCGCTATCGAAAACTGTGATCTGGCGGTAATTCGCTTTGGCGAAAAATATAAGCAATGGAACGCTGCTTTTGACGCCGGGTATTGCGCCGCATCAGGTACTCCTTACATAACCCTGCACGATGAACAGATAGTCCATCCACTGAAAGAGGTTGATGCAGCGGCTATGGCCTGGACGCAAACACCGGAGCAGGTTGTCGCCATTTTAAAATACGTTATTGATAAACAATGAAGGCGGGCGGCTTGTGAGGATATGGGGTCAGGGTAATAAGCTCCTGGGTCCTTGTCTCGAGTGAAAATGGTTTGCCGGTTTGCTCTGACCCCGTTAGTTCACGAGGTATTCTATGCTACCTTTGTCCATTCGAGGTGGAACACATAGGGGACGTTCGTGAGCACACTGGCCGTAAAGTTGAATGGTGGGACGGCGGATATCAGCGACGCAGCAGTCGCCGAACTGCGGGCCTCAATGCGGGGAACACTGTTCTGCGCTTCTGACGATGGGTACGACTCGGCGCGCCGGGTCTGGAATGCCAACATAGACCGTCATCCTGCGTTGATCGCACGCTGTGCGGGTGTATCGGACGTGCAACAGGCCATTCTGTTTGCCCACGAGCATGACCTCAGTCTTGCGGTACGGGGTGGTGGACACAGTGCGCCCGGTTACGGAACCAACGACGGTGGTCTTGTTGTTGATCTGTCGACCATGAAAGGCATCCGGGTTGACCCGGTCAATCGAACCGCTCGCGCTGAAGGTGGTGCACTCTGGTGCGACCTGGACCATGAAACACAAGCTTTTGGCCTGGCGACTACGGGCGGAACCGTGTCGAATACCGGAATCGGCGGGCTCACCCTGGGTGGTGGTCTTGGCTGGCTTCATGGCCTGCACGGTTTGACCATCGACAACCTGCTGTCTGTGGACCTGGTAGCCGCGGATGGGTCTCTCCTGACTGTAAGCGATACGGAACACCCGGACCTGTTCTGGGCGCTTCGGGGCGGCGGTGGAAATTTCGGCGTTGCGGTTTCGTTTGAGTACAAGCTCCATCCTGTGACTACGGTTCTTGGCGGGATGCTGCTTTATCCGCTGGATCGAGGCGGAGAGGTCTTGCGTCTCTATCGTGACTTCTGTCCGGACCTCCCAGACGAAGCCGGCCTGGCGGCGGGATGCCTGACCGGACCGGACGGTACTGCCGTCGCGGGACTGATTCCTGCATACACCGGCGATATCGATACAGGTTTGAAGACGTTTGCTCGGATCGAAAAGGAACTTGGTCAGCCGTTGCTGAATACGGTGGGCCCCATGACGTACGCGGCTCGACAATCACTGCTTGATGAACCGAACGCGATTCACGGCCTGCATCGTTACTGGCGTTCCGCTTTCAGTGAAACGCTGACTGATAAATTTATCGATACTCTCGTGGAAGGCGCGGGTAATTTTGGTTCGCCACGCGATGCGTTCCTGCTGTTCTACCTCAACGGAGCTGCAACCCGGGTGGACCCGGATGCAACCGCGTTTGCCGCGCGCAAACCACAGTGGGACTTCGATGCAATTGGCTGCTGGGAAAATGCTGATGAGTCCTCGGAGCGGATCGCCTGGGTGAGAGAATTGTGGCAGCGTGTTGAGCCTGAACTTGAAGGCACCGTTTACCTCAATCATCTTTCTGCAGATGATTTGCCCGAAAAACTCCGGGCATCCTATGGTTCAAACTACCAGCGTCTGCAGCGGATTAAGGCCCAGTACGATCCAGACAATCTGTTTCGACACAACGCAAACATTGCCCCTGCCTGACCCCGTAAGTTTTCCCTGAGTAAGTTGTCGCCCTCTCAGAATAACGTTATCAGTAAGCAATGAAGGCTGGCGGCTAGAAAGAGGGTAGTGGATCATGGCATCATCAAACCGGTCCTTGTGCTCAAGCATGAAGGGTCGCGAACTGTGTTTCAGCGTCAGCGTCAGCGCCAGCAACTCGTCGTCTAACGGGATGTCACAGCAACGTGCCATGCGCCTGATCAGCAGTTCCGGATCTTCGACCATATGTTCATAGGACACCAACAGCACACTCGGATTATCCCGCTGCTTCCACCAGCTGACGAGGTGGGACCAGTGATCGAGACCCTTTGTCCGGCCACTCTTGTTGCGTTCAAAAAATTCTTCATAGGAAATAGTGCCTGATTCAAAATACCAGCCTTCCATGAATCGATAGCCCGATTCAAACGCGTCCTGCGGGTCACGTAGTGAAACGATGTACTTTGCTCCTTTGGGCACATGATCCCAGGAGAGATGGCTTTTAAACCCGCGTGGCTCGGCGATCTGTTCTGCATTGATGTCTATTGCCAGACTTTTTGCAGTCTCAATCCAGGGCACCACCCGCGAAATGTCATCGAACGCCATGTCGCCGCGAGAGCGGAGGGTGTGAAATGTCTGTTGCAGCAGTGTGGTACCGCACTTGCCTGCCGGGGAGATGATGATGTCGGTCGGACGAGGCTGGTAGGCGGCGATCGACGCAATACTTTCTTTCATATTCGTACCGCGCGCGGAGATTTCCACCATTTCAGCCATGTTGCGAGCGCGGCGCCCCCAGAATTCAGGCTCGGTCATAGTCTTTTCCACACAGGGTTAAATGGAAGGATCTATCCCCCATCCATTGGGGCAGTCGACTCTATGTGCATTATGATCCGGGGAAAACGGGGTCAGAGTAAAGTACCGCAAGTCGCAGAGGCTGGCGTACGCAGCCGCGCATGAAGAATTTTGTCTTTGACGGTAAAATCACTCGTGCAGGGCATCAACCAGAGGACGGAAATGGCAGAAAGTGCAAAAAGCGCAGAAAGTGCAAAAAGTGCAAAAAGTGCAAAAAGTGCAAAAAGTGCAAAAAGTGCAAAAAGTGCAAAAAGCGCAAAAGGTGCAAAAGGTGCAAACACAGTCAGCTGGTGGGCTTCGGTGTATTCCCCGGAAAAGGGTCGCCGTGCAGCCCTGACCACCAGTGATGGTGAGACCTCGACAGTCACATACATGGCAGAGTCGGAGCACTATGACTACAAGCCGATTACCAGTCCCGACGGCAGTATGGTTGCTTTTTTCAGGGTGACCAATGACGCGGATAAAGAGACGGGTGATGTTTCTGTGTGGCGTTCAAAGATTTGTGTGATGAATCCCGATGGCAGCAATGTTCGTGAATTGACCGGAGATGATGATTTTAATGGCAATCTGCACTGGACCCGGGACGGTACCAACCGCATTACCTGGTGGCGTATTACGAATCTAAGCGGCTTACCCAATGACTACTCCAGGGTGAAGATCTGGCGGACTTCTCCTGATGCAAAACCTGGTGATGAGGAAATGTTATCTGATCCGAATGATCCGGAGCATTTCCGTGAGTTCGGATATTCGCATCTGAAAGACGGTCGGATGTTCATGCGCCGCGGCAGCAAAAAGTACTTCCTGATGACACCTGATCCGGTTGGTTCACCCACCTATGAGCCGATCAGCTATCCCAATGCACCCATGTATATCCATAAAGTCAGCATCTCTCACGATGAAACGAAGATTTCATACATGAAACAGACCATGGAAAATTTGCCCAAGGGTGAATATATGGGCGGGGTGCTTTGTTATGCGGATTTTGACGCTGATAAACTGACTATCAGCAACGAAGTTACGTTCACCGAGCCCAGTTGGGAAAGAATTATCTGGTATACAAGCTTCTCGCCCGACGACGAGAGCATCATCTATGCGGACAATGGCAGGATCATGCTCTACGACATCGACTCCGGAACAACCAGGCAGGTCTCTACCGACGATACGCTTGAGTACCGTTACCCCAACTTTAACGGCAGTATAAAATAGACGTTTCGATAACCATTACTCCTCTCAAGCGGCGTTTGAGGCAAATGTCGCCTTAGATGTTCTTCTAAGACTAGATTTGCCTGAACGTCAGCTATGCGAGCGGACTAACAGGTTATAAGTTCGCGTTAGTCGGAAACGATTCGATACTCAGTCAGATAACTGAATATCCCTGCTGTCCGTTGGTGATGCTACATCTTGGTTTCAATATTGAGTTGGCCTTCAAGCCCGGCGGTTCGATGTTTTGCGCTCTCGGCATAGTCAGGGTCGGAGATCATCGTGAGCATGGCCTTTTTGCTTGGATACGTGGCGATTGCCACCATGTCCCACAGATCCTCTACTTCGCCGAGCATCAAGCGACTCACCTGGCCGGAAAATATGCCTTTCCCACCGACCTTTGCCAGATGAGCTTGAACTTCCGCGCCGTATATTGCGTAAGCTTCTGCGCCGGTCAGGCTGGTTTCGCGGCCATCTTCGTACGCAGCTTTTTCTTTGAATTTCAGGAGATTGACCATATATATTGGCGTGTCGGCATCGCCTTCGAGGAATCCTTTCATTTGCTCCTCGCTGGGGGATAGTCTGTTTTCTACTTTCATGTGGCTGCCTCGTTGGTATTTCCAGTACACGCCTATAGTAGAAGATGGTGCTGACAAGTTGAAATCGTTGGGTTGCTTTGCCATCTCTTCGTTCTTGCAGATAGAACTCGACGAGCTGGCTGTTGGCCATTGCAGCAACCGCGGCGATCAGGAACTATGTTGCCTCAACTAAGCATTGAGGAGACTATTCCATGACAGACTCTCTACCCCTTGCGGGAAAAGTAGCAGCGGTTACCGGTGCGTCGAGTGGCATTGGTCAGATCATTGCCGAGACACTCGGCAAAGCCGGCGCGCATGTCTTTCTCAGTGGTCGCAGCGAAAAAGCGATGGAGCTCTCTAAAGCGACTATCGAATCTGCAGGGGGTGGTGCAACGATCAGCGCGTTCGATCTGCGTGACGCGGATGCTCTGGAATCCTTCATCAACTCTGCAGCCAGCCATGCCGGCCGGCTGGACATCATGGTCAACAATGCTGGTCTTGGTCACACGGGCAGTATCATCGACGGCAATATTGAGCACTGGCGGGAGATGCTGGACGTCAATGTGCTCGGTCTGCTGATAGGTTGCCAGACTGCCATCCGCGTTATGCGGACAACCGGCAGCAAAGGCCATATTCTCAACATCTCCAGCATCGCGGCATTGCGCCGCGATTCAGGTGTGTATGGCGCAACCAAGATCGCAGTGAACACCATCAATGCGACGCTGCGCGCCGAGTTGGAGAACGACCCCATTCGGGTGACCAGTGTGATGCCAGGAGTCTTCGCGTCCAATTTTATCCGCAACATGGATCGTGAGTTTGTAATGGGCGTGGCTGGATCCCTGGGGATGACAGACATTGAGTTCGACAACGAAGGTAAGGTTGACCGGGCGGTCCTTGAAGAGTTGCACAGTCGCATGATCGACAGCATTGGTGATCCTCAGGAAATCGCTGACGCTGTGCTCTATGTGGTTCAGACACCGCATACACTCAATTTAGAAGAGATCGTGATTCGGCCAGCAAAGTCTCTACCCCTGTAAACGGCTGCGAATAGAACCAGAAACACATTAAGGGTTGTGCAATGGGTCGCTAATCATGCTCCAGGCCTCAAGTTGGTCGGAGATGAGCTGGCGCATAGGTGTAATCATGGAAGCGAAAATACTGCTGGCTTTTACCTGCCTTGCGCTGGCGGCCTGCAGCAATGAGGAATCATCCTCGACAGCGCGCGCTCCGGCAGCATCTGCCGCCGTAGAAATCGCAGCGCAATCGACAAGCACAGCGTTGCGCGCTGACGCGGCAGTAGCCGTGCAGCGTTTCGGCCGCCAGCTTCAGGGTGAGCTGCAGCAGGCCATGGCAGAGGGCGGCCCGCTGCAGGCGGTTGCAGTGTGTCACCTTCGAGCTCCTGCGATTGCGGATGAACTGTCTGAAGAGACCGGTTTTCAGCTGGCCCGGGTCAGCCTGAAGCACCGCAATCCGGAGCGCGGGCAGCCCAGCGACTGGCAGCGGGAAGTACTGGAAAGTTTTGACCGCCGCCTGGCCGCGGGCACGTCGGCTGGCGAGCTTGCCTTCAGCAGCACTGCAGAAGGGGAGTATCGTTTTATGAAAGCGATTCCTACGGCGCCGCTGTGCCTGACCTGCCACGGCACGGCCATCGAGCCGAGGCTGCAGGCGGAACTTACGGCGCTGTATCCACAGGATCTGGCAACGGGGTATCAGGCCGGTGAACTGCGGGGGGCGTTCGTGGCGCTGCGAAAGGTCGACGGCGCGAAACCGTAGTGCAATTGATGGGGTCAGAGTAGGGCGCCAAAGTAAATTGACACGTTTCCATCGCTTCTGCCAGTTGCTTGCCGTCCCCTACTGTCTCGGTGTGTACGCTGACTCTGGCATCTTGACCTGACTCCGTTAGTCAGTTGGTTAGTTCAATCAACCTGCAAAACAAGGCAGTGGCGCACGTTTTCTATTGGCTGAACGCCATACTATGGGCAGTTGAGCCCATCTAACATGCCGCTCAACTCCCCCGGGGAGTTATGGAGAGCGCACTTTCAGCCTATGCAAGGAGATCTAACATGTTCAAGAAAACTGTACTGGTAGCAGGCATAGCCCTGGCCGTATCTGCAACCGCACACGCGGACTACCGCTGGGAAGCGAATGCTGCGGCTTCGCGCACAAACATTGACCTGGGAAATGAGGATGGGGATGTAGATAGATTCGCCATTGGTGGGTCTTTCTATCTGGACGCTGTTGATACCCAAAAGGGACCGCTGTCAGAGGCGGCGTTCCTGGATCACGCTTCCAATATATCTGCAGGTTACGTTTATACGGATCTTGACGATATCGTTGAGGATCTGGACGGAGATGAGTACGGAATCAGCGGTCGCTACGTTCTTGATCTTGATAGCATCCCGTTGATCTTCGAAGGCTCATACACTCGCAGCACACCCGATTTCTCTGATATTGATACTTTTAGTGTCGGATTCGGCGCATACCTCACGGACACCACTACGTTAGTGGCGACATTCGGCAACATAGACGTTGACGAAGGCGGTGATGCCGACTTTTACGAGTTGTCTTTGAAGCACCTGTGGTCGCTGACAAGTGGCGCTATTGTGCTGGAAGGCAACTACGGTTCTGTAGATGTCGACAACGCCGATGATGTTGACGTGTACAACGCTGCCGCCACCTGGTATGTCAACAATACTCTCGGTTTCGGCGGTCGCTTTGGTCGCTTCGACAACTTCGGTTTGGAAGCAGATGAATACGCTGTCTTCTCCGAGTGGTTCATAACCGAAGGAATCGCTGTCTCTGCTGAGTACTCATACAGTGAAATCGACGACACTGATGTAGAAGTCGAGACATTTGGTATCGGTGCCCGGATGCGCTTCTAGAACACCAGCACCTCCGTACTACGGGCCCCGCAATGGGGCCCTGATTTCCCCTGCTGCATTCTCGCCTGATCCCCCAGCCATCGCGCGGTTAAGTTCTCAGTGGGCGCGCTGACTCGGGCACTTTGCTCCGACCCCGTCAGCGCCTTTTCTCTGACCGCCATTAGCGCCAATCACGTTTTTGCCAGATGTCGTCGAAACCGGCATGCTGGCGTGCGCTTGTGGGCCCATTTCGGACTTAGGAGACAGATACTGAACAAGGTGTTCCTGATACAGGTTAGTGCTCTGCTTGGCCTGGTATTCACGGGTGTTGTAGGCTCTGCGGCCAACAGCGGTTTCGATCCAGTTGTGGCAACCATTCGCGACGTCCACAGCGCCATCAGCAGCGGCTCGCACTCCTGCGAAGACATCGTCAGTGCTTATCTTGCAAGAATCGAGAAGCTGGATAAGAGCACCGGTCTGAATGCCATCATCTTCACCAATCCCGCAGCGCTGCAACGCGCGCGGCAGATCGATGCGGCGCTTGCGGGCGGTGAAAAGCTCGGAGATCTCTACTGCGTGCCGGTGCTGCTGAAAGACAACATGGACACGGCAGACATGGCGACCAGCGGCGGCTCCATCGCGCTGAAGGCATCCGTGCCGCCGGACGATGCGTTTGTCGTCCGACGCTTGAGAGGCTCGGACGCCATCATCATCGCCAAGACCAACATGGCGGAGTGGGCTTTCAGCCCCAAGCAGACGCTCAGCTCGTCTTACGGCGCCACCGCAAACGCCTACGATCTCGAGCGGGTACCCGCCGGCTCGAGTGGCGGCTCCGCATCTTCAGTGGCGGCGGGATTCGGCCTGGTGGGCATGGGTTCGGACACGGGCAATTCCATTCGCGGGCCTTCCTCTCATCTGTCTCTGTTCGGCATCCGTTCCACCATGGGGCTGGTGAGCCGGGATGGCGTCATTCCCCTGGCGTTCGATCGCGACGTGGTGGGGCCGATGACCCGCACGGTGGAGGACTCGGCCAGGGTTCTCAACGTGATCGCCGGACAAGATCCGAACGACCCCTACACCAGGCTGATCCCGGATGGGCAACTGCCGGACTACGTTCGGGGACTGGATCCGGACGCACTGAAAGGCCGTCGGATTGGCGTGTTGCGCGCGCTGGTGAATACCGAGGATGCAGCACCCGAGGTGATCGCGCTGTTCGAGCAGGCGCTGGAAGATCTCGAAGCGGCCGGTGCGGTCATCGTCGATGGTTTCGAGATCACCGATCTGGATGCGCACATGAACGCCAGCAATTTCTGCGTACGGTTCCGCTACGACATGCGCGAGTATCTGAAATCGCTCGGTAGCCAGGCGCCGCTCGAAGATGTCATGCAGGTTCTGGAGACCGGGCAGTATTCACCCTACATCGAAGACCGCCTGATGTTCTTTGGTGCCAACCCGCCGGACGTGCATCCTGCGGATCTGGATCCGCGGTGCCCCGACTACCCGGAACACGAAGGCCGTCAGCTGTTCCTGCGTGACGTGGTCGAGTCCATGGATCGAGCGAGGGTGGACGCGATCGCCTATCCCACCTGGACGAACCCGCCCGCGCACATGGACAAGGCCATCGAGGAATATCGTGGAGACAACAGCCAGCTCGTCGCGCCAGCAACAGGGCTGCCTGCTGTCAGCGTGCCCATGGGCTACAGCCATGGCCATCTGCCTGCAGGCCTGCAACTGCTCGGCCGGCCGTTCTCTGAAGCGTTACTGATCTCGCTTTCCTACGCTTACGAGCAGCAGACCCAGCATTCTCACCCTCCTGAAGCGTTTCGATAGAGGGCAGGGAAGCAGAGGGATTAAAAGCTCGGCAACACCCCACCTTGCGCAATGGCGTCAGATTGCATACCTGTTCATATCGCCCATCCACCAGGATATTCTTGACGGTCTTTTCGGAATACGGAAGTGTCTCAGCACATGCAACTGAAGCGCATCACTATCATCGGTGGTGGCATCGGCGGGCTCGCAGCGGCTTTAGCATTGCAGCGAAGAGGGTTCCGCGTGTCGGTTTACGAACGGGCGCAAGCGTTCCGCGAAATCGGCGCGGGACTGATCATTACGGCTAATGCGCGCGGCGCTCTTCGGGATCTTGGTGTCGACGACGCGCTGGCCATGCGCTCAAGTTGTGTACCGGTGATCCATGCCTGCGACTACGCCACCGGCGCGGTGCAGGGTTCCACCCGGAATCGCGACATTGAGGCTCGCTGGGGCGCTGCTACATTGCAGGTACACCGAGGCGATCTGCACGACGTGCTGAAAGAAGCAGTTGTGGCCAACGATCCGGATGCGCTGCATGCAGGATGCGAGTTCGCCGAACTTGAGCAGGATGAATCTGGCGTCACCGCCATCTTCACAGATGGCCGAACGGCGCCTGGCGATGCGCTGATCGGGGCAGACGGGAATACTTCAGCGGTTCGCTCGTTCGTGTTTCCTGGCGAAGCCGCGGGGTTCAATGGCCAGGTAGCGTACCGGGCGCTGATTCCGCAGTCTCTGATTCCCGAACGTGTCAGAGAACTGCAGATGGGGATGTACGCCGGGCCCGGCCGGTACATGTTGTTCTACGCACTGCGCGGCGGGTCGATCATGAACCTGATCGGCTGCGGTCGCGCGACGACATGGGAAGCTGAAGGCTGGTCCATTCCAGCCAGCAATGAAGAGTTCGAGGCAGCGTATGCCGACTTCGCACCACACCTGGTGGAACTGATCCGGGCGATTCCCAGCGGAGAGCTGTTCAAATGGGGACTTCGAGATCGCGAGCCGCTGGCGAGGTGGGTGGACGGTCGCGTTGCGATGCTCGGAGACGCAGCGCACCCGATGACCCCGTTTCTCGGTCAGGGTGCGTGTCTTGCGCTCGAAGATGGGCTGGTGCTCGGTCGGGCGTTTGCCGCAAGCAATTCTGTCGAGGAGGCATTACAGCGCTACGAAGTCGCCCGGCGGATCCGCGGCACCAATGTGCAGCTCTGGTCCCGCGAAGAGGGCCTCGCCTTGCAGGACCCCAATATTCCACAACGTCCTGCCGCGGCCCGCGGACTGCTCGAATACGATCCGGCGACCGTGACGGTCTGACTACAATGGGCTCATGCCTCCCAATCTGGCGACCATCTCCGTGATAATGGAGAGGTCGAGCAGAAACTGATCGACCGTCTTGAATTCGTTGGCGTTGTGACCCGTGTACTTTTCGTTCGGCAGGGAAAGACCAAACTGCACGCCGTTCGGAAGATCGTGAATTGACGTTCCACCGGAGGACGAACCGAACTCACGGGCAATACCGAGATTCTCCACCGCGATGTCCAGCAGTGCGTTGACCCAGGCCCCGTCAGGATTGCGGTACATGGGATCGCTGGCATTGATGTCGAATGCTACATCGACTTGCCGGGTCGTGGCCCAGTCATCCAGCTTGGCACGGACCTCAGCGACCACTAGCTCAGGTTGGCGGCCAATGGGCAGGCGAAGGTTCACCGCTGTGCGCAGGCGCTCGGCATCCGTGGAGATGAAGGTCTGGGCGGCAGTGAGCGGACCCATGAAAGGGTCGCTCCAACCGATACCGAGCTGTGTGCCAAGGAAGTCGATGCCCCAGTTGTCGCTGGCGTAGCGGGCAGCGTCGGTAAAGTGATTGGCTTCGACTACCTCTTCCGCGTTCAACAAATTTACAAACGCAAACATCCGCGACACCGGATTGATGCCGGATGCCGGGTCAGAGGAGTGGGCCGACACACCGATGACGTCAACTCGAACCAGATCGCCGTCCTGGGCTGCGCGTATCGAATAGTCACCACCCCCCATGGCAGTAAAAGCGCTGCCTCGACTGTTCAGGCTCTCGATGAGAGAGGCAGGGGCAGTGCTGTCAATCCAGACCGTTGCCTGTGCTGGAATCTGGTTGGTCGCCAGGCCGCCGGTCATCTCGACGATAGTGGCACCTGTACCGCCAGCATCGCGCACAGGGAAGCTGGCCATCACCACTCCGTAGCCTTTCTCGGCAATGATCACCGGATAGTCACCGTCCAGCGCAATGTTGTAGTCGGGCACGGGATTGCGTTCGAAGTACCAGGGCATGGCATCCCCACCAGTTTCTTCCCGGGTATCGACCAGCAGGCGGAAGTGATTCAACAGTGGCAGACCTTCCTCTGCGACCACACGCATTGCGTACATGGTGACCACGATGCCGTTTTTGTCATCCTGGGTGCCGCGGCCATAGAGACGATTGCCGATAGCGGTGACAGTAAACGGATCCAGCCGGGTGCCGTCGTCGAGCACCCAGAGATCCGGATTCACGGGTACTACGTCGGCGTGGGCGTGCAGGCCGATGAGTTCACCTTGAGATTCGCCCAGAGAAATCTCATAGACTCGGCCGCCTGCATTGCGGAAACCGAGATCAAAGCGTTGCGCGAGGCGTTCGAGGGTTGCGCCCATATGCTGGAACGCGGGGTTGTCATACTGGGGCAGACCTTCGACCTCGAAGGTTGGAATTGCCACCAGCTCGGCTAGCGTCTCCAGCGCCTCGTCGCCGTACTTCACCCGTGCATAGAGGCCCAGCAGTCGAGCAGCGCTGGCACGCTGGTTGTCATTGAGTGGAGAGCGGTTGCGCAGCTGCGTGCGCAGAGTATCCAGATCCAGGTCTGCGGCCAGTGGCAGTGCCTGCACGGCTGCGATGAATGCGTCAAAGCTTGCAGGGTTGGAGTCATCGAGCGCAGCAACGATCGCCAGGCGCTGCTGTCGGTTGATTTCAGCTGACGCGAGAGCGGGAAGTGTGAAAGCACACAGCATGCCCAGGAATAAAAGGGCCTGGAACGTCGTGCAGGTGTTTGCTCGGACATTTCGCATGGAGGTTTCTCTTACAGGTGCTGGTTGCAGCCAAGTATAAGCATCCACCCAGCGCCAGGCAGCTGTCGTAGGTCGCACCTGAAGTCGGATCAGAAGCTACGACTGGTTGTGTGGAGATTGGATACAGCCGGTCGGATATAAGTGTTGCAGCGGAAGCTGCGTTCAGCCTCGCCAGTCTGCGAACAGCAGCCGGACCCTGACCTTCAGTTTCCTGCTTTCGAGCTCGCTGTCTTCGCCAGATGTGACTCGATCATAAAACCGGATCAGCAGATCAATAATGATATAAGCAAGCTCCTCAAGCGGTAGCGATTCAGAAACTCTGCCCGAAGCTCTGCCTCGCTCGAGGGCCTCGTTGACCTGGGCAGATTGCCAGTGATTGATCCACACGGCGACGTCGCGCATGGGGCCAGATTTTTTCGACCCTGCGGCAAAATCCCGCATCACATCGAACGAGATGTAGTTCTGCACCTTGAAATAAATGTCCAGGAGGGCATGCACTGCCTCGACAGGATCTTCGGGTGACTGCTTCAGCAGTGCATCGCCCTCATGCTTGAGCTCTGACATATCCATCCGCGCCAGTTCTGCGAACACTCCCTCTTTGGTCGCGAAGTAGGTATGCACAGTGGCCACGCCAACTTCGGCGCGCTCGGCAATGGCATCCATTGTGGTCTTGGTATAGCCGCGTTCCACAAACAACGATCTTGCCGCGATCAGCATATTTTCGCGCCGCTGATACTTCTGGCGGGCTCTCAGTGAGGTCAACTCGAACTCCAAATCAGTGTTGGTGAATTATAATCCATAGGAAAAAATAAAATCTATTGATAAATAGAAAAGCGAAGAATATATTTCTCAGGTCTCTGCGCAATGAAGCCACCATGACCAACTTTCCTTGCGACGCTGAAGCCAATCTTCTCAATGCGGATCTCTTTCCCGCCTCGGGTGGCCCGCCCCACGAGCTTTTCGATGCCTGGCGTGAAGCTGATCCAGTGCCCTGGAACCCGCCTGTTGCAGCCTACAGTCAGGGACGCTCACACAGGCTCGTGCATAAAGGTTTCTGGGTTCTTACTCGGTATCAGGATGTTTTTGAGGTCTCTCGTGACCCGTCGCGCTTTACTTCACACGATGAAGGATTCCTGATCTGGGATCTCGATGACGCAGAGCTGGCCCGACAGCAGGCAAATTTCATGGGTATGCGGCCCGAGGACCATCAGCGCATGCGCCATCTGGTCATGCCACCGTTTTCACCCAAAGCCATGGTGGATCTCAAACCGAGAATCGATCAGCTGGCGAAAGACATCATCAACTCGGTGCGACCTGATGGCAGCTGTGAGTTCGTCTTCGACGTGGCGTCGAAACTTCCCGTCTATACCTTCTGCGACAATGGCAATTCCTGAGTCGATGCGCGATCGCGTCGTAGCATTAGGGAATGCAATGGCAGACGTCGAGAATGCCGTTGCCGGTCACGAAACCACCCGTAGTACCGGTGCCCACTTCATCCAGATGATGAATGAGCATCCCAGTAGCAACTGCTCAGAAGTGATGTGGATAGATACCTGCCCAACGCCATCGAGGAAGTCTTGCGGTTCCACTCGCCGACGACCCAGTTCAGGCGCACGGCGACACTGGACACGGACATTGGTGGCGTTCCAGTCAGAAAAGGCGACAAGATCTATATGTCCTACGCGGCGGCCAACAGAGATCCGGAAGTCTTCGACAATCCGCATGTTTTCGATACAACGCGCGAGAACGCCCGCAAGCACCTGGCATTCGGCACGGGTCCGCACGAGTGTCTCGGCGCGCGGCTCGCGCGTCTTGAACTCGCAGCACTGCTTCGCGAGATCCTGGAGCAGATTCCGGATATCAGAATAAGCGGTGAGGTTAAAAGACTTCGATCGATCTGGTTCGACGCCATTGTGCAGCTGCCAGGGACATATACAGATAGCGATGCAACGCAACAACTCTCTGGATAGGGGATTTCGATATGGCGGCACGAACTGGTGAGCAGTATTTAGCGGGCCTGAAAGACCAGCGATCTGTTTGGGTCAACGGCGAGGCGGTGACTGACGTGGCCTGTCACCCCGGCTTCAAGGGTTCGCTGGCCGGTATGGCAGGGTACTTTGACTGGCAGCACCGTTATGCCGACGACTGCCTGATGGAGAATTCAGAAGGAGACCTCGTCAGCGTCAGCCATCTTATCCCGCGTAGCCGGGAAGACCTCGAGCGCCGGCGCCAGGGTCTGCAGAAACTGGCGGGCTACAGCGTCGGCATGCTTGGCCGCACGCCGGATTACGTAAACGTCACCTTTGCCGGTTTCGCTGGTCAGCCCACCCTGTGGCGGGCCGCAGGCAACGAGGAAGGCCACGACAACCTGCTGGCGTTTCAAAAGGAAATTGCCGAGAAGGATCTTTCTCTCACGCACACCATCGTTCATCCCATCGTCGACAAACGGGTGCCTGATTATGAGGGTATCAACCAGGAGCTTGCGCTGCGCAAGGTTGGGGAAACGGCAGACTCGATCATCGTCAGTGGTGCCCGGATTCTCGCCACCCTGGGACCTTTCGCCGATGAGCTGGCGGTTTACCCTGCGCATCCCGTTCCCGAGAATCAGCCGGAGATTGCCATGGCGTTCTCCGTGCCGATGAATGCCCAGGGGCTGAAAATCCTGTGCAGGGATCACTACACCGTGGACCGGAATGTTTTCGATGCGCCTTTTTCCAGCCGCTTCGATGAGCAGGATGCTTTCATGATCTTTGATAACGTGGAAATTCCCAAATCCCGCGTGTTCTGTGATGCCAACCCGGCTGTGTTCAACACGGTGATGAGGCGCGGCTGGACCGGCAACATCATGCAGCAGACGGTCATCCGGGCCCTCACCAAACTTGAGTTCGCATACGAGCTGGCATCGCGCATGGCCAAGGTGACCGGTCAGAATCAGCGCAGTGAAACGACGCAGATGCTGGGCGAGCTGTGGTCCTTCGGCGAGTTGACGCGAAGTGCGTTGAAAGCCGCAGAAGATGGCGCATTCGACTACGGTGATGGCACCTGGATATGTGATGAGCGGCCTTTCATTGCGTTGCGCCCGACAATGCCGGGTTGGATGGTCCGCACCAACGATATTCTCAAGCAGATTGGGTCACACAACCTGCTCGCCACACCGGCGCAGGCTGACTTCGACGATGAAACTCTGCAGCCTCTGCTTGCGCATTATCTGCGTGGTGCGGATGACGCGGATGCAAAGGACCGCGCGCGATTGTTTCGCACTGCTTGGGATATGGCGGGTTCAGCGCTCGGTGGACGGGTTGAACTCTACGAGCGATTTTATCTTGCGTCAGCGGCGAGAAACTATTCGCTGGCACACATGATGGCGCAGCAAACTCGTGAGTGGCAGAGCGTGCCGGAGTTCTGGGCAGCAACAGATGAGATTACGCGCAAATACGAACTGGGCCGATAAAGGCAATAGGGAGAGAAGACAATGTCCTGTGTAACCGAATTGGGATACGTGAGGTTTGGGGTTTCCGATCTTGAGGAATGGAAAACATTTGCCAGGGAAATACTGGCGCTTGAAGTCTGTGAAGAGCCTGGCGATGCCCGCAGCGCATCTCTGCGCATGGACTACTGGCACCATCGCATCCTCCTGGAAGAAAGTGCGGCGGATGACCTGATTGGCGCGGGCCTGCGGGTCGCCGGTGCTGAAGAATTCAAAGCAATGCAGGCAACACTTACGGATAACGAGATTCCGTTTGAAGTAGGAGACCAGGCGCTTTGCGCCAAACGGGGGGTGCTGGAAGTGCTGCTGCTCAAGGATCCTGCAGGCAATCCGCTGGAAATTTTTCATGGCCCCAGAATCGACACCCATCTGCCGTTCTATCCTGGCCGACGAATGCATGGTCGTTATCTCACCGATGCAGGCGGGGTTGGCCACATGATCCTCAGCCACCAGGGTCTTGAGCCGATCTATGATTTCTACAAACTTCTCGGTATGCGGGGCGGGATCGAATACAAGGTGCCCATGGGTCCAGACGCCACGCTCGATATCCTGTTTATGCACTGTAACGAGCGCGATCACACGTTCGCATTCGGGGTGCCGCCGGCTGAAGGTAAACACATCAACCACCTGATGCTGGAAGTCGACAATCTTGACGATGTGTTCACGACCTACGAACTGGCTAAACAAAGCAAATATCCGATCGCAATAGAGCTGGGCAAGCATGCCAATGACCATATGTTTTCGTTCTATCTGGTAGGTCCTTCCGGATGGCAGATTGAGATTGGCTATGGTGGTAAGCCTGCGACCCACCAGAGTGAGTATTTTGTGCGGGATACCTACGGGCATGATTTCCAGCGGGGTGGAGCGTCCGAATGAGCGGATCGTTAGAATTGAGCTCGTCGATCGGTAAACACTATATCGATGGAGAGTTTGTATCTTCCCGCTCCGGGAGGACCTTTGCTGCGATCAATCCTGCCACGGAAGCAGTCACCACCCAGGTAGCTCGGGGTGATGCCGACGACATAGCTGCTGCCGTTGCCGCAGCAAAAGAAGCCTTTACTGGGGGTGAATGGTCTCGTGCCAATCCTTCGTTCCGGCGCAAGGTTCTGTTCAAAGCTGCGGACCTCATAGAAGCAAGATCTGCCGAGATGATTCGGTTGCAGACCCTGGAAATGGGTGGGCCGTTGGGCCCTGAGTTCTCTGGTCCGCATCCGATCATGGCGCGGTCGGCATGGAATCTGCGGTTTTTTGCCGAAGAGCAGGAGCAGGCAGGCGACCACGCCTTCAACCGCGACGATACGCTGCTGACCTACACGATGAGTGATGCCGCCGGGGTATTTGGTCTGATCACGCCCTGGAACGGTCCGATCATGCTGTCGACCTGGAAGATGGCGCCGTGCCTTGCGTACGGTAACTCTGCCGTGCATAAACCGTCGGAGTTGTCCTCGCTTTCCATTGCTGTGCTGTGCGAGATTTTTGCAGAAGCCGGCATGCCGAAAGGTGTCTATAACACCGTCCTGGGCTATGGCAAGGAAGCAGGGATTCCGCTGGTCGAGCACGAAGACGTGATTGGCGTTTCGTTTACCGGCTCACCCGCCACGGCAAAAGATATCGCCGGCCGCGCGTCTCAATCGCTGAAGCGAACCTCGTTCGAACTCGGTGGCAAATCCGCCAACATCATCTTTGCTGATGCTGACCTCAAGAAAGCTGTCCCCGCTGCGGCGATGGGCATCTTCATGAACAGCGGTCAGGTCTGTGTCGCCGGATCCCGAATTCTGGTGCAGAAGGCCATTTACGATGACTTCTTGGAACAGTTTCAGAAGGCAGCGAGCGCGTGGCAACCCGGAGATCCGATGACGCGTGGCACCCGGCTCGGACCGCTGGTCTCGAAAGCGCAGTATGAGCGCGTGACCGGTTACCTCGATCTTGCCCGCACCGAAGGCAGGATTCTGTTTGGCGGCAAACGGCCCGATGGTCTGGAGAAAGGCTACTTCGTTGAACCGACCGCTATCGTTGACGTTGAGCCGACGGCGCGAGTCTGCCAGGAGGAAATTTTCGGTCCTGTCGCGACGATCATTCCGTTTGAAGATGTGGAGCATGCGTTAGCAATCGCAAACGACTCAACCTACGGCCTTGCCGGGTATATCTGGACCGAATCGCAATCGACAGCGCACTACGTGAGCCATCGACTCCAGACCGGAATGATCTGGATCAATTCCGGTTTTGATCGAGACCTGCGGCAGCCGTTTGGCGGCATGAAAATGAGCGGGCTTGGTCGCGAAGGCGGTGGGCTCAGCCGGGAATTTTTCACTGAAACGCGATTCGCGTCATTCCCGCTGATTTCGCGCGGATCTGCCCCGGCACGCTGAGTAACAACAAAAGAGGAACAACGATGAACGTATTTGAGGGTGAGCGTCTCGAACAACGGCAGATCCTGTGTGAAGGCAGACCGGTATGGACCAGTGTTGCTGGTGATAATCTGCTGCTGCCCGACGGCCGGGAGATACCAGAGTCCGATGCCGTCTACCTGGCTCCGTGCAACCCGACCAAGATCATCTGTATTCACTTGAACTACGAGTCGCGGCGCATCGAGTTTCGAGCCCCTGATCTGGTTACGCCTACCTATTTCATGAAGCCGGTCACTGCGCTCAACAGCCATCGCGGCATGCTGAATCGGCCAGCCAATTGTCAGTACCTCAACTATGAAGGCGAGATTGCTGCCATTGTCGGGCGGCCAATGAAGAACGTCGCTATCGAAGACGTCTGGAACTACATTGCGGGTTTTGCGCCCGCCAACGATGTCGGTGCTCAGGATTACCGGGATACCGACGCTGGCGGCATGACCCGGGTCAAGGGTATGGATGGATTCTGTCCGATTGGTCCGGGCATTGTGCGTGGTGTGGATGTTCGCAACTCCACATTGCGAACCTACATCAACGGTGAAGTTGTGCAGCAAGGCGAGGTCGGCGAGATGACGTTTGGCATCGATTATCAGCTTGCGGATCTCTGTCGTCATATCACGCTGATGCCCGGCGACGTCATTCTGACTGGTACGCCGGCAAATTCACGCCCGATGCAGCCCGGAGACGTTGTGGAAGTAGAAGTAACCGGTCTGGGCAGACTGACTAACACTGTTCAGGATATTCCGGAGCCGCAGCATCAGGTGGGGCATCAGCCGACCGATACTGACGCCGTTCGACGGGTAGCTCTGGGCGGTGACTGGTGGGCAGAACAGGACAGTAAAAAGCAGTGAGGCAGAACGAGTGCTGAACAAAGAACAGGTCGCCGAAGTTGCTGCGGACTTATGGCATGCCGAGCAGACGGGTGAATGGACGATGTCGCTGTCGATTAACGGGCAAATTGTAGAAACCGGATCATCCACTGCGGTACTGGCAAATCCAGTCAACGCCGTTGCCTGGCTGGCAAACACCCTGCATCAGTTTGGAATGTTGATTAGAGAGGGTGATGTGATTCTTTCCGGTTCCTTCGTTCGGGCGATCCCCTTTACTCTGACCCCATAGCTCTGCTGTCTGAGACTGCTCTGGCCCGCTGCGGCGCAGTAGCCTGCAGTCTCGAAATCGGCCAAGCTATGGGCTCGGCAGGATGACACGGGGATGAAGATGTCCATCAGGCTTACTGTCAATGGTTCGCCTCACTCGCTGGAGCTCAGTGAAGAGGTGCCTCTGATATTCGCATTGCGAAACGATCTTGACTGTCACGGCGCGAAACTTGGATGTGGTCTGGAACAGTGTGGCGCCTGCGTGGTGCTGGCGGACGGTGAGCCGATCTATTCCTGCACGACCCGGATCGGTGACCTTCAGGGTAAAGCCATCGAAACCCTGGAAGGGCTGGCCGCTGAATCCGGCGAGCTGCACCCGATTCAGCAGGCATTCCTCAACCACAACGCGGCACAATGCGGCTTCTGTCTCAGCGGCATCGTCATGCGGACTAAAGCGCTGCTGGCGAAGAATCCTAAGCCATCCCGGCAGGATATCTGCCAGGCGCTGGACGGGCATCTGTGTCGGTGTGGCGCCCAACCGAGGATGATTCGTGCAGTGGAGAGCGCGGCAGCCCGGCTGCGTGGGGCGTCATGAACCTGCCCGGCGCTATCGAGCGCGCACCAGGACTTGATCGCTGGCTGCACATCAACATTGATGGATCCATTACCGTTAAAACCGGCAAGGTGGAAATTGGCCAGGGCATCATGACCGCCATTGCGATGATCGCAGCGGAAGAGCTCGATGTGGTCGTTGAGCGCATTCATGTGCAGACTGCGGATACCCGAATCACACCCAATGAACAGATCACCGCTGGCAGCATGTCGGTGGAGGACAGCGGCAGTGCGGTGCGGGTTGCCAGCGCCGCGGCGCGTGAAATACTGCTGGCGAAAGCGGCTGAGTTTCTCGATGTGGCACCCGGCACGCTAACTGTGGATGACGGCATGATCAGCTCCACCGAGTCCAACGAGCAGATCGATTACTGGTCCCTGCAGGCAGGGATGCGATTTGAAACGGACATTGTCTCGTTGCCCGCAGTCAAAGATCCGCGTCACTACCGTATTGTCGGCCACGCGGTAAGCCGGGTTGATCTGCCTGCCAAGCTCAACGGTGATGTCGCCTTTGTGCATGACATGCTGTTTCACCATCTGCGACATGGACGGCTCGTTAAACCGCCACAGCCAGATGCCCGGTTGCTCGAGTGCCCGGATACCCTGGAGATGCCCGGCGTGGAGATTGTCAGAGACGGCAGCTTTCTCGGGGTGCTGGCAGCGCGCGAAGAAATTGCCGTTGCTGCCGCTGAACGGCTGGCGTTGCGATGCCGATGGTCGCAGGCGCCGCTTACCGTGATGCCTGGAGAAATACCCGACTATCTGCGCAACAAGGTGACGCGAAGTCTGCCGGTTGTAGACGGCACCCCTGTCGATGCGCCTGTTCCGGCATACCAGTCGTCTGTTGCTGTGACCGTCTCCCTCGAAGCCACCTACTATCGGCCCTACCAGATGCATGCATCGATGGGTCCATCTGCGGCAGTGGCGCAGTATGCCAACGGCATCCTTACCGTTTACTCGCACAGTCAGGGCGTGGAGCTGCTCAAGCGCGCGCTGGCTGACGTGCTGGGATTACCCAAAGATCAGGTGGATGTGATTCACGCGGAAGGAGCGGGCTGCTACGGCCACAATGGCGCAGACGATGTGGCGCTGGATGCCGCGCTGCTGGCGATGGCAGCTGAGCCTGATCCGGTAAGTGTGAAGTGGACTCGAGCTGACGAACACGGTTTTGAACCCTACGCGCCGGCCGCGGTGATTGATATGAAGGCCGGTCTCGATAAGGACGGCCGAGTCATCGACTGGCGCCATGAGAGTTTCAGCTTTTCTCATGCCGGCCGGCCGCGACCGTCGCCGGGATACACTAATCTGCAGTCCGCCTGGTGGCGAGAGCAGGCGACACCGCCTGCGCCCAGACAACCTGCGATGTTCAAAGAAGTTGGCATTCACCGGAATCTGCAGCCGATCTACGAATTTCCACAGCAGCAGCTGATCAAACATTTTGTCGCCAGCAGCCCGCTGCGGACGTCGTCGTTGCGCAGCCTTGGTGCTTTTGCCAACGTCTTTGCCATCGAGTCTTTTATGGATGAGCTGGCACAGCTTGCAGGTGCAGACGTCTTCGAGTTCCGTCTGCGCCACCTGCAGGACACCCGCGCGCGGAAAGTGCTGGAGTTGTTACGCGATCAGCTTGCTGCGCCATCGGATGAGGCTGGGGTAGGTCGGGGGATTGCCCTTGCCCGCTACAAAAATCGTCAGACCTGGTGTGCGGTGGCGGTTGATCTGGTGGTCAGCGACGATGCCCAGGTACAGCTGCGCAGAGCCACAATCGCGGCTGATGCGGGTCTGGTGATCGACCCCGATGGTCTGATCAACCAGCTCGAAGGTGGTTTTGTCCAGGCTGCTAGCTGGGCGTTGAAAGAGGCAGTGTCCTGGGATGAATCGGGTGTGACTTCCCGGGACTGGCTGTCTTATCCGATACTCCGATTCAGTGAGGTACCGGAAATCGAAACCCACCTTGTACCGTCACGTGACAGAGCTCTGGGGGTGGGAGAAGCCAGCACCGGGCCGACGCCTGCAGCGATAGCGAATGCGATCTTCGCGGCATCCGGGACTCGCGTCAGGGCAATGCCTTTTACGCCGGAGATGCTGCGCGCTGCAGCCGCGCGTCAGTGATTGTCACAGTCATCATGAACCATCTGCAGATGACCAGATTCCCTTCGTCGCCAATCCCAACAGCAATACCACCAGAAACACCGCAGGCAGTGCCGGCAGGAATCCGATAACACCAAACAGGTCGGATGAACCCAGCGGATTGTCACCAAACGTCAGTGCGCGGTTCCCTGCAGCATTGCCGAACCAGTAAAAGATGGTGAACGACCAGGCCACGTAAATAAAACCATAGGCCGTCAGACGCTGCTGGAATCGGCTCAATGCCATTTTTGGCAATGACAAACCGACGGCCACCACCAGCAATCCGTTCATAGCTCCGCCGGAATGTGCTCTGACCCATCCTTCACTCGTGCCATAAACCGGAATAGCCACTATGTACTCGGGCCATAGCTCCAGGCCTCCCAGCAGAGAGAACATCAGCATGAATCCAGCCAGCATGGCGAAGAGAATGACCATAAAACCATTGATAAGCATTACTCGTTGCAGACGTTCCACTGTTCTTATCCTCTGAATTTCAAAGTTTCTATTTGTTGCTTGCTGACTCATGAGACGGTCAGGTGACCGGGGCGCGATTAAACGGTACGGGCATGTCGAGCGTGTTTGTGTCGACAAGAGGAATCATTGCGCCTGCAGGCAGGGAGGCGTGACCTGCAATCCAGTCCTGCATCCATTGAGGGTCCACTTCTCCACGCGGATTGTGCCGAGGCGACAGAGCCCTTAATAAATACGGACCGACATTCCAGATCAGCGAGCATGTTTCCCGGATCACTTGCGCCACTACTCTGGGCTGCTGCAGCACAGCATCTTTTCTCAAGGCTGCAAACATGCCGATGAAGCCATAACCCAGAACATGAAAAGATCCATGGAAAACTCCCATGGCGCGCGGCAGATACTGCCCTGAATGGGCCATGTAGGTATCAAAAGCGACGGTTTTGTGTTCCGTCTCTTCTACCATATGCATCAACCAGAAAGACGAGATGTGTGGATCCGCGTGAGCAAACAGTTTTCTACGTTTGGTAATGAGCCAGTGGGTGAATCCATTCGTCATGCATTCAAAACCAGCGCTGTACGCAAGTCTGGTGCGCAGGCTTCTGCCGCCTAGTTTCTTATAGGAGCGCTGCATGCGATCTTCAACCTCGGCTAATTCTTCATAACCGTTAGTTTTCACTATTTCGTTCAGGCGCCGGTGACACTTGTAATGGCTGGCCTCCTGGCCGTTGAACTGCCGGATGTCTTCCTGCAGCTCGGGAACCTGTATTGCAGCGGATGCTTCACGCATGGTTTTGACCAGGAAGGGTTCCAGATAAGGCATGGTCAGCGAGAATCCATTGAACAGGTGGGAGCGAACCACATGGCCGGGAATCCAATAGGGGTTGAGGTCGTCGGGAAATTCGAAAGTGAACTGGCGGATGATGATTTCATCAACCTGTTTCGGCGCGTAACGGTAATTTTCGGCCTGTTTGTATGGCGCTTGTGACATTGTCTTTTGCTCCAGCAGTTAGAAGGACGAAAGAGCCTGGCCATTGACGAGTTACGATAAGTTAAACCTTACGATTTCAAACTGTCCAGGCTGTTCTGAGCCTTGTTTTCCTAAACCTCGGTTCGACCCCGTTTCTTTCGACCCCGTTTGTTTGCTCATCGGGCGTCTTCTGTGTTCGAAACTGAATAGGGTATGATCTTGCGCTGAGGGAGGATTCCGGTTAACCGGATGTAGGGGTTTTCGCTGTACGCATTCATCGTTCGGCGCCTGTTGGCGCTGATACCCACGCTGTTCTTTGCCAGCATCATCGTCTTTCTATCGATGCGCCTGATTCCCGGCGACATCATCGATCTGATGCTGGCGCAGAACGATATCGCCACAGGTCAGGATAGAGCCGCAATCGAAGCCGCCCTCGGCCTCAATCAGTCGCTGGTCGCCCAATACTTCTCCTGGATTGGTGCAGCCCTCACTGGAGATCTTGGCAACTCGCTCTGGCAGAACGTCCCCGTCGTGGATCAACTGGCGGCGACCCTGCCCATTACCTTTGAACTCGGGCTGCTGGCAATGATCGTGGCACTCAGCGTGGCGCTGCCGATTGGCACCTATTCGGCGATGCGCCAGGATACCGCCGGCGACTACATTTCCCGTTCCTTTTCGCTGTTGATGCTGGCGATCCCGTCTTTCTGGCTGGGCACCCTGGTGATGGTATTTCCGTCCGTCTGGTGGCGCTGGTCGCCGGAGCTGAACTACATTCCGTTCACCGAAGATCCGCTGCAGAATCTCAAACACATGCTGGTGCCGGCAGTGTTGCTGGGCTTGTCCATGTCCGCAGTGACGATGCGGATGACCAGAACGATGATGCTCGAAGTAATGCGCCAGGATTATATCCGCACCGCAAGAGCTAAGGGCCTCAGTGAAAGCCTGCTGGTTTTGCGCCACGCAGTGCGCAACGGGCTGATTCCAGTGGTGACGCTGATTGGTCTGCAGGCGCCTCTACTGATTGGTGGCGCAGTGATTCTCGAACAGATATTTGTGGTACCGGGCATGGGTCTGCTGCTGCTCGAAGCGGTATTTCAGCGAGATTATCCGGTCGTCTCCGGCGTTTTCCTGATCGTTGGCGTTGGTGTTCTGCTGATCAACCTGCTGGTTGACCTGAGCTATGGCCTGCTGGACCCCAAGGTGCGCCACCAATGAGCACCCGGGCGGCAGAGCTGGTATCAGCACCCATCAGCAGCAAATCCAGCTGGCCAATCATCGACTTCACTCGCAGGCTGGTGCGGGACAAACCGCTGGGCGCGGCCGGTGGTCTGATTTTCCTGATCTTTCTGTTCTGTGGGATCTTTGCTGACATCATTGCGCCCTACGGCATCAATGATACCGATCTGCATCGCCGCCTGGAGGCGCCATCGTTAAGTTTTCCACTCGGCACCGATCACCTGGGCCGGGATGTTTTGTCACGCATTCTCTATGGCGCACAATTGTCGATGGTGGTGGCCTTTCTCGCAGCTGGGCTGGCAACCATTATCTCCATTGTGCTTGGTCTGGCCTCCGGCTACTTCGGCGGCAAAGTAGACATGATCATCCAGCGCATGGTCGATGCCTGGATGACTTTTCCTGATCTGGTGCTGTTGATTGTGGTGGTCTCGGTGGTTGGCCCCGGCGTACCGCAGATCATCATCATTCTCGGGCTGCTCTACGGTATTGCCGGTTCGCGCATCGTTCGCGGTTCAGTTGTGTCCGTAAAGGAAAACATGTACACCCACGCAGCCCAGTCCATGGGCGGCCGGAACCTTTACATTCTGAGGCGCCACATTCTGCCTAACGTCATGCCGGTGGTGATTGTGCTGTTCACCACCCGTATCGGCGCTGTCATTCTCGCTGAAGCCGGATTGTCGTTCCTTGGCCTTGGCGTACCACCACCGGCGCCAACATGGGGCAGTATGCTCAGCGGCACTGGCCGCACCTATATGTATCTCGGACCCTGGTTGGCGCTGGCGCCCGGCTTGTGCCTGACCATTGTGGTCTATTCCATCAATGTCTATGGAGATGCCTTGCGCGACCTCTTGGATCCACGTATGCGCGGCAGATAATCATGACTCAAGCCCGTCGTTCATTGCGCCTTTTCACGTTCTGCTCTCTGGCTATGTTCAGCCTCTGCTCAGCTCTGGCTGAAGAGCCACAATACGGCGGCGACCTCAACGTTGGCAGCGTGTATGTAACCTTATCCCCGCTGTCCTGGGACCCGGCAGACTGGAACTGGAAGATCAATCACGATACCGGAATGGTTCGTGAGCAGTTGCTGGCCGCAGACCTTGCGCTGAGTGAAAAACACGGCGGGCCATATCCCTATGTTGCCGATGCCTATATCCCTGTTGAAGCACTACGCGGTGAACTCGCGGAACGTTGGTACTGGGAAGATGACAAGACCCTGATCATCGAACTTCGTCGCGGCGTCATGTTTCCGGCCAGAGAAGGTCTGATGGCGGCACGC
This sequence comes from uncultured Pseudomonadales bacterium, assembly GCA_937921865.1. Taxonomy (GTDB): domain Bacteria; phylum Pseudomonadota; class Gammaproteobacteria; order Pseudomonadales; family Azotimanducaceae; genus SZUA-309. The sequence goes on along the minus strand of CAKZWF010000050.1, from coordinate 6,491 downwards.
GAACTGGATGCCGAGGATGTGCTCTACACTTTCAACTACATCGATCAGAGCCCGAAACGGATCAGAACCTACTTTGAGCATCTGGAGAGCGTCGAAGCCCGCGGTTCTCATGCTGTGGTGTTTCGCTTCTCAGAGTACAACGCTGAGTGGGCCTACCGCTTTGGTTACGGTTATTACTCGGCGATCATTCCAAGGGAAATGGCTGGCAAGGATGCGAAGAGCTGGCGCAACGTCGTGGGCACCGGACCGTTTTTCCTGTCCCGCTACGTGCAGAGTAACTCCCAGACCTATACCCGTAATCCAGGTTACTGGGACTCTCTGCAGGTCGCAGAGCGCAGCTACCAGTTGCCTTTTATAGACAGCCTCACCTATCGCATCATCAAAGACGAGGCCACCTACCTCACGGCATTGCGCACCGGCAAGATCGATATACTGGAAGCTATTCGCTGGATTGCCGTCGATCATCTTAAAGAGACCACGCCGGAGCTCAAATGGCATCGCTGGCTGGGCACCAGCGGCAACTTCATATCATTGCGAGTTGATCGTAAACCCTTTGACGACATCCGCGTGCGACGGGCAATGAATCTGGCCATCAACCAGCAGGAAATTGTCGATCTGTTTTACGGTGGGCACGCTGAACTGATGGCCTATCCACAACACCCGGCGTTCGGGGAGAATTTCCAGCCTCTGGAAGAGATGCCGCAATCCGTTCGCGAGCTGTTCGAGTATCATCCGGAAAAAGCCCGACGACTGCTGGCTGAAGCCGGCTACCCGGATGGTTTTGAAGTTGACATTCAGGTCTGTAGCTGCAGCGCCGCGAACCTGGACCTGATCCCGCTGCTGGACGATTACCTGTCCAAAGTTGGCGTAAAGCTGAACGTCAAACCGCTGGAATATGCGTCGTTTCTTTCAATGATGACCTCGCGCAACCACACCCCCATGTACCTGATGGGAAGCGGTCACGTAAATCCTACTTCTACTCTGCGCAAGAGTTTCAAGACCGGTCAGGTGTGGAATCCGTCCATGTTCAGTGATCCGGACGTGGACCGCCGTATCGACGATATGCACAGCACCCGCGACGATGCCGAGCGTGTGCAGATTATCCACGGACTGACTGTCGACATGCTTGATACCGCGCCCTATGTATGGCTGCCGACTGGTTATGTTTATACCGCCTGGTGGCCCTGGGTCAAAAACTACAATGGTGAGCTTCGTGCCGGTGCGGTGCGTCCGGGGCCGATCTACGCCCGACTATGGATCGATGAGAAAATGAAGCGGGAGATGGGATTCGAATGAGCAATCCTAACCTGCTCGAAGTCGAAGACCTCTCAGTGTCCTTTCGGACTGACCGCGGCTGGGTGCGGGCAGTAGACTCCGTTAATCTGCATGTTGCGCCGGGTGAAACCCTCGCCATTGTTGGTGAGAGTGGCTCCGGCAAAAGCGTGACAGCGCTGTCGATCCTGAGACTGCTTGGCGATTCCGGCCAGGTCGACCGCGGCAGAATTCTCTTTGACGGTAGTGATCTCCTCGAGCTGGACGATGCCGGTATCCGGAAAATTCGCGGCGACCGCATCGCGATGATTTTCCAGGAACCTATGAGCTCATTGAATCCGGTGCTGACTATCGGCAAACAGGTGGCAGAGCCAATCCAGCTGCACCGGGGCCTGCCCTGGTCTGTAGCGCTGGAACACGCAACTGAATTGCTTAGAAAAGTTGCCATCCCCGACGCTGAGCATCGCCTCGGTGACTATCCACACCTGTTTTCCGGGGGCATGCGACAGCGGGTCATGATTGCCATGGCGCTGGCCTGTGATCCCCGGCTGATCATAGCCGATGAGCCTACCACCGCCCTTGATGTCACAGTGCAGGCACAAATCCTGGCATTGCTGAAAGATCTTACCCGGGAAACCAACTCGGCCCTGATCCTGATCACCCACGACCTCGGCGTAGTAGCACGCTATGCCGACCGGGTCGCAGTCATGTATGGCGGTCGCATTGTTGAATCTGCGCCAGCGGGCGAACTTTACTCCAACCCGCAACATCCCTACACACGTGGATTGATGAACTCGATCCCTGGTCTTGACGGATCTCCACAATCGCGCCTGATAACCATTGAAGGCCAGCCACCGGACCTTGCCAATCTGCCGCCCGGGTGCGCGTTTGCGCCGCGCTGCCCACACGCCAGTAACGTATGCCATGACCAAAAACCGGCACTAGAACAGATAGCTGAACATCACCTGCGGGCCTGTCATGGCTATGAATGAGATCGAATCCGATCCACTGCTGCAGGTCGAAGACCTCAAGGTTCACTTTCCTGTCACCGAAGGTGTGCTCGGGCGCAAACAGGTTGCCACTGTGAAAGCCGTTGACGGCGTATCCTTCAGCCTGAGGTCAGGCGAGACTTTCAGTCTGGTTGGTGAAAGCGGTTGCGGTAAGTCGACGACAGCGCTCAGCGTGATGCGCATGCTTACCCCGACAGCAGGACGAATCGCATTTGCCGGTGAAGACATCACCCGCCATACGCCGGCAATGATGCGACCCATTCGGCGGCAGATCCAGATGGTTTACCAGGATCCGTTCAGCTCACTGAACCCGCGGATGAAAATTGCCGACATCATCGGTGAACCGCTGGTCGTACACGGCATGGCCAGCGACAAAACCTTCTATCGGAAACAGGTTGCTGAACTGATGGATCTGGTGGGTCTGCTGCCGAATATGGCTGATCGTTATCCTCATGAATTCTCCGGCGGTCAGCGCCAGCGGGTCGGCATTGCCCGAGCCCTTGCGCTGCGACCGAGGCTGATTGTCTGCGATGAACCGGTGTCAGCGCTGGATGTATCGATCCAGGCTCAGATCATCAATCTGTTCATGGATCTGCAGCAGGAACTCGGCCTTACCTATCTGTTTATTGCCCACGATATCTCGGTAGTTCGGCACATGAGCGATAGGGTCGCGGTGATGTACCTGGGCAAGATTGTTGAAATGGCCGATAGGGACGCACTGTTCGACTCACCCAGACATCCCTATACCCAGGCGTTGCTCAGCGCAGTACCGGTGGCGGATCCTGCCATTGAAAGTCATCGCCCCCAACAGTTGATCGTCGGTGAGGTACCCAGCGTGAGAAATCCTCCATCAGGCTGTCGTTTTCATCCGCGTTGTGTTCAGGCAATGGAGCAGTGCAGTCAGACGGCACCTGAACTCGAGGCGAATCAGCAAGGACATCTGACCAGTTGCCATCTCTATGGTAGTGCCGAGGGTCGATTAGCGTCGGCCGAAGTGCCGGGGTGAATCAGAACCCACGAATAAAGCTATTGCCTATGCAGATTGAACAGATTGCAGGCGGCGCAGGTGCTGACCGGCGCGAAGGTAGTGCAGCATGGACCAGACGCTGATGGCGGGAACCAGAAACAGTGCGTAACGCAGGCCATCGGTGCCGTAGGTTGGTTCGAACCAGTCGCTGAGGATACCAACGCTCAATGGGCCCAGACCCAGACCGACAATGTTGGTGATGAAAAGATTGATGGCGGCTGCGACCGAACGCATCTCCAAAGGCACGTTTGACTGGATCAGGGCGAACCCCGGGCCAACGTAGGCAGTGCCGAGAATGGCCGGTATGGCGTATAGCCACATTGTGTTTGTGGCACTCTCCTGGATGAATGCCAGGGCTAAAAACGGGATAGTGATCAGGGTTGCCAAGGCGACGACCCACGCGCGCCAGCCGTGGTTGCGACTACCCCAGCGATCGGCCAACCAGCCGGCAGAGAATGATCCCAGCGCACCGCCGATGCCAATAATCAGTGCCAGGTAGGTTCCGGTCTCACCCGTACCCAGGCCGTGAATGCGCACGAAATAAACCGGCACCCAGATCACTGCAGCGTAACCGGCAAAGGCCGCCAGCATGCCGCCTGACACGACATTGCGCAGTACCGCCGACGCGAATAGTGTTCGCAGCACTACCGCGAACTTCGGTGGTTGTGCCACCGCCACATTCGGCTCGGAATAGCCGCGCGGGGGTTCTGTGATGGTAAAGCGAACCAGTAACGCAATAAGCAGGCCGGGCAGTCCTGCGATGATGAAAGCCCAGCGCCAATCCAGCCACTCGTTTACCCAGCCACCGATCAGAAACCCCAGCATGATGCCGGCATTGATACCCATGGCAAAAATTGCCATGGCTGTGGCACGTTGCTCCGGTGGGTAAAGATCCGCGATCATGGAATGTGAAGGCGGGTTTGAGCCGGCTTCGCCGACCCCAACCCCAATACGTGCCAGCAGCAATTGCAGGTAAGTCTGGGTTAGTCCGCAGAGGGCCGTCATGCCGCTCCACAGCGTAATGCTCAAGGTGATGATGTTGCGTCGGTTACCGCGATCGGCCCACATCGCCATTGGCATGCCCAGGGTGGCATAGAAAAAGGCAAACATGATTCCGGTCAGCAACCCCAGCTGGGTATCGGTCAGCAGAAGTGATTCTTTGATCGGCTGACCAAGGATGCCCATGATCTGCCGGTCCACATGTGAAGAGGTAAAGACCAGCACCAATATGAACAGCGTATAACGCCTTTTGGCGTCAGATATGAAGGGGTGGGTTGTTGTGGTGAGTGACATATGGTGCGTGAGTATGTTGGCCCGTGCTGGGGATTGGAAGCGGTAAGCGCATACATCCAGCCGCAGATTTTCTCAGCGGTAGTGTGATTGCGGCAAGGCTGACGATTTCAGCCGGTTCGTTCAGGAAGTCGCAGGCGATATACAGTCATGCAGCTGTTCAGTGAGTTCAGATAACACTGACGCAAGACTCGGATCGGATACGCGGTTCTGCAATTCGTCCGGATCTTCGATCAGGTCGAAGAGCTCACAGGGAGTCTCGGTGTTGGTTTCCAGGGTCAATCGATAGCGATGATTTCTGACCGCTCGAAAGGTCGGTGCCTGCGCTTTGCGCGATTGCTTCTGGATCTCACTGAACAGAACCGCTCGCCCGCTGTCATTCTGCGAGATCACCGGTAGCAGGGAACGACCTTGAACCTCTTTCAGCGGCTGCGCACCAGCCACGTCAAGCAGAGTAGGGCCTATATCGACCACAGCCGCGAGCGCATCGCTGGCTAATGGGGCACAGCCTCCCGCAGGGCGGATGATCAGCGGTACCTGCACGGAGCTGCGATAAAAATTGAATTTCGCCATCAAACCATGATCGCCGAGCATCTCGCCGTGATCGGAGCTGTAGATTATCCAGGTATTGTCCAGCATTCCCTGCGCGTCGAGTTGACTGATGAGCTGGCCAAGACATTCGTCGATGAGAGAGATCATCGCGTAGTACTGTCGCGCGCCAGCGAGCACGTACTCATCACTCAACAGATGAGCGTTCGCATGGTGCCCACACCAGGAGAGATAGTCCTTCCAGATTGGCACGTCGGCCACCTCTGAGCTGACAGGTCCCCGAGGAATCTGCAGTTCGCGGTAATAGCTCGCCCAGTCGGGGTCGCCCATTAGAGGCACATGAGGCTGCACATAGGACAACTGCAGGAAAAAAGGCTGTTGCGCGGATTGCTCCGTCAGCCATGACTGCGCCTCCCGGGTGAGGAAGCTGGTCAGGTCCTGCTCTTTGGTCAGCGGGCTGGTCACTCCGTCCCAGTGACGCTCGGTCAGACGCCAGATCGACTTGAGCTGATCGCGATAGGTCTCGTATACCCCCGCCGTCTTCAGGTAACTGGTGTACGGCGTGTGTACACCGTCCATTGCATGGACGTAGCGGTCGAATTCTTCAACAACATGGTCGAAGCCGAACTCGGCGACCCGTGCACCATACTGCCGCAGATCTGTTTCGCCGTCTGGCTCTGCCAGGCCCTCAGCATAGTAGTGGGTTTTACCGATATTGGCCGTGTTGTAACCGGCTTGTTGAAGCTGCTTCATGAACGTTGGCCAACGGCTGTCCATGTCGGGTCCAAAGTTGCGCATCACACCCAGCTCATGAGGATAGCGTCCGGTGATCAGAGCCGCCCGGGATGGCTGACAAATAGGCGACTGACACCAGGCGTCGGTAAATCGCACGCTGGACGAAGCCAGCCGGTCAAGGTTAGGTGTTTCGATGAGGGCATTGCCGCTGCAGCCCAGGGCATCGTGGCGATGCTGGTCAGCGAAGACAAAAAGTATGTTTGGGCGTTCAGACATTCGATTGATCTCACAATTGGCTTGTCGTTACTGTCTCTCTATCAGCTTGAGCGATTTACCAGCTCCGGGCGATGCAGCACTGGCGTATGTCGCGCCGTACAGCCAAGAGCAGCAGTGCCAGTTGGATTCTGCTGAGTCGTGAGGTTTTCAGCTTACTCATTCCGGAACTGCTTGACGAACTCCTTGAGAAAGTCGGGAGGCGCCATCGATAAATCGATGGCCGCTACCGAACCCTGCCGGAAAAACGTTTACACTATTCGTCCGTTGAAGGAGCATTGAATCATCACCGTTTATGAACCTGATGCACTGCCTCGGTTGAGCGTGCTTGATCT
>CAKZWF010000049.1 GCA_937921865.1 uncultured Pseudomonadales bacterium | reverse complement strand
CCTGGACCGGGTGCTGGAATTCCGGGACCGAGCACGACCTGCGGATCTGCTGGTAGAAGCGCAACTGCAGGCGCTCAACAACAACCTTCCCGTCGCCTTGGAGCGGCTGAGTGAAGCCGGGTCAGCCAGCTTCCAGTCGCTAGAGGACCTGCAGGCTTTTGGCAAGATCTACGGCGTCACCGAAACTCAGGTATTCACAGAACTGCGCAACGACATCGAGCGCAGCCGGGACGCCCAACGACAGCAGGCGCTGGCCCTCCTTACCTCAACCTGACCAACCCTTGATTTCCCGGGAGAAATCGCCAATTCTCACTGGCGGGGAAACATTCGAGAGAGCAACACATGTCACTGGAAGCATTCCGGGAAGAAGCGCGGAGCTGGTTGGAAGCTAACTGCCCGCCGGGCGCCAGAGGTATCGGCCAGGTACCAACGGGCAGCACCAAAATCACCATAACCGATCCTGACGTCCAGCTCTGGCTGGAGCGCATGTCAGAAAAAGGTTGGACCGTGCCCACCTGGCCTGAAGCATACGGCGGCGCTGGCTTGGGTACCGCGGAGCTGGTGGTGCTGGTCGAAGAAATGAAACGCATCGACGCCCGTCCTCCGCTCGGGGGTATGGGCACCAGCATGATTGGTCCCACCCTGCTCGAGTACGGCACCGACGAACAGAAAGCCCGACACCTTCCAGCTATTGCCCGTGGCGAAATTGCCTGGTGTCAGGGCTACAGCGAACCCGGCTCCGGGTCAGACCTGGCCAGTCTGCGCACCCGGGCTGAAGACGCCGGCGATCACTTTGTGATCAACGGCCAGAAGATCTGGACCTCCGGTGCTCAGTTTGCCGACTGGATGTTCTGCCTGGTGAGAACCGACCCCGATGTACCGAAACACAACGGCATCAGCTTTGTGCTGCTGACCATGGACCAGCCCGGTGTGAGCGTGAAACCGATCAAGCTGATCAGCGGTAACTCACCGTTCTGCGAAACTTTCTTCGACAACGCCGTCGCCCACAAGGTGGACCTGGTTGGTGAGCTGAACAAAGGCTGGACGGTGGGCAAACGCCTGCTGCAACACGAACGCTCAGGCATGGCTTCCCTGGTCGGCAGCCAGGCCCGCGATCCGGGTAAACCCATCGCGCAGGTCGCTAAAGACTACCTGGGAGTGGATGACCAGGGTCGTATTGCGGACTCCGGCCTGCGGCAACAGGTGCTCGAGTACAACATGAACAGCCAGGCGTTCCGGTTGACCCAGCGCCGGACTGTCCAGGAATCCCAGGACGGCAGCACTCCAGGACCGGCAACATCGATCTTCAAGATGTACGGCACCGAGCTGCAGCAGGACAAATCTGATCTGATGTGTCAGCTGCGCGGTTTTCGGGGCATTGGTTGGAGCGGTGATACGTTCAATGCTGAAGAACTGGAATGGACGCGGAATTTCCTGTCGAACAGGGCTGCTTCAATCTACAGCGGTTCTAACGAAATTCAACGCAACATCATTGCCAAGCGGGTGCTTGGGCTGCCGGACTAACCGGTAGTCATCGGCGCTCGAGCCCTTCCTGCTCAAGCCGCCACATCAGCACGTCCAGTCTATCCTGGCCGAAGAACGGTTCATCTTTGTAAACGCAGGTCGGCACACCCCAGTGTCCGGCCGCCTCATGAGCCTTTTCATTGCGCTCGATCACGTTTTCCAGCCGATCCACATCAGTCTCAAGCACAGAGTCCATCCGGGCGAGATCCAGACCCGCGCGTTGGGTTGCCTGTGCCAGGTGGTCGCCTTCATGCCAGTTTTCGGTCCCCTGCCAGATCAGTCGCGAGATCTCGTCAGCAAATTCGATACCGTTACCCTGTTCTTCTGCAACAATGCCTAGACGAGTGAGTCTATGTATGTGCGGCTGCTCGTCGCTGGTACGCGGACGGCCATCATCACCGCGATACTGACTCACCGGATCGGGGTTTGGCCAGGTCAGCGGCAATTCCAGGAACTGCGCCACGCGCGCAAGATCCCGCTGAAAATAGCCTGGCCACATCGGGTTCATCTGCAGAAAGAACTCGGGCGTGCGGATCGCTATCGGATAGACGGGGCGGAAATTAACCGTAAGCTGATAGTCCTCCTGCCAGGATCGCAGACGCGGGGTCGCGAGATACGACCAGGGGCTGCGAAACGACCAGAAAACGTCAATTTCTAAGGCACTCATGGAGTTCTCCTGTGAGGGTGGTAATCGGGATCAACAGTCATTGGAGCAGCCAGTTGCCAGCTTCCTGACAGGCGGCAGCAGTCACCTCATTCGACGATGGCAGGTCTTCACAGAGCAACACAGTCGCAGCCATCAGCTGCGCCGTATTACAACAGCGATCGGCATCAAGGTCGCGCATTACCGTGGCTGCCAGCGGCAGCGTAGAAGACGGGTCGGTGGCTTCCGAACTTTCGGGTACTGTCTTTACGGCGCGCAGGGCTGTTGAAGCTGCTGACGCTACCGCGGGGTCACGCTGTGCACTGACCGACGCCAGCAGTCGCAGCCCGCTGTCCAGTAGAGGTTGGTCCACGTCGATTTCATTGTTGCCCGTCAGCCAGTAACGGGTGTCATCCAGAAATCGGCTGGCGGATGCGTTATCACTATCGTCGACCAACAGGCCGAGGCTACTCACCATCAGCCAGCCCGAAATCAGCTCCGGCTGCTGTTGCGCCGTTTCGCGCAGGCCGTCCATTACCAGACCTTCCTGAATCAGCCGGGGTGTCTTGCGGGCAACCTCCAGCGCAGAAATGGTCAGCGGCTTGTCTTCTTCGTCGTCGCGGTCGCGATCAGCACTGCAGAAATCCCCGGTGCCACTGCAGAAATAAAAGGATGTGTCGCCACCACAACCGGACAACAGCAAACCG
>CAKZWF010000048.1 GCA_937921865.1 uncultured Pseudomonadales bacterium | reverse complement strand
GACCTGTCGCGACTGGTTTCAACTCAGTCTGAAAGAAGGCTTCACGGTATTTCGCGATGCCGAGTTCTCTTCTGACATGAACTCGCGGACGGTCAAGCGCATTGAAGACGTCAGTTTTCTGCGCTCGGTGCAGTTTGCCGAAGACGCCAGTCCGCTCAGCCATCCAATTCGCCCGGACAGCTATATGGAGATTTCGAATTTCTATACGCCAACGGTTTACGAAAAGGGTGCTGAGGTCATTGGCATGCTGCACACGGTTCTTGGCGCGGAGGCGTTTCGCCGTGGCAGCGATCTCTATTTTGACCGGCATGACGGTCAGGCAGTCACCACGGAAGACTTTGTCCGCGCGATGTCTGACGCGTCCGGCAAAGATCTGACGATATTCGAGCGCTGGTATCATCAGGCAGGTACCCCGGTACTCGATGTGGAGCAGCGTTGGAGTGAAGGCACGCTGACCTTGAGATTCCGCCAGAGCCCGCCACCCCGCGCAGGCGCAGGGCAGCCGCTGCACATTCCAATAGCGCTTGGATTTCTGGATGGCTCCGGGCTTGCAATCTCACCTGGCGCGCTCAAGCTGACTGGTGACTGTGCGCTGGACGTACGCGGTGACAGCGTCCTCGTACATCTGCAGCAGGAACATGGCGAACTGGTTGTGCAGGGTGCTGACGAACAGCCGGTGGTCAGTCTGATGCGTGGTTTCTCCGCGCCTGTCAGAGTCAATTTTGAGCGCGAGCCTGAAGTCAGACGTTTTCTGGCCGCCAACGATCCCGACGGTTTTGCTGCATGGGATTCTCTACAGACGCTGCTGGTGGAAGAGGTCACCGCCTATCCTGCCAGCGGCAGCATTACAGCTGAGCTGATCGAACTTTTCGGGACGCTTTTGGAACAGGCGCTCGCGGCGCTGTCGGGTGATTCCGATGAAGCGAGATTCATGCTGGCGGCGAAGCTCGCCGTGCCCCAGGAGAACTATCTCTTCGAACAATTTGCTGTGGTTGATGTCGATGCCGTGTGCGCGGCCCGCGACGCGCTGGTGCAGGCACTCAGTGTTGAACTTCAGAATCAGTGGCTGGCGCTCTACCAGGCTGCGGCGCCTATTGGACCTTACGCGGCGGATGCACCGGGAATGTCCCGGCGGGCTTTGCGCAGTCTGGCGCTTGGCTATCTCAGCGAGACGCTGCCCGGTGCCCAACTGGCAAAGCTGCTGCAGGCTCATTGCGATCAGGCGGACAACCTCACCGATCGGCGGGCGGGCCTGGTTGCTGCCGCCAATGCACCCCATCTGGCTCCGGAAGTCGCTGCGGCACTTCTGGACAGTTTCCTGCAGCGGTTTCGCAACGAAGCGCTGGTCGTGAATCAGTGGTTCTCGGTCCAGGCGGGTGGGCGAACGAGTAACGCGGATAAAATCAGAACGCTGGCTCAGCACGACGCCTTTGATATCCGCAATCCAAACAAAGTCCGGGCCGTGTACAGCGCGTTTGTGCAGACTAACCTGCGTAACTTTCACTCGCGCGATGGTTCAGGCTATCAGCTGATCGCGGACGAGGTCGTTGAGTTGAACGCAATCAACCCGCAGATGGCTTCAGCGCTTGCCAAACCGCTGACGCGTTGGCGACGCTTTGCCGGCGCACGTCCTGGCTTGATGAAGCAGGCATTAGAAAGAATTGCTGCGTGCGACAACCTGTCGCCAGACGTGTTCGAGGTTGTCAGTAAAAGTCTTGCGGATTGAGCTGTACTGGTTGATTCAGCTGTAGAGAGCGGGGAGATCGCCGCGGTTGGTTTCGGACTCTGGGCGTTTTCCGGCAGCCTGTTTCGCCAGTTTTAGAATCGCTTCACAGTCCACTTTCCCTGCAGTCGGGCTGGTGCTGTAGAGTTCTCTATCGAGCTCGCGTAACAGTGCCGCAGCATTGGGTTGGGCGCAGAAGCGTTTCACAGCGTCTGTCGGCGGGCACTGATAGATTGTGGTGAGATACCGGCTGAGATCGGTTCGGAGCACAGGCAGGTTTCTGCTGCGAACGCTGGCTGTCAGCGCCTGCAGTTGCTGCCTTTGAGCCCGGCGCGCGATCAGCGCACGCTGCCATGCTGCTGGCACTGGCAGCCAGCGATACGCGACCCACAAACCAGCGGCAATCAGCAAAACGACAGCGGCAGTCAGAATCTGGGCCCGGCTGATATCAGGTAACAGCGTTTGTGATGTTGGCCTGGTAGCCTCTGATGACTCAGATGCCTCTGCTGGAACTTCATCGGTGGCTCTAACTGCAGGTTGTTCAATCGCCACCTGACCGGTTAGCTCGATAAGTCTGCCTGGAATTTCGCTGCGGCGCAGCTCGTCGGCTACGGTATCCCACCAGGTCAGCCTAATCGCGGGGATGTCCGCACCGCCGGGCGAGGTTGGGATCAACGCAAATGTCTGTTCACGATGACCAACCACCTGTTGCCCTGCGGTGTCTTCGCTCAGCGCCGGTGCTTCCGGATAAACTTTGAACTGGCTGTCTGATAAGCCTGGAGACAGCGGTGGAATGGAAGAGGCGACGTTGCCCAACGCTGCAGCCTTGATTGATACCGAGATCGGATCGCCAATTTCGTAGCTGTTTGCCGGGGGGCTCCATTGGGCATCCAGAGATACTGACTGTGCAGGCAGCCAAGGTTCGCTGGCCGGATAGCCTGCGGGTATCGGCAGCACCTGCAGATTCATGGCTGCAGTGTTGACCCGGATACCGGACCGGCGGGTACGGCCACCTGACTGCAGCCGTACGCTGCTGGTGACCGAGATTGGCGGGATCGTCAACTCGCCACTTTTTTCGGGGAAAATAGCAAAACGCTGCTCAATCACCCCGTAGCGTCGACCGTTGCGTGTGGTTGTATCTGAGCGGGTGTCGCCGAGGGGTACCACAACCGCATCAGCCAGTTCAGGTATCCCGGGTAGATCGCTGTAAATCTGCACGCCGGCGGAATAGAACAGACGACGGATCAGAATGGTCTGGGCCTGCACGTAAACAGGGTTGTTGGTAAATTCCGTTTCGAAAAAGATCATGGTCTCGATGGCATCGCGAACACCGGGATCGAGCGGTCGGACGGCGAGGGTGAGGGCTTCGCTGTACTCGTCGCCCACCTTGAGAGGTGGGATCTGCAGTTCCCCGGTCCGTTTCGGACGCAGGTTGATCTGATATTCGACAATGGCGCTGGTTCGGCCGTTGATCGAACTGATGCGGCTGGAGTTTTGGGTGCCCAGCAGTTCGAAATCCTGCTCGAGTGGAGAAAAGTCCGGTGCGTCTACCTGAGTCGAGCCTGCAATGCGCAAGGTCAGCCGGACAGTTTCCATTTCGTCGATCAATCGGGGTTCCAGTATTGTTCTGATCTCGGCGCTGGCACCGACTGCCACGCCGATACCGAGCAGCGCTATCAGGCAGTAGCACAACACTCCTGTCTGCCGACTCACCATATCTGTTCGGTCTCCCGACTGCGGTAGTCGCCCTGACGAAGTCTCTGATTGGTTTCGTACTGAAACTTCCGACGCAGCAGACCACCCGGATCATCCGGTACCCGGCGCAGCCATTGTTCTAATGCATCCTGCTGTTCATCGCGGTTGGCGTCTCCCTGTTCTGCCTGGGCCTGCTGTTCCCCCTGGTCACTGTCGGTCTGCTCGGATTCCTGCTGTTCTGAGGATTCCGGCGGTTGATCGGCCTGGTCTCCCTGCTGTTGCTGGTCCTGGGAGTTCTGGGGTTCACCGCCCTGCTGGGGTGCGCTGGATTGATCCGGGTTGTTGCCCTGTTCGCCTTCGCCTTCGTTTTCCTGCTCAGCGGATTCCTGCTGTGCCATCAGTTGCTCAACGATGTCCCGGTTGTGCAGCGCATCTTCATGGTCGGGTACTTGCGCCAGCGTTTGTTCGTAAGCTTCCAGCGCCCCGGCATAATCGCCTTTGTAAGCCAGGGCGTTGCCGAGGTTATAGCTACCGTCCGGGTCCGGAACCTGGGCGAATCCTTCTGCTGCCCCGGTATAGTCTTCGGCGCGATAGCGGGCCACCGCCTGCCAGACTGGATCTTCAAACAACCCCACCGCCTGATCGGGCGCGCCTTGTGAAAGCGCTTTGATTGCCTGTTGATCTGGGCGCCGCCACAGGTCATCCCAGAGGCTGGCCTGAGCCGGTGGTGGCACCAGGATCAGCACCAGTCCGGCAAACATGCCGCGACGGAAGCCGAACAGCAGCACCGGCAGCAGTGCCAGCAGCACCAGATACCCCATGTCTGCCCAGCTGTCGAACTCTCGTTCGACCTCTTCGCTGAGGTCGTCCTGCGGCAGCGGGGTTTCCAGCAGCGCGTCTATGTCTGAGTCTCCGAGGGTCAGGCGCTGATAGACACCGTGACAACTCGAGGCCAACTGCCTCAGCCGACTTTCGTCGAGCCGGGCGATGACAGGGTTACCAGCTTCGGTGCGCAGCACCTGACCCGGCTGATTGACAAAGTCCAGCGGGATGGTCGCACCATCGTTAGAACCGACCCCGAGTACGGATATTGGAAATTTACGGGTGCAGAAATCGCTGGCATGGCTTAAGTCGGTGACGCCGTCTGTGACCAGCAGTGTGCGGCCCTGAGGGATCCGGGCGTTGTCGAATAGCAGCCTGGTCTGCTCCAGCGCACTTTCCAGGTTGCTCCCCAGAACCGGCATCATATCCGGGGCTAAGGCCGCGAGCAGATTCTGGATGGTCCGGTGATCGTCGGTGAGAGGCGCAACAATATGAGCGTCGCCAGCGTAGGCAATCAGTGCCGTGAAGCCCTCGTCACGCAGACGCAGGATGTCAGTGATTTTCTGTCGCGCGCGCACCAGACGGGAAGGCTGTTCGTCCTGTGCGTACATGGACAGCGACAGATCAAAGACGATCACCAGCGCATCTGACTTCTGTTCTACCGGCTGCGGCAGACGTTGCCATGCTGGCCCGGCGAGTCCGATCGCTGCGATAGCCAGAGCGACCGCAACCAGCCAGGCGAGGCGTCGATAGCCGCCTTTGCTGCCGGGTTCCAAAAGCGCGTTCAGCAACCGGGGATCAATGCTGTTTTCCCAGTGAGACGCTGACATTCTGCGTCGCGCCCACAGCACCGCCAGCAGCAGCACAGGCAGCACAGCGACAAGCCACCAGGGCCGAATGAAGTGCAGGCCTTCTTCGCTGGCGAAAAACTCAATCACCGCCCCATCCCCGCCAGTCTGCGACCAGCAGCATCAGGAACAACGCCAGCCCACCGGCCATCGGCCAGTGATAGAGCGCGGCAATCGGGCGATAGGTTTCGGCTTCCTGTTCGATGGGTTCGAGTTCATCAATGATTGCGTAGATCTCAATCAGTTTGGCGGTGTTCTGGGCCCGATAATATTGGCCACCGGTGGTGTTGGCGATTGCGTTGAGCGTGTCTTCGTCGAGCTCCGCAGAAGGGTTGACCACGCGCGACCCGAAAGTTCCGAAGATGCTCGGCAGGCGCATTTCGTCAGCACCCACGCCAATGGTGTAAATACGAATGCCTTCCTGACCCGCCAGCTCGGCCGCTTTAATCGGTGCTACTTCACCGACGTTGTTGGCACCATCGGTCAGAAGAACCAGAACTTTGTCACCGGCCGGTCGCTGACGCAGGCGTTTCACCGCAAGACCGATGGCATCGCCAATGGCGGTTTTGCCACCTGCAATCCCCACCGGGGCTTCAGTCAGCAGCTGATTGACCGTTGGCAGGTCGAAGGTCAGCGGTGCCTGCACATAGGCATTGGTGCCGAACAGAATCAGACCGACCCGGTCACCCTGTCTGGCCACGATGAAATCCCGCACCACGTTTTTCACGACAACCAGCCGATTGACCAGTTGCCCGCCGAGCTGCAGGTCCTCTGTGCCCATGCTGCCGGAGATATCGACGGCCAGCATCAGATCACGACCAGTGGTGGGCAGCGTCACGGGTTCACCGGTCCATTGTGGTCTGGCGGCCGCACACACCAGCAGTGCCCAGATCAGCCACAACAGCAGAATGCGCCAGGGTAATTTGTCCCGGCCGACCCCGGTTGCGCTGTCGCTGTCGGTTTTGAACATGTCCACACTCGGGACAGTCAGTGCCGCCTGTTCCCGTTCCAGTGGCCGCCACAGCAGTCGGACCAGCAACGGTGCGGGTAGCAGCAGAAACGCCAGGGGCCAGATCCACTCGATCATGGTTTCGCGTTCGCAAAGAAGTTGTCGAGCAAACGATGCAGCGCCTCGATGTCAGCCTCGGGTGATGACGAGAAGCGCTGGTTGCCCAGCGGCGCTCCGGCGCCGCCGGTGAATGCCTGGGAGCCCGCCAATGTATCCAGCAGCGCAAGCCATTCCACGTCATTGGCCTGGCGGGCACGATTTTCGCCGATGCCGAATATCACCAGTCGTTTCAACAGCTCGTTGCTGCGATTCAGATAGTCGCGATCGTCGATGTTGCCGGCCTGAAATTCAGCGTAGAGCGCTGCGTAGAGAGCCCGTGCCTGGCGGAACGGCCGCCGCTGCACCTGGACTTGCTGCAGCTTGCGAATGGCGACGACGACTGCGGCGATCATCACCGCCGCGAGCAGCCACCAGCCGGGTGCAGGCGGCCACCACGATGGATCCGTGGGTAGATGCAGGTCGCGCAGCTGTTGCAGCAGATCCGGTTGCACCTATAACCACCCGGGAACCATGGATAGAGGTTCGTGAGTCGGCACAAAACGGTAACCGACAGCGGTCTGCTGACAGACTTTCTGAAACCTCTCGCTGGCGTGTTCAAACTTCTGCTCGTAGCGAGCGCGCAGGTTCTTATTGCCGGTGTGGAATTGCCAGCGCCTTGTACCATCGGTGACCGTGTAGCTGTCCGCCGGCGGCAGCTGTGCTTCGAGTGGGTCGTAGACGCGTAACGCGATGACCTCATTGCGCTGGCTCAAAGCGCGAAACGCCTCACGCCAGTGGTCACCCATCGGCTGGAAATCGCTGATGACATAGATGCGGTAGTTGTTGTGGGCCAGGCGACGAAGCTGCAGCAAAGCGTTGGCGAAATGCTGTACCGGTGGGTGCGCGCCGCTGCGATTAAGTGCCTGATTAGCGGTAGCCAGATCGCCCATGAAGCGGGCGACTGATTTAACGTTGCGATACGGCTTGTGCATGATGTGTGACTCGTTGGTGATGATCATGCCACCAACCCGATCATTGTGGTGAAAGGCCTGCCATGCCGAGAGTGCAGCCAGTTCGGCTGCCGCGACAGACTTCAGGCGAACTTTGGAACCGAAGAACATGCTCTGGGTCTGGTCAATGACAATGAGCGTCAGCCGCTCACGTTCTTCGCGGAATACTTTGGTGTGTGGTTTGTTCTTTCTTGCCGTCACCCGCCAGTCGATGGTGCGGACATCATCGCCGGGCTGGTAGCTGCGTACCTCGGAAAAGTCGAGACCCCGACCGCGCAGTTTCGACAACCGGCTGCCAGCCTGCGAACCCATAACCCGTGCCGAATGACCGGTGGCATTGCTGCGACGGTAGCGCAACGCCAGAAGATCCCTGAGTTCGACGTGGGCGCCCTGAAGAATCTGATCTGCCACGGTTTTCAGGGCACCGGCACCTGTTCGATCAGTAGATCGACCACATCGTCGGTGGTCACACCCTGGGCTTCAGCATCGAAGCTGAGAATGAGCCGATGCCTGAGCACGTCGTGGGCAATTGCCTGAACGTCTTCCGGAGTGACAAAGTCGCGTCCACCCAGCCAGGCCAGCGTCCGTGAGCACTGATCCATGGCTATGGTACCGCGGGGGCTGGCGCCAAACTCCAGCCAGTTGCCGAGTTCCCCTCTGGCTTCCCGGGACGCCATGGTCAGCGCCACAATATAGCGCTCGATCGGCTCGGCCATGTACAGGCTGAGAATCTCCTGGCGGGCGGCAAAAATATCTGTCTCGGTGAGTCGGTAGGGTGGAGCGCTGTCTTTGGCCTGCCTGTTGGCGCTCTCAGCCCGCACCAGGTGGAGAATTTCGGTTTCCGAGCGCTCATCGGGATAGCCAACTTTCACGTGCATCAGGAAGCGATCTAACTGCGCCTCCGGTAGCGGATAGGTACCTTCCTGCTCGATCGGGTTCTGGGTGGCCATTACCAGGAACAGTTCGGGTAGCTGAAAGGTCTGTCTGCCGACACTGACCTGGTGTTCGGCCATCGCTTCAAGCAGCGCGGACTGCACTTTGGCCGGGGCCCGGTTGACCTCGTCGGCAAGGAGCAGATTGTGGAAAACGGGTCCGCGCTGGAACTTGAATGAACCATCTTCCGGGCGATAGATTTCGGTGCCGGTAATGTCGCTGGGCAGCAGATCCGGGGTGAACTGGATGCGGTGAAAGTCGCCGTCGACGGCATTGGCCAGTTCCTTGATTGCCCGGGTTTTCGCCAGGCCCGGAGCGCCTTCGACCAGCAGATGACCACCGCAGAGGAGGGCTGTCATCAGTCGTTCCAGGAGTTTTTCCTGGCCGATGATGCGTTTGGTCAGCCATTTTGTGACGGCGGCGACGTTTTCCGGTTGGGCAGATTCGACTGCTTCCATAATTCCTTCGGGTCCTCAAATAACTGCCGACGAACCTGACTACAGATGTTCGGATTCGACGAGTAATGACTCAGATCTGCCGGCTGACAACCATGCAGGCCGCGTATTGTACGGGTAATGAACGAAAAAACACGATATCCGGGCGGATCCGGCGATTGTCTGACGCTGGCGACCAGAGAGCGGTGGGCTATGTTTAATCACGAAGGATCTGAGAAGCGACTTGCAACGCTGCGTGGTGGATCTGCGGCTGATCCGCGATCAGGTATTGAGAATGTATCAGGGCAGTGTCAACGCTGTGGTCGGACAGGCTCGGAACGGTCAACGCATTCGTTTTCCGCTGCACATGCCTCGTCAGTTTGTCGATATTTAAGGCGTGAACGGCACCTTTCAACTTGCCGTTGCCCTTGAACACAGGCTGGTTTCGATAGAACGGCTTTCCAAGCTTCGGTCGGGTGCCTAGAATGCCCGGCGATGTTCAGCCTCCTTCGACCACTGTTATTCCACCTCGATCCGGAAGTCAGCCATGACCTGTCGATAGCCGCGCTTGGTTGTTATGGACGGGGGCCGGGAATCATCAGAGCGCATACCGGGCCTGGTGTCGCAGGTCAGCCAATCGAGCTGATGGGTCTGAAGTTTCCGAATCGCCTGGGACTCGCTGCAGGCCTCGATAAAGACGCTCAGGCGGTAGAAGGTCTTGCACGGCTCGGTTTCGGCTTCGTTGAAGTGGGCACCGTGACCCCTAAAGCCCAGCCGGGCAACGACAAACCCCGCCTGTTCCGACTGGCCGAACATCAGGCCATCATCAATCGCATGGGCTTCAACAATCATGGGGTGGTGGCGATGGCGCGGCGGCTGGAAGCTGTCCGCCGGCGCAACCGGCTTGGCGGCACGCTGGTGGGTGTCAATGTTGGTAAAAACAAAGATACCCCGCTGGAAACTGCTGTGAGCGACTATACCCGCTGCATGGAAGTGGTATATCCGCTTGCCGACTATCTGACAATCAATCTGTCATCCCCGAACACCCCGGGATTACGCCAGTTACAGTCTGGTGACGATCTCGAGCGTGTGCTTGGTGGTGTTGCAACCAGTCGAGAGCAACTGTCGGTGCAGCATTCGCGGAGAATTCCGCTGCTGGTAAAAGTGGCACCGGATCTGCACGCTGAAGACGTGGTCGAGGTTGCCAGAGCAATAAAGATCCATGGCATAGATGGTGTCATCGCCACGAATACCACGTTGTCGCGGCAGGGTCTTGGTGACTCGCCGGTTGCGGCGCAGGCTGGGGGTTTAAGTGGCGCGCCGCTGACGAGCCTGGCCCGGCAGAAGGTTGCAGAGTTCCGCCAGGCGCTGGGTGTGCAGGTACCGCTGGTCGGTGTCGGTGGCATTGTCGACGTGGCCAGTGGTGAAGCGATGTTTGCGGCCGGGGCTGACCTGGTACAGATCTACAGCGGCTTCATATATCAGGGGCCGGCGTTGATCCGCGGTCTGGTTGCCGGTGGGCAACGCCACCGCGGTTGAGTACATTAGACGTCCACGCGGCCGAGTAGAAGCCGCAGGTTTACAGGGGAGACAAATGATTCCATTGCAACACAGTGGTCGCAGACCGCATGGCGGGCTGTTGTTTGCCGCAGGACTTATGACGATGCTGGCTTCTTCGGGTGCGTCGGCGGATGAGCAACTCAACGGCGCAAATACCGCCTGGATACTGACCAGCACAGCCCTGGTCCTGTTCATGACAATCCCCGGTCTGTCATTGTTTTATGGCGGACTGGTGCGCGGGAAAAATGTTCTCAGCGTGCTGATGCAGTGTTTTGCGATCACCTGTGTGATGTCACTGCTCTGGGTGGCCGTGGGCTACAGCCTGGCTTTTGATGATCAGGGCAACGGGTTTATCGGCGGCTTCGGCAAAATTTTTCTGGTTGGCATTGGTGAAGAGACTCTGGCTGGAGACATTCCCGAAATTGCCTTTGCGCTGTTCCAGATGACCTTCGCGATCATTACTCCGGCGTTGATTGTTGGTGGCTTTGCCGAGCGAATGCGCTTCTCTGCGGTCATTATCTTCAGTTCATTGTGGCTGATTGTCGTCTACGCGCCGGTTTGCCACTGGGTCTGGGGCGGGGGCTGGCTCGGGCAGCTTGGCCTGATGGACTTTGCCGGTGGTACGGTTGTGCATGTCACCGCGGGTACCGCGGCCATTGTTGCCGCGCTGGTCCTCGGCAACCGCCGTGGTTTCCCGGAACACGCGATGATGCCTCACAATATGGGTCTGACCATTGCTGGTGCCGGTATGCTCTGGGTGGGTTGGTTTGGATTCAACGGCGGTAGTGCGCTCGCTGCTAACGGTGATGCCGCGATGGCCATGTTGGTCACCCATACCTCCGCTGCTGCGGGTGCTTTCACCTGGATGGTCTGTGAATGGATTCGATTTGGTAAACCCAGCGCACTTGGTGCGGTCACCGGGATGGTCGCCGGTCTGGGCACAATCACCCCGGCTTCCGGATTTGTCGGTCCAGCCGGTGCGATGGTCATTGGTATCAGCGCCGGAGTGGTGTGTTTTGTCGCCACCAATTATCTCAAGCGGACCTTGCGTATCGACGACTCTCTGGATGTCTTTCCCGTTCACGGGGTGGGCGGCATCCTGGGCACTCTGCTGACCGCGGTATTTGCCAGTAACGCGCTGGGTATTTTCAGTGGCCAGGAAGAAATCCAGATTGGCAGCCAGCTGGGCATTCAGGCTTTAGGGGTTGCTGTGACCCTGGTCTACACCGCTGTGGTGAGTTATGGCCTGCTGAAATTGACTGAAGTTCTGGTTGGTAATCGAGTCAGCGACGAAGAAGAAGTTGAAGGCCTGGATATTTCGCAGCACAACGAACGCGGTTACGACTTCTAGCGAAAGTTCTGGAGCATTGAGCCGCTAACCCTGATAGACCGGCAGGGATAGCGGCTCATGAATGTTATTGGACCTGGTTTTGCCGACGAACAGCGTCAGCTCATCGACTCAGCAAGTGCAGTGTTGGATCGACCAAGTGCGATCAAAATGGTGAAATCGCTGTTTCCGCCAACGCTGGAACAAGCCTTCGCCGCGTTGTCTGACAAGATAGCCGAAGCGAATCTCGATGAGAGCGTGGATGGCGATACCACGCAGGAAGGCGCGGCTGACTCACAAGCAAACGGCGAAGATAAAGTCCAGGCTTAAGCTGTTGATGGTTGATCTGTTCCGGCGCGTCTCAAGGCGCTGGCGACCAGGCGTTCCATCAGCTCAGGGAAGCTGATGCCGATAGCTCTGGCTCCATCCGGAAACAGACTGGTGGGGGTCATGCCCGGTAGCGTGTTCACTTCCAGCAGTACGATGTCGTCTGAATCCGTGACAATGAAATCCGCTCGCGACAGATCCTTAAGCCCCAGGCTGCGATGTGCGGTCAGGGCGATTTCCTGAAGTGCCAGATTGGTTTCGTCGCTTAACGGGGCCGGGATGATGTGTTCACTGCTGCCAACCGTATAGCGGTTATGAAAGTCATACCACTGATCGCCGGCGGTGCGGATTTCGATGACCGGCAGGGCCTGCGCTGACTCACCTTCGAGATCCAGGACACCGACGGTGATCTCCCGCCCGAGTACATACGGTTCAACAAGCGCGCCACCGCCATAACTTAAAGCCGATTCCAGCGCCGGCAACACATCGCCGCCGTTGGCGAGCGGGGTCACACCGATGGCTGAACCCTGTCCCAAGGGTTTGACGACCACCCGACTGCCAAATCTGCTCTCCACTTCCGCAGCAGCAGTGGCGGCATCGGCATCACAGGCCAGCTGGATATGGTCGGCGACCGGCAGATCGTGATCCCGGAACACAGCTTTTGCCAGGGCTTTGTCCATCGCAACCGCGCTGCCGTGGACGCCACTGCCGACATAGGGGTAACCAAGAATTTCCAGAAAACCCTGAACTGTGCCGTCCTCACCCGGTGGGCCGTGTAACGCTGGAAACACAGCCTGTGGAGACAGGCGTGCCAGATGTTCAGCGGTCGCGTGATCCAGCTCCAGCAGTTCGGCTCGGTGACCGCGATGTTTGAGTGCGGCAGCGACTTCCTTTGCCGAGGCTCGTGAGACCTCCGCTTCTGCTGACGGTCCGCCCATCAACACTGCAACCGTGTAGCTCATGATTGTCCTTGCGGCATGTTCAGGATCTCGACGTCGGGAAGTTCGTCGGCCGGCGTGATGTTAAATATCCGACTGAAGAATGCGAACTCACTTTCCAGTGCCCGGATAATGTTTTCTGCCGAGCGGAATCCGTGTCCTTCTTCGGGGAACAGCAGGTAGGCAACTGGGATACCCTTGTCCTGGAGCGCCTGCACCATCGTTTGTGCCTGATTTTCCGGGACCACCTGGTCGGCGCCGCCCTGAAAGAAGATGACCGGGCAGGAAAGTCCGTCGAGATGATTGATCGGAGATCGCGACACGAGATTCGCTTCGTCGGCCAGCAGGGTATGCATGTAGCGTGACTCGAATTTGTGGGTGTCGGCGACGAGGGCGGTCAGATCGCCAATGCCGTAGTGACTGGCGCCACATCTGAAGGTGGCTGTTGTCGTCAGTGCCGCCAGCGTTGTGAAGCCGCCGGCACTGCCGCCGCGAATCGCGATGCGGGCCGGATCGACAAGACCCTGGCTGATCAGATAGCGAACGCCGTCTTCACAGTCCCAGACATCCAGTTCACCCCAACGGCCGTTCAGTGCGGTTCGATATTGCCGGCCAAAGCCGCTGCTGCCGCGGTAGTTGACGTCAAACACTGCCCAGCCGCGACTGGTGTAGTACTGAATGCGCGGGTTCAGCGCGGCGCTCGTTGCTGCAGTCGGCCCACCGTGGCTCATGACCAGAAGCGGTGGGATCGTGTTGGTTGGCGGCTGACAATGATCGTTCCAGGGTGGATAGAAAAAGCCGTGCGCAACTGCACCGTCGCGAGTGGGGAAGGCTAACGCCTGTGCTTCAGAGACCCGTACGGTGGACGTCTGCTCGCTGGCTGATACCAGGTGTTTGCGCTCACGACTGGCAATATCGAAGCGCTCAATCGCCGGCAGGCGATCGGAGAAGCCGGCGATAAATGTCAGCTGGTTGCCGACCGCGGCAAGCGAGCCAAATTGGCACCAGCCATCTTCGGCGCCAGCGATTGGGCTTGCCATTCCGGATTCCATATCGATGACAACCAGTTCCGGGCCCGCCTCAGTCTGACGGATAGCCGCCAGATAGCGATCATCGATGGCCGCGTACTCACTGCCGCCGAATACCCAGGCTGGCTGAGCATAGTCAGCACCATCTGCCAGCAGGCAGCGGATGCCCTGATCGTCGAATCGGTGCAGATTGTAGAAACCATTCTGATCGCTGATGAACAGCAGAGCACCATCGTCGAGCCAGCCCGGCTGGGTGATTGATTCGTCTGCGCCACCGGCGAGCACGGTCATTGCGTTGAGGTTGCCATTATCAGTCAGTGTCGTCTGTAACAGCAGGGACCCATCCCACGGCATGTTGGGATGACTCCAGGCGACAACGACCAGGGTGTCCCCGGCTGGATTGAGACGAGGGCTTGCATAAAAATCGTATTGAGCATGCAGCACCTCGACCTCACCGGTTTTGAGATCTACCCCTGCGAGATAGTTACCTGGCTCCTGATCCGGGTGTTCTGCGTGTCGCTCCAGCACACACAAAAGCCGATTGTGTTCGACATCGATGCAGCAGTCCGCAAAACGCTCGTTGGCGTCGCTGTGGGTAAGCTGGGTAATCTCGCCAGTTGTATCGATACAGTAAAGATTCTGGTCAGAGAAGTTACAGAAGAAGATCTGCTCCGCCGACAGGCAGTAGGCTCCGCCACCGTATTCGTGAACCCGGCTGCGTACGTTGAAGGGAGATGGGGTCAGTTCTTCGCGGGTGCCATCAGCCGCGAGTTTCATTAAAACAGTTCGACCCTGTTGCTGCGGCCGGCTTTCGAGCCAGAACAGGTCATCGCCGCGAAGTTTCAGTTCACTGAAACCGACAACGCCTTCGACCACTGACGCCGCTGAAATCTCAGACGGCCAGGCACCATAGGGAATTATTTCAGTCATAGCAGAGCTCTGTTGCCGTGTGGTGTTGCGTCAGCCACGCAGTGTGGTGCGTGCGTCCACGCAGGTCCAACGCTGGTGATCGCGCCATTTGCCGTTGATGAAAAGAAAGTCACGAGACATGCCTTCATGATGAAATCCGCATTGTTGGACCAGTGCAATCGAACGGTGATTGTCCGGTTGAATATTTGCTTCCAGGCGATGCAGGCCCAGATCGTTAAACGCGAACTGTTTCACCAGTTCCAGTCCTTCCCGCATCAGACCTTTACCGGCGAAAGTAGCGCCTGCGTAGTAACCCAATGACGCGCTCAGAAAAGAACCGCGCACCATGTTGTTGATGTTGATCACACCGGCGATCCGATCATCTTCCTGCTGACAGACCAGCAGCCCTTCGTGATCTTCGCGATTAGTTCGTGACAGGTAGTGCTGGAATGACAGATCCGTCAGCGGTGGTGATATCCACGGCTGGTGCAGGTGCCGGCTGATCCGCATCAGTTGCAGAAACTCGCTGCGATCATTGGCATCGACCCGTCGCAGGTAGGCTCGAGCCTGATTTTTGTGAGGAGCTTTAGCGGCCATGGTGAGGAGCTTCAGCGTTCATGGTGAGCAGCTTCAGCGTTCATGGTGAGGAGCTTCAGCGTTCATGGTGAGGAGCTTCAGCGGCCATCGTGATGATTGTGTTCCAGAAGAAATATCTCCCACAGCGCTGGTGGCACCATTGCCAGGCCCAGAATCAGCAGGTGCAGCGGATGAGGCCGAAAGTCATTGTCAAAAAACCAGATTCCATTGAAACCAAAGCCGTCCGCGTGCCACTTCATGAGACCGGCAGCAATCAGCGCGAAGCCCATCGTCAGCAGCAGAAAACGACTGAGATATTTCATGAGGCCAGAATATACGCCGCGCCGCGGTGACGGAACCAGGCCTCGGTAAATTGTTCGAGAGGATAACGTCGGGACACGACGCCGCGATTAGGCGCAGCCGGATCATTGACCAGCACTGTGTCGTCAGTGACGCCGTAGACGACGACCAGATGACCGCCGCTACCGGGCTGAGGTGAACCGCTGAGCGTGCCAGGGGCATAGCGGATGCTGGCGACCACGCAGTAACCGGCTTCGAGGCTGGCGGTGACCATTGACCAGTCGGACAGCAACTCCAGGGCACCGATCACGCCGAAGCGGCTGGCAGTTCTTATGGCCAGTGGCCACATACCGTACATGCCGGTTGCCGGATCGTGACACAGCGGCAGAATCTGGTGCAGCGGTGCGCGACTGCCGCGGTGTTCGGCCAGTGCCATAGCCAGAGCGACCGGAGAACAGCTTCGTGACGCGATGCGCGGGTTCTCCAGCATCTGCGAGAACTGTACCGGCCTGGGCACGCAGAGACTCTGCTGCGGAGGCTCCGGCAGGTCTGCAAGCTGCAGCGGTCTAGCGGTGAGCGCCAGAAGGTAGCGATTCGGCAAGCTTGCCGCCGCGCAGCTCACCTGAACTTTGACACCGGTCAGGGGTTTGTTGATATGCCAGCAATCGAGTTTGCCCTGGACGCTGTCGCCGCTGCCAGCGGGTGCAGAGTGACCTGCTTCGCTGGGCACTTTCGGCAGCGGCCACCGGCCCTGATCGGCACTCAGCTCAAAACGGAACTCATAGGGCCAGTTATTCAGCACGGCCAGGCTCGGAGCCAGAATGCTGCCGGTTTCAAAATCCGGGAGATTGACCACGGTCTGCCAGAGCGCATCGCGCCGCTGCCAGTTTACTTCACCAGCGGTGTCGGCCGGGTACACGGCCGCGCTCTCTGGATCAGCAAAACGCAGACTCAGACCCTCGCTTGTCATATGCTCGCGGTTGCCCGAATTCTGGAATTTGTCATGTCTGCGCCTGGACTAATCCTGCTTGCCACGGATGCTTGTACTCTGTGTGATAAAGCCTTTGATCTGCTGGCGAGTATGCCAGAGCTTCGGGGCGCGGGTCTCGACGTGGTCGATGTCGCCGAGCATGCAGTGCTGCTGGAAACCTATGGTGAACGACTGCCTGTGCTGGCCTGGCGGGATCAAACCGGAGCTATCCTGCAGCCGCTTGACTGGCCTTTTGATGCCCCGGCGGTATCACGCTGGCTCAGGAATATCGAACAGTAACCGGGCGTTTGTGGTTGTCCTGGTGGACAGCTCTGTTCGGCTGATCTTCAGCAGATTGGCGACTGCCTCCGCGACCACGGGCAACAGCGCGGGCTCGTTGCGGCGTTTGTGTTTGCGACTAACCCCCTCTGGCGGCCAGTCGATCACTGCGGGTGGAATTCTGGGGGGGATCAGGAAGGGCGCATCCGTTTCCAGCAGCAGTCGGTCCAATGGAATCTCCGGTAGCAGAGCCTGCAGTTCACGGCCTCTGCGTTGGTCACACACCCAGCCGGTGATACCAATGTAAAAGCCCGCTTCAAGGTAGCGCTGAAGATCCTGGCGATTACCGGTAAAGCAGTGGATCACCACACCTGCGGATCCTGCGTCAGCTCGCGACAGCAACTCGAAGACTTCTCCGTCGCTGTCCCGATCATGCACAAAAAGTGGTTTATGCAACCGCTTTGCCAGCTCGATCTGGGTTTCGAAAACTCGACGCTGATCGGTCGGCGGAGAATAGTTGCGGTTGAAGTCCAGGCCGGTTTCGCCGATGGCTCTGACTGCCGGGTGGCTGGCCAGCTCTGCCAGCGTGCTGGCAAAATCGGCATCAGCCGTGGCTGCGTCGTGGGGATGAATACCCGCAGTGCAGAACAGCTGGTTGGATTCACAGAACTGGATTGCTGCGCGGGTGCTGTTGATGTCAGTGGCGGTAATCAGCATCTGTTCGACGCCGCAGGCTGCTGCTCGGGCGATCACCGCATCGCGATCCTCAGCAAACTGAGGATGCAGCAGATTAACGCCAATATCGATCATTGCAGAGCGGTCTCATGCACTTTCAGCATCGGTACCGGTTGTTCGAGCAGCTGACTGTAAACCTGGTCGAACGCGAGTACGTTTTTGACATAGTTGCGCGTCTCCCGGAACGGAATGGTCTCAATCCAGACGTCCATGGCCATTCCTCTGCGTCCTCTGGTCCAGCGGGCGACCCGACTTTCGCCGGCGTTATAAGCCGCTGCAGCCAGCGGTCTCTGCTGATCATAGCGATCCAGCAATGACGCCAGGTGATGACCGGCGAGCTCAACGTTGAGCGACGGGTCGTAGAGTTCACTGACGGTGGGCACCGCCACCCCAACCCGTCTGGCCACCTCACTAGCGGTCGGGTGCATCAGCTGCATCAGTCCGCGGGCGTTCGCAGAGGAGCGCGCGCGAGGATCATAGGCACTCTCCTGTCTGGCAATGGCCTGGAGAAAAGACCGGGACACGTTGGTGGTGTGGCTCACCTGTTGAAACGAATCGGGATAGGCTAATGGAAACCGCAGTGACAGGGTGTTGCGCAAGGAATCTGAACTGGCAATGCGGATACTCTGGGATATCCAACCGATCGATTCCGCCAGCACCGCGGCGGCTGCCCGGTCTTCGTCGTTGAGATCCGGGAGCAGGTCCCGCCACTCCCGCCGCGCATTGATCATGTCGCCAACAGCGTACAGTTCGATGGCCCTGGCAACAGCGGGATTGCGCCGCAGCTGATTGATCCTTGCCGGTGCCAACTGCAGCGTTTCGTTGTTCATGCTGACCGGTCGGCCAATCTTTTCCGCGGCCAGAAACCCGTAGTAGTCGCGCTCCTGTGCCAGAGCGGCGTAGGTGAGCTGAGCACGCTCGGAATGCAGCACACTGCTCGCCAGCGAACGGGCCAGCCAGTATTGCCAGCGCCGCTGTTGCCGGTCTTCGCCGCCTATCCGATCGACCCAGTATGCAGCTTGCGCCCAGTCTTCTAACGCGATCGCGGCTTCGGCTATAGGCAGCGCAGCCTGGGCCGGAACCTCGTTCGGATCTTTCGGAAAACTACCGCTGCGAGCCGAGCCGACAGCCAGCGCCGTTTCTATGGCCAGGATGTTCTCTTCGGCGAAGGCGTTGCTGCGGCGATACTGCTTCCAGGCTTTGCCGGCCGCTGCCGGGTCCCGCCTGGACAAGCGCACCAGGCCGTGTCGGACCACGTCGCGCGCATACTGACTGTCGGTTCGATAACGACTGGTCCGGGTAATGTTGCTCGGTGTTATATGGATGTTGTAGTAAGTCTGAGCGAGCTGTGCAGTGCTGCCTTTGAAGAAACGCTGAAGGTATCTGGCGAGGGTTCGGGCGTTCGCATCCAGCGCGAGCTGCAGCCTGGTCCAGACCATCCGTTCAGTCAGATGACCGCTACTGATCCAGACATCGAAGAGCGGGTCACAGGCTTTTGGCTGAGACTTTGCCACCATCCACAACTCGCCAACTTCGGCAAAGGCGCGCTCGCGTTCGCCGGTGCTGTACAGCGCTCTGAGGCGGTAACAGTTCAGCTCGGCATTTGTGGTTTCCCGGTAGTTGGCGAGCAGCGTCGCCCATTCACGGCGGCTGCCTAGTCTTTTCAACCATCGGAAGTAAATAATCCCGGCGACTGGCAGATCGCCGTAGTTCTGCTCAAACCGGCTGATCTCGGTAGCCGTGGCGCTGGACAGTCTGCTCTGCAATTCGTAGTAGGCGAGATAGGGTGCCAGCACGTAGCGTTTCAGGTCGGACTGGGCAGCGCGAAATTTGCTGGTTTGACCTGCACTAAGATAGTCAAGGGCGGCTTTGTACTCCGCGCGCTGTTGATAGAGGCTGGGTGTATCCGTTGACCCGTTGGACGCGGCGGCGGCAACCATCAAGGTCAGCGTACACAACAGGGTGGCAGACCGGCCACGGACGTACGCTAGCAAAGGCACCGTAATAGATTCTCGATAAGTGAGTTCTGGTTAATCAGACGCCTGCGCTGTCGTCTGGTTCCTCAGTTGTGGTTTCGACTTCGCCGACCCTCACGGCCAGCACATCGCAATTGGCACCGTGCAGTACTCCGTTGGCGGTAGAGCCCAGCAGCAGTGCCAGCCCATGTCTGCCGTGGCTGCCGACGACGATAACATCAGCCCCCTTCGCTTCAGCAACACGCTGAATTTCACTCTCAGGCCGACCGAAGATCAGATATTGATGATCTTCAGGGACGCCGAGAGTTGCGGCGAATTCGGCCAGGTGGGACCTGGCCTGGTCGTGGATCTGTTCCTGCACAGTGGACAGGTCCATTGGAATGTCACCACCGTAGGCAAGGCTCAGCGGTTCGATGACATGAACAATTCTCAGTTCAGCATCGCAGGCTTTAGCCAGGGCGACAGCGCGTCGGGCGACGTAGTTAGATTCTTCCGTCAGATCGACGGCGAGCATTACGCGGCGGTATACACCATGCTGTTCGGGCATCTTGCCTCTCCGAGCCATTTGGCGCGACGATACCACATACATTTTTGCCGACAAGCACCCCCCGCGCGCTAACCTCGGCGGTTTGCGGCTATGCTGATGGGGTACGACGGGATACAAAGATCGCTCGCCAGCGCCTGCCGCGAGAAAGCACAGACGTTTCGTTGGCATGACCTTCAACAGGGAGCTGCCGTTGACCTGGATAATCATCGCTATTGTGCTGCTGGCTGCATTTGGTCCCGTGCTCTGGCTGATGCCGAGCCCGCGGGATCGACGGCTTTCAGCCGTTCGGCTGGCGGGACGTCAGGAAGGTCTGAGCGTGGATATTCGCCAGATTCCCAAAACCAACCCAACAGCGCAGGAGAGGGTTTCGTCTGGCGGTGTGATTCGAGACCCGGTCGTGGAATGTGCAGCTTATGGCCATACCTTTGCCCGGCGGCTGAATCGACTGCCCCCATGGCGGCTGCTGAAGTCGGAAGGGGCGTCAGGTGGACCACGTCCCGACTGGGTGTTCGATCCCGTCCCGGATACCTCTAATCCCTACTGGCGGCGCCTGTGGCCAAGCGTCGAGCCGCTGTTCGAGCGCCTGCCTGAGGACGTGATCGGCCTGGAGCTGGAGCCACGGCTGGCCACGGTTTTCTGGCTTGAAAGAGCGGGTTCCGGGCCCGATCAGGTGCGTGAAATTGCCGGACAATTACGAGACTTGGAAGGCCGTCTGGCAGCCCTCGAAGAAGACATCGAAGCAGAAATTGCCGACGAGGATTCTTGACAGTCGTTTCGACTAACCCGTATAACGGCGCCGAAATCGCGTCCGGAACCCGTCCTGGATCTTTATGGCCCGTTCACTAGTCATCGTCGAGTCGCCCGCAAAAGCCCGTACCATCAACAAGTACCTGGGCAAAGAGTTTGTGGTCAAATCCAGCGTCGGACATATCCGCGATTTGCCGGTGGGCGGTAAAGCGGTCGATCCGAAAGCCCGGGCGCAGGAAGCCGCGAAAACCCGCAAACTCTCGCCGGCCAAGAAAGCGGCTTACAAAAAGCAGCGCGCCCGCGCCCAACTGGTCCGGCGCATGGGTGTTAATCCCGACAAGCAGTGGCAGGCAGAATACGAAGTACTGCCGGGCAAAGAAAAAGTTGTCACAGAGCTGACCAAGCTTGCAGCCAATGCTGACACGATCTATCTGGCCACTGACCTTGACCGGGAAGGCGAGGCCATTGCCTGGCATCTGCGGGAGACCATTGGCGGCGATCCAAGCCGCTACCGGCGCGTGGTTTTCAATGAAATCACCCGTAAAGCGATTCAGGAAGCTTTTGCCGATCCCGGCGAACTCGATATGAACCAGGTCAACGCCCAGCAGGCCCGGCGTTTCCTTGACCGGGTGGTGGGTTTTGAACTGTCGCCGCTGTTGTG
This sequence comes from uncultured Pseudomonadales bacterium, assembly GCA_937921865.1. GTDB lineage: Bacteria > Pseudomonadota > Gammaproteobacteria > Pseudomonadales > Azotimanducaceae > SZUA-309. The sequence goes on along the minus strand of CAKZWF010000048.1, from coordinate 38,277 downwards.
GGCCAAGGTTGCCCGTGGTTTATCCGCAGGCCGGGTCCAGTCCGTGGCTGTGCGCCTGCTCGTTGAGCGGGAGCGGGAAATCCGCGCGTTCGTCCCTGAAGAGTATTGGGAAGCGTTTGCCGATCTGCGTCGAGCCGCGGATGGTGATGTGCTGCGCTTTCAGGTCAGCAAAGAGGCCGGGGAAAATTTCCGGCCCAATGATCAGGCCACAACCGACGATGCTCTCGCGCGCTTAAGAACGCGCAGCTATCAGGTTAAAAGCCGGGAAGATCGTCCTACCCGGACCAAGCCGGGAGCGCCTTTCATTACCTCGACTTTGCAGCAGTCGGCCAGCACACGGCTGGGATTCAGTGTTAAGAAGACCATGACCCTGGCTCAGCGGCTCTATGAAGCCGGCTACATCACCTATATGCGCACGGATTCCACCAACTTGAGTGGTGAAGCGGTGACGGCGTGCCGGGAAATGATCCAGGAGAAGTACGGGGATCGCTATCTTCCTGAAGCACCCAACGTTTATGTTGTCAAGAAAGACGCCCAGGAAGCTCACGAAGCGATTCGACCTTCCAATGTGGGAACCGTTGCAGAATTTGTTACGGGTGTGGATGAAGATGCAGTACGACTCTACGAGCTGATCTGGCGTCAGTTTGTCGCCTGCCAGATGACCCGGGCGGAATATCTCAGCACGACTGTGCTGATCGAAGCCGGTGAATTCGAGCTCAAAGTCCGCGGCCGCATCATGCAGTTTGACGGCTACACCCGGGTTCTGCCGCCGACCTCCCAGAAAGATGACGACACCTCTCTGCCTGATCTCCAGGTCGGAGAAGATCTGGCCCTCGTCGATCTCGAAGGCATTCAGCACTTCACCAAGCCGCCGCCACGTTTTGGTGAAGCCAGCCTGGTCAGGGAACTGGAAAAGCTTGGCATTGGCCGGCCGTCGACCTACGCGGCGATCATTTCGACGATCCAGGATCGTGGCTACGTGACGCTCACGAACCGGCGCTTTTATGCGGAGAAAATTGGCGAACTGGTGACCGACCGACTGGTGGAGAAGTTCGAAAATCTCCTGGATTACGGCTTCACTGCTCAGATGGAGCAGGAGCTGGATCAGATCGCTGAAGGCGATGCCAGCTGGAAAGCTGTGCTTGATGAGTTTTACGGGGATTTCAGTGAAAAACTGGTGGATGCGCAGGATGCCGAATCGGGCATGCGCGCCAATGAGCCCACTGATACCGATATTGCCTGCAGCAAGTGTGGGCGACCGATGCAGATCCGCACCGGTTCTACCGGCGTCTTCCTCGGCTGCTCAGGATATTCACTGCCGCCGAAAGAGCGCTGTACCAATACGCTGAATCTCATTCCCGGCGAAGAAGCCGTGGACGTTGAACAGGACGAAGAGGGTGAATCCCGACTGCTGCGGGCGAAACACAAGTGTCCGAAGTGCGCAACGCCAATGACCAGCTATCTGATCGATGAGCAGCGCAAGCTGCACATCTGCGGTAACAACCCGGACTGCGCCGGTTTCGCGGTGGAGCAGGGTCAGTTCCGGATTAAGGGCTATGAAGGCCCGGTCTTAGAATGTGATAAGTGCGGCGCTGAAATGCAGCTCAAATCAGGGCGTTTTGGTAAGTACTTCGGCTGCACCAGCGAAGACTGCAAGAATACCCGCAAGCTGCTTCGCAACGGCGAAGCAGCACCGCCGAAAGCAGATCCTGTGCCAATGCCGGAGCTGCGCTGTGAGAAGGTCGATGATTACTATCTGTTGCGTGATGGCGCTTCGGGTATCTTCCTTGCGGCCAGCCAGTTCCCGAAACATCGGGAAACCCGAGCTCCGCAGGTGGCGGAACTTAAACCCCATGCCAATGAACTTGACCCCAAGTTCAGCTACCTGCTCAATGCACCGGAAGCGGACCCGGACGGGCTGCCGGCCATCATTCGCTACAGCCGCAAAGAAAAAGAGCAGTACGTCCAGTCGGAAGTGGACGGTAAAGCGACCGGTTGGCGTGCGTTCTGGCGGGACGGGCGTTGGCTTGAAGAGGCAAAACCAGCCCCGGTGAAAAAGAAAGCCGCAAAGAAAAAAGCTCCGGCTAAGAAGAAAGCGCCTGCCAAGAAAAAGGCAGCCGCAAAGAAAAAAGCTGCGGTGAAGAAACCTGCGGCGGCGGTTGTGCAAGTGGTTCCATCAGACACCCAGACACCGGAATAGCACCAATTTCACCCAGAACGGTTATAGTGAGGCCTCCTTTTCGGGGCTACACTTGAAGCGTCACAGACTGCAGGAACTAGATGAGCAGGGTTCTCGAGATTACTCAATTGGATAATGGCGATATCGTATTACGGGAAACGGACGAAGGCAGTGAGCCTCTGATCAGCGTCCGGTTCTCCGACGAAGTCCGGGAAATGCTGGATCAGGACCTGATCGGCGTGGCAGAAGCCATGATAGACGCTGCCACTGACTACCTGGGCACCGAGCCGGCGGAAGAAGAAAATGAAGCCGTTGACGCGGTTGAACCGCCTCCGGTAATACACTGACGCTGGCAAAGCGCTTGAGCTCTTTGCCATCCTGTCGCGGATAGTCGGCTCAACTATCCCCGCTAACTGGCTCCGCCTGAACCTGGCTCCGCTTAAATACCTGGCTCCGCTTAAATAGACTGACGCAGGACACCGACACCGAGCCCTTCGATCTGTACTTCCTGCTCTCTGAGATCCACCTCAATCGGCTGAAAATCCGGATTTTCCGGCAACAGCACGAGCTTATTGCGCTGCCTGGTGCGCTGCAGACGTTTTACGGTGACTTCATCTTCAATCCTGACGACAACAATTTCGCCGTTTCTGGCCTCGGCAGCGCGATGTACTGCAAGCAGGTCGCCGTCCATGATGCCGACATCTCGCATGCTGTCTCCCTGTACCCGCAGCAGATAGTCAGCGCGAGGCTGGAAGAAGTTGGGCGGCACGTCGACACGATCCTCAATGTGCTCGGCGGCCAGAATAGGGCTACCGGCGGCAACTCGTCCAACAATCGGCAGACCATTTTCTTCCGGAAGACGGATGCCTCTTGAGGTGCCTGGAATCATTTCAATCGCACCTTTGCGCGCCAGCGCTTTGAGATGCTCTTCGGCGGCGTTAGCCGAACGAAATCCCAGTTCACGAGCGATATCGGCCCGGGTAGGGGGGTAGCCGGTGTCGCTGATGTACTGTCGGACCAGATCCAGCACCTGGGCTTGTCGCGCCGTCAGATTGGTGTTCACAGTGTCCATGGTGTTTTTCCCGACTCTTGATTACTTGGGTAACTATTCATTGCAACCCTTTGATTTACGATGAAATATGGTTATAAGTGCCCCTGGATAAACGATTGGTTATCGATCACTGCTTGAACGGAGCGCGACCGGCAACTGTTTGTATATCCAGTATCCTGGCAGTTTATACAGTATTTTCTTTCGATGCACGAGCGATGAGTTTTCCAACTGCTTCACATCTTCTGGGCCACGCAAACGTGAGGATCGTCCCGTGAGAGGGTTGCTGAACCTGCTGCAGTTATTCTGGCCGGCGATTGCGCTCGCGTTCAGCGCTGCGCCCGCTGTGGCGTTGCAACCGGGAACCACAGATTTTTCCGTTGCCGGCCTGGCTCCGGAAGCTGCGGGACTGGCTATATTTCAGGAAGCCGACCGTCGGGCGTCCGGCTACCAGGATCTGTCCGTGGATCTCGAAATGATTCTGAGGGACCGCCGAGGCAATCAGAGCCAGCGACAGTTGAAGATCAGGCAGTTGGAAATGGCTGAAGACGGCGACCGTCTGCTGGTGGTTTTCGACTCTCCGAAACCCATTCGCGGCACCGCACTGCTCAGCTACTCCTATAAGTTTGCCCCGGATGACCAGTGGCTGTTTCTCCCTGCTTTTAAAAGGGTGAAAAAAATCACCAGCAAGAACCGCTCCGGACCCTTTTTATCGAGTGAGTTTGCCTTCGAAGACCTCGCTCTGCAGGAGGTTGAGAAATTTACCTACCGGCTGCTGGAAAGCGAATCCGATGAGTCCGGAGCCTATTACCTGGTGGAGCGCACGCCCGTCGACGACACCTCCGGGTATTCGCGGCAATTGGTCCGGCTTGACCAGGCTGAACTGCGCATTCAACACATTGAGTATTTTGACGACCGGGAGCGACCCCTGAAGACCCTGACAGTCAGTGGCTATGAGTTTTATCTGGAGCGGTTCTGGAAGCCTGCGCAGATGTTGATGGAGAACATTCAGACAGGGCGCAGTACACAGCTGGTCTGGCACGACTATCAGTTCGGCCTGGGCTTGGATTCGCAACGGGATTTCTCGACCAACAGCCTGCGGCGGGTGCGGTAACAGCTGATGAAGATCATCCGGGCTGCTTTGCTGATGCTCACGGTGTTTGCCGCGGCGCAGGGACTGGCGGACCAGAACTCTGCTGAGGCTCAGAGCCCTTACCGACTGGTGTTTGGCAGTTTTCAGTCGATGCAGAATGCGACCAACTGGGCATCCCGCCTCAGTCTGCGTCTGAAAACCGTGATTGTTGCTGAAGCCTTCGAGCGTGAAGAGGGCATCTGGTATCGGGTGGTCAGCGAAGCGCGCAGTCCGCAGCAGCTCGCCGAGCTTGCCCGGGCGGCTGACGCAGCGCAGCTGCGCTACTGGCGTCTGTTAGGCGGGCAGACCCAGGTTGCCGCATCGCGAGTTGATCGACAGGCACCAGTGACAGGTCCGCCTCCCGTCCGGCCGGTGGAGCTAGTGGGCACGCCCGATCGAACTTCGAACGAACCGGCTGCGGACAGCGTTGTTCAGATGCTCGATCTGGACCTGGGTCTGCAGTCGCAGACGTTTTTTCGAAGTGGCCTGGACGGGCAGTCCAAATTTCACCCTTCAGTCAGCCTGCGCGCCGATTACTATCGCAATTGGGACAATGAGCGACAGAGTTTTACCGCGGCGCCGTTTTTCCGCTATGACGCTCAGGACAGCGATCGCACCCACTTCGACCTGCGTGAGTTTTTCTGGACCCGGGTAGGTGACAGCTGGGACCTGCACCTGGGTGTCAAACAGGTGTTCTGGGGAGTGACAGAGTTCAATCACCTGGTGGATATCATCAACCAGACTGATCTGGTCGAGAATATTGATCTGGAGGAAAAGCTCGGCCAGCCCATGGCGCACCTGTCCATTATCCGTGACTGGGGAATCGTCGATTTCCATCTCCTGACCGGCTTTCGCGAGCGCACGTTTCCCGGTGAGGACGGTCGGTTGCGACGGGCGCTGCCGGTAGATACCAACAACGCAGACTATGAGTCGGGTGCCGAGGATAAGCGAATCGATGGTGCGATCCGCTGGTCCCATAACCTTGGTCCACTGGAATTCGGGCTTTACCATTTTTCGGGAACCAGTCGGGACCCGCAGTTCGAGCTGCGCCAGAAGAGCAATGGCAACTACTACCTCAAACCCTTCTATCCGGTGATTGATCAGACCGGTTTTGATGGCCAGGTGATTTTTGGCGACTGGGCCTGGAAGCTGGAAGCCATCAGCCGCAGCGGTTTTGGTGATCGCTATGCGGCGGCCACTGGCGGATTTGAGCGGACCCTGGTTGGAGTCTTCGGGGGCCGTACTGATCTGGGGCTGATTGCCGAGTACATGTGGGATGAGCGGGACGATGAGGCTTTCAACACGCTGTTTGAGCACGACCTGGCTTTTGGAACCCGCTGGCAGGTCAATGACATGGCCAATACTCAGGCGCTGCTTGGTCTGATCTGGGACGTAGATACCCACGAGTACATTGTCAAACTGGAAGCCAGCCGGCGCCTGGGAGACACTTGGACGCTGCTCGTCGAAGGCCGGGCTTTTGGCGGTGCGCACAGCCCCGACCCGGACGATTCGCCCAGCGATCTGCTGGATCCTGATAATAAGCTGGGGCCGGTCATGCGCGACGACTTCCTGCAACTGGAAATTACCAGGTACTTTTAAAAACTATGCTGCAGAAACTTCTGGATCTCGTGCTGGCCAATTCCTGGTTCGTCGAAGTATTTGTCATCACGCTGGGCACCGGAATTGTCCGCTTCTCGGTCAAGCTGATTTTCGATCGCCTGGCCCGCCAGCTGGAAAAGACCAGTACCGTCTACGACGATGCGTTGCTGAGTTCGGCGCGTAAACCGTTAGGCCTCGCTATCTGGATTCTAGGGGTCTGCTGGGCGGCTGAAGTAGCCGGCCGGTATTCTGAGTCGGAACTGTTCAGCTACATTGATCCGATTCGGCAGGTGGCCGTCATCTGGCTGCTGGCCTGGTTCGCCGTGCGTTTTGTGCGCAGTGTAGAGCGGCAGCTGGTTATTGAAACCGCTGATCCGCGGATCGACAGGACCACCGCGCTGGCAATCGGCAAACTGCTGCGGGCCAGTGTGATCATCACCGCGATTCTGATGGCGCTCCAGGGGCTGGGTTTCAGTGTCTCGGGTGTTCTGGCTTTTGGTGGTATCGGCGGCATTGCCATCGGTTTTGCGGCGCGGGATCTGCTGGCGAACTTCTTCGGCGCAATGATGATTTTTCTCGACCGGCCGTTTTCGGTGGGTGACTGGATCCGTTCCCCGGATAGGGAAATCGAGGGGACAGTCGAAGAAATTGGCTGGCGCCTGACCCGAATTCGCACCTTTGATCAGCGCCCTCTGTACATACCGAATGCAATCTTCACCAGCCTGAGTGTCGAAAATCCTTCGCTGATGCTCAATCGACGGATCAAAGAAACGATCGGCATCCGCTACTGTGACCTCGATGTGCTGCCGGCGATTGTCGATGATGTGACCCAGATGCTGAAGAACCATGACGAGATAGACCAGAACAGAACTCTGATGGTGAACTTCATTGCGTTTGGCGCCTCGTCACTGGATTTCTTCATCTACACATTTACCAAGACCATCGTCTGGGCCGAGTACCATCGAATCAAGCAGGATGTTCTGCTGCAGATCGCCAACATCATTCGTGATCACGGAGCTGAGATTGCGTTCCCGACCCGGACCATAGAGATGATCAACCCGGAGCCTGATCCGGAGCCAACTCCGGACCCCGAGCAGAAAGCATGAAGCCACCCGCAGAAATTCTCGGCGCGCGGCGTCAGGCCACGCAACTGGTCTCAGCTGACGCCGTGCTCAAAGCCATTGATCAGGTCGCGGTGCGGATGACCGTGGTGTTGGCGGAGCAAAACCCGCTGCTGATCAGCGTGCTGGAGGGGGGGCTGCCTTTTGCCGGTCTGCTGCTGCAGCGGCTCGATTTTCCGCTGCAGATTGCCCATGTTCATGTTGGTCGTTATGGCCATGAAACCCGTGGCAGCCAGCTGCACTGGTATTCGAAACCCAGGGTTTCCCTGGCCGGTCGGCACGTGGTCTTTATTGACGACATTCTTGACCAGGCGATCACCCTGGCCGAATTGCGCTCGTGGGCGCTGGAACAGGGTGCCGCCGCGGTAGACGTCTGTGTGCTGGTGGATAAACAGATTGCAAACGCCAAGCAACGCCCCTTGCAGGCGGATTTCACCGCGCTGAGCTGCCCGGACCGGTTTCTGTTTGGCTGCGGCATGGACTATCAGGGCTACTGGCGCAATCTGCCTGGAATCTATGCGATGGCGGAAGAGTCCGACGACAATAGCGCTGAAGGTCAGCGGTGAAGCGCCTTGGCCTGATTGTTGGTTCCGGCGAACTGCCCTGGACACTCGATTGGACACAGGCAGGGTCTGCTGACACAGAATTCGGGGCAGCCTCTATGGCGCCGGAGGTCGCTGCGCTGGCGAATATTGAACTGGTCCGTATCAGGCGCCACGGTGAACCGCATCGGTTTGCACCGCACGCAATCAACTATCGCGCTAATCTGTCTGCGTTGGCAAATATGTCAGTCGATGCAATCATTGCGCTCAATACGGTAGGTGGGATCACACCTGAAGCAACAACTGGAGCACTGCTGCTGCCCGATCAGCTCATTGACTACACCTGGGGTCGACGTCAGTCATTCTGTGCAGATGATGCCGTGCGGCACATCGACTTCAGTAACCCTTATGACTGTGGTTTGCAGATGTCGCTCAAAAGTGCTGCCGACAATTGTGGCATCGCTGTAGTTGAAGGCGGGGTAATGGCGGTGACGCAGGGTCCTAGGCTTGAGACGGCGGCGGAAGTGCGCCGCCTGGCCCGTGATGGCTGTGCGGTGGTCGGCATGACAGGTATGCCGGAAGCCGCGCTGGCCCGTGAGCTGGACATCCCCTTTGCAGCCATCTGCCTGGTAGTCAATCCAGCCGCGGGAGTGGCTGGTGCAGAGACTGTTGATATGCAGTCTCTGCAAGAGGTGGCTCGCGCCGGAATGCACACGGTGAGTGAGTTACTGCTCGCCTTCGTCGAGCGCGGTGTGTAGTTCCAGCAGATGGTCGGGTATAGAGATCGGATCGATGCGCACCACAACGCCGAGTTTCGGGTGATCCAGATAATGTAACTCTTCGGAGCGCATGCGGCGGCTCTGCGCCAGCGTCATGAAGCCTGGCCCGAAGCCTTCGATGTCGTCAACGGGTAGCGCTTCGCCTTCGGGTGACAGGGCAACCTGCATTGGTATTGCCCCAAGCGCTGGAGCTACATAGTTCAGCGCCGTGCGAAAGTGCAGGTAACGTCCCAGCGTGACAGCAACGCTGCCGCTGAGTTCTTTGCCGGCACCGGTATGGACTCCGTCAGGTAACATAACCGACAACGGAGTTTCGCGTGGCGGTACTGATTGTAACCAGCGACCATGAAAGAGCACACGGCCACCGGCGCGTGTTTCGACTCGACGGGCCTGCGTCTGCAACATGAAGGACTCTTCAGGCATCCAGCGATTGCTGGTCTGTTCGAGTTCGAGTTCATATTCGGCAACGGCGGCCAGCAGGTCCTGCATCGGGTCCGGTTCGGGTAGTGGGTCAACGGGTGTATCCACGATCGCATCCTGACTCAGAGCTGGTTGAATTTGCGGAACCAACGATTCGTCAGATTGGCCTTGCGCTGCTCCCGGAACCTGGGCATCAGTCGGGTAGCCATCGTTACCATCGGCCGGTTCGCCTTCGGGTTCGGTTGTGGATGTGTAGCTGAGTGTTGGAAAGGTCAGACACAGTTGCGTCATTGGGTCGATCTGGTAGCTGCTGCCAAAAGACTGATCAGGAAAGGGCAGTGACAGCATAGCGGAGGGATATGGCTGAGGATGACGATGGGTCAGAATCTCCCGTGTATTGAAATCCATCACCGCGCTGCGTTCGAACACGAAGAATTCAACCTCAAAAAACCGCTGGGTCAACAGTTCGGTTACAGCCTCAGCTGCCAACCGGGTTTCCGCCGACTGTGCTGTTGCGGGAGTACTCAGCAGCAGCAAACCCCCGGTGGTGACCACCAGACTCAGTGCTCTTGAAAATGCTCGCAGAGCTGGCTTCATGCGGATACCGCCGTTTGAGAGGGTGTTTCCAGGTGGTCGAGCAGGTTATGCGCAAAACTCACCCGATCATCGAAGTGTTCCATTTCGCCGCTCACCCGAAGCAGGGTGGCTCCTTCCAGTTTATAGGTCTGGCTTTCATTCTGTACCAGCTTGACGACGGCCAGCGGGTCTACCCGGGTGGAATTGCTGAACTCGACTTTGCCGCCGGAACTGCCCAGGTCAACTCGTTTGATGCCGAGCGGCTCCAGGCGAAGTTTCAGTGCGGTGACTTTGAACAGCCGTTTCAGCGGGTCCGGCAGGAGCCCGAAGCGGTCGATGATTTCAACCTGCAGCTCGTCGAGTTCGTCTCCAGAACGGGCGTTGGCAATTCGTTTGTAGAGTATCAGCCGACCGTGCACGTCTGGAAGGTAATCTTCCGGAATCAGCGCGCCGGTGTGCAGATTGACCTCCTGATTGACCGGTTCCAGTGGCGCATCGAGATTAGGCGTATGGCCGCTGCGAATGGCATTGACGGCTCTATCGAGCATGTCCATATAGAGCGAGAAACCTATCGACTCAATCTGCCCTGATTGTTCGTCGCCCAGCATTTCACCTGCGCCTCGAATCTCCATGTCGTGTGTCGCCAGGGTGAACCCGACGCCAAGTTCCCCTGCGGCTTCGATGGCTTCCAGACGTTTTACCGCATCCGCGGTCATTGCTTTCGGGTGTGGGGTGAGCAGGTACGCGTAAGCCTGGCGATTCGATCTGCCGACCCGACCACGCAGCTGGTGCAGCTGTGCCAGTCCGAACTTGTCAGCCCGTTCGATGATGATGGTGTTAGCGTTAGGCACATCGATACCGGTTTCAATGATGGTGCTGCAGACCAGAACGTTCAGCTGTCGGTGGTAGAAATCGTTCATCACCGCTTCGAGCTGTCGTTTCGGCATCTGACCATGGCCAACACCAACCCTTACCTCCGGGAGCATTTCAGCGAGCTCTGCAGCGCTCTGATCAATCGTGCGTACTTCGTTATGTAAATAAAACACCTGGCCACCGCGCATCAGTTCCCGACTGATCGCTTCGCGAATGGCATGACTGCGCTTTTCCTGGACAAAAGTTTTGATCGACAGGCGCTTCGCCGGCGGTGTGGCGATAATTGACAGGTCGCGCAACCCGCCCATCGCCATGTTCAACGTTCTCGGAATCGGCGTGGCGGTCAGGGTCAATACATCCACTTCAGCGCGCAGGTTTTTCAGCGCTTCCTTCTGCCTTACTCCGAAGCGGTGTTCTTCGTCGACGATGATCAGACCGAGATCCTTGAAGCGGAAGTCCGGATTCAGCAGCTTGTGAGTACCAATGACGATGTCTGCGCTGCCCCGTTTGAGTCTTTCCAGGCTCGCGGCGTTTTCCTTATCCGAGCGCATTCGTGACAGTACTTCAATCTGTACCGGCCAGTCGGCGAAGCGGTCCCGGAACGACTCAAAATGCTGTTGAGCCAGCAGCGTGGTCGGCACCAGAATGGCCACCTGTTTGGCAGATTGCACCGCGAGGAACGCAGCCCGCATCGCCACTTCGGTTTTGCCGAAGCCGACGTCACCGCAGATCAATCTGTCCGTGGCGTTCTTTGAACACAGATCCTCGATGACCTCTTCAATCGCGCGCTGCTGGTCGGGCGTGACCTCAAAGGCAAACTGATCGGCAAAGCGCTGATAGTCGTCTCCGGGCGGCTGGAACTGGAAACGATCTGCGACCTCGCGTCGGGCATAGATATCCAGCAGCTCGGCGGCTACATCATGGACTTTTTCGGCGGCACGGCGTTTGGCTTTCTCCCACTGATCCGATCCCAATCGGTGCAGGGGCGCACCCTCAGCATGTGCGCCGGAATAACGGCTGATCAGGTGCAGAGAGGTTACTGGAACATAGAGCTTGGCGCCGTCGGCATAGGCGAGGGTGATGAACTCATTGTCGGCGCCGTCAATATCCAGTGATGATAAGCCCTGATAGCGACCGATTCCGTGGTCGATGTGCACTACCGGATCGCCGATGTGCAGCTCGGTGAGGTTGCGGATGATCTGTTCAGGATCCATTACCCGGTTACTTCTGGCTTTGCGATCTGCCACCAGCTGATGCCCATAAACCTGGGCTTCAGTGATCACCACACAGTCGTCGAGCCATAGACCCTGTTCCACAGGCGCAATAGTGATGCAGCATGCTTCGGTGTTTGCCCGGAAGTCGGCGAAACCACTGACTTCGACCGGTCTGAGTCCAGCTTTGGCTAGGAACTCATGAAAGACTTCCCGTCGCCCGGCAGTGTCGGCGACAAACAGCGCCGGTACCTTGACCTCAGCCAGGTGTTCGACGATGGCTGCGGCAGGTTCGCGACTGCGCGGGTTGGCGTGCAGATCCGGGGGCGGTGTGCTGGCAAATACCCGGGCGTGTTTGGCGTTGCCATTGAGTGCGATGCGGGCGAGGTTGTTGAGGTGCTGGCCAAGTTCCTCTGCGCGCAGATACAGCACTTCGGGCTCAAGAACCGGCCTTTCAACATCGTGTCGCAGGTTTTCGTAGCGCCCGGCGACTTCCTGCAGAAAGCTACTGACCGATTCGGTGACGCTGGTGGTCTCGAAAATCAGGGTAGATTCGGGCAGATAATCGAAAAGACTGGCGAGGGTTTCGAAAAACAGCGGTAAATAGTACTCCGCGCCATTCGGGCTGATGCCCTGGCTGATGTCCTGATAGATACTGCAGCGGCGCACATCAACGTTGAAGGTGTTGTGCCACTGATCGCGAAATCTCGAGATGGCGGCTTTATCCAGCGGAAACTCTTTGGCCGGAAGCAGTTCCAGCCGGTCGATTTTTTCAGAGGTGCGTTGTGACTCCGGGTCAAAGGTGCGCAGACTCTCGATCTCGTTGTCGAACAGGTCAATCCGGATAGGTTCTTCGCTGCCCATCGGAAAGATATCCATCAGTGACCCCCGGACTGCGAATTCACCGTGACTGGTGACGGTGTCGGTAGCCAGGTAACCGGCAGCTTCCAGAATCAGACGCTGGGCGTGGACATCGAAGGTCTGGCCGACCGCAATGCTGATGCTGCGGCCTTCTATGTAGCTGCGCGGAGGCAGGCGTTGCAGCAGTGTCTGTGCGGTGACCACCAGCAGCGCCGGCTGGCGGCTGAGCCTTGGCAGGCTGTGCAGGGTCGCCAGGCGTTCAGAGACGATGTCCTGGTGGGGTGAAAAAACGTCGTAGGCCAGGGTTTCCCATTCTGGAAAGTGCAGGACCGGAATATCCGCCCCGTAGAAACTCAGCTCGTTTACCCAGCGTCTCGCCCGATTGGTGCTCTCAGCGACGACCAGCGTGAGACCGTCGTGACCCCGCGCTGCGTCCACGGTGGCGATGACACTGGCAGCGCCATGCAGGCCCTGCCATGCCACCCGCTGTCCCGGGCCGGGTGGGGTGGGTGTCGCTAGCGGTGAAAGACGCTGTTCGGGCATAGTGAGACCTGTTCGGGGCGGGGTATTCTACGTTGCCCTGGGTTCGGGTTTAAGGGGCTGCTGAGAACTCGCTGCCCGAGGTTTTTTCACCACTCACGGAGCTCTGCCTGTCGGTGTACCGATTTGTCCTATTAGTGTTGTTGTGGCTGGTGTCAGTGGCGGCTGCGTATCAGCTCGGCCGGAGTCATTGGGCCGGGGCCGCATTGGTGCAATCACCTGCCGCAGCGCTGCAGCCGAGGCTGCCGGATTCGAATCCCGTGCAATCGAGCCCTGGCTCTGACGAATTCCCGGGAGCTGTCCAACTCGACCGGACTGCCCTTGCCAGAGGCGACTGGGTGCAATTGGCCAGTAACGCCTGGACCAGGGGCGCTGGGAGTGAGTTGCTCAGTAGCGCCCAGCAGCTCGCAGAGTCCGGACGCGGACAGGATGCGATTGCGCTGGTTCGGGCCTATTACGAAGTCGCGGGCGATCAGCAGGCGCTGTTTGCGCTTGCCGATCTACTGATGATGGATGGACAGATGGTGGCGGCTTTAGAACCCCTGTTTCAGGTACTCGATTACCCGGAATCTCCTGAGGTTGGCGAGCGGGCGCGGCGTCGGCTGGATCTGATTATTACCGCCCAGGAACAGCTTCTGACTAATGCGGCTGACACGGCCGGTCTGATCAGCTTTTTCCAACGGCTGGCGGAGCGAGAGCCGGGATACGATGGACATCGGCTGAAGCTGGCGCGCTGGATGCTGCAGTCGGGTGATCTCACCGGCGCGGCAACAACTCTGCAGCAGACTGGCTCGAATGGCGTCACCGATGCAGAACGTGAGCAGCTGGCCGCTGAGATTGCTGCCCAAGCTCAGGAGTTGCCCATTGACCGGGTAGGTGCCGGATACTATGCCACGGTGCGCGTTGTGCCTTCCAGCTACGCAGGGACACACAGTCTGCGCCTGCTGGTTGATACTGGCGCGACGATCACCAGCCTGTCGACCGCGGTTCTGGAGACCATGGGTGCCAGCCGATTGAGCCAACGGGTTCGGGTCAATACAGCCAACGGTGTGACCGAGATGGCAACTTATCGGGTCGAAAGCCTGCAGCTGGGTGATGTAACCGTGAACGATCTGACAGTTCTGGCGCTGCCGTCGGCGCCCGGTGGCGTAGATGGCTTACTTGGCATGGACGTGCTTGACCGGTTACCGAAAGCGGTTGGCACACCCCGGAAAGCACGATAGAGTTCAATGGGTTAGCGGCCGGCAGGCGGGGTTTCGAGTATAGAGCCTGCGCGCACCTCGCGGTGATTCAGAGGCCGGTCTTAGACAGAAATCTGCAAGGAATCCAACGCACAACCGTCGTCGGAGACAACGGCTGCGCAGTGAAATGACTTTAAACGGCTACCAACCCCAGGACTTGCCTTCCCAACAGGAGTTGCTCGATAAGACCCTATGCCCATGAATGAAACCGATATCCACGAACCCAACTATTTCCATAAGGTTGTCGACTGTCAGTGGGCGTGCCCGGCACATACCCCGGTACCCGAGTACATCCGGTTGATCTCCCAGCAGCGCTACACCGAAGCGTACATGCTGAACTGGGACTCCAATGTTTTCCCGGGCATTCTCGGGCGAACCTGTGACCGTCCCTGTGAACCTGCCTGCCGGCGGGTTCGAACTGAGGAAAAACCAGTTGCCATCTGCCGACTGAAACGCGTAGCGGCTGACAATAAAGGTGATGTCAGCGGCTATCTGCCGCGGGTGCCCACCGAGAAAAATGGTAAGCGCGTAGCGTTGCTTGGTTCAGGTCCCGCATCCCTGGCGGTTGCCCGTGACCTTCTGCCATTCGGTTATGAAGTGCACATGTTTGAAAAAGATTCCGGCGGTGGCGGAATGATGCGCACCCAGATCCCATCGTTCCGGTTGCCTCTGGAAGTGCTGGAAGAAGAAGTGGACATGATCCTCGATATGGGGGTGAACGTTCATTTCAATCATGAAATTACCAGTATGAAGTCCATGCTGGACATGAATTTCGACGCCTATTTTATCGGTACGGGTGCGCCCAGGGGCAGAGATCTGGAGTTACCGGGTCGAGCGGAGGTCAGCGATCACGTTTCCATTGGCATCGACTGGTTATCCAGCGTTGCGTTTGGTCATACCAGTAAAATTGACGGTAAAGTGATCGTGATGGGTGGTGGTAACACCGCGATGGACTGTTGCCGGACGGCTAAGCGGCTGGGCGCCGAAAGTGTTTCGGTTGTGGTTCGCTCCGCGTTTGAGGTGATGAAAGCCTCCGACTGGGAGAAAGAGGATGCGATGGGTGAAGGCATTCCAATCATCAATAATCGGCCGCCCAAAGAATTTGTCCATGAAAACGGCAAACTCAAAGGGGTGATCTTCGAGTGCGTGGAACCGGTAACCGGTGAAGATGGTCGCCTGCGCTACGAACCCAGCGGCGAGCCGGATGTGTTCATGGAAGCGGATCACATTCTGATGGCCATCGGTCAGGAGAATCATTGTCCCTGGATCGAGCGCGACCTAGGCATCGAATTCGATAAGTGGGATTGCCCGCTGCTCGACGACATCACACTGCAGTCGACCCTGCCCAAAGTGTTTTTTGGCGGCGACTCAGCTTTCGGCCCGGAGAACATCATCTGGGCTTCAGCGCATGCGCATCAGGCCGCGATCTCAATTCACCTGTTCTGCCAGGGCAACGATCTGAAAGCAGATCGTCCTCCGGAAGGCGTCAATCTGATCAGTCAGAAGATGGGTGTACACGAATGGAGCTACGACAGCGAATTTGATCCGAAAGAACGCCAGCTGGTTCCCCATGCGGACAAGAAAATCGCGCTGTCAGATATCAAGGTCGAAGTGGAGCTTGGCTTTGATGAAGCTCTGGCGGCGACCGAAGCGCAGCGCTGTCTCAACTGTGATGTCCAGACGGTATTCACCGACAAGCTGTGTATCGAATGTGACGCCTGCGTCGACATCTGTCCGATGGACTGCATCAGCTTCGTTGACAACGCCGAGGAAATTGATCTGCGTCAGATGCTTACCGCCCCGGCAGCCAACCTCGATCAGGATCTCTATGTCTCAGGCGCGCTGAACACGGGTCGGGTCATGGTTAAAGACGAAGATGTCTGTCTGCACTGCGGTTTGTGTGCAGAACGCTGCCCGACCAACGCCTGGGATATGCAGAAATCTGTGCTGCACATCCCGCAACTCGGCAGCTATGCCGAGTGATCATCAACACTTTCGACTTCGCTGAGAACTACCTGCCAATATGACCGTCAGTTATAACGATTTCGTAATACGCTTCGCCAACGTCAACGGCTCCGGTTCCGCCAGCGCCAACGGCATGTTTGCCAAAGCTCTGTTTCGAATGGGTGTGCCAGTTGCGACGCGGAATATTTTTCCGAGCAACATCCAGGGGCTGCCAACTTGGTTCGAAGTGCGGGTCAGCGAAAAAGGTTATCTGGGCCGTCGCGAAGGCGTAGACATCATGGTGGCCATGAATGCTGAAACTTATGCTGAAGATGTTGCTTCGTTGAAACCTGGTGGTTTTCTGGTCTACGACAATTCCAAACCGCTCGCGGAATCGCTGCGGCGTTCTGACATCCATGAGATCGGAATCCCGTTGTCCAGCTTGTTGCTTCCGGAGTTCAGTGACATCAAGCAGCGTGGTCTGTTCAAGAATGTCACTTATCTCGGCGCGCTTGCAGCGCTGCTGAACATTGAGTTTGAGGTCATCACCGGCATGGTGGCAACGCAGTACAAAGGTAAAGATGCGCTGATTCAGCCGAACATCAACGCGCTGGAAATCGGTCGCCGCTACGCTGAAGAATATCTGCAGTGTCCGCTGCCGCTTCAGGTGAAACGAACCGACCAGATCGGCGATAGAATCATGATCGATGGCAACACTGCCGGTGCGCTCGGTGCACTTTATGGCGGTGCTACGGTCTGTGCCTGGTATCCGATCACTCCGTCCACCTCAGTGGCTGAAGCTTTCGAGAAGTATGCGAACCAGCTGCGCATTGACAAGGATAGCGGCGAGCGCAAATTTGCGATTGTCCAGGCTGAAGACGAGCTTGCCGCAATCGGCATCGTGATTGGTGCTGCCTGGAATGGCGCAAGGTCATTCACCGCGACCAGCGGTCCTGGTATTTCCCTGATGAGCGAGTTTCTCGGTCTTGCCTACTTTGCAGAGATTCCCGCAGTGATCTTTGATGTGCAGCGTTCCGGCCCCTCTACCGGTATGCCGACGCGCACGCAGCAGTCTGATCTGCTGTCGGCCGCATATGCCTCACACGGTGACACCAAACATGTATTGCTGCTGCCCGCCACGCCCAGGGAGTGTTTCGACTTTGGTGCTGATGCGCTTGATCTGGCGGATCGTCTGCAGACACCGGTGCTGGTGATGAGCGACCTGGAACTCGGCATGAACGACAATCTGTCCGCCCCCCTGACCTGGGACGACGACCGGCAATATGATCGAGGCAAGGTGCTTGATGCCAAGACCCTCGATGAGCTGCCCCGTTTCGGTCGCTATCTGGACGTAGACGGCGATGGCATTGGCTATCGCACTTATCCTGGTACTCATCCGGAGAAGGGAGCGTTTTTCACACGCGGGACCTCTCGCGATGAATACGCCGCTTACACCGAATCCCCGGAAGTCTATGAGCGCAACATGGAGCGGCTGACCCGCAAGTGGGAAACCGCGGCACAACTGGTTCCCTCTGCTGAAATCGAGACCAGCGGCCAGCGGGCGGGCATTCTGTTCTACGGGACAACTGCGCTGCCAATGCCGGAGGCACTCGATATGCTTGGTGAGGAGGGCATTCACCTCGACACGATTCGCGTCCGGGCGTTCCCGTTCGGCAAAGAAGTCTATGAATTCATCGCCAGCCATGACCTGATTTTTGTTGTTGAGCAGAATCGGGATGCGCAGATGAAAATGCTGTTGACCACAGAAGGCGGCCTGGATCCCGCCCGACTGATATCAATTCTGTATTTTGGTGGTCTGTCGATCTCAGCCGATACCATCCAGGCACAGGTGTCCGAGTACTACACCGAAAACAAACTGCCGCGATTGACCGAGGTGAAATCATGACTTTTGTCGCTAAACCCAAGGTTCACCATCCGAAGCTGCCACTCAATGAAATTGGTTTGACCCGGCGTGACTACGAAGGTCCGGTGTCCACGCTGTGCGCCGGATGCGGTCATGATTCGGTCAGCGCCGCGATTATTGCTGCCTGTGCTGAACTGTCGCTGCCGCCACACCGATTTGCGAAGGTGTCCGGGATCGGCTGTTCGTCGAAGACACCCAGCTATTTCCTGAGTAAATCACACGGTTTCAATTCCGTGCACGGACGGATGCCGTCGGTGGCCACTGGCGCCAACCTGGCTAATCGGGATCTATACTGTATCGGAGTATCTGGTGATGGCGACAGTGCATCCATCGGGCTTGGGCAGTTCGCGCACATTGTCCGTCGGCGCATCAATATGCTCTATATCGTCGACAACAACGGCACTTATGGTTTGACCAAGGGTCAGTTCTCCGCCACCAATGACAAGGGTTCCACGAGCAAAAAAGGCGCCCCCAATCTCTATGAGCCTATCGACCTGGTTAGCATGGCTCTGCAGATCGGAGCCAGTTTTGTCGGTCGCAGCTTCTCCGGCGATAAAAAGCAGCTGGTGCCTTTGATTAAAGCCGCGCTGATGCATAAAGGTTTCGCCTTCCTGGATGTCATCTCACCCTGTGTGGCGTTCAACAACCACAATGGTTCGACCAAGAGCTACGACTATGTCCGCGATCACAGCGGCAGCGTGGTGGTCACCGATTACCACCTTCCGCATGAAGAAATCACTGCTGACTACGCACCGGGGACCACAGAAGATGTGCAGATGCCTGACGGTTCGACCCTGCGTTTGAGCAAGCTCGACGACAGCTTCGACCCCCATGACCGGGTCAGCGCTCTGACTTATGTGCAGAGGCGACAGGCGGAAGGCGAGGTGGTGACTGGTTTGCTCTATGTGGACCCTGAGGCCTCAGACTGTCACGAGGTGATGGGGACCGTGAAACGTCCACTCAACGAGTTTGAGGCAGCAGAATTGTGTCCGGGCAATGATGTGCTGGCGGGGATTAACGAGAGCTTCCGTTAAAAAACCCCTTACAGACCCTGCATTGCGCCAGTCGGATGAAGTTCTCATAATACGCGGCCTCTCAAGTACCCAGCCTTCAACTAAGAGGATCCGTCGTGGCATTACCGAGTCTTGATGACTATTTCCCGGATTGGAAAGAGCGCGAAGCGCTTGCTGAGGCGATGATTCCGATCATTGGCCGGCTCTATCGCAAGAATGTAGTCACCTACTGTTACGGGCGAGCGCTTTACAACCAGAGCGTCACCCAGATCATGAAGACTCATCGCTACGTCCGGCAGGTGGCCTTCAACGAACTCTCTGAGTTCGAAAGCTACCCCATCCTCGAAGCGCTATCACAGCTCGATCTTGGTCCCAGCCACATCGACATCGGTAAGCTGGCGACGAATTACATGGCTGAGGCTGCTGACAGCGATCTGTCGCCGATGGCTTTCTGTGAGCGTGAATGTGCAGAAGTGATTGGCCGGCATGTGCCCCCGCTGGAAAAACCGCAGGATGTGGTGCTGTATGGATTCGGCCGAATCGGCCGGCTGCTGGCCAGACTGCTGGTGGAAAAGACCGGTAGCGGTGAGCAACTTTGTTTGCGCGCGATTGTTATCCGCAAGGGCAGTGCGAAAGACGATCTGCAGAAGCGTGCGTCGCTGCTGCGTCGTGACTCCGTGCACGGCAGCTTCAACGGCACCATCCGGGTCGATGAGGAAAACCAGTGTCTGATTGCCAACGGCAATGTAATCCGGGTGATCTACTCCAATGACCCGGCAGAAGTCGACTACACGGCCTACGGCATTGACGATGCAATCATTATCGATAACACCGGGGTCTGGCGGGATCGGGAAGCGCTCGGCAAACATCTGCAGTGCAAAGGTGCCGCCAAAGTGATCCTGACTGCGCCAGGTAAAGGTGACATCAAAAATATCGTTTCCGGGATCAATTCGCGGGACATTGAGCCTACGGATACCATTCTCGCGGCAGCGTCGTGTACCACCAACGCAGTAGTACCGATCATGAAGGCGATGAATGACCGCTTCGAGATTGTTACCGGGCATATGGAGACCGTGCACGCCTATACCAATGACCAGAATCTGACCGACAACTATCACAGTAAGAACCGTCGCGGCCGGGGTGCGCCACTGAATATGGTGATCACCGAGACCGGGGCTTCTTCGGCCGTGATTAAACTCCTCCCGGAACTGGCAGGAAAGTTGACCGGAAACGCGATCAGGGTACCTACACCCAATGTTTCACTGGCAATTCTCAATCTGACGCTAGCGGAAGATACTTCGCTGGAAGAGCTGAACGACTACCTCCGGGAAACAGCATTGCACTCTGCGATGCAAAGACAGATCGATTACACCAGCTCTCCGGACGTGGTGTCTTCGGATTTCGTCGGTAATCGCCATGCCTGTATCGTGGATGGCTGTTCCACCCTGGTGAACGGTAACCGGGTCGTCCTCTACGTCTGGTACGACAATGAGTTCGGCTATGCCTGTCAGGTGGTCAGAGTCGCGCAGAAATTGGCTGGAATTTCCTATCCGCTGATCCCAACTGACGTGGTCAAACAAGGTTTCTAGCTAATAGCGTTGGCAACAGGCGGGGCGCGCCACTATAATTTGCGCGGCCTGCCGAGGCATTGAGCCCTGCGCTTCTAGCTAAGCCTCCAAAGCCAGTTTTTGTCGACCCTTTGTCTTCGCAACGCCGCTGAGTGCGCATCGCGTCATGGGACGGCGTTTTTATGAATCTTTCTAGGGTGATCACAGGCAACCTATGATTAAGACCAACAAAGGCCTCGATCTTCCCATCGCTGGTAAACCGGATCAGGTCATCGAAGATGCCCGGCCGGTGCGCTCTGCTGCACTGCTCGGAGAAGACTATGTCGGTATGAAGCCGACCATGCTGGTTCGTGAGGGCGATTCGGTGAAGCGGGGACAGCCGCTGTTTTCGGATAAGAAAAACGAAGGGATTGTCTTCACCGCGCCGGTGTCCGGCACTGTCAGCGCCGTCAATCGAGGTGCCAAGCGGGTGCTGCTGTCGGTGGTGATCGATATTGAGGGTGATGAAGCTGAAGACTTTGGCGCAGTGGGCGCTGAAGGCATCGCTGGTCTCGATCGTGATCAGGTAGTCGCCAAGCTGCGTGACAGTGGCCTGTGGAGCGCGCTGCGAACCCGGCCGTTCAGTAAGATTCCCCGTCTCGACAGCGCACCCAGATCAATTTTTGTCACGGCCATGGACACCAGTCCGCTGAGTGCTGATCCATCAGTGATCATCGCCGAATACGCCACGGAGTATGCGACCGGTCTTGAACTTCTGGCCAAACTCACCGAGGGCAAAGTATTCGTCTGTCAGGCGCCCGGCCAGTTTCTGCCTCAGGCAAGCGCGGCTAATGTCAGCGTCGAAGAATTTGCCGGGCCTCATCCGGCTGGCTTGCCAGGTACCCACATCCACTTCTTAGATCCTGTCAGCCAGAACAAAACGGTCTGGTTTATTGGCTATCAGGATGTGATTGCGTTCGGCCATCTGTTTCTAACCGGCGAACTATCCACTACGCGTGTCGTCGCGCTGGGTGGTGCCGGTGTCGAAAAACCTCGCCTGCTGCGGACTATCCCTGGCGCGAATCTGGATGAGTTGACGGCCGGAGAGCTCGACGGCAGCGATAATCGAGTCATTTCCGGTTCTGTGTTATCGGGATTCTGGGCCAGGAACCCGGTGCAGTATCTGGGCCGCTACCACAATCAGGTGTCGGTGTTGCCGGAAGACAATAAAAGAGAGTTTCTGGGCTGGTTGACGCCAGGTGCTACAAAGCACTCGGTGTTTCCGATCTATCTGTCCAAATTGATGGGTGAAAAGCAGGTCAACTTCACCACCACAACCAATGGCAGCACGCGTGGCATGGTTCCGATCGGTACCTATGAACGGGTTACACCGATGGACATTCTGCCAACGCAACTGTTGCGCGCGTTACTGGTCGGAGATCTGGATACCGCGATTGCTCTTGGCGCTCTGGAACTTGATGAGGATGACGTGTCCATATTTACCTATGCCTGTCCGGGCAAGTACGAATACGGACCTGTGTTGCGCGGTGTGCTCGATACGATAGAGAAGGAGGGCTGAAATGAGTCTGCGAACGTTCATGGATTCGCTTGCGCCCCATTTCGAAAAGGGCGGCAAGCTGACGGCTCTGTACCCGATGTACGAAGCCATTGATACCGCACTGTATACGCCGGGCTACACCACTGCCGGACCATCCCACGTCAGGGACGGGCTCGATCTGAAACGCATCATGATCAGCGTCTGGGCATTGGCCTTCATACCAGCCCTGGTTGGCTGCTATGTCACGGGTCTGTTCGCGCTGGAAGCGATGGCCGAGATGGGGCTGACCACCATTGACGACTGGCGGGGGATTTTCCTGAATGTGCTGATCAGCTACGACGCTGCCAGCGTCTGGGACTGCCTGGTATTCGGACTTGCCTACTTCATACCGCTATATGTGGTGGTATTCCTGACCGGGATCTCTTTTGAAATCTGGTTTGCGTCGAAACGCGGCCACGAAGTCAACGAAGGTTTCTTCGTGACCAGCATCCTGTTTGTGCTGACGCTGCCTGCTACCACGCCGCTGTGGATTGCCGCGGTTGGTATAGCGTTCGGTGTCGTCATCGGTAAAGAGGTCTTCGGCGGAACCGGCAAAAACTTCCTGAACCCGGCGCTGACTGGGCGGGCGTTTCTGTACTTTGCTTATCCTGCGCAGATGAGTGGTGATGCGGTGTGGGTCGCTGTGGATGGCTACACCCGAGCCACAGCACTTGGCCAGGCGGCGCTCGGCGAAGATTATGGGGTCAGCTGGATGGAAGCGTTCATCGGCACCGTGCCCGGGTCCTTCGCAGAAACTTCAACGCTGGCGATTCTGGTTGCTGGCGCTGGTCTGCTGCTCATGCGAATAGCCTCCTGGCGGATCATGCTGGGCTGCCTGCTCGGGATGATGGGTGCATCACTGCTGTTTAACAGTATTGATTCAACCAACCCGATGTTCGACATGACCTGGCAGTGGCATCTGGTGCTGGGTGGTTTCGCGTTTGGTGCGGTATTCATGGCCACAGATCCTGTGTCGGCAGCGATGACGCAACGGGGACGACTGGTCTACGGCATTCTGATCGGTGTGATGTGTGTGCTGATCCGTGTCGTCAATCCGGCGTTTCCGGAAGGAATGATGCTGGCCATCCTGTTCGGCAATCTGTTTGCACCCCTGATCGACAACTGGGTGGTGCAGGCCAATATCAAGAGGAGGCTTGCCCGTGGCTGAGTTCAATAAGGACAGTCTCGGCAACGTGCTGTTTATCGCCATTGCCGTCTGTCTGGTCTGCTCCATCGTGGTCTCTACGGCTGCTGTGGTGCTGCGGCCGATGCAGAAGGAAAATCAGGAGCTTGATCAGAAGCAGAACATTCTGCGCGCCGCCGGGTTGTTACCGGTGGGTGCTACCGTAGATGCCGACGGCAGGACGGTTGACGAACTGTTCGCTGAATTCGAAGTCAGGGCCGTGGATCTGGATACCGGCGAGTATGTCGATATCGATGTGGCCGAATACGATCCGGTGAAGGCTGCCAAGATCCCGTCGGAGTCACGGGATCTTTCGAATAACGAAGACATTGCCACGATTGGTCGACGCGAGAATGTCTCCCTAGTCTATCTTCGCAAAGAAGACGGCAAACTGGACAAGGTTGTGATTCCAGTTCGCGGCTACGGGCTGTGGGGCACCCTGCTGGGCTACCTGGCGCTTGATGGTGATGTCGAAACTATATCCGGGCTGGGCTTCTATTTTCACAAGGAGACACCCGGGCTCGGTGGTGAAGTAGACAATCCGAACTGGAAAGCGCTGTGGCCAGGAGTTGCGCTCTACGACGATAGCGGTGAGCCGGCTGTACGGCTGGTGAAAGTGCGTTCCCCTGAAGGGTCGAGCGCTTCCCGATACGAAGTGGATGCACTGTCGGGAGCTACCCTGACGACTCGTGGCGTTGAAAACCTGGTTCGTTTCTGGACCGGCGATCTTGGCTTCGGTCCTTATCTCAATAATCTTCGAACCACCGGCTGAGGGGGCAGGCAGAAAACCATGTCTACGACAAAAGAAGTTCTCGTCGACCCGATTTTCAACAACAATCCGATCGCCCTGCAGGTGCTGGGAATCTGTTCAGCGCTGGCGGTGACGATCAACATGTCGACCACGCTGGTGATGTGTGCCGCAGTGATATTTGTGACAACGATGTCCAATGTCGCAGTATCGGTGGTACGCAACCGGATCCCTACAAGCATCCGGATTATTGTCCAGATGACCATCATCGCTTCGCTGGTGATTGTGGTAGATCAGGTCTTGCAGGCGGTTGCCTACGACATTTCAAAAAGTCTGTCTGTATTTGTTGGTCTGATTATTACCAACTGTATTGTGATGGGTCGCGCGGAAGCTTTTGCAATGCAGAATGGCCCGTACCTGTCTGCACTTGATGGTCTGGGCAATGCTCTTGGCTACAGTGTGATTCTGATCGGCGTGGCGCTGATCAGAGAACCTTTCGGTGCAGGGACCCTGCTGGGTTTCGAGATTCTGCCGAAGGTTACAGAAGGCGGCTGGTATGTGCCGAACGGCATGCTGCTGCTGTCGCCCAGTGCATTCTTTATTATCGGCCTGTTTATCTGGGCGATTCGCGCCTGGAAAACCGAGCAGGTGGAAGAGGCTGAATACGAGATTGCGCCGAATCTTCAGTACAAGGAGGCCATGTAGTGGAAGCGTTGATTGGCCTGTTTGTTCGGGCAGTATTCATCGAGAACATGGCGCTGGCGTTTTTTCTGGGCATGTGTACGTTCATTGCGATATCCAAAAAAATCTCCACCGCCTTCGGTCTCGGCGTAGCCGTGATTGTGGTCCTGGCAATTACGGTGCCGGTGAACAATCTGATCTACAACTATCTGCTGGCCGATGGCGCGCTGGCCTGGGCCGGGTTTCCGGATGTGGATCTCAGCTTTCTGGGTTTTCTGTCCTATATCGGTGTGATTGCAGCAATGGTGCAGATCCTCGAGATGTTCCTGGATCGCTTCGTGCCGGTGCTCTACAACGCTCTTGGCGTGTTTCTGCCGCTGATCACGGTTAATTGCGCGATTCTGGGTGCATCGCTGTGGATGGTAGAACGCGACTACAATTTTGTTGAAAGCACGGTGTTCGGGTTGGGATGTGGTGTCGGCTGGGCTCTAGCCATTACGGCGCTTGCGGGTGTTCGTGAAAAGCTGAAGTACAGCGATGTACCGGAAGGATTGCGCGGTCTGGGAATTACTTTTATCTCAGTTGGTCTGATCAGTCTGTGCTTCATGTCTTTTGGCGGTATCGATATCTAGAGGTAAATGGCAATGTTGGATACCGAAATCATTCTGGGCGTGGTCATGTTCACGGCCACCGTTTTGTTCCTGGTGGCAGTGATTCTTCTCGCCCGATCACGCCTGGTCAGCACCGGCGATGTCACGATTCAGATCAATGACGACCCGGACAAAACAATTACCGTGCCTGCCGGTGGAAAACTGCTGAATACTCTGGCTGGTGAAGGGATATTTCTAGCCAGCGCCTGCGGCGGCGGCGGTACCTGCGCACAGTGTCGCTGTCGCGTCACTGACGGTGGTGGCAGCATTCTGTCGACTGAAGAAGGTCACTTCACCAGAGGCGAGATTGGTGACAACTGGCGTTTGTCCTGCCAGGTGGCAGTGAAGCAGGATATGAAGATTCAGGTTCCCGAAGACGCCATCGGCGTGCAGCGTTGGGAATGTGAAGTCATCTCCAATCCTAACGTTGCCACCTTCATCAAAGAGCTGAATCTCAAGCTGCCGGAAGGCGCTAATGTAGACTTCCGGGCTGGTGGCTATGTCCAACTCGAAATTCCGTCCTATGAGATGGATTACAAAGAGATTGATGTCGACGAGGAATACCACGAGGACTGGGATCGTTTTGATATCTGGAAGTATCACAGCAAGGTCACTGAACCGACCATCCGTGCCTACTCGATGGCCAATTACCCGGAAGAGAGAGGCATTCTGAAGTTCAATATCAGGATTGCTTCACCGCCACCGGGAATGGATGTTCCACCCGGAAAAATGTCTTCGTATGCTTTCAATCTTAAAGAAGGCGACAAACTGACGGTGTTCGGTCCCTACGGTGACTTCTTTGTTAAAGATACCCCGGCAGAGAAAATCTGGATTGGTGGCGGCGCGGGTATGGCGCCGTTGCGTTCTCAGATCTTCGATATGCTCAAGCGCGAACATTCCACCTGCAAGATGAGCTACTGGTATGGTGCCCGTTCGTTGCGGGAGATGTTCTACACCGAAGAGTTTGATGAACTTGCTGCCGCTCACGATAACTTCGAATGGCACGTAGCACTTTCTGATCCGCTTCCGGAAGACAATTTTGACGGTCATACCGGCTTTATTCACCAGGTTGTCTATGATCAGTATCTCAAGGATCACCCGAACCCTGAGGACTGTGAGTATTATCTGTGTGGACCTCCGCCGATGGTTGCCGCGGTCCTGCAGATGCTTGAAGATCTGGGTGTCGAGCCCGAAAACATCCTTCTCGATGACTTCGGCGGCTGATCGGGGCTCCGAACCTCGGTAGAGCAGGCGCAAATCCTACGTCCGGGGTTCGGTTGTTAGAACAACGACCTCCCCGGAGCGGGAAAGCCGTTTCCGGGTTGAACGGCCAATACCTCAGTAACATTGCCAGTGTGTGCAGATTTCTCCAGCCAATGCGTCTGGTGCTTTACTCCGGGTCCTTCTCGGTCTGATCTGTACCGTAGAGATGGACGTCCCGCTGCGGGAAAGGGATGACAATATTGGCAGCCTGCAGCGCGTCGTGCACGGCCAGCGTCAGGTTACTCTTGGCAACCAGGAAGTTATCGAAGTCTGCGGTCCATGCTTTCAACGAGAAATTCAGCGAACTGTCTCCGAAGCCGATGAAGGTGGCTACAGGCGCTGGATCATCGAGAATCGGTGATTGTTCCGAGGCAGTGCGATTTAAAATCTCCAGCATCTGGTGCGGGTCACTGCCATAGGCAACACCGACCAGAATTTCCATTCGCCGCATCCGATCTGACAATGTCCAGTTGGTCAGCTGCTGGGAGATCAGATCGCCATTTGGCACGATGATCTCTGCGCCGTCAAAAGTACGGACCTTGCTGGATCGGATACCGATCACGCTGACCTTGCCCCACTCAGTGCCGAATTGGATCACATCGCCGTTCTGGATTGGTCGTTCGAAGGCGAGTATGAGTCCTGAAACAAAGTTGTTGACGACATTCTGCAGACCGAAGCCGATACCAACGCCAAGCGCACCGGCAATGATCGCGAAATTTCCGATCTCGATCCCAGCCGCCGCCAATGCAAACAGGAAAGCCAGGGTGATGATGCTGTAGCGAACGAGCATGGTCAGCGCGCCGGGCACACCTCTCGGCAACTGGACACGAGGATATATGTCCTCCTGCAGAATAAAGCGTATAAACCGTGACAGGAGAACACCGATCCACAACGCGGCAATAAAAGCGACTACCGATGACAGAGATAGATCCAGGGTGCCGATGGTCACCGACTCATTGAACAGACTGGTGATCATTCGACTGACTGACTCAGCTAAGTGGAAGCTGTCCAAAAAAGTAAATAGCAGAATCGCGCCGCAGACGAATCTGTAAAAGGTGTCCGTCCGCTGTCGGATCAGTTCATGATTGTTGCGAACACCATAGCTGGAGTTGACCCATGTCGACTGCAGGGCGGCTTCTGTGATTCCCCGCAGAACGAGGTTCAAGACGAACAGGGTAACGCCTGCGAACGCAACGCGAAAAACGCCCTCGGCGATTAACGCGGACAGGGACAGCGCGCCCAGCAGATTCAATACCAGCGACACTAAGAGCAGCACCGTACTTGTCTGAGCGCCCAGCAGACCGATTCTCCAGGGAGTAGTGGTGGTAGCCATGTGCCGCAGGTTCGAGTCGGGACGTAGCAGTAATAGCAGGGTCAATATTCCGGCGGCGGAACTGACAATCAGCACAACGCGGTCGATTAGTGGATGGCTGCCGACAATCAGCCTCAGATTGTCGAGAACGTACAGAATGACCAGAATCAGCAGCGGCCAGCGCAACGACTCATGCAGCAGCGGACGCAACAGCACGATCAACGGCGCTACCAGCAACAATCTCAATAGATCGCGAACTATGATGGGCGGTGCCGGAAGCAGCACGAATCCCGCTGCTATAGCCAGAAATAGAGCTGCCGCCAGAGGACGGTCCAGCAGCATTTGCAGAATGTGTGTTCGTGAGGTTTGCGCAACGTCTTCAAGCCAACTGCGTCCCCCGACTTTCAGGGTCGCAAATACCGCGACAAAGATGAAGATCCAGAATTTCGCGCGATCTGAATTGATGCTCCACTGTTCCCGCAGCGTGTCGAACTGAATTCTCCAGCCATCGCTGACCACACCGCTGATGTCCCCATTTTCGGCCTCATCGCCCATTCGAGCGATCTGCCAGACTGGCGGCGCGCTAAATCTGAACAGTGCCGACTGATTATCCCGCTCACTCGTCTGCACCTGCTCAAGGTTTTCCTGCGACCTGAGGATCTGAATGGCAAGGTTGGTCCGAAGGGTTGCCAATTGCTCAGTGAAATCAACAACACGGTTTTTCTCAGTTTCGATGTCGGTCAGCAGGCCGCGAATTGAGGTCTGGATGCTTTCCGGAATAACACCTTCAGCAGCGCTCTCAAGTGTGACTCGCCAGGGTTCCCGCAAGCTGCCCAGACGTTCAAGCCCCCTGGCAGCATCAGCCAGCGCATCGGTCAGCGATTGTTCGATAATCTTCAGCCGGCGAATCTGAGCCCGCCAGGACAGGACAAGATCACTCAGTGAGCGGTTGGACAGCTGCGACAAGTTCGCCAGTCGCGGATCCTTCGAACGCGCGTTGACTCTCTCGGTTGCGCTCGCCAGCCTTATTGAGATTCGCTCCAACTGCTGTTGATCAATTGCCAGGGCAGCCAGCCGACCTGCTTCCATGCCTGAGGATGCCAGCCTGGTCGGTATCTGGTCGAGTTTGATCGGTTTGGCAGCCTCTTGTTTATCAGCAGGTTCCGCTGGCGGTGCAGCGGTTTCCTCCGCGTTCAGGTGAACGAAGCCGAAGCTCAGGACAATTGCAAAAAGGAGTCTGACGAGAGCGGGCGATGCACCAATGATCATATTCAGGCTAATCCCAGTGAGCGGAAGTTCAGTGATCGATAGAATTCAGTATACCGACTGCAAGCCCGAGCAATGGAGTGCTGATGCGCCTCAATCTATGGATAACAGGCACGGCTTGCAGGGAACGTCGAGCGCCAGAAACCGAATGAACCGACAACGGTGATTTCGACGGGCTTGTGCAGAGCCTCAACCATTCGCTTCTGCAGGGTGTCAATGGTCCGGTTCGGTCCCAGGTATCTTGGCCCGCCCATGAACCGTGGTGGCTGCGATCCCCAGTATGGGCTTCATGAGCGGCGAAATGAGCATTGCTCCGATGACAACGACGGTGGCAGGTGTAGAATCAGCCCGGCTGCTGCAATCACCGCGGAGAGCGATGACGGTGAGTAAAATTGAAAGGTTTGTGCCGAGCGTTGCTCTCCTTCGAACAAGAATTCTTCGAAAATTTCGTGACGCTGCTCTGGGGTCAGCTGCAGGTGCAACGAGCTGTCGTGACCATCAGTTTTTTGTCCGTATCAAGTGACCAGGGTAGCTTAACCACTGGCGAAACGGTAAATCGCGGTTGGTAGTTGAGCCCGAAGAGATCCGGGCTCTTCACATAGTGCCAATACTGAACGCCGAATTTCCAGTGCCGGCCTTTAAGAATCATTGTCCGGGAGACGCCAACCGCCAGGGGGAAGGTCCACTTATTGTTGCTGTCCGCCTCATGGTTGTAGGAGAAGGTGGGTGATCCGTTGATCTGCCAGCCACCGCCGGCGTTGTATGTGCCCACAGCTGTCACGTCAGGAATCAGCTGAATTTCCACCTTAGCACCGGCAACGAACTCCTGTAGCGTCGCCGCTCCAGTCATTGGCTGCCAGTCAGCAGCTTAGGCTCCCTGGCAGACCTAACAGGCGAGCAGCAGGGCGACACCGCTCACGTGCGCCTTCATCTGCGCAGCGAATCTATACACAGACGTCATGGCGTGTTCCCTTATTCTCTATTTCTCGATCTCTCAGAATCGGAAGTTGAAGCCTACCAGCGGGCCATTGTAATCGAAGTCTTCTTCCAGCCGGCCCGATTCGAAGTTCGCTTCTTTGTATCGGTAACCAAAGAGGATGCCGTTCTTTTGTCGCTTGCCAACTGTGTAACGGAGCAGAGCCTCCAACTGGAAGATGCCTTCGGAATCGCCAAAGCTGCCATCGATACGGGTTGAAAGAGCCCAGCGCTCGGCGAAGGGATAGCGGTAACGTGCGCCCACCAGAACATCTGTGAAATCGCGGTCGTTGCCGATCTTGTCCAGTTGCGTTCCATTCAGGAGGAATTTGAAATCATCGTCCAGAGAGGTGTAGCGCACGCCGGCAAACAGGTTGAGACCACCTTCCTCACCCATTGGCCAGAAGGCTGCCGCCATATCCACGACCCAGCTTGTTGACTCTGTCTTGATTCGCAGAATATCAATGTCATCGCTGTCTGAGGTCTTCAGATAGGTGACATCTGCAAAACCGCTCCAGCGTCCTCTGCCGGCTTCGACGAATACCTGAAAGCTGGCGTCCGTAGTATCCAGCAGATTATTAAAATCGATCTCGACGCCACCAACGGGAGCGCCGTCGACTTTAAGATCCCCGGAAATATCCGTCGCCCATATATAGGGTGTTATAGACCACTTCAGTGGTTCTGCGGCGCCGGCAGCGGGTGCCAGCAGAAAACCCAGGCATAACGTGAGAAGCCACACTGGAAACGTGAGTCGTTCGGTATTCTCAGACATGATTTTTCCTCTGCTGATTCTGCGGGAATGCAGTTGGACTGCTTGTTGAATGCTCAGCTCGCTGGGGTATACCAGATCGGCGAGGTATAGGCGCGTTGCTGTAGAGTGGCCGGCACATCCAGCGGCAGTGCCAGTTTGAAGTGCACCGCATCGTAGGTTGTCCAGCGTGGGGTCGGGATCTCCAGCACGCGCACGTAGTAGAAGGCCCGCTGTTGGGCATTGAAGTCCGGATCCTGCCACCAGGCGCTCAGCATCGCATCGCCAATGCGATTGCTGTAGGTGGCTGTAGTCACGTCCACTGTGTTGCCTATCAGTGAGTCGCAGCCATTGTCGACGATGCTGCGGTCATCGGCGCAGGCGACGTCATAGATCTGTTCCTGAGTGGCGCCGTTGCTATCCACCCAGCCTTTGATGAACTGCACGCGATCAAGGTTCGCGCCATCCGGGTCACGCTGGGCCTGAATGATCAACCGCGGTGCGTTGCCAGCGGCTGGGGTGCTCAAATCGCCGCCCATGGGCACGCCGCCTTGGTAGCCGATGCGGACGAAATTAGGACTGTCTACCGCACCTTCAGAATAGTCCCAGCCGGCGAATACACGAACTGACATGCGGGTGCCGCTGGTGGCGTAAACCTCTTTGCGTTTAAACGCATCCCACAGCGACTCACGGGTGTTGTCTTTGGCCCAGACTCCCGCCAGACCGGCGGACAGTGACTGGACGGAGCGTATCGTGATGTCCGGCCCGCCCTCCGTCTGCGAAAAGCCGGTGACTTTTTCTTCCCAGCGTCCCGGAGAACCCGGTTCTGCCGGCGTGGCTTTACTGAAGAAGTTGCTGGCCTCGGAGGTAGCCAGCGAGGTGTGGGAATCGGTCGAACCGATCATGCCAAATTTAAAGGGATTCACGCCGAGGCTTTGCTCATACTGCATGCCGCGCTGCAGCGCAGCGCGCGCGTATTCGCGCGGCAGCATGTCGGGCGTTTTGGGCTCCGGGCCGAAACTGCCCTTGTCCCAGATGCCGAAGTCGGCAAACTCGTCATTGGGTGACAGGGCCGGGTGCGTTTCACCATCGCCCTTGATTTGCACGACTTCATACACGGGTTCCCAGCGCATGCGGCGCTCTGCATAGTTGCTGGTCAGCGGCTGCTTGTCGGTCTGGGTGACGTCGTCAAACATCAGGCCGTTGGAGAGGTTGCCGTTGTGGGCGATGGCATGCAGCTTGCCGCCGGTTTTCTGTTCATAGGCATCCATCCACTCCCAGAGTTTTTCCGGATCAGATGTGTCGTAGTTGGATAAGGGAATGATCTGGTCCGCCTTGTCCTTGGCATCACGGAACAGGACGTTGCGATGCAGATTGTTGCCAGCGGGGCTGGAAGTCCATTCAAAGCCGATTATGGCGGTGAACTTGCTCGGGTCGTTGTACTTTTCCGCGGCAGTGGTAGTACGCTCCCATATTGTCCGCGTCAGCGCGTCATTGCCTTCGAGCGGGTCATTCCCCGCGTTCATGCCGACGCCCCACAAAGTGTAAGCCTCACCATACGCACCCGCATACACCAGGTCGCTGATCTGTTTGCCAAACTCGGTGTTCAGCAGGTCAGGATTCTTTTCGGCGATCATCGGTGCCAGGCCCAGGTTCTCGGCATGGTCTGCGACGACCAGAAAATCGAGTGGGCGTTGCAGTTTCGCACGCACACCGGCACTGGAGGTGATCTCCTCACCGCGGGCGAATTGATAAGCCTCGTCGGGCCCCAGCCGGTTGCCGATCAGCCCGGCGTCGGTCGAATAGGAGGTATGCAGGTGGGTATCGCCAAATAACGGCCGCAGCGGGTAGTTCTGATCGACATACGGCGAATATTCAGACTGGTCCTGTGCGAGCACCGTGCCCTCGAAAGCGTTGGTCGCCTCGACGCGAGCGGAGGCTTCGACAGGCATCGCTACTGGCGTGTTTTCAGTTGCCGCAGCTTGAGACTGCGTTTCAGATGGGGTCTCGTTGCTGCACCCGGACAGGATGACGAGCGCCAGCAGAGCAAACGCCGGTTTCGAGCTTTGCACAGTAAAATCCTTAGATTCTCGAACGGTTGCCTTTGTTGCACATCAAGAGCCGGCCACGATCTCCGCCACCGGCGCCTTCCAGGTCTTCATCTCGTCGAGGTCGGGGACGTAAATCCGCAGTTGCGGGCTGAGGTCCAGATCCTGGCGTTCGATAGGCAGCCAGTTTTCTACTGGAACCCCGTCGGGTTGCTCCGCGGCAATATAGATGTCGATACCGCCATCTTCGTTCAGCTTCATCCCGGCGTTTTCACCGACGCTGTACTTCTTGCGGTCATTCGGAAGAAAGAACCCCTGATCCAGGTCGTAGAGCGTCAGTGACCAGAAGGCTTCGGCTGGCGGGAGTTCGTCTGCGCTCATGCTGATCACATAGTCGTGCATGGCATTCATCTGCTCGCCGTCCGCTGTGGCTACCTGTGGATAGACTGCCTCTTCCTGTGGAATACCGATGGGGCCGATGATCGATACTGCGAGCAACGCTTCCAGATCTGTTTTGCCTTTCGGTTGAAACTGGCGCGGTTGCAGCTGCGTTGAAATTGTCCGATCCGTCAGACGGGTCAGCCATTCCCGTTGAACCTGTTGTGCTTTCTCGCGGAGCCGCTCACCATCCAGCTGGGCCACCTGGTCCGGGTCGTATTCGGTTCCGGGTACTAAGCCCAGCGGCGCGTATGCGCCTAGCACAGCCTGGTCTGTGGAATCGTTCGGATCGAACGTGGTGTGATTGAATACGAACTGCATCACCTCGAGCAGGTTGTTTTCAAAGATGTCTGCGTCCGTCTGTCCGATGTCGGGAAAATTGATGGCCACAGCGGGTTCTGGTTCGGCGCCCTGGTACTGGGCCAGAGGCTCGATTGTCACCGACTGCAGTTGCGCCAGAATACGTTCGAAACGTTCAGTATCGTATGCGTGTGGCATCACCCGGAATACCACTGAGACAAAATCTCCGGTGGCTTCGAACATTCTGTCTATGCCTTCAATGGGCTCGCCGGAATAGCCGGGACTTCGAGTCGTATAGATCAGCATTCTTTCGGGTTTCTGGAAGTCGCCAAGGCGGGAAGCCATGGGGATGTTCACGTAGTGGTCGTAACCGGTGATCATCAGGGAAACGTAATTCGAGTCGAAGGTGGGGATTTCTAACACAATCGCCTGGTTACTCAGATCCAGCAGACATGCTGCATACAGCGTATCGTTGTTTGGTCGCGCGATGTCTCTGGCCGTGTGGTCCTTGAGTGTTTTATCGGCGACGCAGGTATTCCA
Source organism: uncultured Pseudomonadales bacterium (assembly GCA_937921865.1). Taxonomy (GTDB): domain Bacteria; phylum Pseudomonadota; class Gammaproteobacteria; order Pseudomonadales; family Azotimanducaceae; genus SZUA-309. The sequence continues at coordinate 3,978 of CAKZWF010000048.1, read as the reverse complement.
GCCACCCTGTGTGCGAGCAAATTTGTTGTTTACGTTGTACATGGCGACATACTGGTACGAACGCCGAACCAGATTGTCGAGGTCAGCTTCGCTGATCTCGAGAGTCTGTGCGATTACAGGCTCATCGGCAGATGGATCCACCTTGGTTTCCGATGGCTGACATCCTGCCAGCAACAGGGTCAGGATCGACAGCAGGCTCAACGTTCTCATTGTTCTTTGTCCTTCGATTACAGCATCGGGAGTCTGCAATCGCAATTTATCGCACGAGTTCAATGCGATGATGAATAGAGGATCTCCACTAGGATGAAGGAACTTCATGGATTTTTTGACATGTCCTGGCCTGCTCCTGAATCTTCAAACCGGTAGTAAGTGATTTCGCACAGTACCTTAACTATAAGCTGCTGTCCGGCATGCCCTGCAGTCAGCAACAATCAGAGGGTGTTCCGGATGAAGTTAATCAGATTTCTGCTGCTGGCTGGGCTGGCCCTGAGCTTGGTTTCCTGCGGCTCCAGTCCGCAAAATCGCAAAGACCGTGCGGAAGCAGAGCTCACTGAGGAAACAACCAAGACAATGCAGGAATACCAAAGCTGCGTGAAGAAAGCCAAAGATGACCAGCAGCAACTGGAAACCTGCGAACGCCTGCTCAAAGCCATTCAGACTCAATAAGCCGCACTCTCGATGTCGTGGTACTTTGGCATCTTCATGAATTAGAGACGACAATCTGAGCGATTGTCGCTCGACTGAGGGGGAGAGAGCTGATGAAAGTATTGAACGGACCGTTAGCTCTATGTGCTGGCATCGGACGAATTTTCGTCGCGCCATTATTGCTGCTCTTATGTACATACACCCAGGCGGCCGTTGATATCTGGGATGACGTGGAACACGGATACGTCGCCAATGGTGACGTGAAAATTCACTATGCGGCCCTTGGCGAAGGGCCATTGGTCATCATGATTCACGGCTTCCCCGACTTCTGGTACAGCTGGCGCCATCAGATGGCTGGTCTCCAGGACAGCTACCAGGTGGTCGCCATCGATCAGCGTGGCTACAACCTCAGCAGTCAACCTGAGGGCGAGGAAAACTATGCGATGCCGTTGCTGGTTTCTGATATTGCTGCGGTGATTGATCACTTCGATAAGCCCAGTGCGATCATCGTTGGTCATGACTGGGGAGGGGCGGTTGCCTGGAACGTCGCGTTCACTCGGCCGGATCTGGTCGATAAGCTCATTATTCTGAATCTACCGCACCCCAATGGTATCGCTCAGGCGACGGCGAACAACCCCGTGGCGCGCGCAAATACCGGCTACGCTCAGAAATTCCGAGAAGGCTCACCGGAAGATCCCGATATTTTCTTTGGCAGCCCGATGACGCCGCAATCACTAGCCGGCTGGGTGAGCGACCCTTCCGCCCGGGCGCGCTATGTGGAAGCGTTCGAACAATCAGACTTTCAGGCCATGCTCGCGTATTACCGACAGAATTACCCGCCGACACCTGAACCGGGTGCTGCGGCCCGACCGACAGTACCGATATTAGACAAAGAGGTGCTGATTTTTCATGGTCTTGAAGACACCGCCCTGCATTCTGATGGGCTGAACAACACCTGGGATTGGATTGAACGTGACGTGACTATTGTCAGCGCGCCCGGCGCCGGCCACTTTGTGCAACAGGATGCCGCGGAACTGGTGACCAGCACCATGCGCTGGTGGCTCCTGGCGAGACCCTAGCTCAGCATCTCAGTAGGCAACATAAGCAAGGTCGTTGCGCAGCTCAGAGAGTTGTTCGGACTTCACTGCTACCTGCACTTTGAGATCCTGAATTTCACTTTCTAAAGTGCCATGTTCCTCAGCCAGCGATTTGGTGGTTAGCAGCAGTTCCAGTCGTCGCTCTGTGGTCGTATCCTCGGCGATCAGATCTGCCTCAGTGCTGCTCTGTTCTGATTGGATCTGTTTGATCCGGTGTTCTTTCTGACTGATCTGTCTGTTCATCCGATTGATTTCGGATTGTGCGGTGAACAGCAGGCGCCCATCCTGATAGGCAGCGTAGTAAGCGTCTTTCAGATGCCCGGGGCAGATGCTGCTGTAGCCGCCACCACGTTGTCCAACGGCAAAACCGTTGTCTGGCTGACAATACCTTTCAACGCCTTGTTGCCAACCGACCAGATAAGAATCACGATCCGGAACAATGCCGTGTTTCACGCACGCGTTCTGATGTTGCAGCAGCTGTGAAGAAGCAGTACCTGTTAAGCCGTCCCGATGACCGATGGTCTCCCAGTCGCTGGCAACACACTGGCTTTCGCTCAAGGTTGCACACCCGGACAGAACCAGCAGACAGACAGCAGCAGCGATTTCTAAGGGCTTACTCACTGAATCCTCCGGGACAAATTTCTAACAGCAGAAAAATCAGTTTATGAGATTGCCAGGAAGCTTGCCGGGTACCCGTTCACACCAGCACTGTGCAGTGGTGCAACTTTAGGCTGGCGGCGATTCCAGAAAGACACAGCCCGGGCAGCCGGCGCTCATCGCGGCGCGCTGATCGGCGGGGCTCTGGTATTGAGGTTCAGTAGTCCGCTCGAGACGGTCATCGGGATTTTGTTTGGAAGCTGCGGTGCTTTCAGTGGTTGTTGCGGTGGTTTTTGCAGGTCGCATTACCCGGTCTTTCCAGCTGTCGTCATCCGACCACTGATAGCTCAGGTGGCGGATATCTCCAGGCACCTGGATGCTGTCGAGCGCGCTCAAGGTATCGATCATGATCTTTCGCTGCAGGGGTTTGTCACCCGCTTTCCCAGCGGTATGGCCCAGCGGGAAGTCGACGAAAGCGGCTCTGGGCGGATTCACAGACCGGGTAATGGACAGAGCGCTGGTCATGCTGATCGTAGGGATACCGCGACGCTCAATCTCTCTTGCTATCAATCCAACGGATTGATGACAGACGGGTCAGACAGGCACCAGAACAACAACATCTACTTCATCCCGGACCATACGATCCGCAAGTGCGGGGGCGAGCAGTGAGCGCACTTTGCGTGCGGAGTAGATGCCACCCATGAAGGTATAGGCTTTGCTCGCCAGTTCTCTGATACGACTGACATGGGCAAGTTCCCGCAGGGTCTGCAGCGGAAAGACCACGTTGGGGTCCCGGCGGGCATCGGCGGTATCGTAAGCGAAATGGCTGATGCGCAGCTCACTCATCGGCGCGTCCGTGTCGATTTCGCGATAGCTGACGTCGTCCTTGAAGTGGAAGGCCATCTGGCCGACCCGATAGATCCCGCCTGATGCAATCAGGCCAACGCGGGATTCGTGCAACGGCCTGGACAATGGCACAAACGGGGGTGCGAGTTTGTTTTCGACCCATTGATAGGGTGGATAACCCAGGCTCTGGTACTGACTGCGCGTGCGCTCGATATAGTCAACGGGAGGGCGGCTCATGCTCTGCTCAGACCGGTGATGTGCTGATCGTCAAACGATCCGCGTAGAAAGCGAGGTAGCCACGCAGTTGGTCACACTCGTCGTAAGGGTTTTCGTAACTCCACACAGAGTTGCGCAGATCGGTGTGGGCATCCTGGCTTGAGCGCTCGCGTACCGAAAAGTAGCTGGCCTGGCCTTTGAACGGGCAATAGCTCTCGTGATCGGTGGCTTGCAGATGTGCCATGTCCACATCGTCCCTGGGCACGTAAAAGACCGGTGGGTACTTGCCTTCGTTCATCTGCAGTGCTTGGCGCGTATCGGCGATCTGCTCGCCATTGAAGCTCACCCGCACGTGGTTGGCGACGATTGCCGTGTCGATGCGGTGCTCGGGGTGTTTCTCGAACCCGGGGGCGGTTGCCATGACCAATCCTCCTGATGTTGGAAATCTCGATGCGCGCCGAGCAGTTTACTCCGCACAGCCTTCGAGTGCGGCTTTCTGTTTGGCGAAGGCGCCGGCCACAAAACGCATGAACGAGCGAATGCGTGCGGTGCAGATACGCACCACCGGGTCGCGCTC
>CAKZWF010000047.1 GCA_937921865.1 uncultured Pseudomonadales bacterium | reverse complement strand
TGCGTGTACCTGACCCTTCTCATCACCCTGTTGACCCAGAATACCTGCAAGGCGTATCCAGTATTCCCGCTTTGGAAATTCCTGAACCAGGATTTCCAGAATCTCCAGCACCTTCGGCCAGTTTTCCTGTTCGAAGTAAAGATAGTTCAAAAGCGCCCACCAGTTCTCTTTGACCGCAGTGCCGCGATCCTGAGCAATTTTAATGCCTTTTTCGATCTGCTCTACCGCATCTGGATAGTCTTTCATCTGATAGTAAACCTGGCCCATGAAAATATGGGGATCCGGGCCCGGATTGTTGGCTTTACCCAACCAGATCCGCATGTACTTCAAAGCATCGTCATACTGATTTTCGACAAAACTGAGTTGAGCGAGCGTGTACAGAGTACCGACTTCCAGCCCTTCCGAAATATCTTCACCCTGGGCGATAACCTGTTCGTAGGCTTTTATCGCAGCCGGATAGTTTTCAAGTGAAAACTCTACGAATCCCAGCATGTTGTAGACCTGGCCAACTTCGTTGCCATTCATCCGTTTGGTTCGCTCAAGCATGCCCTTGACCGTCGACCGCGCACCCTGCATGTCTTTGGCATCAATCAGCTCCTGCACTTCAGAGAGCTTCTTGTAAGTTGACTCACTGATCGAAGGCACCCGACGAGTCTTCTGTTTAGGGGCTTCTTCTTCCGCCGCATAAGCGCTGGAGACTGGCAGGCCCAATTCACCAGCGACTGGCGCCAATGCGGTAAGCAGACCAGCAATTGTCAATCCGAGAACTCGCTTCATCATGTCTGTATATCCTAGTCCCGCTATCCTGAGTCCCGCTATTTCTCTAGCTCGAACGTTATTCTGTTACGTACACCAGCCACATCAATTGCTTCGCCATTAACTACTTTCGGCTTGTATTTGAACTTCAGAGCCGCGTTCACGGCTGCCCGGTCGAAGATACCGGGTGGTTTAGACTCGAGTACGACCGGATCGGTCACGGCTCCAGTCCTGGTAACGATGAACTCAAGCAGAACGTATCCTTCAATGCCACGAGTCTGCGCACGCCGCGGATAAACAGGAGACACTTTAACGATAGGCAGGTATTCACCATCAGAACTGAAGCCACCGATACCGCCGACGTTGAGGTCAACGTTGACATCAACCGCACCAATGTCGACTCCCTGAGAAACATCACTGGAATCGAACTCCGGCTTCGGCATATCCGGTGGCGGCTCATCCGGTGGCGGTGGCGGATCAGGTTTACGTTTCTTGATCTCAAGTTCCTGATCGTCCTCAAGACGAACGAAATCGACGATCTTGCCGTCAAATGCGTCCGTGAAGGGATTCCGATCACTTTTGATCACGGATTGCATGATCATGAACAGCACAAAGGTAGCGACTGCTCCGAGCACAACTCCAATAATAAAGCGAATTGCCATAAGCTAACCTTTAAGATTCTGTTGCAATTGCAACTTCTGTTAGTCCGGCAGCTCTGGCAGCCGCAAGGACAGCCATCACCTTCTCTGTTTTCGACTCTTTGTCTGCCTGTATAACCAAGCCACCTTTGGGATTCTCGGCATGCAGTCGTTCAATGTGCGCTCGCACAGTGGCCACATCAACTTTCTTCTTGTCGATCCAGATATCACCATTCTCACCAATAGCGACCAAAACGCTAACGGTCGGCTTCTGCACCGCTGTCAATGCCTCTGGGCGATAGACTTCAATACCCGCCTGCTTAATGAAAGTCGCAGTCACGATGAAGAAAATCAACATGATGAAGACCACATCGAGCATCGGGGTCAGGTTGATATCGGACTCTTCGTCCGTCCTGGAAAACCGCCCCATTTTATGTCCAGCCATACTTCTTCTCCTTAGGCGCCGTCGTTACAAGCAGCAGATCCCAGCTTGATCAATGGTCCATCGTCAGATGATCTTCGAACAACTCGACTTCGAAGTCGACCTTTCGCTTAATCAGCGTCGCGCCCAACAGTCCGGAAATTGAAGCAATCATTCCTGACATGGTCGGGATAGTTGCCTGGGAAACCCCGGCTGCCATGGATCTGGCGTTGCCACCCTGTGTTGCCAGCGCGTCAAATACCGAAATCATGCCTGTCACGGTGCCTAACAATCCGAGTAGCGGACAAAGTGCCACGCAGGTCTGGATCAGCGGCAGACTACCCGTGATTCGGTCGGAAGCTTCAGAGATGATGCCCTCGCGTATCTGTCGGGCACTCCAGGAACGTCGCTCGGCGCGACTCTCCCACTGAACCGTCGACTCTCGGATGACCGACTTATGCTCGGCCTGGAAGTACCACACACGTTCGAATATGAGCGTCCACATCAGGAAAGTCAGCGCGGCAATGAGATAAAGCACATTGCCGCCCAGCTCTATGAACGTGATGATCGCCAGATATGAGTCGTACAACATACCCCCGGCCTAGCCCAGAGCCTGCCCGGCCTGTTCCGCGTGATCCGCGATGATGCCGGCACTTTGCTCTTCCAGAATATGAATCACCGAGCGGCTCTGCGATGCTACGATCGAGTGCAGCAAGGTGGTCGGGATTGCGACTACCAGACCCAGTACTGTGGTAACCAGCGCCTGGGATATACCGCCGGCCATCGTTTTCGGATCGCCCGCGCCAAACAGCGTAATCGCCTGGAAGGTGGTGATCATACCAATCACCGTACCAAGCAGACCCAGCAGCGGAGCCACCACCGATATCACCTGAATCAGTGTGATATTGCGGGTCAGCTTTGGAGTCTCCCCGAGGATCGCTTCGCTCAACTTGAGTTCGAGTGTCTCGACATCCACGTCCTTATTGTCGTCATAAACTTTCAGCACACGACCCAGAGGGTTGCCTTCGTTGGCGGTATTGGTTTTCCTTTGCGCCCTGACTTTAGCGCCAATCAGAGACAGCGTGATCAGGCGTTCAACCGCCAGCAACACCCCAATGATGCCAACCAGGATGATGACAGCGCCAGGCATTCCGCCTTGACCATCACAGAACGGCAGCCAGCATTCGCCTTTGGAGATACCACCCATCGCAGAACCGATTCGATCACCCCAGGTGGATTTCTGGATCAACATCGCCAGCAGCGAACCACGGGTCGGGTCAAGGCCGAACTCAATAATGTCACCCGGAGATGCTGCTTCGAGATCGCTAACGGTACCGGCGAATCTGGCGGATGGCTGACGTGGCAGCTCAACAATCTGACCATCATCAGGATCAAAGCGGACGTATTCACCGTCGGCTACGAGAGCAAAGGCTCCAACCCGGGTAACGTCTGTTTCCACGATTTCACCATTGAGCATGGTGATTGACCCAGGAAAGGTAACAACCCTCCCCGACTCGGTCATTTCCCGCTGCAGTTCAAACCACAGAGTTTCGATTTCTTCGATTGAAGCCAGCTCACTGGAAGTGCCCATTTTGCGGGCCAGCTCACTCAGCCACTCGCCACGATTGGGCAGCTGTGTGCTGATCAGAGAGCCTTCAAAAAGACCGCGGGTATCACCGGCAACCTGCTGCAGAACACCAAACAGCTCACGCAGTGAGCCGAGACGGTTGTCCAGCTGCTCCTGGAGATCGCCGATGCGAATTTCATTTTCATCGAACGCCGTTTCGAGACGATCAGAGCGTTGCTCTTCACGAGTGCGTTCAGCTTTGGCGTCACCCAGCATTTTGGCTTGCTGAGCTTTCTCGCGGGCAAAGCGCTGTTCCCGCTCACGGTTCGTCTTCGACTCAACAACTCGACGATCCTGTACGTTCTGCAGCAGTTCACCCAGGGTATCGGCTTGAACCACCTCCAGATCATCAGCGCTGCCTGCAGCAGCTGCATCAGCGGCTTCCTGAGCAGAGGCAGTGCCTGTGACCAGTGCGAATGCCAGCGCCAACAGCGCCGCGGCGTTTCGAATCATTCTATTCTCCATTCTCATTGCGCTGCCTCCGGGCCCGAAACCGGCAGGGATAACATGTCGACGGTCAACTGCTGGCGAGCCATACGAATGCCGTTCTGGATCGGCGTTTTGTAGGAATCATCAAGTGCCTCCCACTGTCCGGTGGAGGCATTGTAGACACCTGTTTCCTCGCCATCCTGGGTCTGATAGACCAGCGACACCCGGCCAACTTTGAAGACGTCAACTTTCCGATCGGTACCGCCAATGTTGATGGTGTCCGAGTAGGCTTCCATGGTCCGGCCATACTCGTTTTCGATCTGATAGGCCCGAAGAATCTGGCTCAGCTTTTCAGACACCGCGACGTCAGCCCGATCCATCATGTCTTTGAGGTTCTCCAGACGATCCTGTCGTTCGTCCTGCAGAAACGGCAGATCCAGGGTAATGAACTGCTCCAATCCATCAATCATTCTCAGCATCAGCGGTGTAATCTGGCGCTCGATGACTGTGACCTCGTCAATCGACGCGGACAGAGTGGTCATTTCAGCTTCCTGATTGGAAATCTGCTTTTCGAGCTGTCGGTTGTAGACCCGCAACCCTTCAATCTCCTTCAGCACGGTCTTGTATTCACCGAGCAGCTCGCGCGTTTCATCAGTCAACGCGTCAATTTTGGCTTGTGATTGTCTTGCCTGAACATTCAGGTCCTCAGCGACGGCAAAAACGTCGTCGAGGGAGGCAGCGCTAGCGGGCAAGCTGACCGCTGCAACCAAGGCCACCAGCGTAGACGCCATGAGCCTGTGAATTCGATGATTTTTCATACGACTTCCTACGGGATTGTTAGGTTGTTTCGTCAATAGCAGACGGTTTGACGGTGGGGCCGCCGATTTCCGTTTGCTCTGATCGTTAGTTTTTCTCGCTCATATATTTTTTGCAGTTTTTGCAGTCTGCAGTTCTTTGCACTCTGCGTCTCTGCACTCTGCGCTTTACTGTCTTTCACCAGTCAGACACCGGTATTCAATGCAGTCGACAATCCAGCTGGATGCACGTCCGCGAATAACGGTCTTACTGATCAACAGCAGGAAGTCAATCGAACAACACCACTGCGTCTCACCACGCTCTCCGACGCTGTGACTCAGCTCTATTGACCGACCTTCCAGTCAGACTGCTTCCATCTCCTGCTCCCCTTCTCGAAAGCGGGCGACTCCAGCAGTCTTAGAGGGCAAACGTGACCGGAAAAAGCCGTATTGGCTCTCCGGCAGGTGACGTGCGCCCCGCCCCATTACTGGTTCGAAAGATGAAGAATCGCCTTCCGGAAGTCAAGCTTGACGCGGTGTTCCGGTAAATTTGTCAGCATCTTAAGATTACTGTCGCCAATATGTTGATCGAATCGAGCCATCTCCCGCTAGCTCAGGTGTTCGGCAAACAGCGCCAGCGTCCGCTCTTTTGCGAGCGCAGCAGCTGGCGCGTCGTAACTTGCCCGATGATCACAATTGAAGCCATGATCCGCTGGGTAGACGAAAACCTGCACTCCAGGCTGAGCGGCTCTCACCTGCTCAACGTCTGATAAGGGAATGTGCGCATCAAGCTCGCCGAAGTGCATCATCACCGGGCACTTCGCGCTGCGCTCGACTTCACCGGCAACACCCCCGCCGTAGTATGCAGATGCAGCACTGACACCAGTGAGTTCGCACGCGCTGAGCCAGGTCAGCAGACCCCCAAAACAGTAGCCGACAACGCCAACCTTACCGTAGCTGGAAGCGACCTCGATCGTGGCCTGCAGATCCTGCAAAGTGAGCTTGCGATCCAGCTTCTGGAAGGCCAATTCGATACCTCGACCCATATCTTCAGCTTCGTAACCCAGTTCGATATCTCTTTCGATCCGATCGAAGATCTGCGGCGCTATCGCAAAATATCCAGCGGCCGCGTAACCATCAACGACTTCCCGGATATGGCCATTGACACCGAATATCTCCTGAATCACCACCACCGCGCCTTTCACTTCGCCCTCTGGCTGCGCTTGGTAGGCACCCAGGTTAAACCCGTCATGCGATCGAATCTGGCTCATTTTGCTCGTTGTTGTCATGAATTCTCCCTCCCAACTGCCTGAAGCAGTTGCATCGTTAATGATTGTCAGCTGCCATTTTGAGAGCAGCATACAGGTCGGACAAGTTAGCGGATTTGATGACCGCATCAAAGCCGCTCCAAGGCGCGCTGAGAACGAGCTGAGAACGAGCTGAGATCGGTAAACACCAAGCTATGTCATATATCGAAATCTTCTCCGCATAGTTGTCACATATCTGTAACATTGGCCAGGGACAATGGGCGCCAGAGGCCATTCCAGGGGTGCACCGGCCGAGCTGGAAGATAGGCACCGGCAACTCTGGAAAGGCCACTACAGACTTTTTTGTCAGTGGCCCAGTCATGGTTTTGTCACATTCATCCAGTGTAATGGCGCTGAATCGAGATGCATTGCGCACCAAAATGACAAATACAGTTCTCCTGATTGAAGACGAACCCGACATCCGCGACATGCTCAACTTTGCATTGAGCAGAGCCGGGTTTCAGGTCTGGGAGTCTGACACCGCAGAAGATGCGATGCGCAAGCTCGACGGACTGTTGCCGAACCTGCTCATTATCGATTGGATGCTGCCGGGAATGAGCGGCGTAGAACTGGCCAGGCGCCTGCGCCTGGACACCCATACTGCCAGCCTGCCGATCATCATGCTGACCGCGCGCGGCGAAGAAGCCGACAAACTGAAGAGCTTCGATTCCGGCGTTGACGACTATGTCGTCAAACCATTCTCTCCGCGGGAACTCATTGCCAGGGTTCGAGCCCTCCTGCGCCGTGTTGGCACGCCCGAAGACGGTCTCCTGGAAAACAGCGGTATCCGCATGGATCTGAACGCACATCAGGTCACGATAAACGGTGAGCCCACGAAGCTGGGGCCTACCGAATTCAGACTTCTGGAACTGTTCATGAATCATCCGGAGCGTGCGTTCGATCGTGCCCAGCTGCTCGATCGAGTCTGGGGGCGCAGTGTTTATGTCGAAGAGCGTACCGTCGATGTACATGTACTCCGCCTTCGCAAGGCCCTGAAACCATTCGGCATGTCCCAGCACATCGAAACCGTGCGTGGCGTGGGTTACCGGTTCGCGCCGGAATAACCATGTTCAACGGTCAGGATCTGCTGCTAGCCCTGGCTCTTGCCATCACTGCGCTGTTCTTTGGCTGGCTGACGGATGAATTTGGCTGGAGTTTCTTCCTGGCGCTGGCGGCCTGGACGGGTATGCAGTTCCGGGAACAACGCCGTCTGGACATCTGGTCGAGACACCCGCTGCGCCGCCCTGATAATGATCTGCTCAGCTGGCAGGCGATCAGCAATCGCCTGTTCCGGAGCTTGAAACAGGCCCGCAATCGAACCCACAACGCGATCGACGGACTGCAGGCACTACGTATGGTGACAGAGACGCTGCCGGATGCGGCTATTGTCCTGAGGGCCAACGGTGACATCGACGATCTGAATGAAGCCGCCGGTCGAGTGCTCAACCTGCAGCACAAGGACCGTGGACAAAGCCTGGCAGCACTGGTGAGGCAACCAGAGTTCATCGCTCTGGCAAGGGCAAAAATCGATGATGACCTGGTCGAATTCACCAGTCCGTTAAACGAATCGGTTCGTCTGGAAGCTCGGCGGGTGCAAATGGCCGAGGGCAGATCTCTGCTGCTGGTTCGAGACGTGACCGAGCTGAATCGCCTGCTGAGCATGCGTCAGGATTTCATCGCTAATGTGTCACACGAACTGCGCACACCCCTGACGGTGATTGTCGGTTACATAGAAACGCTGCTCAGCGAAGACCTGGACCGGGCAACAACGCTTGAGCTGATCGAGAAGCTACGCTCACCCACCACTCGAATGCGGGCGCTGGTCGATGACCTGCTGTTGCTGACCCGTTTGGAATCAAGCCCGAATCCAGGCCGGGACGAGCTGTCGTTTGTAGATCTCCGGACTCTGATTAAGGCCATCGCCAACGACGGCAATGCTCTGAGTGCTGGTCGGCACAGGATTATCTCCTCAATCGAATCAGACGCGATGGTCATCGGAATCGAACATGAACTGTTATCCGCGTTCCTTAATCTGCTGACCAACGCGGTTCGCTATAGCCCGGATGGTGGCGAAATTGAAGTGCGCTGGACAGACATAGATGGTGGTGCCAGATTCTCGATTTCTGATCAGGGTATCGGCATTCCAGCCGAGCATCTGTCTCGTATTACCGAGCGCTTTTACCGCGTCGACCTGGCGAAATCCAGAGTCAGGGGCGGCACCGGTCTCGGCCTGGCAATAGTTAAACATGTGCTCAAACGCCACAACTCGGAACTGCAAATTGTCAGTGAGCTGAACAACGGCAGCACTTTCTATTGCGACATTCCTGAATCCCAACTTAATAGAACCTCTGACATCTCACAGGAGATCAATACATGAGAAGCTCTCTGATTTTCGCGGTACTGCTGACGCTGCTGCCAGCCAGTGTCGTCAGTGCTGAACTCGCGGACTACCAAAGGGTCAGCGGTGTCTCTGGAAACCTTTCCAGTGCCGGTTCCGACACGCTCGCCAACCTGATGACCTTGTGGACCGAGTCGTTCAAGAAGGAATACCCTAACGTGAATATTCAGGTGCAGGCTGCCGGCTCATCGACCGCTCCGCCCGCCCTTACTGAAGGTACTTCGAATTTCGGCCCAATGAGCCGGGAGATGAAAGACAAAGAGATCGAGTCCTTCGAGTCCCGCTATGGCTACAAACCGACCGCGATTCGGGTAGCCATCGACGCTCTTGCGGTCTATGTCCACAAAGACAATCCCCTGGAATCTCTATCGATTCCGCAGGTGGACGCCATCTTCTCCATAACCCGCCGCTGCGGTGGCGACAAAGTTGTCACAACATGGGGTGACGTCGGCATGGGTGGCCCCTGGCAGACTCGTCCTGTTCAGCTGTATGGACGCAACTCTGTTTCCGGTACATATGGCTACTTCAAACAAAAAGCGCTGTGCAAAGGCGATTTCAAGAACACGGTGAATGAGCAGCCTGGATCGGCATCGGTGGTGCAGTCAGTCGCGTCCTCATTGAACGGGATCGGCTATTCGGGGATGGGTTATGTCACTTCCGACGTCAAGGCAGTGGCTTTGTCAGAGGCCGATGGTGATGAGGCGATCGCAGCAACGGCGGACAACGTAGCCAGCGGTGACTATCCGCTTTCCCGTTACCTTTATGTCTATGTGAACAAAAAGCCCGGCCAGCCGTTAGCGCCACTGGAGCAGGAATTCATCAAGCTGGTACTGTCGAAACAGGGTCAGGAAATTGTTAATAAAGACGGGTATATTCCCGTGTCTGCGCGGATAGCCAGCCGCGAACTGAAAAAAATCCAGTAATCCTCAAGTAACCGAAAGACCGCAAATGTCTGAGCAATTGTACCGCGGTCGCGCGCCGATTCCCGGGAGAAATAATGACGACACCTTCTGAGCTGTCGACGCTTCCACGGCGCAGACGCTGGGTGAATTCCATCACCCAAGGTGTTGTGGCCGTTGGCGGCGCCGCAGTGATTGCGGCTATAGCATTGATCTTCATCTATCTGCTGTGGGTTGTGGCCCCGATTCTGAGCGGTGCCGAGATAGAGCAAGGCAGGCAGTATCAGATGTCTGCTGCTGAACCCGTGTTCCTCGAAGTAAATGAAAGTGACGAACTTGTGTTTCGCATCAGCGCCGCGGGCGCAATCGATTTCATGACCCTGGCGGATGGCGAAATCGTCAGCAATATACAGGTGACAGATGCGGTTAGGACGGTAAAGAGGGTCGATCCACACGGCGACCTCTACGCTCTGGTCGATGCAAACAATGCCATGGCAGTCTTTCAGGCCAGCTATCCGATTTCATTCGTTGGCGATGACCGCAGCATTGATACCCGCTTTGAGCCGTTATTCGGCGAAGACTGGCTCGACATCGGTGAATTCGATGACTTCGACATCAACTACCGGGATTTCACGGTGACTCTGGCGATCCTCGATGGTCAGGTCCTGACCCTCAAGCAATACCGCGATGCTGAACCTGGCTTCGAACTGGAATTTCCACGCGTCACGGAGATCGACCTCGATTACTCCTACGACCGTGTGCTTTTCGGACCCAGTCTGTCCTGGCTGTATCTGGTCAGCTATGACGGAACCATCGAAATCCTCGATCTGTCCAGGATCCGTTCGCCGTCACAACTTTACCGCGGACGCCTGGTGCCTGAGGGCGAGCGGCTGAACGCGGTCGAACCGCTGTTAGGCCGATACTCCCTGCTGGTGGCCGACGCTCAGGGCGAGGTAGGCCAATGGTTCCTCGCCCGCAATGAACTGGGCCGAACCCTTAACAAGGTCCGCAGCTTCCAGCTCGATGCCGCCGCAACTACGATCATTCCGGAACAGCGCCGCAAAGGTTTTGCGGTGGTCGACAATACGGCAAGGCTGAGCCTGCTCTACACAACTTCCGAGCGCCTGCTGGCAGACATGGCGATGGACGCCGAAGAATTCCAGGTCGCAACCTATGCACCCCGCGCGAACCTGCTCCTGACCGCCAGCTCTGATGGCGTTATCAACAGCTACAGAATCGACAACGAACACCCGGAAATTTCCTGGTCCGCACTCTGGTCCAAAGTCTGGTATGAAGGTTACGAAGAACCTGTGTACAGCTGGCAGTCGTCTTCAGCCGACAACGACTCCGAAGCAAAGTTTTCGCTGACACCACTGTTGTTCGGCACTATTAAAGCTGCATTTTACGCGATGCTGGTGGCAGTTCCGGTGGCCATCATGGGCGCTCTATACACAGCCTATTTCATGGCGCCGGTAATGCGCAGTATCGTCAAACCGGGCATCGAGATAATGGCCGCTCTGCCCACTGTTATTCTGGGCTTTCTAGCTGGTCTTTGGTTGGCACCGCTGATTGAGGACAACCTCGCGGCCATACTGACAATGCTGTTCGCGGTACCACTTGGGATCGCCGTCGTATCCTTCTTGTGGCTGCGCGTGCCAGACCGAATCGCCAATCGCTTTGATGGCTGGTATGCACTTATGGTTATCCCTGTCATTCTCGGCACTATTTTCTGTGCTTTCGCGCTCGGGCCTCTGCTGGAAGACACGCTCTTCGGCGGCAGTTCACAAACCTGGTTTAAGGAGACGCTGGGACTCGACTACGACCAGCGTAACGCGCTGGTAGTTGGGCTGGCGATGGGACTTGCGGTTATCCCGACTATTTTCTCCATTTCTGAAGATGCCATATATGGGGTTCCAACCCACCTGATTAACGGCTCTCTGGCACTGGGGGCTACCCGCTGGCAGACGATGACCCGCGTGGTAATTCTTACCGCCAGCCCGGGCATTTTTTCCGCAGTCATGATTGGCCTCGGTCGTGCCGTTGGGGAAACCATGATTGTGCTGATGGCGACTGGCAATACTCCCGTTATGGACTGGAACATATTTGAGGGCATGCGCACTTTTGCCGCCAACATTGCCGTCGAACTACCCGAGTCAGAAGTTGACAGCACCCACTACCGAATACTGTTCCTGGCCGCGCTGGTGTTGTTCATGCTGACATTCTTCCTGAACACCATCGCTGAACTGGTCCGGCAGCGCCTGCGCGAACGCTACGGGAGTTTATAAACACCATGCTTAATCAGAAACGCCATACCATGTCCACCTGGATCTCCTCCGGTGAATTATGGATCTGGATGAATGCGGCGGCTGTGGGCTTGAGTATCGCCGCAGTCAGCGGCCTGCTGATCCTGATTGCAGTGCGCGGGCTTGAACAATTTTGGCCCACCAATGTGTCTCGGATCACTCTGGAAGATACCAGCGTCCACGCGGTAATTGGTGAGTTTGTCAAAGCTGAAGACTTGTCTGTCGAACAGTATCGGGAATCATCAGGTGATACTGACATCAGTGCGGATCAGGAGTTTGTCACCCGCTGGTTGATTAAAACCGGCAACAGAAGAATTAATCCGCCGGATTTTGAATGGATTTTCACCCACAACATAACAGCCACCGACTATCCCGAGGAGGTTGTTGTCATCGAAAGAACCGAGTGGGGAAATGCTTATGGATTCCTGACAGGAATCCAGGAAAACGGCGTATCAATAGATGCTCCGAAGGCCGTCCAATGGCAGGAATTTCTGAACCGGCTGGACCGCGCTGACGAGCTGCGGGAGCAACTGCACACTATCGAACGCGGCGAGTTCAATCGTATCAACTACGCCCTTGAAAGAATCCGTCTGGACCGCAAAAGTCTCGAACTCGACGCCTCCCTGTCTGCCGAAAACAAAGCAGAGTCGGCAAAAGTGCTCGATGCTGGAGCTGCAGCTCTGCAGTCAGATTATTTGCTTGCTGAGGCTCAACTGAAACTGCTGGCCGACCAGCTGTCTAGAGATCAGATACTGGTCGAATTCAGCTCAGGCACAGTGGCGACAATACCGTTACAGGAGATTGTCAGTGCCTGGCGACCGAACAGCATGTCGCTGCCTGAAAAATTTGGCCACTATTTCGCAAGTGTCTGGAGTTTCCTGACCGAAGATCCGCGTGAGGCCAACACTGAGGGTGGAATTTTTCCGGCAATCTTCGGCACCGTAATGATGGTGCTGCTGATGAGCGTACTGGTGACGCCGCTGGGAGTTATCGCCGCCGTCTATCTGCGTGAGTATGCCCGACAGGGTCCACTGGTAAGACTAGTGCGGATTGCCGTTAACAACCTGGCCGGAGTCCCTTCGATTGTCTATGGCGTTTTTGGCCTCGGCTTTTTTGTCTACTTCATCGGCGGCAACCTCGATCAGCTGTTTTTTCAAGAAGCGTTACCGGCCCCTACATTTGGCACGCCGGGACTCCTATGGGCGTCATTAACCCTCGCACTGTTGACAGTACCTGTG
>CAKZWF010000046.1 GCA_937921865.1 uncultured Pseudomonadales bacterium | reverse complement strand
TGTTCCGCGCTGCGATTGAGCCCTGACGCACAGTCGCGTGGGTGTGGTCTGTAGCTCGCGTCGGGTTAAGCTAGGGTTTTGCCAGCGCGGATTCGACACCATGAACCACGAACTGATGCACCCGGTGGGTGACCATGCAGCCTGGAGTGAGAGCTACTACTTCAACTTTGTCGATCCCGACCAGCAGTTGGGCATGTTTACCCGGATGGGTTTCCGGCCCGGCAACGGCTGGGCAGATGCGCTGCATGTAGTGTATCTGGCGGGTAAACGCGTAGCCTTCACTTATGGACGCCGGGATGTCGCGAATAATCTCAGTCAGTACGACGGTGATCTGAAGGTTGGTGATTTGACCATCCGTTGTATTGAGCCGCACCAGAACTGGCAGATTGCCTATCAGGGCCCCGCGCAGGACATTGCGGATGCGGAAATTCTGCTCGAGCGCAGCAAAGCGCGGCCGGAGGGTTGGTTCACGCCCGCTGAACTGGCGATGGATCTGCAGTTCGAGTGTCTGACCCAGCCGCACTATTCGGGTCTGGATGACGCCCGTGGACACTTCGAGCAGAGTGGACGGGTGACTGGTTCGATAGTGCTGGGAGACGAGCGCTGGCAGATCAGCGGCTATGGTGTGCGCGATAAATCCTGGGGCCCGCGAGACTGGGGTGCTTCAGATCGACAGAGCATGCCCAAGTCCTCTGATGCGTCCGGCCCCGCACCTTTTGTGAACTGGTTTTCGATGAACTTTGGTGAGCATGCAGCGCTGGGCGGTTCGTGTTTCCGCCATGCTGACGGGGTGATGCGCGGCGAAGGCTGGTTGCAGCGCGATGGCGTTTCGCTGGCGCTGAGTGATGTGACGATTGAGACCGGGTATCGGGCAGGGTCCATCATCCATACCGATGTAGCGTTAAAAGCCCTAACCTCCGAGGGCGAGTCGATCGAGATCACCGGCAAAGTGGTCAATGTCTGCCCGACCAAAGTTCCAATGCCTGGTGGTGCGACCTTCATCAATGAAGGACTGACCCAGTTTCGCTGGGGTGAGCGAGTCGGTTACGGGATTGCCGAACACTGGCATGCGGTCAGTCTCGGGTAGTGTCTGCCTGCACACGGCATGGCGTTTTAACAGTAGGAGAGCAGCGTGAAAGTATTTATCAGTGTTGATATGGAAGGCATATCCGGACTGGTCCGGTGGATGGATGTGTCTTCGCAGGGCATAGACTTCGGTCGCAACCGAGATCTGATGACGCTGGATGCCAATGCTGCCATTGATGGCGCGTTTGCTGGCGGCGCCACTGAGGTAGTGGTCGAAGAGAACCACGGCGTGGAAGATCTGTGTGTGCTGAACATGGAGTTGATTGACCCGCGCTGCCGGGTCATCCGAGGTGCCGGGCGTCCTGGTGCAACCACCATGGCAGGATTATCTGCTGACACTGACGTGGTGCTGCTGATCGGTCATCACGCCAGAGCCGGCTCGTTTCCCGGGATCATGGCGCACACCATTTCCTATGGCGGCTTCAAACTGGTTCGTTTAGGCGGCGAGCCAATTGGTGAGCCTGACTTCTTTGCCATCAGAGCTGCTGAACTGGGCGTGCCGATAGGCATGGTCAGTGGTGATCAGGTAGTGGCGCAACAGCTGAACGCACTGTGTCCCTGGGCTGAAGCGGTTGTAGTCAAAGAGGCCTTTGCAAATCAGTCGGCTGACTGCATTCCGCCAGTCCGGGCCAGGCCGATGATCACTGCCGGTGCCAAGCGCACGGTAGAGAGGACCCTGGCGGGAGAGCTGGGGGTGCTGGAAGGGGTTGGCGGCCCTTACGAGTTTGAAGTCGAAATGCGCCAACCCATTGGTGATGCGATGCGAGCCAATGTCGAGTCGCTGGAAGGCTTTGAGATTCTGGACACAGCGCTGATCCGGGTGAGCGCCCCGGATATGGATCTCGGCTTCAGACGTGTTGCCTATCTCGGTTATGCCGATTCGCCGGGCGTGACCCGGCACTGACAGATCGACTCAGGCGTTTATGTTGACCACGCCCACCTTTTCTTCAATCACATCCAGAAACAGATCGCGGAGCGAAATCATGCCGACAGGTTTACCGGCGGTTACCACCGGCAGGTGGCGGATGTGGTGTTTCTTGGTCAGTGCGATGCAATGAATGATTGAGTCTTCAGGAGACACTGTGACTACGTCACGAGTCATGACTTCGGAGACTTTGGTCTGTTTGGAGGCGTGGATATCGAGAATGACTTTTCTCATATAGTCACGCTCCGAGAGAATGCCAACCAGGTACTCTTCGATCTGCACCAGGACTGCGCCGATATTTTTTTCGTTCATCAGCGTCAGAGCGTCAAAAACTGATTCCAGCGGTCCAATCCAGACCAGCTTCTCAGATTTTTCTTCCAGAATATCTGCGACTTTTCGCATAAACTTTGCCTCCCCCAAGGTCATCTTCTGTGCATAGTAAAACGCCGATTGGCTGCAGAGTACAGCAGGAAATTGTCGCAGCGCCGGGCGCATGCCTGCGCGCCTGAAACCGTGGTCTGTGGTGTAGAATTTCAGGCTGTTGCTGGTTTTGCGAATCTGAGGATATGTCTGATCAACTGCCCGTGCTGCTGAAGCGTTTTGACCATGAGGCCAAGCTACTTCACGCCCGCACCCCACCTGCCAGCTGGTATCTGCATCCGGAGATTGCCGAACGCGAAGCACAAACTGTGTTTTCGCGCAGCTGGCAGATGGTAGCCAGGGTGGGGCAACTGGCCGGCACCGGAGATTATGTTACTGCGGAGATTGCCGGTGAACCCGTCGTTATCGTGCGCGATGCCGATTCACTGCGGGCGTTTTACAACGTCTGCCGACACCATGCGGCGCAAGTGGCCACCGGCGCATCGGGTTGCGTGCGGGCACTGCACTGTCCATACCATGGTTGGACCTACAATCTCGATGGCTCGCTGCGCAATGCGCCTCACTTTGAAGGTGCTGCGGATTTTGAGGCCGCGGACTATGGGTTGCGGCCGATTCGGGTTGGTGTTTGGTCGGGCTGGGTGTTTGTGTGTCTGGATCCTGGTGCTGGAAGTCTTGAGGATTTCATGAAGCCGGTAGATCCCGGTTTTCAGACGTTGGCTTCGAATCAGCTCCGGTTTCATCAGCGGGTCACTTATACAATTGACTGCAACTGGAAGGTGTTTGTCGATAATTACCTGGACGGGGGTTACCACGTGCCCTATCTGCACCGGGAGCTGAACGGCGCGCTCGATACCGCTGACTACCGCATCGAAGTCGGCAGCAATTTCTGTCTCCAGACCTGCCCGATAAGTCCTGCAGCTGGCGCGTTAGGTAAAGTTCGGGCAGGCGAACAAGCCAGCTACTACTGGATCTATCCAAACCTGATGATCAACGTTTATGAAGATGTGATGGATGTGAATCAGGTGTTGCCGCTTGGCCCGGAACGTTGCCAGGTCCATTTTGACTACTATTTTGCAGATCAGGATGCAGCCTTTTGTCAAAACAGTATCGAGGTTGCCGATCGAGTGCAGCTCGAAGATGTGGCGATCTGTGAATCGGTGCAACGCGGTCTTCACTCCCGCAGTTATGACACCGGACGCCTGTCACCAGCAAAAGAAGCTGGCGAGCGGTTGTTTCATCAGCTGCTATATCGTGATCTGAGCGGTTAGATCTCGCGCAACAGCGGTCGCGTCAGACAGGTTGGCCCACCGCAGCCTTTGGCGCTGATTTCGGTACCTTTGTAGGTGAGTACCCGTGCACCTGCTGCTTCGAGTCTGGCTTTTGTGACCGGATTACCTTCCAGCATCACGCAGTGCCGGGGTTCAGTGGCCAGGACATTGCAGCCCATGCTATCGAATTCTCCATCGGGAACTTCAACCAGGGTGTAGCCGCGCTCAATGAGTTGCTGCCGAAACGGCACTGGTAGCAGCGGCGAATAGACCAGCAGCAGATCTTCGTCGATCGGGCTCAGCATCGACATCAGATGGAAGACGTCGTCCGGGCCCTGCCAGTGCGGCAAAGGCACCACAATCAGCTCAACGTCATCCGGCAGCAGGGTTTCAAGCTGACCGATTCCTGCATCATTGGTTCGATAGCCGCGGCCGACAACCAGCGTCTGTGGGTTGAGCCAGGCAACGTCGCCACCTTCTATGAACCCCGGTGAGACAACGGCTCCGGCGGTGCTCAGACCAGTTTGCTCAAACTGTGCAGCGCAGCTGTCGGGTTCACCGCTTCGAGCCGGTTTGCCCATGCTGCAGAGGATGGCACCAGCATCGCAGATGATGGCTGCGTCGCGAACATACAGAGAATCCATGCCGGTCTGTTCGCTGGCTGGTAGAAATTCGATATCGATGTTCTGTCCCAAAAGCAGTTCAACGAAAGCATTGTATTCGTCGACTGCGGCGCTGTAGTCGGGTCGTGACAGATAGTTCAGCTGCTGCCATTGGGCGTCGATGCTGGACTGATCGAGCATTGCGGCAGCAGGCGGTTTGAGCAGCAGCCTGCTGATCCGCCCGATTTCGGTTTGTGCGGTAAAAGGCATCTAGATCTCCTGTTGCGTGGCAGCCGTTGACCTGCGAATCCACGCGAACACAGGTATGCCAAGAATCAGCAGCACGAAGCCCCAGGCGATGGTTTCAAAACCGGTGCCGATGATTGCCCAGGTGGCGAACGCGGACGCGATCGCGGCAACAGCAAAATCGAAGGGTGTCAGCAGATGGCGGTCCTTGTCGCGAACGGCGAGGGTAATACGCGCCAGCGCGCACATCAGATAAGGCAGCAACGCGGTAAGCGTTGCCAGCAGGATGACAAAAGTGAACTGGTCGACCAGACCTTCGCTGTAGTTCATCAGCACCAGAATGGACACCAGAATTGACGAAATGACGATGCCGCGAGCGGGTGTGCCGAAGCGGGAGAGAACGCCAAAGCTGGCGGGAAACAGTTTGTCCTGTGCGGCTGCCAGCGGCAGCTGACCGACACACAGCGTCCAGCCGTTCAAAGCGCCAAAACAGGCGATTACCGCGCCCGCTGCCACCAGATAGTATGCCCAGTCACTGAACAGAACCCGGGCGGCATCAGCGTAGGGTGCGGTGGAAACTGCCAGCGCTTCGGGCGGGATCAGACCCATCACACTGATGGTGCTGGGTATATAGACGCAGGCTGCCAGCAGGGTCCCACCAACTGCCGCGCGAGGAACCGTTCTAGCCGGATCCTCCACCTCGTCGGCAGGAATGTTGGCGCACTCCATCCCCATGAATGCCCAGAAGGTCAGCGCCGCGGTGGCGGTGATTGCCGACAGGCTGGAAGTCCCGCTGCGATTCCACGGTTCAAAGTGCGCCGGCTCCAACGCAAACAGACCAGCCAGACCGATGGCCAGCAGCGGCAACAGTTTCAGGATCGTCGTGACCAACTGCACCCGACCGGCAGTCTCTACGCCGCGCACATTGACGATTACCAGAAGCCAGATCATTGCCAGCGCCACGGCCGTCGACAACATCGAATACTCGTTGAG
Organism: uncultured Pseudomonadales bacterium; assembly: GCA_937921865.1. Lineage (GTDB taxonomy): Bacteria > Pseudomonadota > Gammaproteobacteria > Pseudomonadales > Azotimanducaceae > SZUA-309. The sequence continues at coordinate 7,639 of CAKZWF010000046.1, read as the reverse complement.
GATGGGTAGAAACACAGTCAGATAACCCACCAGTGCAATCGCGATGGCGGCGTTTCCTGCAACCATGGAAATCCAGTAGCCCCAGCCGACCAGGAAGCCGGGTAGGTCGCCAAAAGCGGCGCGGGTATAGGTGTAGGGACCACCTGAACCGGCAACCTGACGGGACAAGCCGGCGAAAACCAGTGCAACCGTTAACGCGCCTGCAGCAGAAAAGCCCCAGCCGGCAAGTGATATGGCACCAAAACCGGCCAGGCTTGACGGCAGCAGGAAAATGCCGGAGCCAATCATGTTGCCGGTGACCAGCGCGGTGGCCATCCACAGTCCCAGTGGTTTAGCGGAGTCTGGATTGCTGCCAGAGTCTGAAGTAAGTGATGTCCCTGAAGCTGGTTGACTCAAGGTGTCACGGACTCACCGTATTCTTCAGCCACCTGCTGCAGGTAGAGCTGCTCGAGACGCTCGACTTCAGCGTAAAAGCCTTCCGGGTCAACAAAGGTGTCCGGACTGTAGGGATCACCCGGCTGGTACTTTTCGTGGAGACGATACTGACTGCCGTGCGCGGCCACCCAGACGTCAACGGTCATGGCTTTCTGCTGGGCAAAAGTTTCTGCGAAATCTTCGGCAACCCCTGGATAGGTTGGGTCGACCACGAGTTGCTTGCCACTGTTGATGGTGCCCATGTTGGCGATCACCACATCATAGACGCGGTCATTTTCTGCAACCTGCATGCTGTAGCTTGAACTGCCTTCGGTATGACCACCGTGTTCGTAGACAGTCAGCTCGTTGCCGCCAAGCTCAATCAGATCCCCGGCACGGATAATCCGGTCCACGGCAACAGGTTTGAAGGTTTCTTTGCCGCCAAAGTGAGGATCGGTAAAGCCGCCATCTGCGAGTATCCGGTCATCGTGTGGGGTTGCCCAGAGTTCTGCACCGGTGATCGATTTGATCTCTGCGAGCGCGGCTGCGTGGTCCCAGTGAGCCTGCATGCACAGCAGAATCTTCACGTCTTCGAATTCAAAACCGAGACTTTCGATGTTGTTACGGATCATCGCGGTTGACTCTTCGAGGCCGGTGTTGATGAGGATATGCCCGTCATCCGAAGTAATGAGAAAGACGCTGAGATCATAGCTGCCGACCGCGTAAAGATTGCCGATGACCCGGTGACCGGGGAAAGGCCGTGACCAGTCGTCGGGAGCTGCGGCGTGACCAAGAGTCGATAGAAACAGCGTGCTCACCAGCAGAACGGGGACAAAAAATACAGTGACAGGGTTAGGCTTCATCTGCGCTCCAGACAGTGAACAAGGCGTGTTGCAGTATAAACGGGCAAAGGGATAGCGTCGTCTATCGCAGTGGCTTGTTGTATGCCTTTACTATTGGAGTCGACTACCATGCAATACGATAGACAATCCAGGGGAAGAGTAAATGGCAGTTACCGAAGTTGAGGCGAGCCTGCATCAGGCGCTACGTGCGGCTCGAGGCACCCACAGAATCGTATACGACCCCCTGGCACCACCGATGCTTATCGATCATGACGACGTCTATCGTTATGTTGCTTCCCGGGATGTCCGTTGTCAGGAAGGTGAGCTGTTAACGCTCACCGGCATTACCTCTGAGCCGATCTGGGCATTCTGGCGGGAAATCATGTTTTCTAAAAATGGCGATGAGCATCGCCGTTTGCGGCAGATTGTTCAGAGCGCCTATACCGTCCCGGAGGTTAAAGAAGACCGTGGCGAGATTCGCGCTCGTGCACTGGCGCTGATTGAAGCTTTCGCTGATGGCGCGGAAGTAGACCTGGTCGGTGAGTTTGTCGAACCCATAGTTGCGTTTGGAATCTGCAATCGAGCGGGTTATGACGTAACAGATCATGCTCGGGTGATGCGCTGGGGCAGGCAGGCGACCACGGTCTTTGTTGGCCTTTCGCCTGAGAACCAGCAGGAGACTGGGGATGCGTTCGAAGACATGTTTGATCACCTCGATGAGGTGATTGCTCGTCGCCAGGCACATCCGCAGGACAAAGTGATAGACCGGCTCATTGCTGCCCATAACGATGGGCGGATGTCCTATCTCGAACTGCGCGCGATGCTGGGTAATATCGTCATCGGCGGCTACGCGACGACGCAGCATGCGTTGATCTGGCTGATCTGGTATCTGTATCACCATCGCGATGTTCTGATCCGGATCATCGCTGAACCGGAGCTGATTGCGCTTGCGGTCAATGAACTGCTGCGGATCGAACCGCCCGTTGCGGCCACGTTCCGCACTGCAAAGCAGGATCTGGAGGCTGGCGGGTGTCCCTTCAAAGAAAGCGAAACATTCATGATCTCGTTCCTGTCGGCTAACCGCGATGAACGGATATTTCCTGAGCCGGATCGTTTTGATATCGACCGAGACAATCGCCGCCAGCTTGCCTTTGGTGCGGGACCACATCGTTGTCTGGGTGCGTCACTAGCCCGGGCGATTATTGAAGAAGCGGCGCTGGCACTGTTTACACAGAGACCTCAGCTGGAGATTTCTGGAGCCGATTCAGAATGGTCACCGACAGACGGGTTTCGAGAGTTGGCTGATCTGCATATAAAACTCTGAATAGTAAGGTTTGAACCCGGATGATCAGACTGGTTCGTTTGTTCAGCACCTCGGTAGGCGACAAGCTGATAGTTGCGCTCACAGGTGGAGCGTTACTGGTCTTCCTGCTGGGCCACATGCTGGGCAATATGACCGTGTTTCAAGGGCCGGACTCTCTGAACGGTTATGCTGCCTGGCTTCAGGGACATCCGCTGGTCTGGTTCTTTCGATTCGGTCTGGTCGCTGTCTTTGTCGCTCATGTGCTGGTTACGGTCAGACTTACGAAAGCGAACCGGCGAGCCCGCCCTGTGCGCTACTCCCGTCGGGTGGCGCGTCAGATGAGTTTCACCAGCCGCTACATGGTGCTTTCAGGGCTTGTGGTGATGAGCTTTCTGGCCTTTCACCTGCTGCATCTCACCTTCGGCGTCATTCAGCCGGAAATCTATCAACTAGAGGATTCCCAGCAGCGTCACGATGTCTATGCGATGGTGGTGTCGGGTTTTCGAAACCCCTGGATTGCCGGCAGCTATGTGCTGTCGATTCTGCTTCTTGGTCTGCATCTGATCCATGGGGCTGCAAGCCTGTTTCAGACCCTTGGGATCAATCACGAAAGCTATACCGTGTTGATTCGCTACGGAGTCTATCTGCTGGTTACGGGTATTGTGCTTGGCTATTGTTCCATACCCCTGCTGATTTTCTCCGGAACTGTCTCGCTAGAGGGTGGGTAATCACATGTCGATTCTGGATGGCAAAGTCCCTGGTGGCCCGATCGAAACCAAATGGTCCAACTACCGGGTCGACATGAAGCTGATCAGCCCGACCAATAAACGCAAGCTCCGGGTGATTGTAGTTGGTTCTGGTCTCGCGGGCGCTTCAGCCGCGGCGTCACTGGCGGAGCTTGGTTACCAGGTGGATTGTTTCTGTTTTCAGGATTCTCCGCGTCGTGCGCACAGTGTGGCCGCGCAGGGTGGAATAAACGCAGCGAAAAACTATCAGAACGACGGTGACAGCGTTCGTCGCCTGTTCTACGACACGGTTAAAGGCGGTGACTTTCGTGCCAGGGAAGCCAACGTGTACCGACTTGCGGAAATAAGCAACAGCATCATCGATCAGTGTGTCGCTCAGGGTGTCCCGTTCGCGCGGGATTATGGGGGACTTTTAGATAACCGTTCTTTTGGTGGTGCTCAGGTATCGAGAACTTTCTACGCTCGCGGACAGACCGGACAGCAGTTGCTGCTGGGATGTTATGGCGCGCTCAGCCGGCAGATAGGTCTTGGTAAGGTACAGATGCATTCCCGGGTTGAGATGCTCGACCTGGTGGTTGTTGAGGGCAAAGCGCGGGGCATCATCACGCGGCATCTGGTTTCCGGTCGCATAGCGCGGTGGGCTGCGGACGCTGTGGTACTGGCTACCGGTGGCTATGGCAACGTTTTCTATCTCTCAACGAATGCGATGGGCTGCAACGTTACCGCCACTTATCGTGCCTACAAGCGCGGCGCTTATTTTGCTAACCCGTGTTTTACCCAGATACATCCAACCTGTATTCCGGTAGCCGGTGAACATCAGAGCAAGCTCACTCTGATGAGCGAATCGCTGCGCAACGATGGTCGAATCTGGGTGCCGGTGCAGCCGGATGAAACGCGAGCGGCTGCAGATATTCCCGAAGCTGAACGGGATTATTTTCTGGAACGCAAGTACCCCGCGTTCGGCAATCTGGCGCCACGGGACATATCGTCTCGGGCCGCGAAAGAAGTGTGTGACGAAGGGCGTGGCGTGGGCAAGCTGGGGCGCGGCGTGTATCTCGATTTCAGTGATGCGCTTGCGCGGCTGGGCAAAGGCAGCATTGCCGGGCGCTACGGCAATCTTTTCGAAATGTACGAAAAAATCACCGGGGAAAACCCGTATCAGAGACCTATGCGTATCTATCCAGCCTCTCACTACACGATGGGCGGGTTATGGGTTGATTACAATCTGATGAGCAATATTGAGGGGCTGCATGTTCTTGGGGAAGCCAACTTCTCAGATCATGGCGCGAATAGACTCGGTGCGAGTGCGCTGATGCAGGGGCTAGCAGACGGCTATTTTATCATCGGCGACACCCTGGGTAATTATCTCGGTTCAGCCGAGCTTGCTGAAGTGGATATCAATCACGCGGCGTTTGCAGATGCAGAAAACAGTGTGCGAGCAGGGATCAAGCGGCTGCTCGAAGTGAATGGCAGGCGATCGGTAGATTCGTTTCATCGTGAGCTGGGCAACATCATGTGGGAATACTGTGGCATGTCACGGAATGCGCAGGGTCTGCGTAAGGCGATCGATTTGATCGCCGAACTGCGTGAGCAATTCTGGCGGGAGGTGCGTGTGCCAGGTACCAATGAATCCTTCAATGTCGCCCTGGAAAACGCCGGCCGGGTGGCCGACTTCCTGGAGTTTGCACAATTGCTCTGCTACGACGCGCTGAGTCGCGATGAATCCTGCGGCGCGCATTTTCGTGAAGAACATCAGACCCCCGAGGGGGAAGCCGAGCGCAACGATGAAGCGTTCAGCTATGTTTCAGCCTGGCAGTTCACCGGCGTTGGCTCGGAGCCGATTCAGCATAAGGAGCCTCTGTCGTTTGATAACGTAGCCCTGGCGACGAGGAGCTACAAATGAAGTTCACACTTTGCGTCTGGCGACAGCTCAACTCTGACGAGCCCGGATCAATGGTTAGCTACGAAGTTGATGGGGTCAGTGAAGACATGTCATTTCTGGAGGTGCTTGATCTCCTCAATGAAAATCTCGTTGTTCGTGGCGAGGAGCCCATCGCTTTTGACCATGATTGTCGAGAAGGCATCTGTGGGATGTGTGCGTTGGTGATAAACGGTGTTCCGCATGGTCCGGAACCTGTCACGACGGCTTGTCAGTTACACATGCGGAAGTTCACTGATGGTCAGACGATCACAGTTGAACCGTGGCGGGCCGCGGCTTTTCCGGTTATCCGGGATCTGGTTGTTGATCGTCGTTCGCTGGATCGCGTCATACAGGCGGGCGGCTTTGTTTCCGTAAATACTGGCTCAGCACCGGACGCAAATGCCTTACCGATTTCCAAAGATGCCGCTGACAGGGCGTTTGAAGCTGCTGCCTGCATCGGCTGCGGCGCCTGTGTGGCCGCGTGCCCGAACGCTTCCGCTTCTCTATTCGTTGCCGCCAAGGTCGCCCAGTTCGCTGCATTGCCCCAAGGGCAGCCCGAGCGTCTGCAGCGAGCCATCCATCTGGTAGAAGCGATGGACCGGGAAGGCTTTGGTGGTTGCACTAATCACTATGAGTGTGAGGCCGTATGTCCGAAAGGGATACCTGTGAGCTTCATCGCCCATCTGAACCGGGATTTCCTGAAAGCAGCATTGATGAGTCGCGAAGTCAGAGACGTTCCGCCAGCGGTTGAGGCGGAAGAGTAGAGGTTGGGCTGGCCGTTGGCGTCGAGAAAATTACAGCTATTGCTCAGGATACTGTGTATGCTCGCAATCAGTTAAGAATCCCGCCCCGATCTCTCCCGAGCGTAATCTCTCGCCAGTTCATCGGCTATCGTTTCTAGCAGTTTCAGTCGACATGGTGTCGATGAAACAACAACACGCGTGCGAATTGATTTAAGTCCGGGAATCCGCGCGATCTAGGCTCAAAGAGCCACGGAGAAACAATGAAAATTTACGTAGGAAATCTGCCCTGGAGCGTTGCCGACGCAGATCTCGAAGAGATGTTTGCAAAAATTGGCCCGGTTCAGTCTGCTCAGGTTGTGACAGATCGCGACACCGGTCGATCACGCGGCTTCGGCTTTGTGGAAATGGATCAGCAGGACGGCAATCGTGCTATCGCTGAGTTGAACGGCCATGAAGTGGATTCACGGGCATTGCGGGTCAACGAAGCGCAATCAAAACAGCGTAGTGGTGGTGGCGGATTCTAAACACCCGCTCGCGGTTCCGGCTGCAGGTCGCAAGACCTGCAACGGCCTAATCCAACTGGGGACGGTTGTTATCGTCTCCAGTTGAGGCAGAGTGTTACTGCTGCGCTTCCTGTTCACCGTCTTTGGGTTCAGTGCGACCTTCTTTCTTCTGCCGCTTTTCTTCCTGTTTCTTCTGTTTGGCTATTTCGCGCAGACGCTTTTCGTGTGAATAGTTTGGTTTCTTCAAGATTAGTTTCCAATGGTGTTTAAGCCCGTGAACGGCTGGCTGTCACCAGATTTGGTGACGGCGGCGTTTGAGGGTTGAATTCAGAAGGTGTGATAGTGCACTCCCGCCATGGTCATAGTCCAGGCGGGAGTTCCATCGCAGAAGGCGTGGATTATGGTTTTGGTGCCCAGACGTTGCACCAGCCGGCGGCTGCGACGTCTTTGCCTGCAAAGATGCTGCAGGGTCCGTAGCCGGTGGCGGCGCCGGTATACAACGCACAGTTCGCGCAGGTCTGGTCGGGCTTTTTCTTTGGCCAGAGAACAGAGTCGACATGCTCGGCGTTTTCGACGTAGCCCAGCGCCTTGGCCTGCGGATCCGCATGATCGAGCTTTTCTGCGGCGCTAAGGCGAGTAGAAAGAAGCAGCGCGGGAGCGGCAACGGAGCTGGCAATCAGCAGTTGTCTGCGTGAGATATTTTTTTTCATGGGTGCAATGGGCTCCTGGCCGTGTTTTCGGCTCATTATAAACGGGTCATGTGCAGACGGAGTGAAAATCTGCCTAAGGGAATGCCCGTACTCACTCCGTCAGAATCTGCGGTTGATCTGCGCTAACTCAGCCCCGCAGCCTGGGCCCATAAAGTCAGATCCGCTTCGATGGCCCGTGACCGGACCGGCACCACAAGTACCAGTTCATGCACCCCGAGCGCCGCTGCATTTTGGATCCTGTCTGCGAGTTGGTCTGGCTCACCACCGTGGACCAGGCTGGCCTTAATCAGAAACTCACCTTTGGTCTGGCGATCGGTGCCAGCGAGCCTGTCCGCAAGCAGATCGAGCTCCTGTGCTGGATCTGCCGAGTCGGTCCAATGGCCAAACCAGCCATCACCTAATCTGGCGGCTCTGCTGATGGCCGCCGGTGAACTGCCGCCAACGAGCATTCTGGGTC
>CAKZWF010000045.1 GCA_937921865.1 uncultured Pseudomonadales bacterium | reverse complement strand
GGCTACCAGTCCCTGCACACCACGCTGTTCGGGATGCACGGCGTACCCATTGAGGTACAGATCCGTACCCAGCATATGGATGAAGTCGCCGAGAACGGTATCGCCGGCCACTGGCTGTACAAGTCGGAGGAGGGTGGGCAGCAAGGCAGCCAGCAGCGTGCCAGGCAGTGGGTGCGGGATCTGCTGGATCTGCAGCAGCGCGCCGGTAACCCGATGGAATTCATCGAAAGCCTGAAAATAGACCTGTTTCCGGATGAGGTCTACGTATTCACGCCTCGCGGCGAAATCATGGAGCTGCCCCGCGGCGCCTGCCCGGTGGATTTCGCCTACTCCGTTCATACCGATGTCGGCAACCGCTGTGTCGCCTGCCGTATCGACCGCAACCTGGCACCTCTGTCACAGCAGCTGCAGAGCGGCCAGACTGTTGAGGTTATTACCGCCGAAGGCGGCCGTCCCAATCCCGACTGGCTGACCTTTGTCGTTTCAGGCAAGGCCCGCACGGGCATTCGCCAGGCATTGAAAGATCAGCAGGAGTCACAGTCCATCACCTTCGGTCGGCAATTACTGAACCGATCCCTGGCAAGCGCCAACAAAAACATCAACGATCTGGACTTTCGCCGGCTGCGACGGGTGTTCACCGAGTTCGGCGTGAAGCGCCTGGATGAAATGCTCGCGGATATCGGCACCGGCAGACTGATGTCCTATGTGGTCGCACAAAGGTTGCTGGAAGCCGACAACCCGGATTTTCAGGGGGTTGCTGTTGAATCCGGCGGGCCGGTAGCGGTGCGCGGCGGCGACGGTATGGTGATCAACTACGGTCGCTGCTGTGGCCCGGTGCCTGGCGATGCCATTGTCGGCCACATGACGCCCGGAAAGGGCTTTGTAGTGCATGTTGAAACCTGCCCCAACATGACTGAAATCCGCCGCCGCAGCAGCGCCCGTGAAATCATTCCGGCCTACTGGGCACCCACCGAAGACAGCGAGTTCCTGACCACGCTGCGCATCGAAGTGAACCGGAAGAAAGGCATCATTGCTGAGCTGGCCAGCACCATTTCTGCAACAGACGCCGGAGTCGAAAACATCCACGTGGAAGAACGCAATGCCGAACTGACCAGCGTGATTGTAAGGCTGTCCATCCAGGATCGAACCCATCTCGCCCGCGTCATCCGAAGGCTGCGCAACGTCCCGGGCGTCCTCTCCATCAATCGAGTGAGCGCCTGATATGTCCAACACTAAAGTGATCAACACCGACCAGGCTCCCGCGGCGATAGGCACCTACTCCCAGGCTGTGGCCACTGGTGGGCTGGTATTTCTGTCCGGGCAGATTCCACTTGATCCACAAACCATGGCCCTGGTCAGTGATGACGTCAGGGTCCAGACCCAGCAGGTCTTCGACAATCTGGCCGCGGTCGCACATGCCGCAGGCGGCAGTCTGGCCGACCTGGTCAAAGTGAACGTGTATCTAGTGGATCTCGGCAACTTTCAGATCGTCAACGAGGTCATGAGTGAGCGCTTCAGCGAACCCTATCCTGCCCGCGCCGCCATAGGTGTAGCCGCTCTGCCTAAAGACGCGGCGGTGGAAGTCGAGGCCGTAATGGCGGTGCCACAGCCTTGAGCGGATCAACAGCCTTGAGCGAATTAACAGCCTTGAGCGGGTTAACAGCCTTGAGCAGATTAAGAGCCATGAGCACCTGATTGGCCTTTTCGACTCTGCCAGTTACCAGCCTCAAAGGGGTTGGGCCAAGCCTGGCGGAAAAGCTTGGCAAACTGGGCGTCTCCACCACTCTCGACCTGCTCCTGCATCTGCCTCGACGCTACCAGGATCGCTCACGTCTCGTTGAGTTGGGGGCACTGACCAGCGAGGCTGAGTGTCTGGTAGAAGGAGAGATTGTGGCAGCCCGGATTACCTTTGGCCGGCAACGCAGCCTACTGGTCACTATTCAAGACGAAACCGGTTTTCTGAATCTACGTTTCTTTCACTTCGCCAGAAATCAGCAGCAGAGCCTGCAACCGGGTGTCCGGGTACGCTGTTTCGGCCAGGTCCGGCTTGGGAGAGAAGGTTTTGAGATCGTCCACCCCGAGTACCGGATTTTCAGCGGTGCAGCACCCGCTCTGGAACACGCTCTCACCCCGGTTTATCCAACCACCAAAGGCCTGGGTCAAACCCGCCTGCGAGCCCTGGTGGGTCAGGTTCTGGATCAGGGTTTACCCGACGATGACGGTCTGCCTTATCAGTCACTGCAGACACTTCATCAACCACCCACCGATACCACGGCCACCGACATTGCCGCCTGCCAGGAACGGCTCGCAATAGATGAGCTCACCGCCTACTACCTGGTGATGCGGCGACGACAGGCTCTGCGGGCGGAGCTTGGCACCCGGGCACTGCCGCCAGCACAACAGCTCGGTCGGCGCCTGCTGACCAACCTGGGCTTCCAGCTGACCGGCGCTCAGCGTCGAGTGCTGAAAGAGGTACTCGAAGATCTGGAAAAAACTGAGCCGATGCTGCGGCTGCTGCAGGGTGACGTGGGCTCCGGAAAAACCGTGATCGCGGCGTTTGCTGCCATTCGTGCCAGTGAACATCAGGCTCAGACCGCACTTATGGCGCCAACAGAAATTCTCGCTGAGCAGCACTACCTCAACTTCCGTGACTGGCTGTCGCCACTGGGCATTGAGGTGGTCCACCTCACCGGCTCTCAGAGCGCGGCGGCGCGCCGAGAATCGCTCGAAGCAATCGCCAGCGGGCGCGCGCTTGTTGCCGTTGGTACCCATGCGCTGTTTCAACAGCAGGTGTCCTTCCGAACCCTGGCTCTGACCATTGTCGATGAGCAGCATCGGTTTGGCGTGCATCAGCGCATGGCGCTGCGTGCCAAAGGGCAACTGCCACATCAGCTGGTCATGACCGCGACACCAATTCCACGCACCCTGACCATGGCACTCTATGCGGATATGGCCGTTTCAGTCATCGACGAGCTTCCGAAAGGGCGCCAGCCCATTGAAACGGCGGTGCTATCCGATCAGCGCCGCGAGGATATTTTTAGCCGAGTTGCGCAGCTGCTGGAAAAAGGCGAACAGGCCTACTGGGTTTGTCCGCTGATCGACGATTCTGAACAGCTCAGCGCGATGTCCGTGGAGACCCTGTCCGGACTACTGAATGACGGCTTACCAGGTGCACAAATCGCCATGTTGCACGGCCGGATGCCAAGTGCGGAGAAGGCCAGCGTGATGGCGCGGTTCAAAGCCGGAGAGATCCAGCTACTGCTGGCGACCACCGTGGTAGAGGTCGGGGTCGATGTCCCCAATGCAACGTTGATGGTCATAGAAAACCCCGAACGAATGGGTCTTTCGCAACTGCATCAGCTGCGCGGTCGGGTCGGTCGAGGCAGCGTCCGCTCTCACTGTATTCTGCTCTACGGCAGTCCACTGTCGCAGGCCGGGAAAACCCGGCTGCAGGTAATGCGCGACAGTCAGGATGGTTTCTACATCGCCGAAAAGGATCTGGAGCTGCGCGGCCCGGGTGACCTGCTCGGCACCCGACAAACCGGAGAGCAGCAGTTTCGAATTGCCGATCTGGCCGTGCACGCCCACTTGATCCCCCAGGTAGTCACTCGCGGAGATCAGTTGCTCAGCAACGAACCTGAGGTTGCCGCCCGGTTGCTGAAGATCTGGGCGCCGGAAGAAACTACCGAAAGTGCTGTCTGAGCCGCTACTTTTCGATCACCCGTCCGGCTTCAGGGTCGTTGAAAACATCCATATCCAGATCGTTCTCGCTACGCGCCACGATGGTCGACACCGCGCCGTCACCGGCAATGTTCACTGCAGTACGCATCATATCCAGCAGCCGGTCGATGCCGATGATCAGCATGATACCTTCCACTGGCAGGCCCACCTGAGTGAGCACCATGGACAGCATGATCAGACCAACACCCGGGACGCCCGCAGTCCCGATAGACGCCATGGTCGCGGTCAGAATCACCATCAGGTAGTCGCCCATGGTCAGATCGATCATGTAGAACTGGGCAATGAATACGGTCGCGACACCCTGCATGATGGCGGTGCCATCCATGTTGATGGTCGCGCCTAGAGGTACCGCGAAGGCTGCGACTTCATTCTTCACGCCAACGCGTTTTTCAACGGTGCGAAGAGTCACCGGCAATGTCGCGCCGCTGGAAGAAGTACTGAACGCAACGAGCATGGGCTCCCGCATCTTTTTATAGAAGACCAGCGGATTTACCCGACCCAGCAGAGTCAACAGCGACGGGTAAACGATGGCCGCGTGGATCAGTAGAGCGGCTAACACGGTCAGGAAATACGCCAGGAGTTTATAGATTTCCTGCCAGCCGACGTTGGAGAACATCTCGGCCATCAGGCAGAACACGCCAATCGGCGCCAGCTGAATAAGCATGGTGATGAGCTTCATCATGACCTCATTGAGGTCATTGAAACTTGCCGCGACTCGGGCTCCGGCTTCGCCGGTCCGGCTCAGCGCAACACCGAACAGCAGGGCGAAGACAATGACCTGCAGCATGTTGCCGCTGGCCATCGCCGCCACCGGATTCTTCGGAAATACGTTGACCAGAGTATCTTTGATGGAGGTCGGCTCTTTAGGCGTGAACTCAGCCAGGACGATGTTCGCAGCGCCTGCACTTTCTCCCGGGGCTACAACCAGCGCCAACAGCAGCGCGATGGTAATCGCAATCGCCGTGGTCAGCAGATACAGACCAATGGTTTTAAGTCCAACCCGGCCCATATTACCGTGACTGCCAAGGCTGGAGGCACCGCAAATCAGCGACACCAGCACCAGAGGCACCACCATCAGCTGCAGGCTTCGGATAAAGATTGACCCACCCGCATCGAGCAGTCCGTCAACAAAGCCAGCCCGCAACCAGTGCTCGGGGGCAAAGCCGCCGCTCTGAACCAGCAGCCCTACGACAACGCCTGCCGCCATACTAAGGAGAATTCTAACGGTCAGGTTCATAGTCGATTCCGGCTCAGCCGACCTCTATCATTTCGAAGTCTTCTTTGCTGACCCCACACTCCGGACAGACGAAGTCTTCCGGGACATTTTCCCAGGCAGTGCCTGGCGCTACGCCTTCTTCTTCACAACCTTCTGCCTCGTCGTAGATCCAACCACAGACGATACACTGCCACTTCTTCATGCTTTCTTTACTAGCCTTTAATGCCCTGGGGCCGAAGGCGCGATAACCTACTTGTGTGAAAGGGAAAAATCAATTCGCATGCCTGTGTCAGCCTACTGCGAAGAGCGCTAAACTGCGCCGCCACAGCGATCCAGAACGATCATGAACAGCACCATCGAGCCCTATTTCAAGCTAGCCCGCTTCGACCGCCCGGTCGGGACCTTGCTGCTGCTCTGGCCAACCCTCGCAGCACTGTGGATTGCCAGCAATGGCTTGCCGTCTGTGGGTCTGCTGGTCGTCTTCAGCATCGGCACGCTACTGATGCGGGCGGCGGGCTGCGTAGTCAACGATATTGCCGACCGTGGCTTGGACGGTCATGTTTCCAGAACCCTCGAGCGGCCTTTAGCCCGGGGCGCCCTCAGCACCCGCAACGCGATCGCTTTCTTCGCGGTGCTGGGAGGGCTGGCGTCGTTACTGCTGATTTTCTTGAATCCACTGACCCGCTGGCTGGCTGTGGCCGGATTGGCTATCGCGGTGATCTATCCTTTCATGAAGCGTTGGACCTATCTGCCCCAGGTAGTCCTGGGTGCTGCATTCAGTTGGGGGCTGGTGATGGCTTTCAGCGCAGTGCAGGGACATGTGCCAGTCGAAGCCTGGCTGTTTTTCATCGCCAGTCTGCTGTGGATCGTCGCCTACGACACCATGTATGCAATGGTCGACCGTGAGGATGATCTGAAAATCGGCATCAAGTCGACGGCCATCCTGTTTGGTAACGCTGACCGGGTGATGATTGGCATCCTCCAGTTAAGCGCGCTGGTCACGCTGTCGCTGCTGGGTGAGCAGCTGGGCTACAGCTACTTCTACTATCTTGGTGTCAGCGTAGCCGCAGGGTTATTTGGCTACCAGCAATACCTGATTCGCGACCGGGACCAGACCCGATGCTTCAGCGCTTTCGCAAACAATGTCTGGGTGGGTTTTGCGCTGTTTGCCGGGATCGTCACTGAACTGACCCTGGCACCCATGTTGATCGGTTCCAGCCTCTGACAACCTGGATCGGCAACCTCACTGAAACACTGGGTCGGACCATCGCCTGGCTGACGCTGGTGATGGCGCTGACAACTCTCACCGTCGTGATTCTTCGCTACGTTTTCAACACCGGCTCAATCATCGCGCAGGAGTCGATCATGTACATGCACGCTGTGGTGTTCATGCTGGGTATTCCTTACGCGCTGAAACACGATGCCCATGTTCGAGTCGATGTGTTTGCCGAGCGACTGGGCAATCGCGGCAGAGCCTGGGTAGATGTGCTTGGCCACCTGCTGTTTCTCGGTCCGGTGTGCGTAACAATTCTCGTCTTCAGCCTGCCATACGTCGCGTCATCCTGGCGGGTCCTGGAAGGCTCTAGCGAAGTCGGCGGTATTCCCGGTCTGTTTTTGCTGAAATCCCTGATTCCGCTCACTGCTGCCCTGCTTCTGCTGCAAGGCCTCGCCGAAGTCGTTCGCCTGATCCCCCAGCTGAAAGCTCCCCTCACAGACCGAACCGACCAGGTTGCGCCAGACTGATGGAGTGGCTGCCTCTATTCATGTTTCTGGTCGTGTTCGCAGTCCTGCTGGCAGGCTACTCGGTCGCGCTGAGTCTCGCCGGGGTCTCGCTGCTGTTTGCCTTTGGCGGAATTCTCACCGGCACATTCACCGCTGCTGATCTCGGCTTCATCCCCAATCGACTGTTCGGCATTGTCACCAATCAGACCATGATTGCCGTGCCGCTATTCGTGTTCATGGGCGTGGTGCTGGAGAAAACCCGTATCGCGGAGAATCTTCTGCGCAGCTTATCTGCACTGTTCGGCAGCCTGCGGGGTGGTCTGGGGTTTGGAGTCATTGCCGTCGGCGCACTGATGGCCGCCAGCACGGGTATCGTTGGCGCCACCGTGGTGACGATGGGTCTGATGTCCCTGCCAACCATGATCGAACAAGGTTACGATCGCCGCTACGCCACTGGCGTGATATCGGCCACCGGCACGCTGGGTCAACTCGTCCCCCCCTCTATTGCTCTGATACTGCTTGGTGACGTGCTGGCGAACGCATACCAGCAATCTCAGCTCGCCCAGGGCAACTTTGCCCCAGACACGATTTCTGTTGGCGACCTGTTTGCCGGTGCGCTGCTGCCCGGACTGGTCCTTGTGGGGCTGTATGCCCTCTATACCGCCTGGCTCGCGATATTCCGCGGCAGTCGGGTGCCCGCCACCAGCCAGCGGACAAAACCACCTTTTGGCACGTTGTTCAAAGGTCTGGCACCACCGCTGCTGCTGATCATCGCCGTCCTCGGATCAATCCTCGGTGGCCTGGCAACACCCACCGAGGCGGCCGGGGTAGGGGCCAGCGGCGCGCTGCTGCTGGCAGCCGCTTATCGCCGCCTGAGCGTCGACAATCTCAGAGCAATCTGTCTGTCGACGATGCAGACCACAGCGATGGTGTTCTTCATCCTGATTGGCGCATCGCTGTTTTCTTTAGTATTTCGAGGCTACGGGGGCGACGATCTGGTGCATGAACTGTTCATGGGCCTGCCCGGGGGCACCTGGACGGCGCTCGCACTGGTCATGCTGGTGGTGTTCTTGCTCGGCTTCATGCTTGATTTCATCGAAATCACTTTTGTAGTCGTGCCCATTGTCGGTCCGGTTCTGATGGCAATGGGTGTCGACCCAATCTGGCTCGGTGTCCTGCTCGCAGCCAATCTGCAGACCTCTTTTCTGACACCGCCGTTCGGATTTGCGCTGTTCTACCTCCGCGGCGTCACTCCAGCTTCGATACCAACCACTGACATTTACCGCGGCGTAGTGCCTTTTATCCTGCTGCAGCTGATACTCATCGGCCTGCTTGTCGCCTGGCCTGCTCTGGCGACCTGGCTGCCGGAGGTTTTACGATGATGGCAACGACCCTGACCGGGCTGCGCATCTGGAACGGTGAGGGGTTCTGCGACGCAGATGCGATTCGTATCGAAGGACCCCAAATTACCGCGGTCGGCGATGCCGGCGATCTGGCTGCAGATGCTAAGGTCATCAACTATTCCGGCGCCACGGCGATTCCCGGTCTGATTGATGCTCACGTGCATATGGTTTTAGACCCTGAAAAACGCAATCCGCCAGATCGAGACGATGTGCCGGACATGGTCGCCATGCGCCGACGGGCTCGAGATATGATTCACGCGGGAATCACCACCGCTCGCGATCTCGGCGGGGGACATTGGCTTGAGCTCGCCTTACGCGACGATATCGCCAAAGAATCAATCGAGGGCCCACGGCTGCTCTGTGCTGGCCAGCCAGTGACCAGCAGCGGCGGGCATTGTCACTTCTGGGGCGGCGAAGCAAACAGTATTGACGACATCAATGCGGTGATCGACCGCCAGCTGGAACACCAGGTTGATCTGATCAAGGTGATGGCCACCGGCGGTCGAATGACCAGCGGCAGCCAGCCTCTGGAGCCTCAGTTCAGCATTCCACAGCTGAATCAGATTGTGGCCCGGGCAGAACAGGCAGGTCTGGGCGTAGCCGCCCACTGCCACGGCACCGCAGGAATCAACGCTGCCGCCACTGCCGGGGTCACCACCATCGAACACTGTTCCTGGGTAGGCAAAGACGGCTGGGCAAGTGACTATCGCGAAGATGTCGCAGAACTGATCGCCGAGGGTCATATCGCAATATCACCCACGGTAAACGCTGGCTGGAAACGCATGCTCGGTAACGCAACCGGTGAACGGATCAGCCGCGCTCTGCGAGACATGATTGCCCTCGATATCGGCATCATCGCCTCCACGGATGCGGGCATTCCCGGCGTTTTTCACCACGACCTGCCTCGAGCACTGGACGTTTTCCAGCAACTTACCGCGACCAGTAACGCGTTCACACTCGCAACGGCGACCAGCCGGTCCGCAGACGTGCTGGGTTTAGGCGAGGTAACCGGCAGAATAGCGACAGGACTGAGCGCCGATCTGCTCATTGTCGATGGCAACCCACTGACGGACTTAAAAAACCTCTGTCGTCCCGTTGGCGTCTGGGTTCGCGGTCAGCCGCTCGACTCTTTGTAACTTTCAGCCGCCGAGCTTATCTTTACCCCACTCGGGCAGCCTCTTCTCCAGGAAAGCACTGACACCTTCGGCATAGTCCGCATCACGCATCATGTCGTTGAGTAGCGCTTCTGAATCGTCGACAGACGCCTGCACGCTGCGATGCAGATCGCGATAGATCTGGCGACGAGTTTCTGCCAGTGACCGGGGTGAAACCGTGGTGATCAGCGTGCGGGCATAGTCGACTGCTTCCGTAAGCACCTGATCCGCGGGGACAACCTTGTTAACCAGCCCCAGCTGCAGAGCTTCTTCGGCAGCGAATTTCCGACTGGTGAGCAGCAGGTCGTTGGCTCGGGTCAGCCCGATCATTCGCGGCAGCAGCCAGGAAAGGCCGTACTCCGCGGGCAGGTTGAGTTTGCCATGTGCGGTGGTGAAATTAGCTCCCGCGGCGGCAATACGGATGTCCGCGAAACACGCCAGCGCCAGACCTACGCCTGCGGCGGGTCCGTTCATCGCGGCGATGACGGGCTTGCTCAGCCCATAGTGATACGCAAAGCTGGCATCAAATTCAGCCGATACGCCGTAGCCTGGCCTCGCCATCTCGGTCGGTGTGCCTGGATCATAACCGCCCTTCCTGGCATGCCCCGCAAGCGCCTCGGCATCACCGCCCACGCAGAAGCCTCTCCCTGCACCGGTGATAACAATCGCCCGCACGGCATCAGTCTGCTCCAGTTCTGCCAGACACCAGCGATACTCTGTGTGCATACGCCCGGTCCAGGCGTTCAGCCGCTGTGGCCGATTCAAGGTGATGACGCCAATTCCGTCTTCTATGCTCAGACTGGTCGCTTTCAGTTCCATACCCTGCCGCCTCTTTCTTTATGGTCCAGCCTATGCCGTCGGGCAAACTCCCCATTTACTCAGGGTCTGTTTACCGTGCGTTTATATAGGCTTTTTCCGTGATTTCGTGATACCGGCTTATCAGTTCCAGGTGCTCGGTGTAAGAGTCATGTACCCTCTGCGCCAGTTCATCGTCTTCGGCAATTTCAGCAACCACCTCGGCGGCTGCCTCCTGCAGACGCGCCAGTACATCGTCTGGCAGACGCCTGAGTTCCACATCATGCTCTTCGAGCAGAATCTTCAGGGATTGAGCGTTACGGATTGTGAATTCACTCAGCAGATCGTCATTCACCGCTCGCGCCGCCGCGGTCACCATCGCCTGCAGATCTGTCGGCAGGGACTGCCACGCCTCGGCATTAATGATCACTTCCGTAGTGGCACCCGGCTCATGCCAGCCGGGATAGTAGTAGTATCTGGCAACGGTATGCAGCCCTAGCGCGCGATCGTTGTAGGGGCCAACCCACTCAGTTGCATCGATGACACCGGTCTGCAGCGCGGTAAATACTTCGCCACCCGGCATGCTGACCGCAGTGCCCCCCGCTCGTTCCAACACTTCGCCGCCGAGACCCGGAATACGCATCTTCAGACCCTGAAGATCTTCCAACGAGTTGATTTCTTTGTTGAACCAGCCCGCCATCTGCACACCGGTATTGCCAGCAGCGAGCGGAATCAGTCCGAACGGTCGATAGACTTCCTGCCACAGTTCCAGTCCGCCGCCATAGTGCAGCCAGCCATTCATTTCCTGCGCGGTCATTCCGAAAGGCACGGTTGAGAACATGGCCGCGACCGGAATTTTCCCGCGCCAGTAATAAGAGGCACCATGTCCCAGCTGCGCAGTGCCCTGGGATACGGCATCGAATACCTCAAACGCGCCGACCAGTTCACCGGCACCGTAAACCTTAATGTCCAGACGGCCGTCGCTCATGGCACGCAGCGAGTCGGCGAATCGTTCCGGGGCAAGGCCAAGCCCGGGCAGGTTCTTCGGCCAGGTCGTGACCAGCTTCCATCGAAACACCTGCGTTTTGCCGTGGTCTGTCGCACCCTGGACGCCTGCTGGACTGCTGCTGTCGGCCGGACTACAGGCTGGCAGCAGCAGAACTGACAGGAAAACAAACGCAACTGCAGCAACCGCCTTTTTGAGTGCAGACATAATGTCGATATTCCTAATCAAGAATGTCCAGATTGGCATAACCCATCATCAGCCACTTGGCACCGACGTCCGAAAAGTTGACCTGAATCCGCGCCCGCTCACCATCACCTTCACACTGCACAACAACGCCTTCGCCAAACTTGGCGTGCATTACCCGCTGGCCCATGCGCAGGCCGTTTGCCGACTCTTCAGCCATACCCGATGGTAAACCTGTCCCCCCATAGGGGCGCTCTACAGCCCCCTTCATTCGCACTTCGTGAATCAGATCCCGGGGAATCTCCTGCAGAAAACGCGATGGCCGGTTGTAGTTGTCGGTGCCATGAAGCCGGCGGGTTTCCGCATGGGTGATATAAAGTTCCCGCATCGCCCGGGTCATCCCCACATAACACAGGCGCCGCTCTTCTTCGATCCGGCCGGGTTCCTGGGCTGACATCTTGTGGGGAAACAGGCCTTCTTCCATGCCGGCAAGGAATACCAGCGGATATTCCAGGCCTTTCGCTGAGTGCAGCGTCATCAGCTGCACACACGGACCCGACTCCGCCTGTCGATCTCCAGAGTCCAGGGCCACCTGATCGAGAAACTGCTCAAGCACCGACTGGGACTCAGCCTCTGGTTCTGCCGGAATCGGGAAGACCAGATCGCCGGTAAACTGACGACAGGCGCTCACCAGTTCTTCGAGGTTTTCTTTGCGTGCCAGCCCCCGTTCCCCCCGCTCACGGGAATGAAAGTCTAACAGGCCGCTGGCTTCGATCACGTGATCGGCAAGCTCATGCAGAGAAAGCTCAGCGCAGGCGGCGTCGAGTTCATCGATCAGCGTGAGGAACTCCGCGACTTTCGTAGCCACCCGTTTGCTCAAGCTGCCTTCAGCGAGCGCGTCTTTGCACGATTGCCACATCGACAATTCGCGCGCGCGCGCCTGCTGACGGATTACCTCGACGGTTTTATCACCGATGCCGCGCGTTGGCGTATTGACGATTCGCTCGAAAGCCGTGTCCGAATTCCGGTCGATCAGCAGACGCATGTAGCACAGCGCGTTCTTGATTTCTGCACGCTCAAAAAACCGCAGGCCACCATAGATTCGATAGGGTATCTGCGCCCTCAACAGCGCTTCCTCCAGCACTCGAGACTGGGCATTGGAACGGTACAGCACCGCGACATCGTCCGGACTGCCACCGCCGTCGATCCACTCTGCGCTCCGGTCGGTAATGAAACGCGCTTCATCCAGATCGTTGTAGCCGGCGTAGACGCGAATCGGATCGCCGGGAGGACCGTCGGTCCACAGCTCTTTACCGAAGCGATCTGCATTGTTGGCAATCAGCGCGTTGGCTGCTTTGAGAATCGTCGCCGTAGAGCGGTAGTTCTGCTCCAGTCGAACCAGTTCGACCGGCGCAAAGTCGTCAGAGAAGCGATGGATGTTTTCGATCTTCGCACCGCGCCAGCCATAAATGGACTGATCATCATCACCTACTGCGGTAATCCGGGAAGACGTTCCTGCCAGCACCTTTAACCAGGCATATTGAATGGTATTGGTATCCTGAAACTCATCGACCAGCATGTGCTGGAAGCGCTTCTGATAGTGAGCAAGCATCTCCGGTTGCTCCAGCCACAGCTCATGACTCTTCAGCAGCAGCTCAGCAAAATCCACCAGGCCGCTCTGCTGACAGAGGGTCTCATAGCTTTCGTAAATACGTTTATGGGTGATCTGAAACAGGTCATCACTGGCAGGCACCTGTTTCGCCCGCCGGCCTTCGTCTTTCTGTCCGTTGATAAACCAGACCGCCTGCCGAGCCGGCCACTTCTGTTCATCTATATCCATGGAGCGCATCACCCGCTTGACCAAGCGCAGCTGATCGTCAGCATCGAGAATCTGAAAGTTCTGCGGCAGGCCGGCTTCCCGCCAGTGCATCCGCAATAGCCGGTGAGCAATGCCATGGAAGGTGCCCACCCACAATGGTCGAACCGATATCTTCAGCAGCTCTTCGATCCGGTGCCGCATCTCTTGAGCAGCTTTGTTGGTGAAGGTGACCGCCAGAAGGCTGTGGGGCGAGACCCCTTCAGCTTCAATCAGCCAGGCAATCCGATGCACGAGCACCCGAGTCTTGCCACTGCCGGCGCCGGCCACGACCAGCATATTCCCCGTGGGCGCAGCAACCGCCTGGCGCTGGGCGTCATTGAGATTGTCGAGTATGTGTGAAACGTCCAAGTTGGCGACGGGTCATGCTGAGCTGGACGGCTATCTTAACCCAGCAGGGGCCAGGTAGGACTAAGGTTGCTTGGATTGGTTCAGGTCCGGCGACCGCGCCGGTGCCTTTCAGTTTTCGATCACCATTATAGAGTGCCGCATTCCCCGACACTTCCAGCGCAACCGGTTCGTCATCCTGATAAACACGTTCGCTGCGATCTTCCAGTAGCGGCATCAGACTGCGACCAGTGCGGCTGTGGCCACGACCCTAGCAACAAGGCAAGGCAGCAATAGAGTTGTCAGTCACTTTCTCACTGACACTAGAGTTCCAGAGATACCTATCGAGCGTTGCGCTATTCCACCGTAACCGACTTGGCCAGATTACGTGGCTGGTCAACGTCGGTGCCTTTCAGCACAGCAACGTGATAAGCCAGCAGTTGCAGAGGCACTACATATACGATGGGTGCGAGGATGCGATGAACATCCGGCAGATGGATCACGGTGACGCCGGGTTCTTCGCGGAATCCGGCATGCGGATGAGCGAACACAATCAGTTTGCCACCCCGCGCTCGAACCTCCTGTAAGTTCGACGAGAGTTTTTCCAGCAGTTCATCATTGGGCGCGACCGCAATCACCGGCATATCTTCATCCACCAGCGCCAGCGGACCGTGTTTCAACTCTCCAGCCGGGTAGCCCTCAGCGTGGATATAAGAAACCTCTTTAAGCTTCAGAGCACCTTCCATAGCGATCGGAAACATCGGACCGCGGCCGAGGAACAGTGCATCCGGACATTCCAGAAACTGCTCTGCCAGCTGATGTATTTCTCCATCCAGCCCGAGCACTGACTCAACCAGATCCGGCAGGGTATGCAGCGCAGCAACAATTTCCTGTTCCTGCTCAGCGGTGAGCGCATGGCGGCGACCTAGTAACAGCGTCAGCAGCAACAGGTCCGCCAGCTGGGTAGTGAACGCCTTGGTAGAGGCGACGCCAACTTCGGTGCCGGCCTGAAGCATCAGAGCCAGATCCGACTCACGGACCAGCGAGCTGGTCGCAACGTTGCAGATAGTCAGGGAATGCGCATAACCCATCTTTTTGGCCGCCCGCAGAGCGGCGAGGGTATCCGCAGTTTCACCGGATTGAGAAATAGTCACGAACAGACTGTCCGGCAGAGCGGCTACTTTGCGATAACGGAATTCACTGGCAATTTCGACCTGGCAAGGTATTCCAGCCAGCTCTTCAATCCAGTAGCGGGCAACGCTGGCCGCGTAGAAACTGGTACCGCAGGCGACGATGGTTACTGATGAAGTTGCATCAAATACGTCTTTCGCGGCAACACCAAACGCCGGCTCCAACACCTGAGTTTTGCCGATCCGGCCGTCGAGAGTGTCGTGCAGAACGCTCGGCTGCTGGTGAATTTCCTTCTGCATGAAATGGCGATAGTTGCCTTTATCGACATCGTCGTGGCCGAGTTCAACCTTGACCGTTGAACGTATGACCGACTCGTCTGAGACATTCCAGATGCTGATTTCGCCTCGGGTGACCTCAACCAGATCACCTTCCTCCAGAAACACGAACCGATCGGTAACCGGCCTCAGTGCCAGCGCATCTGACGCGATAAAGTTCTCGCCGATGCCTTTGCCAATCACCAGCGGGCTGCCCATTCGGGCCGCAACAATTCGATCCGGCTCATCTGCAGCAATGGCACCGATGGCATAAGCGCCTTCCAGGCGTTTAACCGTTGTCCGCACAGCTTCCAACAGAGAACCGCTGGCGTCATAGTAATGATCAACAAGGTGGACGATGACTTCGCTGTCTGTTTGCGAGGTGAACTCATAGCCAAGCCCGATCAGTTCCTCGCGCAGCGCTTCGTAGTTTTCGATGATGCCGTTGTGTGCCAGAGCGATGCGCGAGTTGGAGGTATGCGGGTGCGCGTTGTTTTCGCTGGGAACCCCATGGGTCGCCCAGCGCGTGTGGGCAATGCCGATCTGTCCCGATATCGGATGAGCGGCAAGATCGTCGCAGAGGGCTTTGACCTTGCCAACTTGCCGGCGCCGCTCGATGCCACCTTCGGGCGTGACGACCGCTAGGCCTGCTGAGTCGTAGCCGCGGTACTCGAGCCGCTGCAGGCCGGCCAGCAGAATTGCCGAGACCTGGCGATCAGCGACCGCACCAATAATTCCACACATGGTCAGGATCCTTCGTTTTTTCGTTGATCAGGCCGAACCCAGCCTTTGATGTTGCGCTGTTTACCTCGACCAACGGCCAGCTCGCTCTGTCCAACCCGGGTGGTCACCGTTGAGCCCGCTGCCACAAACGCCTCGCTGTCGATAGTCAGCGGCGCGACCAGAGTGCTGTTGGTGCCGACAAATACCCGATCACCAATCTCGGTACGGTGTTTGTTGATGCCATCATAATTACAGGTGACTGTGCCGGCGCCGATGTTGCAGTCTTCACCCAGGCTGGCGTCACCCAGATAGCTCAAGTGGCTGGCTTTGCTGCCGCGCCCGATCTGCACCTTCTTGGTTTCAACGAAGTTACCGATCTTGACCTGTTCCGCCAGCACGGTACCGGGCCGGATTCGCGCGAACGGGCCCAGCTGGCAATCCTCGCCAACATGAGCACCTTCTATCACCGTGTGCGCGGCGACGTTCACTCCATCGGCCAGTTCACTGTCCTTAATAACGCAACCCGGCCCAATGGTGACCCCGCAACCGAGCTGCACCTGACCTTCCAGCACCACGTTAATATCCAGGTAACAGTCTGGTCCCGCAGTCACTTCGCCTCGGATGTCCAAACGCGCTGGATCCGCGAGCGTGACGCCAGCCTGCATCAGTCGCTCGGCCTGGTTACGCTGATAAATCCGTTCCAGCTGCGCGAGTTGCACGCGATCATTGATGCCTGTGACCTCATCCGGATCCAGTGCAGCAATTGCGCTAACCGCAATATTGTTCTGCACGGCCAGCTCGATCAGATCGGTGAGATAGTATTCGCCCTGGGCATTTTTTGGCTGCACTTCGCGAAGTAGCTGCTTCATCGCCGCCGCATTGAGCG
Source organism: uncultured Pseudomonadales bacterium (assembly GCA_937921865.1). Lineage (GTDB taxonomy): Bacteria > Pseudomonadota > Gammaproteobacteria > Pseudomonadales > Azotimanducaceae > SZUA-309. Next base: position 63,591 of record CAKZWF010000045.1, on the reverse strand, counting down.
CCAGGATGCCAGAATTGATTTCAGTGATTCCACGCTGGGCCTCGCTGGCATCAGCATATTCAACAATGGCCTGCACACTGCCTGATGGGCCACGAACGATGCGGCCGAGTTGAGCCGGATCAGAGAACTGTGCGGTGATCAGCGCCAGGTTGCCTTCCGCGGCTTCGCGACAGGCTGCATTGAGAGTATCGACGCTGACCAACGGCACATCACCGTATACGACAAGCACCGTGCTTGAATCATCTACGCCAGGCAGCGCCTGAGACACTGCATGGCCTGTGCCGAGCTGTTGATCCTGTTCCACCCAGATCACCGGTAACTGGGTCCGCTTCCGAACCAGTTCTGCGCCGTGGCCAATCACCACATGAACGCGGGTTGGCTCCAAACCGGCAACAGTGGTGAGCACATGGTCGAGTAGCGATCGACCGCCGAGTTGATGCAACACCTTGGGCAAGGCCGAACGCATCCGGCTGCCTTGCCCGGCTGCCAGCACAACCACTTCCAGATTCCCGGACGAATCAGATTCCTGCATGAGACAGCGATCCACAGTTCATTGGATTAACCCGCAGATTATAGGAGCCCGAGATGTAAAAAGGGGCGACGATAGTCACCCCTTTTGTAGCTAGTTGTGAGCCTTCAGCGGATAGAGAGCCTTCAGCGAGTAAAGAGCCTTCAGCGGTTAAAGAGCCCTCAGCGGGTAAAGAGCCTTCAGCGCCGTCGCGTCTTCAGTTCCGCCAGGGTGCGCTGTTGTGCCATGGCTTCCGCCAGCTGGGCAGCCACTGCTGAGAACTCAACTTCGCCGGTGTGATCCTGAAGCATCTTTTCTGCCGCCTGCTGTGCTTCCACTGCAGCCGCTTCGTCCAGATCTTCAGCCCGCGCCGCGGTGTCGGCAAGAATGGTGACAACTCCTGGCTGTACTTCAAGGAACCCGCCAGAGGCAAAAAATACTTCTTCTTCGCCATCGTCCATCTTCAAGCGCACAGGTCCGGGCCTGATGCCGGTCAGCAACGGCGCATGACCCGGCATGATACCCAGCTCACCCAGTGAGCCGGTGGCGCTGATCATTGTGACCCGGCCGGAGAATATTTCTTCTTCGGCGCTGACAATGTCGCAGTGTATGGTCATGGCCATGTCTGTTTACTCCTCGGTTAACCGATCGCCGTCATTATCAGCCAGTAATAGTCTTGGCTTTTTCTACAGCGTCTTCGATCGCTCCAACCATATAGAAGGCGTCTTCCGGGAGGTGATCATAATCGCCGTCGAGGATGGCTTTGAAGCTCCGGACGGTATCGTCGCGGGAAACGTAAACACCAGGATTACCGGTAAACACCTCGGCCACAAAGAACGACTGTGAGAAAAATTTCTGGATTTTACGAGCGCGATAAACCAGCTGTTTGTCTTCTTCAGACAGCTCATCCATACCCAGAATGGCAATAATGTCTCGCAGTTCCTGATAGCGCTGCAATGTCATCTGCACACCCTGAGCAACTTCATAGTGCTCAGTACCAACAATCAGCGGATCCAGCTGTCGACTGGTGGAGTCCAGCGGATCCACCGCAGGATAGATGCCAAGGTCAGTAATGGCCCGCGACAGCGTAACCGTCGAATCCAAGTGTGCAAAGGTGGTAGCCGGAGACGGGTCAGTCAGGTCGTCAGCAGGAACATAAACCGCCTGAACGGAAGTAATCGATCCCACCTGCGTCGTCGTAATCCGCTCCTGCAGCTGGCCCATCTCTTCCGCCAGAGTCGGCTGGTAACCTACCGCTGACGGCATCCGGCCGAGTAGCGCGGAAACTTCAGTTCCTGCCAGGGTGTAGCGATAAATATTGTCGACAAACAGCAATACATCACGGCCTTCGTCACGGAACTGTTCTGCCAGAGTCAGACCGGTCAGCGCCACTCGCAGACGGTTGCCGGGCGGTTCGTTCATCTGACCGAATACCAGTGAGATTTTGTCGAGAACGCCTGACTCTTCCATTTCATAGTAGAAGTCGTTGCCTTCTCTGGTCCGCTCGCCTACTCCGGCGAACACAGACAACCCCGCGTGTTCGGTAGCGATGTTTCGAATCAGCTCGAGCATGGTGACAGTTTTACCAACGCCCGCACCACCAAACAGACCAACCTTACCGCCTTTGGCAAACGGGCAGATCAGATCGATGACCTTGATGCCGGTTTCGAGTATCTCGTTGCCACCTTTCTGGTCTTCGTAGCTCGGTGCTTTTCGATGAATCGGCATCTGTGCACGGGCATTCACCGGGCCTTTTTCATCGATCGGCTCACCCAGGACATTCATGATCCGACCGAGCGTTTCTTCGCCCACCGGGATGGTAATGGGGTGTTCAGTGTTAGTGACTTCCAGACCACGAGCGAGTCCGTCAGATGTCCCCATCGCAATAGAACGAACAACACCGTCACCCAGCTGTTGCTGAACTTCGAGGGTCAGACCAGTGCTGGCGACTTTGAGCGCATCGTAGACTTTCGGCACGTTCTCACGTGGAAATTCGACGTCGATGACTGCTCCGATGATTTGTACAATTCGACCGCTGCTCATTGTGTGTTTACCCTGTTTCGTTTGTACTTCGTTCGACTACATCGAACGTTACGTTTGTTAATCTGTTTCGGCCATACCGCCGCTGCTATTTTTAAGCCGCCGCAGGCGCTAAACCGCCGCGGCGCCACTAACAATCTCGGCGATTTCCTGCGTGATAGCTGCCTGTCTGGCGTTGTTATAGATGAGGGTGAGCTCATCGATGATCTTCTCAGCATTTTCGGTCGCGTTTTTCATCGCGATCATCTTAGCCGCCTGTTCGCAGGCAGTGTTTTCCACGACCGCCTGATACACCTGAGACTCGATGAACCGGGTGACCAGCTGTTCAACCAGCTCCTTGGCATCCGGCTCATACAGATAGTCCCAGCGATGCTTATAAGAATCGTCCGGTTCAGCATCTAAAGGCAGCAGCTGCCTTATGACCGGCTGCTGCGTCATCGTGTTCACAAACTCGTTGCTGATAATGAACAGCTTATCGATCTTGCCCTGCTCAAATGCATCGAGCATGACCTTGATGCCACCAACCAGATCAGCGAGGACCGGGTTTTCACCAACATCGCGCACCGAGGAAAGAATGTTGCCGCCAACCGAGCGGAAAAACGACTCCGCTTTGTTACCGAGCAGGCCGAGGTCTGTTTCCAGACCGTTGGCATGCGTCTCACCAATTTCTTTCAGCAGCATGCGAAACAGGTTCACATTCAAACCGCCACACAGGCCACGGTCAGAAGAAACGACCAGATAGCCCACCCTTTTGACTTCACGTTCAGTCATGTAGGTGTGTTTGTATTCCGGATTCGAGTTGGCCAGATGACCGATGACCTGACGGATTTTTTCCGCGTAGGGTCGACCGTGGCGCATCCGTTCCTGGGTGCGGCGCATTTTGCTGGCAGCCACCATCTGCATTGCACTGGTGATCTTCTGCGTGTTTTCCACGCTGCCAATTTTGTTCTTAATCTCTTTGCCGACGGCCATGCGTTAGTCTCGCTGTTTCGTCAGGGGCAACCCGGTATTAACGGGTTGCTTTGAACGCTTCGATTGCCTGGCGCATCTCAGCAACAATCTCATCGTTGTATGCGCCGGTTTCATTAATCATCTTCATGAACTCAGCTTTTTCCGAATTCATGTAGGCAAGCAGAGAGCTTTCGAATTCCAATACCTCGTTGACTTCAACGTCTTCGAGATAGCGTTCTGTCGCCGCGAACAGACTGACACCCTGGTCCGCAACGGACATCGGTGCATATTGTTTCTGTTTCATCAGCTCTTCGACGCGACGGCCATGCTCGAGCTGCTTGCGGGTTGCTTCGTCCAGGTCAGAAGCGAACTGAGAAAACGCCGCCAGTTCCCGATACTGAGCGAGCGCAAGCTTGATGCCCCCGGAAATCTTCTTCATGAACGGCACCTGGGCTGAGCTACCCACCCTGGATACAGAAATGCCCGGGCTCATCGCGGGGCGGATACCAGAGTTGAATCGATCAGTTTCCAGGAAGATCTGACCGTCAGTAATAGAGATCACGTTAGTCGGAACAAACGCAGATACATCACCAGCCTGGGTTTCGATGATTGGTAGCGCGGTCAGCGAACCGGTCTTGCCTTTGACGCGACCGCCGGTGGCAGCTTCAACATACTCGGGGTTGACGCGAGCGGCGCGCTCGAGCAGGCGCGAGTGCAGATAAAAGACATCACCAGGATAAGCTTCCCGACCCGGCGGGCGCTTGAGCAGCAGCGAGATCTGTCGGTATGCCCATGCCTGCTTGGTCAGGTCATCGTAGATGATCAGCGCGTCTTCGCCGATATCGCGGAAGTACTCGCCCATGCTGCAGCCGGAGTAGGGTGCGATGAACTGCATCGGCGCAGGATCGGACGCAGAAGCCGCCACGACGATGGTGTTTTCCATCGCGCCGTATTCTTCGAGGGTGCGAACCACATTAGCAATGGTCGACATCTTCTGCCCAATGGCTACGTAAACACACTTAATGCCGCTGTCTTTCTGATTAATGATGGCATCGATAGCCACCGCAGTTTTACCAATCTGACGGTCGCCGATGATCAACTCACGCTGCCCTCGACCAATCGGCACCATCGCATCGATACATTTCAGTCCCAGCTGTACTGGCTGATCCACAGATTGACGGGCGATAACGCCGGGAGCGACCTTCTCAATTGGGGCAGTTTCAGCCGCATTCAACGGGCCTTTACCATCAATCGGATTGCCGAGAGGATCGACCACCCGGCCCAGCAGTTCGCGTCCTACTGGAACTTCCAGAATGCGACCCGTACAACGTGCGGTCATGCCTTCAGACAAACCTTCATAGTCGCCTAGAACAACAACACCGACAGAATCGCGCTCGAGGTTGAGCGCCATGCCGTAAAGCCCGCCCTGAAACTCAATCATCTCGCCATACTGTGCTTCGGCAAGTCCATGAATTCGTACAATCCCGTCCGAAACACCGACGATGGTCCCTTCGTTTTGCGCCTCGGCGTGGATGTCCAGGCTTTCGATGCGACTCTTAATGATGTCGCTGATTTCAGAAGGATTCAGTTGCTGCATGTTGCATTCCTCAAAATTTTATTCACCCGCATGCCGTTGGCATGCCAGTGGATTCCGTCACGTGCGCTGAATAGATTCGGAAAGCTTTTCCAGCTTCCCGCGCACCGAGCCATCAATGACTATGTCACCCGCTCGAATTACTACGCCACCAATCAGGCTCTGATCCACCTCACTCGTGAGGTGCACCTCTTTTTCAAATTTTCTGGCAAGCGCCGAAGCCAACCGCTGACCTTCGCCATCCGACAGCGGAAAGGCGCTGGTGACCTGCACATCGAGACTCTGCAGCTCTAAAGCTCGCAACTCTTCGAACTGTTCTTGAATCGATCCGATGAGCGGCAGTCTCTTGTTGATCGCCAGAACCTGAACAAACTTCTTCATCTGTTCGTTCAGCTCGTCACCACAAATTTCGATCAGCCGGAAGGCTTTTTGCTGTTCCGCGATATCCGGGGCTTGCAACAGCAGCGTCATCTGGTCATCTGCTGTCGCCACTGCAAGAAATTCCAGCGCCCGAGACCAACCATCGAGTGTTGCCGACTGTTTGGCGATGCCGAACACCGCATTTGCGTATGGTCGCGCTAGAGTAGCTAATTCAGCCATGGCGTCGTTTCCTAGAGATCCGCTGCGAGCTCATCGAGCATGCGACTGTGCTGATTGGCATCAACCGCAGTACCAAGAATTCGCTCTGCACCAGAAACCGCGAGCGTAGCGACCTGGACACGCAGCGCCTCTTTGGCTCGGTTGACCTCTTGCTCGATCTCGGCTTGAGCCGCTTCTTTGATTCGCTCACCTTCGTCTCGAGCAGCGCTCTTGGCTTCTTCCACAAGGGCGCTTGCACGACCGCGTGCTTGCTCGATCAGCGCAGCTGCTTCCTGTTTGGCTTCGCGCAGCTGATCGGTCGCCCGCTCTTGAGCAAGCTCAAGGTCTTTGGCCGCTCTTTCTGCATGTGACAAACCGTCAGCAATGGCCTGCTGGCGCTCACCCATCGCAGTGATGAGAGGTGGCCAGATAAATTTCCAACACGCCCAGACAAAGAAGATGAACGTGATTGTCTGGCCGATAAAAGTCCAATTAAGACTCATGGTCTTCCCTCGTCAGGCTTTGATATTGCTACTTAACCGCCAACCGCGAAGATGACATAAAGGCCGATACCTACCGCGATCATCGGTACCGCGTCGACAAGACCCAGGACGATGAACAGCTGGGTGCGCAACATCGGCAGGAGTTCCGGCTGGCGAGCAACGCCCTCGAGGAACTTACCACCCAGCACACCCACACCAATGGCTGCGCCAACGGCACCAAGACCCATCATGAGGCCGCCTGCTACGTACAAAAGAACTGCTAGTTCCATGATTACTCCAAGCTTTTAGAAAATTGTTAATTACTCAGCGGGTCTGCCGCTGGTCTCAATGCTCTTCGTCCACCTCGTGTGCCTGCGCCAGGTACACAATGGTAAGCACCGCAAAGATGAATGCCTGCAGAGAGATAATGAGCACGTGGAACATTGCCCACCCCCACTGCATAACACCCGCTACCGGACCCCAGAAGAGGCCGGCGCCAAACATGAGGGCAATCAAGATGAAGATCATCTCGCCTGCATACATGTTGCCGAACAGTCGCAAGCCGAGAGACAGCGGCTTGGCGATGAGGGTAACGCCCTCAAGAATCAGATTCACCGGGGCTAAGAACTTCGGGAACGGATGAAACGCCAGTTCCGCAAAGAAGCCACCCAGGCCTTTATGCTTGATGCTGTAATAAATGATCAGCACGAAAATGCTCATCGCCATGGCCATGGTGACATTTGGATCCGTGCTGGGCACGATTTTCATGTAGTGGATGCCCATCGCCGCCGCCAGTGACGGAATCCAGTCAACCGGAATCAGATCCATGAAATTCATCAACCAGACCCAGACAAAAATGGTCAGCGCCATCGGTGCAATGAGCGTGTTCTTGTAGTTGAAGATGCTTGAGGTCGTATCGTCGATGAAGTCGACAATCATCTCGACAAAATTCTGCAGGCCACCAGGGATGCCGGCGGTGGCTTTGCGGGCAGCCGCATAGAAAATTCCAAAGAAGGTAAAGCCGGTCACCAGTGACCAGAGCATGGTGTCTACGTGAATCGCGTTGAAGCCCATTGCCGCAGCTTCTTCGGCGGTATGAGCCAGTCCCCAGGAGCCGTCGGGGAATTGGCCATAGGTCAGATTGGTCAGGTGATGCTGAATATATTCAGCTGAGGTCTGGGTCGAACTTGCCATGTCAGTCTCTTAGATACTCCGACTTACCCTGTTTCCGGTGCGCTGCTGCGCCGATTCCGGCTCTCTACCATTTACTCATAACGCTTCACGCGTCCACCAAACAATTACCTGATCGGTAATTCACACCTCAGCGCTGCAGCTGATCGCGAGTTTTCGCTCCAATCGCCAGCGGAACCAGCACATACATCAACTGGGCGACGACGAGGGCTGCAAAAAAACCCAACGGCGACGGCTTAACCAACACCATGGCTATTGCCAGAAGCGCACAGGTCGACACAAACTTACCCATGCCCATCACCAGCAGCTTCTGCGGCGACCGGACTGTGCCCGCTCGCCAGGCCAGATACCCGGCAGGTAACAGCACGCAAGCTCCTCCCAGCAACGCCGCCATAGCGTCTCCGGGCTTCCAGAACGCGCCACAAACAACAGCGACAATCAGTGTTGCGACCAATTGCGCAGTCACGACTTGATATGACAGTGGCAATGAACAAAGGCCTGGAAAAGCGGCGCGTATTATAGGGAGCGGTGCTCGCCCATTCAATGAAAACCGACGCTGATTTGTCGATTTAGCATTTACTTGATATGGCGTAACACCCCGTCGAGCTGTTCGAGACTGCCATAGCCAATGGTCAGTTTGCCCCGACCATTGCCATCGTGGCTGATCTGGACCTCAGCGCCGAGCCGATCACTGAGTTCGCGCTCCAGACGCTGGGTGTCAGAATCTTTTAGCGCCGCAGGTTTTTTCGCCGGCTGGCTATCGCCACTTTGCATATTGCGCACCAGAGCTTCTGTCTGGCGGACCGACAGTTGTCTTTCGACCACTTCTGCAGCCGCGCGCTCCTGATCTAAAGGTGACAAAGACAACAGTGCCCGGGCATGGCCCATTTCGATGTCCCCGGCGGACAGCAGGTTGCGCACCCCCGCAGACAGATTCAACAGCCTCAGTAGATTAGTGACCGCAACCCGGCTCTTGCCAACCGCTTCGGCAACCTGCTGCTGGGTCAGCGAAAACTCTTCCCGCAAACGTTCCAGTGCCTGAGCCTCTTCCAGCGGATTGAGGTCTTCACGCTGAATGTTCTCTATCAGGGCCATCGCTGACGCCTGCTCGTCACTGACCTCTTTGATCACCGCGGGAATTTTTTCCAGCCCGGCCTGCTGGGCAGCACGCCAGCGGCGCTCACCGGCAATCAGTTCGTAACCACCCTGGGGTTTTGGCCGAACCACGATTGGCTGCATGACTCCCTGGGCGCGGATGGATGCTGCAAGTTCGTCGAGGGCGCCTTGTTCGAATTCGCGGCGCGGCTGATAGCGACCACGCACGATATCGCTGATCTTCAACTCACCCAGATTGCTGGACGTCACCTGCGCGTTTTCGTCACCATCACCGGCGGCAGATGACAGTAAAGCATCCAGTCCTCGGCCTAATCGCTTCCTGCTCACTGCAGTTACTCTCCAGTGCCACTGGGAACATATTTACGCCTGATCTCTCCCGCCAGCGCCATATAAGCGACCGCCCCTCGGGACTGCCGATCGTAGAGAATTGCCGGCAGACCGTGGCTGGGTGCCTCAGCAAGGCGGACGTTGCGGGGTATCACCGTGCGGAACACCTTGTCTCCGAAATACTGAATAAGCTGCCTGGAGACGTCCCGGGTCAAGCTGTTGCGCGGATCATACATCGTTCGTAACAGGCCCTCTATGGCAAGTTTCGGGTTGCCGGACTGCTTGACGCCTTCCACTGTTTCCAGCAGTGCCGAGAGCCCTTCAAGCGCGTAGTACTCACACTGCATCGGAATCAACACGCTGTCGGCCGCCAGCAGCGCGTTAAGCGTCAGGATGTTGAGCGACGGTGGACAATCGATGATCACAAAATCGTAATCGACAGCAGCCTCCAGACATTCGGCTAGGCGTCGTTCCCGGTTGTCCAGCTGGAGCAATTCTACTTCTGCTGCGGTCAGGTCGGTATTTGACGGCACAACTTCGTAACCGCCATGGCACTTGACCGCAAGCTCAGCCAGGGGAACACCGTCGATCAGCCAATCGTAGGTGCTGCGCTCGACTGTCGACTTATCGACCCCGGAGCCCATGGTGGCGTTGCCCTGTGGATCCAGATCCACCAACAGAACCCGACTACCCGACAGCGCCAGTGAAGCGCTTAGATTGACGCTGGTAGTGGTTTTGCCGACACCACCTTTCTGGTTCGCTACTGCGATGGTTCTAGCCACGCCCGTTATCCATCCAATTTGTGGTCATCAATGATCACCACTTCGTGAGGTTGTTCAAGCCCGGGAATATGTCGTTGTTCACACCTGGCGCCGCTCGGCGCAACCAACTGGTTTTTGCCGGTCGCTGCCATCACGATCAACCGACCCTGCGGCTTCAGCAGCCTTCTGACCAATTGCCAAACCTGCTCAGCAGGGGCGACCGCTCGACTGGTCACGCAATGAAAAGCCGCGTCATGATCAGCTGCAAGCGCCTCAACATCCACGCAGATCACGCGGGTGTTGGCCAGATCAAGCGTGCTGATTGCCTGTTCTAAAAACCGACACTTGCGCTGATGCCGGTCGAGCAGAACAAATTCGCGCTCAGGATTAGCTACCGCCAGCGGTATTCCCGGAAATCCACCCCCGCTGCCGAAATCCAGTATCCGCTCTCCGATCAGCAGCGAGGTAATGCTCAGACTGTCCAGAATGTGCCGCGACCACAGCCGGTCGATGTCTTTTCGTGACATCAGATTGAAATGGCGATTCCACTTCTCCATCAGCGCCGCAAACTGAGCCAGCTGCTGCGCCTGATGCTCACTGATAGCGACATCAATGCGGGCCGCCTGGGCAACAATCGTCTCAGGCTGCGCCAGTGTCAGAGCTGTCACTGGGTGCCGCCTAAGCTCGTCTGCTCTGTGTTTGCGGCAAGATTGCCCGGGCCACGTTTGCGAGCGTGAACCAGCAGCAGCGACAGGGCTGCCGGGGTAATGCCTGGAATCCTTGAGGCTTTTGCCAGCGTGGCCGGGCGCGCTGCCGAAAGCTTCAGCTGCAGCTCTTTCGACAGGCCGGAAATACCGTCGTAGTCAAGATCCACCGGCAGCGACATACCTTCGTGACGACGGATCTTCTCGATTTCTGCGCTCTGGCGCTTGATGTAGCCGGCATATTTGATCTCAGTATCTACCTGCTGCAGCAGCGCGGCGTCAACGCCGGTCAAATCAACACCCGCATGGTGAGCGAGTGGTCTTATCAGCGTCTGTAAAGCCATGCCCGGCCTGCGCAGATAGCCGGCCAGATCGGTTTCTTTTCGAACCGATTCGCCGGAGGCCTCCGCCAGCGACTTCGCCAGCTTGGTCTCTGGATTGATCTGGACACCGGCTACTGCCGCAAGCAGGCTATCCAGGCGCATCTTCTTTTCAGTAAAAGCCTGCCAGCGCCGCTCACCAACCAGACCGAGCTCTCGCCCCTTCGGCGTGAGTCGTTGATCCGCGTTGTCTTCCCGCAGGCGCAGCCGGAATTCAGCACGGGAAGTGAACATCCGATAGGGCTCTTTGGTGCCGAGATTTATCAGATCGTCGACAAGCACGCCAAGATAAGCTTCATCTCTGGCTGGGCACCAGGCAGCAAGGCCACTGACCTTTCGAGACGCATTGAGGCCAGCCAGCAGCCCTTGCGCTGCCGCCTCTTCGTAGCCGGTGGTGCCGTTAATCTGTCCGGCGAAAAACAGCCCTTCCAGCGCTTTGGTTTCCAGCGAGTAGTGAAGGTCCCTCGGATCAAAAAAGTCATACTCAATCGCATAACCGGGGCGGGTGATATGGGCTGCCTCGAATCCGCGGATACTTCTGACCAGTTCGATCTGAACGTCAAACGGCAGGCTGGTGGAAATCCCGTTCGGATAAAGCTCGCTGTTATTCAGGCCTTCCGGTTCAACAAATATCTGGTGACGCACCCGTTCGGCGAAGCGCACTACCTTGTCTTCTATACTCGGACAGTAGCGGGGTCCTTCACCTTCAATCACGCCGGTATACAGCGGCGATCGATCCAGTGCGGCCAGAATCATGTCGTGAGTACCTACGTTGGTTTCCGTCACGTAGCAGCTGACCTGACGCGGTCGGTCAGCAAGTCCGTGAGCTTCGTGCAGATAAGAAAGATACGGTGTCGGCAGATCACCCGGCTGTTCTTCCAGCACGCTAAAGTCGACGCTCCGGCCGTCGATCCGCGGCGGAGTGCCGGTTTTCAGGCGGTCGACGCGAAACGGCAGTGCTCGCAGCCGTTGCGACAGAGTGTTCGCAGGCGGATCTCCAGCTCGGCCGCCCGGGTGATTTTCCAGCCCGATATGAATTCGCCCGCCCAGAAAAGTCCCCGTCGTCAGAACAACAGCACCACCTCGAAAACGAAGACCCATCTGGGTGTCTACACCAACAACCCGGCCCTGCTCGACAACAAGATCCACCACGGACTGTTGAAACAGCAACAGGTTGGGTTGTTCTTCCAGGAGCTCTCGAACCGCCTGACGATAGAGCTGCCGATCCGCCTGGGCACGGGTTGCCCGAACGGCAGGTCCCTTGCTCGCGTTGAGGATGCGATACTGGATCCCGGCACGATCAGCCGCTTTGCCCATGATACCGTCCAGGGCGTCAATTTCCCGAACCAGATGGCTTTTACCGATACCACCAATGGCCGGATTACAGGACATCTGGCCAACGGTTTCTAGGCTCTGAGTCAGGAGCAGGGTCCGGGCACCCGTTCGGGCAGCCGCCATTGCGGCCTCTGCGCCTGCGTGGCCGGCTCCAATCACAATGACGTCAAAACTGTCGGGGTAATCACTCATGGGTCGTTCGCCTGGTGCACCCGGGAGAATGGGCCGCGCAGTATACCCATGTCCCTGAAGTTGTTGAACGGATCATGCGGGTCGTTTACTTGCCTATGCAGAAGTTGGAGAAGATCTCCCCGAGCAATTCGTCCGGCGTCAGTTCTCCCACAATTTCACCCAGGGCGAGATGCGCAAGCCGCAACTCTTCGGCAATCAGTTCCGCTGAGCCGGAATCCAGATCGAGGCTGGTTGCCAGGTGCCCGGCGACTTTCTCCAAAGCCTGGAGATGACGCTGGCGCGCGGTGAAAGCAGCTTCCGGCGCTTGATAGCCGACGCGCTGCTGGATCAGGGAGACCAATTTTTCAATCCCGGCCCCCGTCACCGCAGAGATCTGCACGTCACCCAAGGTGGAGATGCTATCAGCTCCGGGTGACACCAGGTCAAGCTTGTTGCCCACGCGAATGACCCGCGCCTGATCCAACTCCTCAAGTGCAGTTGTTTCGCCAACATCGGGTTGGGTCAGATCGGTGAGCCAGAGCACGATGTCTGCTTCGCGGCCCTGATGCAGGGCCCGCCGCACACCCTCGCGCTCAACCAGATCCCGGGTTTCCCGCAGGCCGGCCGTGTCCACCATCTCTACCGGCAGTCCGCCGATCTGCACGGGAACACGGACCAGATCTCTTGTAGTCCCGGGTACCTGAGTGACGATCGCCCGCTCTTCACCTGCCAGTCGGTTGAGCAGGCTCGACTTGCCGACATTGGGTGGTCCGAGCAATGCAAGACTGATCCCATCACGCAACAAAACCCCTTGTGCAGACGCTTGCTGCAGCGCCACCAGGCCCTGCTGGATAGCACCGATACGCCCGGCAACATCACCGGATTCCAGCACATCAATGTCCTCGTCGACAAAATCGATCGAGGCTTCAACAAAGACCCGCAAGCTGAGCACCTGCTCATCCAGCGCGTGAACCTGACGGGAAAACTCACCCGCGAGTGAGCGATTTGCTGCCCTGACCGCAGTAGCTGAAGACGACGCAATCAGGTCGGCTACAGCCTCCGCCTGGGCGAGATCCATTTTGCCATTGAGGTAGGCGCGCTCGGTGAACTCGCCCGGTCGCGCCAATCGGGCGCCCGCTTCAAGCAACGCACCAAGCAGCATCTGCAACACTACCGGGCCACCATGGCCCTGAAACTCGACCACGTCTTCACCGGTGAAGGAGTTGGGCCTGGAAAAGCAAATAACCAGACCTGAATCGATGACTTCGCCTTCGGCATCCCGGAATCTTCGCAACCGGGCGATTCTTGGTTCACCGAGCGGACCTGACACGGCTGCCGCGATCGGCAAAGCTTCGGGGCCGGATAGCCTGACAACACCAATACCGGCCGCGCCGGGTGCTGTCGCAACCGCGGCAATCGTGTCGACCTCGAGACTCGATCCCGAAGCCCGAGTGCTCATCTCAGGTTTTCTCAGCCTGGGCCTTCTCTGTCTGTCGGATCACATACCATTGCTGGGCGACCCCGAGAATGTTGTTTACCAGCCAGTACAGCACCAGCCCGGCAGGAAAGAACAGGAACAACACAGTGAACATCACGGGCATCAGCTTCATCATCTTCATCTGCATCGGGTCGCCAACCGCCGGGCTGAGCAGCTGCTGGACATACATGCTCGCACCCATCAGTAACGGCAGGATGAAAAATGGATCCATCACCGCCAGATCGTCGATCCAGCCGAAAAATGGTGCCTGACGTAGCTCGACGCTTTCGAACAGCACCCAGTAAAGGGCAATAAAGATCGGCATAGGCAGCAGCATCGGCAGACAACCCCCCAGAGGATTGACCTTCTCCTTCTTATATAGGGCCATCATCTCGGCAGAAAGCTTCTGACGGTCGTCTGCGTAACGCTCCTGCAGCTTTTTCATCTGCGGACCCACTCGGCGCATGTTGGCCATGGATTTGTAGCTGGCCGCGCTGAGAGGGTAAAGCACCGCTTTGACCAGAACCGTCAACAGAATGATTGCGACACCCCAGTTACCTGAAAAACTATGCAGCCAGTCCAACAGGTAGAACAGAGGAACGGCCAACCACCACAGAAAGCCGTAGTCGACGGTCAGGTTCAGGTTCGGGGCAATTTTTTCCAGGATCAGCTGATTTTTTGGCCCAGCGTAAAACTGTGCCTTCCAGACGCCAGCCTCACCAGGCGCAACTTCCTGAAGCGGCGCGGTAAAGCCGAAAACATAAGTGCCATCGTTGCGCCGGTTACCGTAGAAGTTGTTTTCCTGTTCCGGATTAGCAACCCAGGCACTGAGAAAATAGTGCTGCAGAAAAGCCATCCAGCCGCCCTGAACACGGTTTCTATAGGGTTCTTCCTCGAGGTCATCGAACTCGATCTTTTCATAGCGATCTTCATTCGTGGTCAGAGCGGCACCAAGGTAAGGCTGCGGGCCCATCGAGAAGCTATCGCTGCCAGGCGGTTCATGATCGTCTCGTTTGATCTGCCCGAACAGACTGGCACTGAAGACTTCGCTGCTGGTATTGGTCAGCTCGTAGCGGACGTCGAACAGGTAGTCATTGCGACGGAAGTCATAGACCTTCTTCACTTCCTGGCCGTTATGCATCGTCCGCAGAACAACCGATAACGTATCCGTATCACCCAGCTCGAAGTGCTCAGCAACAGCCGTGAAGGTCGGACGTCCGGAACTATCCGTTCCATCTTTGCCGATCAGACCGCTCTGCGAGATATAGGTGCGATTCAGACCGTTGTCCAGCAGCAGGAAAGGCAGATCTGGTTGGTCCAGTGAGATCGGATATCCAGGCAGTTCAACGCGAACCACATCACCACCCAAACGATCTATCCAGAGGTTCAGTACATCTGTACGCACCTTAATAAGCCTCTCGGAGGACGCTGGAGCGGCCGCCGGCGCAACCGGTGCAGCTGCACCGTCGATCAGGGAAACATCTGGAACGTCGCTGGCCGTATCGGCGGCTGGCGCAGTCGGGACGTCCGCAGCCGGCAACTGCTGGGTGCTCTCTGCTTGCTGTGGCATGGGCGCTGAGGCATAACTGGTCGCTTCCGCGCCGGTAATATAATCATTGTTCCAGGCCAGGATCATTAGATAGCCAGTGGCAGCAAGACCAATAAGCAGAATGATGCGCTGAATTTCAGTTGGGAGCATTTCGCTTGCGTTCTCGGTTAACTCTCGCGTCCGGAATGGGGCGACGAGCTGGCGGTTGCCTCGGGTACAGGGTCAAAACCGCCGGGGTTAAAAGGGTGGCATCGGAGCAGCCGGCGAACCGTCAGCCAGACACCTCGCATGACACCATGCTGGGCTAAGGCGTCCAGCGCGTAATGAGAGCAGGTGGGGTGAAACCGGCACTGATTGCCAATGAACGGGCTCAGCGTGAACTGATAGCCGCGAATCAGTGTTCGCAGGCAATATTCAGGAATCTGCTGGATGTTCACAGGCCTTTTTCTCCAGATCAGCAAATAGCCGGTTCAACAGTTGATGCAATTCCTGGTCAGAAACGCTTCCCACCACCCTGACGACCATGTCGTAGCCGCCAAGAGCATAACGAGCGCGCCTAAATCGATCGCGGATGATTCGTTTCACCCGGTTTCGCGCGTGAGCGCGGGCGATAGCCTTCTTACCGACAATGAGCCCAAGCCGGGCGCTGTGCATTCTATTCCGAACGGCGGCGATACGTAATGGCCCTGCACCTAATCGATGATCCGGTTTTCGCAAGGCGGCTTCAAACTGGCTGGGACGCGTCAAACGTGCAGAGCGCGGAAAAGAGGACACAGGGAGCGAAGGTGCTGGAGCTTCGGTCATTCCCGAGCTTAAACCCGGGAATTCGGCAAAGTTATGATTACCGTGTCGGCAGCAATCAAACGCTCAGGCGCTTGCGACCTTTGGCTCTGCGGGCATTGAGGACTTTGCGGCCACCGCGGGTAGCCATGCGAGCTCGGAACCCGTGGGTGCGATTGCGCTTCAGGTTACTTGGCTGGAATGTTCGCTTCATGGTGCGCTCAGTCTGGTTTCGAAAAATTACCGCCTGACTCGACCAGCACACCGAAACGGAGTGCTTGGCTGAACAGGGGGCGCGATTTTAGGTATCGAGCTACTGCCTGTCAACGGCCTAATTGCCGACATTTTCACATGCCCCGGCGAAACCGGTTTTGCGGAGTTCGGAGGAAATAAATAGTAAGAAGGTTTTTTATATTTAGGTTTATGGTTGTTGTTTATTGGTGGCGGTCCTGGCTGTGGAAAAGGCCAAAAAAGATGTTGGTGACAGGGCTTTAGCGTCGCGGTCAGGCTGTGTAAAAGCCTTGTACTGCGGCCCTGCAGCCTGTGGATTGAACGGGATAAGTCTTCATCCACAGTTATCCACAAATGTTATCCACAGGTTCTTCAGCAGTTTGCTCACACTGTAGTCGGCTGAAATTTTTTTCCGTGCAGGTTAGTTCAGGTAGCTAAGCGTTTGAATTTACTGTCTATCCTGAGAAAGCTAAGAAATATGCAGGTGAGCGCGTAGCAAAGAGAGGATCATCATGATTAGAATTGCCGGCACAACAACGACAAAAACATTTCGCTCTGCCGTTTCAAAATAACGAATACAGTTATAAGAAATGCGTGCAGGGCTTCGCGGCTTTTGGGGGCACAATAGGTGGGACGTTCCGTTTGGCATAAATGCCTAGATCGGTTACAGGACGAACTTTCGTCTCAACAGTTTAATACCTGGATCCGGCCTTTGCAGGCCCGTGCCGATGACCGGCGCGTACACATTCTGGCACCGAACAGATATGTTAAAAACCAGGTTCAATCGGCATATTTCGACCGAATTACCGAGTTGCTTCAGCAACTCGGTGAAACGGGTGAAGAGCTTGAAGTCTGTCTGGACATAGGTGCACTGGTGGATACAGACAGTGAACTGGAGGTGGAAAAAGCCCCGGTTCGAGCGGATGGGTCTGGAGGTGTGTCTGAACGTTACGCGGGAGCACATCAGCTCAACGGCGAATTTACTTTTTCCACGTTTGTCGAAGGTAAATCCAATGAGATGGCAAAAGCGGCTGCCTCTCAGGTAGCGCTGAACGCCGGGAAGTCCTACAACCCGCTGCTGCTTTATGGCGGCGTGGGTCTCGGCAAGACACATCTGATGCAGGCAGTGGGTAACCAGGTCAAAGCGGAGAATCCTAATGCGAAGGTGGTTTATCTGCATTCCCAGCGCTTTGTGCAGGATATGGTTCGCGCGCTCCAGCAGGGCACAATGCAGGACTTCATGCAGTACTACCGCTCTGTGGATATGCTGCTGATCGACGACATTCAGTTTTTTGCCAAGAAGCTCCGGTCGCAGGAAGAATTTTTCCATGTCTTCAACGGGCTATTGGAGCGGGGTCACCAGATGGTGCTGACCTGTGATCGCTATCCGCGTGAAATTGATGGCCTCGAAGAGCGTTTGAAGTCCCGGTTTGTCTGGGGTCTGACAGTCGAGGTGGAACCGCCTGAACTGGAAACCCGGGTGGCAATCCTGATGAAGAAGGCTGAGGCTGAACAGATTGACCTGGATTCTGCTGTCGCCTTTTTCATTGGTGAACGCATCCGCTCTAACGTCAGAGAGCTCGAAGGTGCGCTACGGCGGGTAATTGCCAACGCCCGGTTCACTGGTAGCAGGATCACCATCGATCAGGTGAAACGCGCACTGCGGGATCTGCTGGCGATTCAGGATCGCCAGGTAGGCATGGACAATATTCAGAGGACTGTTGCCGAGTACTACAACATCAAGATTTCCGATATTCTGTCAAAGCGTCGCAACCGCACGATAGCCCGACCCAGGCAGGTAGCAATGGCGCTTGCGAAGGAGCTAACCAATCACTCGCTTCCGGAGATCGGCGAAGCTTTTGGTGGTCGTGATCACACTACGGTGCTGCACGCCTGTCGAAAGGTCGCAGAACTGCGGGAAAGCAATACAGACGTCGCCGAAGACTACAAGAATCTCAACCGCTTACTGGGGAGTTAGCGGTTCGTTGTTGATTTCGGCTGGGATCGCATGCGATCTAGAGTGACGGATAGCGTTAGGCATACAGCAACGGTCAGTCCATTCGACCGTTGCAGAGATCGGATAGAAGGTAATCATGAAATTCTCTACGGATCGTGAATCGCTGCTGCGTGCTCTGCAGTTGGTGACAGGCGTGGTTGAGCGTCGGCAGACTCTGCCGGTGCTTTCAAATCTTCTGTTTGTCGCGAAAGACGGCGCGCTGGCGATTACGGGGACGGATCTAGAGGTCGAGTTGATAGCGCAGATCAGCGACGGCATTGAGATTACTCAGGATGGTGAAGCGACAATTCCGGCGCGCAAGCTGGCAGATATCTGGCGCTCTCTTCCGGATGACGCCAGCGTTAAGGTTGAAGCTTCCGGAGATAAAGCAATTGTTCGCTCAGGGCGCAGCAGATTTACCCTGGCAACCCTGCCGGCGGCAGACTTTCCACGAGTTGAGAATAGTCCAGGTGACCTGGAATTTTCGCTGCCTCAAAAAGCATTGCGCAAGCTGATTGACCAAGTGTCTTTTTCGATGGCTCAGCAGGATGTGCGCTACTTTCTTAACGGAATGTTGCTTGAGGTGACGCCGCAGCTGATCCGGACTGTGGCGACCGACGGTCACAGACTGGCGATGGCCACTTTGACTGACGCTGGTGGAGGCAATGATCGTTCTCAGGCGATTGTGCCGCGCAAAGGTGTGCTCGAACTCGGCCGGCTTCTTGATAATGAGGAAGGCGATGTCACTGTGCAGTTGAGCAGCAATCATCTTCGAGTAACGCAAGGTACGTTCACTCTGACCACCAAGCTGGTCGACGGTAAGTTTCCGGACTATGAAAAGGTGGTACCAAAAGACGCTGGTCGGGCAATCATTGGTGATCGCGAGTCGATGAAACAGGCTTTTGCTCGCGCGTCCATTCTATCCAATGAAAAATATCGGGGAGTGCGGCTGATTGTCGACGGTGAGTTGATGACGATCCAGGCAAACAACCCTGAACAGGAAGAAGCCGAAGAAGTCATCCCGGTTGACTATGAAGGCGATCGTCTTGAGATAGGTTTTAACGTCAGCTACCTGCAGGATGTTCTGTCTGTGCTCGGTACTGAACAGGTTCAGATCAGTGTTTCGGACGCTAACAGTAGTGCGCTGATCGAGGGTATGGGTAACGATGACGCGGTATATGTCGTCATGCCGATGCGTCTCTAGTCTGGACTATCTTTCGGCGCGACATGCGCTTTAAGCAGCTTATTGTAAAACACGTTCGTAATCTTACGGACCTGGATGTGCGGCTCAATCCTGGGCTGAACCATTTTTTCGGCAGTAACGGTGCTGGTAAAACAGCGGTGCTGGAGTCTATCCATCTACTCTGTCGTGGACGGTCGTTTCGCAGCCCACTGCTTCGTGACGTAATTACTCGGGGAGAGGACTCTTTGCTTGTCCGGGCACGGTGGCATGACGAGTTTCTCGGAGATCGCTCTGTTGGTATTAAACGAAGCCTCACCACGGGTACGGAAGTTCGTCTTGATAACCAGAAGGTCTCTAAGATCTCCGATATTGCTCGCCTTACCCCACTGCAGACACTCTTGCCGGATGTCGCGGAGCTGGTTTTCGGCGGGCCCAAGCTGAGACGTAGCTGGCTCGACTGGGGAATGTTTCACGTGAAACCTGACTATCTCCCAGTATTGCGTGACTATCTCCGGGTGCTGAAGCAACGCAACGCGGTCCTGAGATCTCCTAATGTATCGCCTGAATTGCTATCTCCATGGGATTCTGAGCTGTCGGCCTGTGCCGCGGCGGTTACCAGAGCGCGCCTTCAATACCTGCAGCAACTCAGGACCCATCTGGAAGGCGTGATAGAAGCGCTGATTCCAGAGCTGAAGGTCAGCTACGAATATCATCAAGGTTGGCCTTCGGGACAAACTCTTGAAAAACTGTTGGGTCAAAGAGGCTCGGGAGAGGTAAAATACGGGGTTACCCAGTGGGGTCCGCACCGAGCGGATATTCGATTCAGGGTGGAAGATCGAGACGCTGCAAAAATGTTGTCGCGAGGTCAGGGTAAACTGCTTGCGACATCGATGAAAGTAGCCCAGGTAGCTTTGCTTAACGCGGAACAGAGTCGGGCGTCGCTTTTTCTGATTGACGACGTCGGCGCTGAGTTAGACCTGGAACACAGTGGACGATTTTTCCGGTTGCTGAGGGAGCAGGGTAGCCAGGTCATCTCCACATCAGTTCAACCAATGGATCGCGATTACGGCTTTCCAGACTCCGAAATCGAAATGTTCCACGTGGAACACGGTACAGTTACAAAACAAAACAGCGATTTCTGACTATCAGTCATTGCGAAAAGAGGTTTTTCAATGTCCGAAGAAAGTTACGACTCGAACAGCATCAAGGTCTTACGAGGACTGGACGCGGTTCGCAAGCGACCTGGTATGTACATCGGTGATACAGAGGACGGTACTGGACTGCATCACATGGTCCAGGAGCTGGTCGACAACGCCATCGATGAATCTCTGGCCGGTCACTGTGACTACATTGATGTCATTATTCACCCGGGTGAAGCGGTCACGGTCAAGGACAACGGTCGAGGTATTCCGGTAGACATTCACTCAGAAGAAGGTGTTTCTGCGGCTGAAGTAATTCTGACCACACTCCACGCCGGTGGGAAATTCGACGAAAACAGCTACAAAGTATCCGGCGGACTCCACGGAGTAGGGGTGTCGGTGGTTAACGCACTATCCGAAGAGTTTCGCCTGACGGTCCGTCGCGATGGTTGCGTCTATGAACAGTCCTATACTGATGGCGTTCCAGACGCGCCGCTAAAACAGGTGGGTGAGACGGAGAAGCGAGGCACCGAATGTTTCTTTAAGCCCGCGACCACAACCTTCGCAAACATAGAGTTTCACTTCGATCTGCTGGCGAAACGACTCCGAGAGCTGGCATTTTTGAATTCGGGTGTGACCATTCACCTTCTCGACGAGCGAACGGGTAAAGAAGAAGAATTCTGCTACCAGGGCGGATTGCGGGCTTTTGTCGAGTATCTGAACCAGAACAAAACTTCGCTGAACAGCACGTTTCACCTGATAACCGAACGACCGGACGGTATTGGCGTTGAAATTTCAATGCAGTGGAACGACAGTTTCCAGGAGCAGGTGCTGGCTTACACCAATAATATTCCGCAGCGGGATGGCGGTGCTCATATCGCTGGTTTTCGCGCGGCACTGACCCGGACTCTTAATGGCTATATTGAGCGTGAAGGCCTGTTGAAAAAAGTTCAGGTCAACACCTCGGGTGATGATGCCCGCGAGGGATTGACAGCCATTGTTAGCGTCAAGGTACCGGATCCGAAGTTTTCTTCACAGACTAAGGACAAGCTTGTGTCCAGTGAAGTAAAAACGGCTGTAGAGCAGGAACTGCATCGATTCTTCCTGGAATATCTCGACGAAAATCCCCAGGACGCTCGCGCTATCGTTACCAAGATGATTGATGCGGCCCGAGCCCGGGAAGCCGCGCGTAAAGCTCGAGAAATGACCCGTCGCAAAGGCGCGCTGGATATCGCTGGATTGCCAGGTAAGTTGGCGGATTGTCAGGAAAAGGATCCGGCGAAATCAGAGCTGTATCTGGTGGAGGGAGATTCAGCCGGTGGTTCCGCGAAACAGGGCCGGGATCGGCGCACACAAGCAATTTTGCCGCTGAAGGGAAAAATACTGAACGTCGAAAAAGCCCGCTTCGACAAAATGCTGTCTTCTGCAGAAGTCGGAACTCTGGTCACAGCACTCGGGTGTGGCATCGGTCGGGATGAGTTTGATCCGGACAAGCTGCGCTATCACCACGTTATTATCATGACGGATGCTGACGTAGACGGATCCCACATCCGTACCCTGTTGTTAACCTTCTTCTTCCGGCAAATGCCGGAACTGATCGAACGCGGTCATATATTCATTGCCCAGCCACCACTGTATAAGGTGAAGAAAGGGCGGCAGGAAAAATACGTCAAAGACGATCCTGAACTGGACTCCTACTTTCTCCAGCTCGCCTTAGAGGGAGCCAGTCTGCTGGTGAAACCTGGGGCCGCGCCGGTGGACGACTCGGTACTGGAAGCGTTAGTCAGAGACTACACTCTGCTCGTGGCCAGACTCGATAAGCTCTACCGCGTTTATCCGACCGAGCTGACTCAGGTGCTGATTGATCTGCCGGTTGTTTCACCTGAAATGCTGCAAGACGAAGCTGCGATGAAAGATTGGTGTGAGCGCTTACTAGCCGATTTTCCTGCGGTATCAATAGATCTTGAGAAAGACGCTGAACATCAAACGTTCCAGCCAGCAGTCGTCATGCGTATTCGTGGTATGACCCAGAAAATTGTTCTGCCTCGTAGCTTTTTCATGGGCGCTGACTATCGCGCCATTGTCGAGATGGCGCAACGGCTCGACGGTCTGCTGGAGCCCGGTGCCTATGTCCAACGTGGTGAAAAAACTCAGGCAGTGGAAAAATTTGGCACAGCGATGCGATGGCTGCTGAAAGAAGCCCGTCGGGGTGTCGACATTCAGCGCTATAAAGGCCTTGGTGAAATGAATCCGGATCAGTTGTGGAGCACCACGATGGATCCCAACGTCAGGCGGATGTTGAGGGTCACGGTGGACGACGCGATTGGCGCAGATCTGATGTTCACCACTTTGATGGGTGACCATGTGGAACCCCGGCGGGCATTCATCGAAACCAACGCGCTATCGGTGGTTAATCTTGATGTGTGAGCTGTGAGTTAATCGGAGCTACCAGTTCGAACATGACCTCGCGTGCCGCGCTGGTCAGGTGCTTTGAGTCCCGGCCCTCGGGATAGATAGGCTCAGCAATTCTGACCTTGATGGTGCCGGGCTTTTTTAGAAACTCGTGCGCTGGCCAATACTGACCGGCGTTGTGACCGATTACGGTAATAGGTGCATCTGCGGCAATCGCAAGCGCCGCACCACCGGCCTGGAAGCGTCCCAGCCGATCAGCCGGCATCCGCGTACCTTCCGGAAATAGAACAACCCAGATGTCATCGTCCAACCTCGACCGGCCATCGCTGATCAGTTTTTTCAGCGCCCCTCGCGGATTTTTACGATCGATGGCGATAGGTTTAAGCAGCGCAAAGGCCCAGCCAAAAAAGGGTATTAGCAGCAATTCACGCTTGATCAGGGTTGCCTGAGGAGCGAACAGGGTCTGCAGAAACAGCGTTTCCCAGGTGCTTTCGTGGCGCGCGAACACCAGCCCGGGTTTATCCGGCAGGTTTTCCAGGCCCTCGACCTGATAGCGGACGCCACAGGTGACTTTCAGCCACCACAGGGAAAACCGGGTCCAATAGCCGATAATGAAGGTGAAACGGGTTCGGAACGGGAGAATCCAGGCTGTCAGCACCGATAAACCACCCCAGATGATGGTTGCCAGAATATAGCCAACATAAAATAGAGTTGAGCGAAGGTAACTCATGCTGAATCTGCCGCTTCCGCTCGGGCGAACTCCGCCAGGTCCGCAAAAACCCTGGTTGTATCGGGACTGCCGCGCTCACCCAGTTGGCGGATGGTCAGCATCCCGTTCCCGGTCTTAACCAGAACAGGCTGGCATCCGGCAGCCTCGGCGGCTTGAATGTCGCGCAGAGAATCCCCAACAAAACAGGTATCAGCGGTGTCGATGGCCAGCATACTCATCGCGTTTTCTAACATGCCTGGTGCAGGCTTGCGGCATCCACATTGCTCATCAGGATGATGGGTACAATACAGCACCAGATCCAGCTCAGCGCCGTAACTTTGCAACTCGGAGAGCATCTTGTTTTCTATCGCTTTGAGCATGTCGAGCGACACAATGCCTCTGGCTACGCCGGATTGATTGCTGCAGACGGCGACGCGCCGCCCGGAATTTTTGAGTTGAGCAATAGCTTCCAGGGAACCGGGAATGGCCTGCCACTCCTGGGGCGTTTTCACGAACTCGGGAGAGTCGAGGTTTATAACCCCATCCCGGTCAAGGAGGATCAGTCTGGCCATGAATTTCTGGCTTGGAGCAACGCCGCGCAATCTACGGGATCTACCTCGTGGCGTCAAAGCCCAACGGATGCCACCCAAAGTTATATAGAGTGCGGACGGAAGTTTTGAAATCTATCGGACCTGCGCTCGTCGGGATTATGACCAGATTGGTCGCCTGCCTGCCGCGCTCGGTCCAGCGTGCTACGGCTGGTTTACTGGCTCGGCTGGTTATGCTGGCAAACTTTCCTCCCGCGGTAACGACCGTCAGGAACCTTGAGTTGTGTTTTCCGGATCTGGATTCTCGTCAGCGTCGTAATCTGGAGAAAGCGAGTCTGACAAATACCGGGATGCTGCTGCTGGAGTCGGGAATGACTTTTCACTGGCCGGTGGCCCGATTGAACTCACTGATAGCCGAGGTCTCCGGCGAAGAGCTGCTGACCCGCTCGATGGCCACCGGCCGGGGCGTGTTGTTACTGGTTCCGCACTTCGGCAACTGGGAATTTCTGGCTCTCTTCCTGGGCAGATTCCAACTCGTGGCTCTTTATGATCCACCGCGACAACAAACACTGGAAGTTTCGGTAAAACAAGCTCGTCAACGCACAGGTGCCAAACTGGTGCCTCTGAATCGGAAGGGTCTGAAAACTGCCTATCAGACACTGAAGTCCGGAGGACTGCTGGGGCTGTTGCCTGATCAGGTGCCTGATCGGAGCTCTGGTATCCATGTACCTTTTTTCAATCAACCGGCGTTGACGATGACGCTGGTGCACCGTCTGATATGCCGGACACAACCCATTGTGTTGATGGCAAGTGCTATGCGAGTCGGCAGCGCTTTTAAGATAACCATCGAAGAACCGGCTGCGGCGATCAAATCCGAAAATGCGCACGAAGCGTTGACCGCGATGAACCAATCCATCGAAGCGCTTGTTCTGAAAGCCCCGGAGCAATACCAGTGGGAATACCGGCGATTCAAGTCACCACCTGATGGGCGCAGCCGTGTCTATTGAAACGGTACCTGAATAGAGCGTCCGTAAACTTCTTTCAACGGCGCCAGAATGCAGGAGTGATGAGAACCAGCAACGTGAAGATTTCGAGGCGACCGAGCAGCATCACGATCATCAGCAGCCATTTATCGGGATCCGGTAACCCACCATAGTTCTCCGCGACCTCTCCCAGGCCGGGGCCTAGGTTGTTGAGGCTTGCACCCACGGCGGAGAAAGCGGTTATGAAGTCGATCTCAGAGATCAGCATCATGAAAGCGACACTGCACAGGAATACGATCACATACATCGAAAAGAATCCCCACACCGCTTCGATCACGCGATCGGGGACTCGTTGATCCCCCAGCTTTATTCGAAATACCCCGTTGGGATGAATAAGACGATTTATTTCGCGCGCACCCTGCTTGTAGATCAACACCACCCTGACGATTTTGATGCCACCCGCGGTGGAGCCAGCGCAGCCACCAGCGAAAGCGGCAAACATCAGGATTATTGGTGCAACCGATGGCCAGGCGCTGAAGTTGGTGGTTGTATAGCCGGTGGTGGTGGCTATCGAAACGGCGTGAAATATTCCTTCCCTGACAGGTGAGTCTGACGCTCCGGGGTGCGATATCAGTACCCAGACCACCACGGCCGCGACAACTGTCAGTGCAAAACCATAAGCGCGTACTTCCGGGTCTTTGAGATACATCAGTGGATTGCGTCTGTTCAACGCCATGAAATGCAGCGCGAAGTTAATCCCTGAAAAAATCATGAAAAAGATTGCTACAGCTTCGATGGCTGCACTTTGGAAGTAGCCAATGCTGGCGTCGTGGGTTGAAAAGCCGCCTATGGCGACAGTCGAGAAGCTGTGGCACAAAGCATCAAACGCATTCATCCCTGCAACGTAGTAAGACAACGCGCAGGCGATGGTCAGACCCAGATAGAGATACCACAGTGCTTTGGCAGTTTCGGTGATTCGTGGTCGCAGCTTGTTGTCTTTCACAGGCCCGGGTGTCTCCGCCCGGTACAACTGCATTCCGCCAATTCTGAGCATCGGCAGGATGGCGACTGCCAGGACAATGATTCCCATACCGCCCAGCCATTGCAGAAACTGGCGGTAGAAGAGGATCGATTTGGGCATTGCGTCTAAGCCGGTGAAAACTGTCGCGCCAGTTGTTGTCAATGCTGACAGGGACTCAAACACGGCATCAGTAAAAGACACGGTTACCGATGTTTCCAGCCAGATAGGCAGAGCGCCAGCAAGACCCAGACCGATGTAGAACAGCACCGTCACCAGAAAACCATCGCCGCTGCGCAGTTCACGTTTTTCGCGGCTCGCAAGCGTCAGCATCAGCCCGGTCGCCATCGTTATCGCGAATGAGGTGGCGAAGGTTTCCACCGTTGGTTCTTCATAGATCAGAGCAACGATTACCGGAAAGACCAGCGTCACGCTGAAACACGAAACCAGGATTCCGGTGATGCGCAGGATGACCGACAGGTGCATAGGTTGATCTACGCTTTAGAAGAAAGTCAGACCAACCTGGAACAGACGTTCCACAGCAGGCACCTGACGTTTGTCGACTAAGAACAAAATGACATGGTCGTCCGATTCCACCACCAGGTTGTCATGCCCGATCAGCACTTCACCGTCGCGGACAATAGCGCCAATAGAAGTGCCGGTCGGCAGATCAATATCCTGGATTGCCCGGCCGACCACTCGTGAGCTCTTCTTGTCACCGTGGGCAATAGCCTCAATTGCCTCAGCAGCACCTCTACGCAGGCTGTGCACCCGGACCACATCGGCTTTTCTGACATGGGTGAGCAGTGAACTGGTGGTTGCCTGTTGTGGTGATATCGCAATGTCTATATCTCCGTCCTGAAACAGATCTACGTAAGCGGGCTTGTTGATCAGTGTCATGACCTGGCGGGCACCAAGCTTCTTCGCCAGCAGCGAAGACATGATATTGACTTCATCGTCGTCGGTGACGGCGCAGAAGGCATCGCACTGTTCGATATTTTCCTCGAGCAACAGTTCCCGGTCGGTGGCGTCTATATTAAGGACAACAGCGCTGGACAGTACTTCTGCGAGCTCTTCACAGCGTGCCGGATTTTTTTCCAGGATCTTGACTGAAAAATGCGGATCAATGGCTTTCGCGAGCGCCGTGCCGATGTTGCCACCGCCGGCGATGAAAACCCGTTTGAACGGTCGCTCTACCCGGCGCAACTCAGCCATTACTGCATTGATATGTTCCGAAGCGGCGATAAAGAAGACTTCGTCGTCTGCTTCGATAACGGTGGTACCCGTCGGTATGACCGCGCTGCCGCGACGGAAAACGGCTGCAACCCGGGTGTCGACGTTGGGCATGTGTTTGCGCAGAAAGCTCAGCTCCTGGCCGACCAGTGGACCACCGTAAAAAGCCCGCATCGCCACCAGCTGAACCCGGCCATCCGCGAAATCCAGAACCTGGAGAGCGCCGGGGTGTTCCAACAGGTGCCTGATATGGTCGGTGACCACAGCCTCGGGATTGATCAGCACATCGATTGGCATGTGTTCCTGGCTGAAAAAACCCCGGGACATATAGCTTCCGGATCTTACCCGGGCGATTTTGGTTGGAGTTCGGAACAGCGAATAGCAGACCTGGCAGGCAACCATGTTGACCTCATCGCTCGAGGTCACCGCAATCAGCATATCGGCGTCATCGGCTCCAGCGCTGCGCAGTACGTCTGGATGAGAGCCGTGACCATGGACGATGCGGATGTCGAGCTTGTCTCTGAGTTCGTCGAGCGCCCGCGCGTCCTGATCGACCAAAGTGATGTCGAACTGTTCTTTGGCGAGATTTTCAGCCAGCGTGCCACCGACCTTTCCGGCGCCGAGAATCAGGATCTTCATCCGGGCCGCTCTTGGTTGTCGGATATTTTGCGCAATCGGGCGTAGTAGAAGCCATCTACGCTGGCGGCGAGGTTGGCATCATTCACCGGACGGGGCAGCAGCTGCCAGCCATGCTCGGTGCGCTGGCCGACCGGCGCGCTGATGAGCTGCGCGCGGGCATCATGGGTTTCGTTGAGGAACTGTTGGACCACGTTATCGTTTTCTTCTTGGAACAACGAGCAGGTGCAGTACAGCAGGGTACCCTCGGTAGCCAGGGTGCGCCACAGATTGCGCAGTAAACTCAACTGCAGCTGCTGATAGTCGGCCAGATCGTCAATTTTACGCAGATGTTTGATGTCCGGGTGGCGTCGTAATGTTCCGACTCCGCTGCAGGGTGCATCAAGCAGGATGGCGTCGAATGTCCGCTGGTCCCACCAGCTGGTGTCAGTGGCATCTGCCTGTAAGGTTCTGATCGAATCGAAACCAAGGCGGGCTGCCTCCGAGCACAGATGCTCGAGCCTACGAGAGTTGATTTCAAGCGCAACCAGTTCAGCGGGTGCAACGCTTTCGGCGAGGTGAAAGAGTTTGCCGCCTGGTGCTGCGCAGGCGTCCAGGATCCGGCAATTGGACTGCTGCGCGAGTTTGCGCTCCGGATCCAGCAGACCTGAGGCGAGGATTGCGCCGCCATCCTGAATACTCACCTGTCCCTGTGCATAACCAGGCAGCTGAGCTGCGGGAACCGGTGTGTTCAGCACGATATGTTCTGGCACCAGACCCGCCTGCCAGGAGAGGTTTTGCTCATCCAGTCGGGCTTTATATTCGGCCGGCGGCGTGCGGGACACGTTCACCCGTAACGACATCGGCGCACGACCCAACAGCCCGTTCATGACGTCAGCAGCGACCGCCGGGTAGGCTGAGTTGATGCGACCTGATATCCAATCGGGTAATTCGAACGAACATTCGGTTTTTTCGTCATCAACGTCCTGGGCAATACTGCGCAGCACCGCATTGACAAGAGAACGCGCCCACGGTTTTCGCAACGGACGACAGGCGTTCACTGTTTCGTTAATTGCGGCATGATCCGGTATTCTCGTGTACCGGAGTTGGTAAGCGCCCACTAACATCAGGAGTCTCAAGTCGAGATCTTTACTCCTGAGAGCTTTGCTCAGGCGTTTCTCGACGGCCTCGTTGAGCGAGAAATAATAGCGCAGGGTACCGAAAACCAGCTCCTGACACAGCGGGCTGGGCTGCTTGACGGGATCCAGGCCGAATGTTTGGTCGGTAGTCTTCCCATCAACAATGATGCGCACCAGGTGACGGGCCGCTCTGGCGCGATCATTGGCTGGGGCATTCATCGAAAGTCAGCCCGGGTGAGAAAAGATCTGCGTAGCCATTGATTGCGGCCGCCGCGTCCATGGCGGTGCCTTTGCCTCGATTGAGTTGCAGGCGGGTGATTCGCACTGCTCCGTCGCCACAGGCGATGACAATGCCCTGTTTGTCGGCGCTGAGAATTTTTCCGGGTGACTGGCCCTGCGATGCGGACACTGCCTGAGCTTTCAGAATACGGATTCTCACGTCTGCGCTCGCTGCGGAAGCGGGCATGCGCCCCGCAAGTGCGCGCACCTGGTTGACTATTGTTACAGCAGACTGGCGCCAATCGATCACGCTGTCGGCCGAAGTCAATTTTTTTGCATAAGTTGCCTGCCCCTGCTGTGGCTCGGGCGTCACTGTGCCAAGTCGGTTCAGGCAATCAATCAGAGCGCGCGCCCCAAGATCTGCGAGGATGTGTTCCAGTTCCAAACCGGTCATCGGAGCCTCGATTGCTGTTTCGAGGCGATTGAACGTGGGTCCGGTATCCAGCCCCTCATCCATCTGCATGATGGTAACTCCGGTTACCCGATCGCCGGCCATGATGGCACGTTCAATGGGTGCAGCACCCCGCCACCTTGGTAACAACGAAGCGTGTACGTTGATGCAGCCGAACCGGGGAGCCTGAAGGATGTGAGGGGGTAACAGCAGACCGTAAGCGGCAACAATCAGTGCGTCCAGATCGGCATCGATTGACTCGTTCTTCAGGCTCGCGGGCTGACGCAGTGGCAGGTTGGCTTCCAGGGCCAGGCGTTTGACCGCACTCACCCCGATTTTGCGGCCGCGACCTGTAGGGCGGTCTGGTTGAGTAAAAACCACTTCGGGCGGAAAGCCCTGTTCGATCAGGTGCTGCAGAATGCTGGCCGCAAAATCAGGGGTGCCGGCAAAGCCGAGCCGAAGAGGAGAATTCCGAAGCATGAGTGCTGCCCTGGTCCGGTTCAGACGCGAACGCGGTGGGCTTTTTCCAACTTGCGACGAATTCGTGTGCGCTTCAAGCTAGACAGGTAATCGACAAACAACTTACCTTCGAGATGATCACATTCATGCTGTACACAGACGGCGAGAAGACCTTCGAGATCCAGTTCTACCGACTCGCCGCGCTCGTTCAATGCGCTTACCCGGGCAAACTCGTGCCGGGTGACGGGCTCATAAAATCCGGGCACTGACAGACAGCCCTCTTCTGTTTCCAAGACTTCACCGGACAGTGTCAGCTCAGGATTGATGAAAGCGTGCGGCTCATCCCGGTTTTCTGAGACGTCCACGACGATGATGCGTTGATGAACGTTTACTTGCGTGGCAGCCAGGCCAATACCGGGTGCGTCGTACATTGTTTCAAACATGTTGGCAACCAACTTGCGCACTGAGTCGTCCACGCGAACCACGGGCTTCGCTTTGGTGCGCAGCCTTGGGTCGGGGAATTCGAGTATTTCCAACAATGCCATAGGTGTTTCAAGCCCTGTGCGGGCGATGTGATGTATCTCTAGTATTGGTGTAATTCAGGCTGCTAAGATTGTGAAGTCTATAAAGTTTTTCGCGCATGATAGCGGATCTAAACGCTGGTGGTAGTGGTCTTAGGGACCGTCGCTGGCCAACCCGGCGTTACCAGCAAGCCTTTGCCGGCGGATGGTAACCGGGCAAATGCTAAACAGGCAGTCGCTAAAAGGAATTGGATGATGAGGAAATCGCGCACCATTTGCCAGACCCTGCTGCTGGGGTTGTTTGCATGGGTGGCTGCGTCCGCATGGACAGCAACCGACGATATCTCGCAATATCTGAGAGCAGACCATCCGGAGGTCTACACCGTCGTCGACGGCGATACGCTTTGGGATATCTCGGGTAAATTTCTCGAGCGGCCCTGGTTGTGGCCGGAGATCTGGCGGATCAATCCGCAGATCAATAACCCTCATCTGATCTACCCCGGTGACACCATCGCCCTGGTCTGGATTGATGGTCGACCGCAACTGGTGATGGAACGGGGCGATAATGGCCGTACCGTCAAACTGAGTCCGCAGGGCGCCTCCGGCACTACGAGTCTGAAAGCCCAGATCCGCTCAGAACCCCTTGAGTCTG
The DNA here is from genome assembly GCA_937921865.1 of uncultured Pseudomonadales bacterium. Lineage (GTDB taxonomy): Bacteria > Pseudomonadota > Gammaproteobacteria > Pseudomonadales > Azotimanducaceae > SZUA-309. The sequence goes on along the minus strand of CAKZWF010000045.1, from coordinate 32,138 downwards.
CAATTCCGGCAATTCGGCTGGATGCGATTCAAAGTTTCCTGGTGCAGAACCGGGTGGTTGAACCGAATGTTCTCAATGCCACACCTTATGTTATCCAGGGCGAACGAGAACGACTGGTTCTCGGCGCAGGAGATCGGCTCTATGTCCGGGGTGTGTTGCCTGACTCTGAGAGTTTCAACATAGTCCGTGAAGGTTCCCTCTACGTTGATCCCACGACCAAAGAAGTGCTGGGTCAGGAAGCTACCTATATTGGTCTCGGACAAGCGGTTGCTCAGGAAGACGACATCGCCACGATGTTCATGTCTACATCACGGGAAGAAGTTCAGATTGGTGACCGGGTAATGCCCACGGAAGAACGCCGGGTTGATTCGACCTTCTTTCCGAGCGCTCCTGAAGACGACGTTGAGGGTGAAATCATCTCCGTCTTTGGCGGCGTAACTCAGGTTGGTCAGTTCGACGTGATCGTGATCAACCGGGGCGAACGAGAAGGTATGGACGCCGGTAATGTTCTGGCCATCTACAAGCGCGGTGCGCTGGCTCGCGATCGAATTGCCAACGAAACCATTCGTCTACCCAGTGAACGTGCCGGCCTGATGATGGTTTTCCGAACCTTTGAAAAGCTGTCGTACGGACTGGTGCTTATGGCTGACCGTCCGCTGTCGGTTACTGATCTGGTGAAAAACCCCTGATCGGTTAGCCGATTGCCTACCCTCCGGCGCGACCATTGCGGTCGCGCTGAATCCTCTCCTTTTTATCATGGACCTTTTATTGGCAGGTCCTGGTGGTTTCAGACAACGCTGCCGCGTTGGCAATTCTGTTAGAAACGCTGACTCGAAATCGCGTAAGTCAGCTTGTTAACGAACACTCTGGCGCGATGGCATCATTGCGCAGCCGATCGCGTCTCTGGCGAGGTCGGATTGCTGATTTGCGCAGGGCCTGCAGTGAGCTGGAAATTGCGTTGTGCGCTTCCGGAGAACCCGGTTTCCCGCAGCGTCTTGCAGGTATTCCGGACCCGCCTTTACTGACGTTCCAGCGAGGCAACCCGGCGTGCCTGGCGGGTCCTGCGGTTGCGATTGTGGGTGCCAGGCGTGCCAGCCGACTGGGCCTGGAAACCGCACGCACGCTGGCCCGCACCCTTGCCAGCTCTGGAGTCCAGGTGGTCAGCGGGCTTGCGCTGGGCATCGACAGCGCCGCGCACGAAGGCGCTCTGAGCGCGGCGCTCGAGCCCGATGCCGGTGGTCAGACCATTGCAGTGCTTGGCAGTGGCCTGGGCTTTGTGCAACCCGTTACCAATATCCCGGTAGCAGAAGCCATAGTCCGCTGCGGCGGACTTCTGATAAGTGAATATCCGATTTCGATGCGTGCCCGGCCTCATCACTTTCCCGAACGCACCCGGATCATCAGCGGTCTTGCTGACGTAATTGTGGTGATTGAGGCGGGACAGCGAAGCGGTTCGCTGATCACCGCCAGGCTGGCTCTGGAACAGGGGCGGGAGGTCCTCGCTGTGCCCGGCGCGATCTCCCTGCCGAACAGCCAAGGCGTCAACTGGTTGTTGAAACAGGGAGCCGGGGTCGTGGAATGTGCGCAGGACGTTTTCGACGCGCTCGAGACCCAGGGCGTCTGGTCGAAACCCGCGGCTGCCACCCCCCGGCCAGGTATCAGCGCAGCGTCGTCATCCGAGTTGGAGCTGTCTGAGGCTGCCCAGACGCTGCTTGCGGCGCTTCGAGAGGTTACAACCACGCTGGACGAACTTTGCCTGAGCTGCGGTGAATCTGCGGCCAGAGTGTCAGTGTTGCTGGCGGAGCTGGAGATCAAGGGATTTGTCGCTCGAACCCGCGGCGGGTATATTCGGCGACCTTTCAATAACAGCAGCAGAGACAGACCATGAGTTTTGTCGCCATCCTGATGGGTTCCAAAAATGACTGGCCGGTGATGCAGGCAACAACAGAAGTCCTGACCACCCTGGGGGTGGGCTTTGAAGTGAGAGTCTCTTCAGCCCATCGTACGCCTGCGGCTACCGCAGAATATGTTGCGGATGCGGTGTCGCGGGATTGCGCGGTATTTATCTGCGCCGCCGGCATGGCCGCGCACCTTGCTGGTGCGGTAGCTGCGCATACCGTTCGGCCGGTGATCGGGGTTCCGATCGACAGCGGTCCGCTGGTCGGTTTCGATGCACTGCTTTCAACGGTGCAGATGCCGGGCGGTATTCCGGTGGCGACAGTTGCGGTCGGCAAAGCGGGCGCTAAGAATGCCGGCTATCTGGCAGTGCAGATGATGGCGATCGCCCAACCGGAGCTGACAGCGCGACTGACTGATGAGCGCGAGGCGAACAGAGAAAATATCCGGCTGCAGAACGACGCGCTGCAACAGGAGCTCTGATGGTCCGATGACCAGCGCTGCGGATTTCATCAGCGAAGACCTGATGCCGGGTGCCTGGCAGCTGCAGCTGGCGGTTCGCAGTCTGCGGGCGGGAGGCATTGTCCTGCACGCCACTGAAGGGGTGTGGGGACTGGCCTGCGATCCGTTTTCAAAATCTGCGGTTGGGCGACTGCTGGCGTTGAAAAACCGCCAGCCGGAAAAAGGTCTGATCGTCATTGGCGCGCAACCGGAAGCTTTTCAGCCTGAACTTGTGACACTCAGCGATGCTCAGCAGCAAGCGGTCTCTGCGAGCTGGCCCGGCGCAGTAACCTGGCTTTTACCCAGCCAACGATTTCCGCACTGGATAACGGGCGGACGGCCGAATGTCGCAGTGCGGGTTCCTGGTCATGAACAGTCCAGAGCTTTGTCCCGGGCTTTTGGCGGGCCACTGGTCTCCACGTCAGCCAATTACGCCGGTCATCGGGCCGCGCGTAACGGCTTCCAGGCTGCCAGATTTGCCAGCCGAGAGCCTGCTGTCGCGTATTTCCTGCCCGGCGCAACGCTCACCCGGACGGGTCCCAGTGAAATCCGCGACCTTCAGGGTCAAATTCATCGTGCCGGCTGATATCCGCACGGACAGCGCAACACCAGCATGACAAGTTCAGACTCAAACGCGCCTGATGACTATGTGGTGATCGGTAATCCTGTCGCTCATTCTCTGTCGCCGCAGATTCACGCTCATTTTGCAGCGCAGACCGGAGAGCGCCTGAGTTATGGTCGACTGCTGGCCCCGCCTGACGGCTTCCCGGCTGCGGTCGAGAAATTTTTTGCCGGTGGAGGCTCGGGTGCCAATGTGACCCTGCCTTTTAAGGGCGCTGCGGCACAGTGGGTGAATGAGCTTGATGAGGCTGCCGCATTCGCCAGCGCGGTGAACACGATCGTACCGCTGGCAGCGGGCAGATTTCGGGGCTGCAATACCGATGGAGTGGGTCTGCTGGCCGATCTGCGTCGGGGCTTTGAGCCATCAGGTCTGGCGGGAATGAACATCCTGGTGCTCGGTGCCGGAGGTGCGGTGCGCGGTGTGTTGGGGCCGCTGGCGCAGCAACAGCCCGGGTCTGTGATCATTACCAACCGCACCCAGGCCACGGCTATCAGGCTGGCTGAGGAATTGGCGGGCAGGTACCCGGATCTGACCGTTTCAGCTGTCGCGGTTGAGGAACTGCACGGCAGCTTTGATCTGGTGATTAATGGCACCTCGGCCGGTCTCCAGAATGCTGTTCTGGAAGTCCCCGGCGCGGTGGTGAACGGCGCCTTCTGTTATGACATGAGCTATGGTGCGCAAGCGGCGTTCTGTCGTTGGGCCCGTGATCAGGGTGCGATCGCCACACTGGATGGCCTGGGTATGCTGGTAGAGCAGGCGGCTGCTGCGTTTTTCCTCTGGCGCGGCAAAACGCCTGACACGACCCCCGTTCTTGCAAAGCTGAGGGCAGAACTCGAAAGGCGCTAGTTTGACTGCCCGGCATGTTCCGGAAGACAGCGTGTTTTAAAAGAACCTGATTTCGGTCGAACCGCCGGAGCTAAAGAGCGTCGAATTAGAACTTATGAACAGAACCCTGTCGCTTAACGTTCGTTGCAACCGGTACACCTGAGATGCCTGAAACAACCCCCAGACCCCAGTTCATTGCCGGAGCGGTCTGTCCATCCTGCCATGTGATGGATCGGATCGTGCTGATCGGCAATGCTGATGAGGGCGAAAGACGCTGTGTGGCCTGTGGCTTCAGCGATGCTACCCCACCGGCCGCGGGAGCTCTGCCCGGGACCAGGTTCTCAAGACCACCGGCGACCGAAGTGGATCGTGCCAATCAGTCAGGTGGCAAGGGCCAGGACTCGGAACAGATCAGCCGGGTGAAAATTATTGATCCTCGGCCGCCGAAAAGCTGAATTCGCTCATGGCGAGATAATCCAGTTTCTATTGAGATCGGACAAGCCTCTGGTTTTGTTGAGTTATCACCCTTCGTCGGTATAATCTGTCGGGCATCCCGAACGTGGCCTTGAGCCGCGTTTCTCACGGGGCTCGAGTCCAGAGCCATCAGGTTCAATTGACGCAAACGAGTTAAACCCGAATGCCACAGGCCGGTTTCAGGCGAGGTCACTCCTTGGCTGAGGCTCTGCAAGCGGCAACTACGGGGAAACACGTGTGCATCACTACCTGAATCTGCGCTAGTGTCCAGAAAGGTGTGTTCGGGGCTTGCTTGAGATTCGACTAGAAACTCGTACCGGCTCTATTGAGTGCGGTGGGGTTCGACGTTTCGGGTTCAGGCGGGTAGCCCTGTTGCTGCACGTTGTCAGTGCGGTAGACGGGGCGAAGGGAATAAACAGAATTTATCTGATGCAAGGTGCCTGGAAGGTGAAGGTGAAAAATAACTGGCTTAAGCCTGTTGCTGCTATGGCGGCAGCCCTGTCGGTGACAGGGTTGGGAGCGGACGAGCTCAACATGAGGCAGGGGGTCACGGATATCAGCCGCTCTGTTTACGATCTGCATATGCTGATCTTCTGGATCTGTGTAGTAATCGGGGTGGTGGTATTCGGACTGATCTTCTGGTCGGTGATCCATCACCGGAAGTCAGCGGGTGCTGTGCCTGCACAGTTCCATGAAAGCACCAAGCTGGAAATAGCCTGGACGCTGGTGCCAACGCTGATTCTGATCGCAATGGCCTGGCCGGCAACAAAAGTACTGGTGTCCATGTATGACACCGGTGGCGAGGACATGACGGTCGAAGTCCGCGGTTACCAGTGGAAGTGGCAGTACAAGTATCTGGACGACGACTTCAACCGGACCTTTGGTTTTTTCAGCACCATGGCCACACCGCAGAATGAAATCCAGAATCAGGCAGCGAAAGGTGAACATTATCTGCTGGAGGTCGACAAACCGCTGCGGATTCCCACCAATCGTAAAGTCCGCTTCCTGATTACGTCCGAAGATGTCATCCACGCCTGGTGGGTACCGGACTTCGGCATCAAGCGCGATGCGATCCCAGGGATGGTCAATGAACTGTGGACCATCGTTGAAGAGCCCGGCGTCTACCGGGGTCAGTGCACCGAACTGTGCGGAAAAGATCACGGCTTCATGCCTATCGTGGTCGAGGCCATGCCGGAAGCTGAGTACGACGCCTGGTATGTCGAGCAGCTTGAAGCAGAAGAGATTCGCAAAGAGGCACTGTCGAAAGTATTCACGCCAGAAGAGCTGATGGCGGAAGGCGAAGCCGTGTATGGCACCTTCTGCGCTTCCTGCCATATGCCCAACGGTAAAGGTGTGCCGCCGGTGTTTCCGGCGCTTGATGGTAGCGCCATCGCGATTGGTCCTCTAGAAGACCATCTGGACATCATCGTAAACGGCAAGCAGGGCACAGCGATGCAGGCCTTCGGCCGACAGCTCGACGCTGCTCAGATTGCCGCGGTGACCCATTACGAGCGCCACGCCTGGAGCAACAATGTGGGTGATGAGACACAGCCGCGCGATGTCATCGAATACATGGCCGGCCAGGAGTGAGGAATAGGTAATGAGTGAAGTAATCGACGCAAGTCACGACCACCACGACCACCACGGCCCGGCTGCAGGCCTGGCCCGATGGTTGTTTACCACCAATCACAAAGACATCGGTACTCTGTATCTGTGGTTCGCCTTTCTCATGCTGCTGATCGGCGGCACGATGGCACTGATCATTCGTGCTGAGCTGTTTCAGCCCGGCCTGCAGTTCGTGGCCCCTGAGTTTTTCAATCAGATGACCACCAACCACGGTCTCATCATGGTTTTCGGCGCGATCATGCCTGCGTTTGTGGGTCTGGCGAACTGGCTGGTACCGATGATGGTGGGGGCGCCGGACATGGCGCTGCCGCGCATGAATAACCTGTCCTTCTGGATCCTGCCGTTTGCATTCGGCATGTTGATATCGACACTGTTCATGGAGGCAGGCGGCCCGAACTTCGGTTGGACCTTCTATGCACCGCTGTCGACAACCTACGCCCCCGAGACCGTCACCTTCTTTATCTTCGGTGTGCACATGATGGGTGCGTCATCAATCATGGGCAGCATCAATATCATTGCCACGATCCTGAATATGCGGGCTCCGGGTATGACCCTGATGAAAATGCCGCTGTTCGTCTGGACCTGGCTGATCACCGCCTATCTGCTGCTGGCAGTGATGCCGGTTCTGGCTGGCGCGGTGACGATGATGCTGTTCGACATTCACTTCGGCACCAGCTTCTTTAACGCAGCCGGTGGTGGTGATCCGGTGATGTTCCAGCATATCTTCTGGTTCTTCGGTCACCCCGAGGTCTACATCATGATTCTGCCGGCGTTCGGCATCGTCTCGGCCATCATTCCGACTTTTGCCCGCAAGCCACTGTTCGGCTATGACTCGATGGTCTATGCCACCGCAAGTATTGCGTTCCTGTCCTTCATCGTCTGGGCTCACCATATGTTCACCGTGGGGATGCCGCTGGCGGGTCAACTGTTCTTCATGTACTCGACCATGCTGATTGCGATCCCCACCGGCGTGAAAGTCTTCAACTGGGTCGCCACCATGTGGCAGGGCTCGATGACTTTTGAGACGCCGATGTTGTTTGCCATTGCCTTTGTCGTGTTGTTTACAATTGGTGGCTTCTCCGGGCTGATGCTGGCCATTACCCCGGTCGACTATCAGTACCACGACACCTACTTTGTCGTGGCTCACTTCCACTATGTGCTGGTTCCGGGTGCGTTGTTCTCGATTATTGCCGCCGTTTACTACTGGCTGCCGAAGTGGTGCGGACGGATGTATGACGAGAAACTCGGCAAGCTGCACTTCTGGTTGTCGTTCATTGGCGTGAACGTGACCTTCTTCCCGCAGCACTTCTCGGGTCTGGCCGGAATGCCGCGCCGTATTCCCGACTACGCGCTGCAGTTTGCAGACTTCAACATGATCTCCAGCTGCGGGGCGTTCATCTTCGGTTTCTCTCAGTTGCTGCTGATGTACATCGTCATCAAAGCGATCCGCAGTGGCCAACCGGCAACCGATAGAGTCTGGGAAGGCGCTCATGGACTTGAGTGGACCTTGCCGTCACCGGCGCCGTACCACAGTTTCACTGAGCCACCGAAAATCACCGATGCCGACGCTCATTCCTGAGCGACGGCTGGCAGGAGGAAAGACACTAGATGAGCGCGCAATCACCGGTCATTCGTAAAACCGCGCTGAAACTTTGCCTGATTGTTGTAGGCATGTTCGGCTTCGGTTTTGCGCTGGTGCCTTTGTACGATCTTCTTTGTGACATCACCGGCCTGGGTGGCAAAACCGGCGGTCCCTATGCTTATGATCCCGCCGAAACCCGGGTAGACAAAAACCGGCTGGTGAAGGTGAATTTCATCACCAACACTAACGGTGGCATGTCCTGGGATTTCTGGTCGGAGAAAAATGGCGTCAGGGTTCATCCCGGCCAGCTCAAGGAAGTGAACTTCTATGTGAAGAACACGACCAACAGGCGCATGATCGGGCAGGCGGTACCATCTGTTGTTCCAACCTCGGCTACTGATTACTTTCATAAGACCGAGTGTTTCTGTTTCAACCACCAGTTGTTAGAACCCGGTGAAGAGATGGAGATGCCGATGCGCTTTATTGTTGATAGCGATCTGCCTGCCAATGTGCAGTCGATATCGCTCAGCTATGCGTTGTTTGATGTTACCGGCTTTGCTTCGGAAGAGGTCTTGAATGGACCGAGCAGCGCGGCGCAGCAATCGGCTGGAGCCGGGGCGGACTAGCTGCATCGCAGATAATGGGCCACGGTTGTGAGTGGCAAGGCCGGGTGTCGAGGGCGCCTGGCTGGATCGAGAGAATTTTGAAAGCGCGCTATGCGCAAAGCATTGTTTAGAGGGAGTATTCATGTCTAGCGGAACTGACCATTCGGCTTACTACGTGCCGGAAAACGGCTGGTACCCGGTCTGGGTGGCTTTGGCCATATTCCTGATGCTGGGCGGCGGCGCTGTCTGGTTGAATGACCTGAAAGCAGGCGACGAGCCGAACATCACCCTGACGCTGATCGGTCTGGTGTTGCTTGCTGTTGTTCTGTTTGCCTGGTTTGCCAAGGTGATCGAAGAAAACCAGCAGGGTCTATACAGTCCTCAGCTGAATCGCTCTTTCGTCTGGGGGATGGGCTGGTTCATCTTTTCTGAGGTGATGTTTTTCGCCGCATTCTTCGGTGCGCTGTTCTATGCTCGCCACTTCGTGCTGAGCTGGCTGGGTGGTGAAGGCGACAAGGCCATTACCGGCGAATACCTGTGGCCCGAGTTCGAAGCGGTATGGCCAGTAGTCAGTAATCCTGATCCCAGCGTGTTCACGAATCCTGGCGAAAGCATGGCGTCTCCAGGAGTAGCCAGCTGGGGTGGCTATCTACCCTTCTGGAACACGGTCATTCTGCTGACCTCCAGTGTCACCGTGCACTTTGCCCACACAGCGATAAAGGATCAGCAGCGAACCAAACTGCTGAGCTGGCTCGGTCTGACGGTTTTGCTTGGGATTGCCTTCCTGATCCTTCAGGTTGAAGAGTACATTCACGCTTATCAGGAGTTGGGCCTCACCCTCTCCAGCGGCATCTATGGTTCAACGTTTTTCCTGCTGACGGGTTTTCACGGTTTTCACGTGACCCTCGGTACCTTCATGTTGATGGTGATGCTGTTCCGGGCGTTTAAAAATCACTTCAAGCCTGAAGACTGCTTTGGCTTCGAGTCCGCGTCCTGGTACTGGCACTTTGTTGACGTGGTCTGGCTGTGCCTGTTCTTCTTCGTCTACGTATTCTGAGTTAGACGACACCCGCCGGCCGACGCCGTCAGGGCGTCGGATTGGTCTGTTCACCAGGTCCAGCGGGCTCAGAGAGTGTTCGAGGTTGCGTCTGCGCGGCTTCCTGGTGCCAGGGAGCATTGGTGCCCAGCCTGAGCTGACCGGTGTAGAAACCGTAGAATACCGTCGCCAGCAAGGCGGCTGCGAGTGTCACCCGAATCCCAAGCGCATGAAGCGTTCGTCGAGAGTCGGTCCTGTCGGCGTCTTTAAACAGGAAAAACAGACCGCTGAACAGGCTGACGATGACGCCAATCAGCAGAATTACAATGATGACTTTCAGCAAGTTCGAGACCCCTCATCGGGTTGGTACTGGCGGGCAGGAATGAACAGTACTTTAACCCATTCGCCGCGCGGATGGGATTTGTACCTGGTGGCAGATGGACTTGCTGATTTCGCCCCCGGCGCATTCAGATGACAGAGCATCAAAGGCGATTTCGGCCGGGTGGCCGGATGGTTCTGCTGGTCCTGCTGGTCCTGCCGATATTGTTATGGCTGGGCAACTGGCAGCTGGATCGGGCGGACGAAAAGCGTCGTTATGAGACTAGCTATCTCGAACGGCAGGGCATGCTGCCCGTTCTGCCACCAGCAGACCCTGCCGCAACTGCGTTCAGTCGACTGCGGTTGAGTGGGCGCTATGACTCTAGCCGGCAGGTGTTGTTGGACAATCAGGTCAGCGCCGGCAGGGTCGGATACTGGGTCATTACCCGTTTTCAGGCGCAAGACGGGCGCAGTTGGTTGGTCAATCGTGGCTGGCTGGCCGCACCTGAGCGTCGCGATGAATTGCCCGACATCCAGGTGTCAGAGCAGCCCTGTGAACTGGTTGTTGTGGTCTGGCCGGATACCGGGCTGGTACCGCTGCTGGAAGAAGACCGCTGGGAACAGGAGTGGCCTAAGAGGATCCAGCGGCTGGATGTGAACACCCTGGGCCCGTTGCTTAACAGCGAAGCCGTGGAGCTGCGCCTGGAAGCGGGTCAGCCGGGTGTGCTTGAAGCTGCGCCGCTGCTGATTCCCGTGAGCCATGAAAAGCACACCGGTTATGCGGTGCAATGGTTTCTGCTGGCTGGTGTGTTGGTGGTGGGTTTTGTGCTTTATGGATTTACAATGACCGCGCGCCGGGAGCGTGCAACGGGATCTGGTGATGGTAGAGGTAATGGTAGAACAGACTGACAATTCGGCCGGGCAGCGCAATCTTCGTAAGAACCGCCGCTCCATGCTGGTGATTTTTGGGATTTCGTTTCTGTCCCTGGGTGGTGCCTATCTGTTGTTCTATTTCACCCAGGGCTCGGGCGTTTGGGGCACCACCAATAACGGTGAGTTCGTGGACCCCCCGGTGCATATCACAGACCTTGGTCTGGTCACCGAAGCCGGTGCGCCGCTGGGTGAGAGCGACCAGTGGTGGTTGCTGGTTAACGCGGACAATCTATGTGATGCTCAGTGTGAACACGCGTTGCTGCAATCGCGCCAATTGCACATTCTGCTGAATAAAGAAGCTTCCCGGGTATCCCGGGCCCTGGTCAGTGATGGCAGCATTGCCGCAGATGACTATCTCGCGCCGTACCCGAAAGCGCTGCATCTGATCACTCGACCTGAAGCCTCGCGCCAGCGACTGCAGAGAGGTATCTATATCGTCGATCCGATAGGCAATCTGGTTTTCTTCTACCCGCTTCAGGACGCCGGTAAACCGGTCCTCGACGACCTCAAAAAACTCCTGAAGCTCTCTCAGATTGGTTGAAGGAGACGACGATGCCGACAGACTCAGATTCGAGTAATATACCGCGCCCCGCTGATACGAGCATGATCCGTTGACCACACTGACTGCCACCCAGAGCGCCAGCTGGCGCGACTATCTTGAGATGACCAAGCCGCGCGTGGTGTTGTTGATGCTGCTGTGCGCGCTGGTTGGCATGTTCCTGGCTGTGCCGGGCATGGTCCCGCTGGATAAGCTGGTGTTCGGGCTGATTGGTATTGCCCTGGTAGCGGGCAGTGCGGCGGTGGTCAATCACATTGCCGACGCGGAAATTGATGCCCGAATGGCGCGGACCCGGGCACGCCCGGTGGCCACCGGGAGGGTTGGTTTCCGACAAGGGCTGATCTTTTCAGCGCTTACCGGTATCACCGGTATGGTCGTCCTGTATTTTCTGGTTAACCCGCTGACCGCCTGGTTGAACCTTGCCAGCTGGGTGGGCTACGGTCTGATCTACACGCTGTTTTTAAAGCGTGCCACACCCCAGAATATTGTCATTGGCGGGCTGTTTGGTGCCGCACCACCGCTGTTCGGGTGGACGGCCATCAGCAACAGCGTAGATCCGGGGGGATTGCTGCTGGTGCTGATTATTTTTGCCTGGACACCACCACACTTCTGGGCCCTGGCGCTGGACAGAAAAGACGAATACGCCTCGGTAGACGTACCCATGCTGCCGGTAACCCATGGCGACGCCTACACTCGTCTGCACATCCTCTACTACACCTTGATCCTGATCGCCGGCAGCCTGTTGCCGTTTGTGATTGGCATGAGCGGGTTGCTCTATCTGGCGGGTGCGCTGGCGCTTGGTGCAGGATTTCTCTACTGGGCCATCGAGCTGATGCGGGCGAAAAATCCACGGGCACCCATCGAAACATTCCGTTACTCGATCGTCTATCTGATGGTGCTGTTTGTGGTGCTGGTCGTCGATCACTATCTGGTGGTAAACAACATCGGAGTGCTGGGTCGCTGAGCCGGAAATTTCTGCTCAGTTCGGAATCTAATCACTCCTCCACACAGGCGAGAACATGAAACCTCTGCACGTTACCCTCGGCCTCTGTCTTGGCTTTGTGGCCCTGGTAGTAGGCCTGTTTGTTTACAGCGTCACTCGAACACCGATGCTGAGTGAGGAAGAACTGCGCACTCGAGGTGTGCTGCTGCTGCCAGTGCCCCGTGAGCTGCCATCATTTGTACTGGAGACCGCCGACGCCGAAGTCTTTGACAACGCATCGCTCCAGGGTGGCTGGACCTTCATATTCTTTGGCTTCACCAATTGCCCTGATATCTGTCCGACCACCATGGCGGTGATGGGACAGGCACAGACGCGTCTCGAAGAACTCGATGAGCCACTGGCGGATGCGTTCCGCGGTGTCCGGGTCAGCGTTGATCCGGAGCGCGATACCCCGGAACTGCTGGCGCGCTATACACACGCCTTTTCTGACTCCTTCACCGGTGTGCGTGGTAGCGTTGCCGGAGTGGCGGAACTGGCAACGGCTGTGAACGTCGCCTTCGCCAAGGTGCCGCTTGCTGGCGCGGATGGTGAAGCAGATCCAAACGGCTATACCGTGGATCACACCGCTAACATCGTTATCATCAATCCTCGCGGTCACTACCACGGCTTCATAAAATATCCACAGCAAGCTGATACCATAGTGTCTGCATTGCAAACGTTAGCCAGTAATTTCTGATCCCAGCCGCTTTGACAGCCTCGATTCCACACCGGATCTGAGGCAGCGTTACCAGCAGATTCGCTCGCAGAGCGAAGGTCTTTGTGCGTCTTTAGAAACTGAAGACTATGGGATTCAGCCAATGGCTGATGCCAGCCCTCCGAAGTGGCACCTGGCCCATACCAGCTGGTTTTTTGAAACCTTCCTGCTCAAGGCCACCCTGCCCGACTACACCGTTTTTCACGAGCAGTTCGAATACCTGTTCAACTCCTACTACAACGGTATCGGCCAGCCCTACCCGCGCACCGACCGTGGTTTTCTATCGCGTCCTACCGTTGCCGAGGTGCTCGCCTATCGGCGTCACGTCGACGAGCAGATGCATGGGCTACTTAATAACAATGAAAAGAGTCTCCGCGAAAAGATTGTGCTGGGATTGAATCATGAGCAGCAACACCAGGAATTGCTGCTGACGGACATTAAATACAACTTTGGCAACAATCCGCTGTTTCCAGCGTATCTGGATCAGAGCAAACACGACGCAGATCGTCTGAGTGTCAGTCATTCCAGATCCGGCGCAGAACAGCCAATGAGCTACCGCGAATTTGCCGGAGGTCTGGTCAACATCGGCGCCCAGGACAATGGGTTCTGCTTTGACAATGAGCTGCCCCAGCACCGAGTCTTCCTGGCGCCTTATGCGCTGGCCAACCGAGTGGTCAGCAACGCCGAGTATCAGCAATTCATTGCCGACGCAGGCTATCAGACTCCCGGCCTGTGGCTGAGTGACGGCTGGAGCTGGCTGCAGCAGCACCCCGAGATTTGCGCGCCCTTGTACTGGCACCAACGGGATGGCCAGTGGTTTGAATACACGCTGCGTGGTCTGCAGCCGCTGCGTGCCGCTGATCCGGTGTGCCACGTGAGTTTCTATGAGGCCGACGCGTTTGCGCGGTGGCGTGGCGAGCGCCTGCCGACGGAAGCTGAATGGGAAAGTGCCAGCGTTGGAATCGAAACCGCTGCTGGCAATTTTGTCGATGCAGGCAGCCTGCATCCGCAACCTGGGCTTGAAGCACCAGGCTTACAGCAGATGTTCGGTGATGTCTGGGAGTGGACGGTCAGCGCCTATGGTCCATATCCCGGCTTCCGGCCCGCGGCAGGAGCGATCGGTGAGTACAACGGTAAATTCATGAGCAACCAGCGTGTGCTCAAGGGTGGTTCGTGCGCGACACCAGCAGATCATATTCGCTCGAGCTATCGGAATTTCTTTTATCCCCCGGATCGCTGGCAGTTCAGCGGCATCCGGCTTGCCAGAGATCTGGACACGGAATGATCGGTCTCAGTACGAGCGCGGACTGACTACGCCAGACAAGGAGACGACTATCGCTACCACGGAAGGTTCAAGAGTTGACAATAAGTTAAGCCGCGGAGATTTAGAGCTGTTCGATCGACAGCCCCAGACGGCTGATGTAACCGAAGAGCTGCTGCGCTCGCTGGGTGCCAGTGAAAAATCAGTGTCTGCCAGATATTTCTATGACCAGCGCGGATCTGAGTTGTTTGAAGCAATCACCCAATTGCCCGAGTACTATCTGACGCGCACTGAGATGGCGCTGTTCGATACGCTGGCTGACGAACTTCGCGCAGCGATAGGCGCAGACTGCGCGCTGGTAGAATATGGCAGCGGTTCCAGTAAAAAAATCCGTCAGCTGCTCGAAACGGTTGCTCCGCTTGCCTACGTGCCGGTGGATATTTCGTTGAGCCACATGCAACACAATGCCCGTGAACTGCACCGCGACTACCCCAATCTGCACATCTACCCGACCTGCGCTGATATCACCCGGCGCTTTGAACTTCCTGAACCGGTAGCGCAGCTCAATAAAGTTGGCTTCTTTCCCGGTTCGAGCATCGGCAACTTTTCACCAGACCAGGCGGTTGAGTTTCTGTCCAATGTAGCCCGGACCCTTGGCACCGGCAGCCGTCTGATAGTCGGCGTTGATCGGAAGAAGGATTCGGCAATCCTGGAAGCTGCCTACAACGACAGCGCCGGCGTGACCGCCGAATTCAATCTCAACATGATGAAGCATCTTGGTGAGTTGCTTGGCGTTGACCTGGCGCCGGAAAAGTTTGTTCATCGTGCGGACTATGATGCCGAAACCGGTTGCATCCGGATGTTCCTGGAAGCGGTTGAAGCCCATGAGGTTGAGGCCAACGGAGCGCGGATCCGGTTCAGCGAAGGCGAGCGGGTGCATACGGAAAGCTCCTACAAGTATGCCCCTGAGGAGTTCGCAGAGATTGCCAGACGTGGAGGATTCAGGCAGGTGTCGCACTGGTCGGATCCGAATGACTGGTTTTCGGTTTTTCTGCTTGAGGTGGTGTCCGACTAGATCAATCGAGCAGCAGGCGCTCGTCGATATACAGGAAGTGGGCCGCATGCTGCTCGACGATGCGCTGAAACTCTTCCGGGTTGTTACAGCGCACTTCACCATCTGAGGTCGGGTGGATGGAAACCACCAGTCGAGACAGCCAGAAGGCCAGAGCAGCGTAGAGCATGAACGCAGGCAACAGCTGCAGCTCGGTGGGCGTGAGTCGACGTAATCGATGATACGTACGCAGCAGGGTAAGAGTCAGTTCCGGGTCGAGCTGACCCGAAGCATCCGTACACCAGTCGTTCGCGGCAACCGCCAGGTCGTAAATAAGATAACCTTCAGCGGCATGATGGAAGTCCAGAACTCCGGTTAAACCCCGGCTGTTGAACAGCACATTGTCGCGAAACAGATCGCCGTGAATTACACCCCTGGGTAAAGATTGCGTGTCATTTCTTTTCAGCAGCGATGTGACTTCCCGGACACAGCTGTTCAGCAGATTGGCCGATTGAAATGGCAGGTAGCCGCTGGCCAGAGCAGCGTGGTGTTCCAGCCAGCTGGCGTCACGCGGATAAGGTGGAACAGGATGATCCCAGGACCCGGTGGCAATGTGCAGTCGGCCAAGGAAGCGTCCGAGGGCACAAATCTGAGATTGGGTTGGATTGTAAACATGCTGACCTGGCAGTCGCTGGGACAGCAATATCGATTTGCCCGCATAGCTTTGATAGGGGTCGCCGTCGAGGGTTTTTATGACTCTGGCAACCGGCAGTCCGACTTCGACGCATAGATCCAACAAGGGAACGTACGCACCCCCGGAATTTGACGGTTGCTCTACAATGGTGAGCACATATTCGTGTTCGCGGCCGTCGGCTACCGTGCGTATGAAATAGTTACTGTTCTCAATACCGTTGGCTGCAGGCCAGTAGCGCACCAGCTCGCCAACACCATAGCGGGCTATGGTGTCTTCCAGATCCAGAATGTCGAGCTGGGTGATGGCATTCACGTTAGAACTCGATGATGACCCAGCTTGGAATCAGCGTGTCGGCACGTTCCAGATCCCCGTAACCTTTGGTCTGGTCGGCGGGCACCAGATAATAAGGTTTGCCCCACTTCGGTATCACTCTGACCATTCGCAGCTGTCCTCCCTGACGATACTCATAAATGGTTTTTTCCGCTTCGGCGATGATGGTGACATCGGGTCCGCGAATATCAGATTCTGCGGCTGTGACGCTGGCCGACACGCACCAGATGGCTGCTGTCAGTAACGCCAGCGTGACGGCCTGTTTACCGGATCTCGTAGTCATGCGTTGTTGTCGAGCGCCTAAAGAATGTGCTGATTATCGGAGTTCCCGCCCAGCAAGGCAAAGTCTGCTCGGCAGCCCGTCAATGCGCAGGTAGACTGCAGCTGGCAGGATCTCGAGAGGAGGCAGACGTGGCAAAATCGGCAGACAAGAAAGGCAGTGCAGCAGCAGATGGAATCAGCCCGGATGCCCCGCTGGTGCTGGTGGATGGCTCGTCCTACCTGTTCCGGGCTTTCCACGCGTTGCCGTCCCTGACTACCAGCAACGGCTTTCCAACCGGTGCGATCCGGGGCGTGATTGCGATGTTGCGAAAACTCGCCAAGGACTATCAGGGCAGCCCGATTGCCGTGGTCTTTGATGCCAAAGGCTCTACCTTCCGAAATGATATGTATGAACAGTACAAAGCCAATCGGCCGCCAATGCCGGATGAACTGCGCGAACAGATTGAGCCCATCCATCAGATCATCACCGCGATGGGCCTGCCGCTGCTGATCGTGCCTGAGGTGGAGGCAGATGATGTCATTGGCACTCTGGCGACAGAAGCAACCGCCGATCAGCGCGAGACAGTGATCTCGACCGGTGATAAAGATATGGCCCAGCTGGTCAGCGATCACGTCACTCTGGTCAACACCATGACCGACACGCGGATGGATCGGGAAGGTGTTCTGAGCAAATTTGGCGTGACGCCCGAACAGATTGTCGATTACCTGGCTTTGATGGGCGATACCGTGGACAACATTCCCGGCGTGCCCAGTGTCGGACCAAAAACTGCCGCTAAATGGCTGTCGGAGCACCAGACCCTGGATGCAATTATTGCGGC
Organism: uncultured Pseudomonadales bacterium; assembly: GCA_937921865.1. Taxonomy (GTDB): domain Bacteria; phylum Pseudomonadota; class Gammaproteobacteria; order Pseudomonadales; family Azotimanducaceae; genus SZUA-309. The sequence continues at coordinate 15,028 of CAKZWF010000045.1, read as the reverse complement.
AGCGGATAGCTTCAAAGGCAAGGTGGGCGAGAAGCTGCGCGACAGCTTGGAACAGCTGCCGCTGTCCCGGGCGCTGACCCAGATCAAGTGTGATGTCGGGCTGGATCTTGGAATCGCCGACCTGGTTCCCGAGCCACCGGCAGAAGAGACTCTCAGGGAAATGTTTGAACGGTTTGAGTTCAAAGCCTGGCTGGATGAGCTGGGTGGCAGCACATCGCAGCCGAAGACCCAGACGGGCGACTACACCTGCATCCTCGATCAGACCACATTGGAGGACTGGATCTCCAGGCTCACAGCTGCAGGACAGTTTGCGGTGGACACCGAGACCACCAGCATTTCCTATATGGACGCAGAACTGGTGGGCTTTTCGTTTTGTGTTGAGGCTGGCGTTGCCGCTTACCTGCCGGTGTCGCACGGCTACGTCGGTGCACCCCAGCAGCTCAGCCTCAGCGTTGCGCTCGAACACCTCAAGCCGCTGCTGGAAGACCCGCAGCTGAAGAAGATCGGCCAGAACCTGAAGTATGACAAGAGTGTGCTGGCTAAATACGGTGTTGAGCTGGCCGGCGTAAGTTACGACACCATGCTTGAGTCCTACGTGGTCAACAGTGTTGGCAGCCGCCACAACATGGATGATCTGGCAGCGCGTTATCTGGATCGGCAGACAATCAAATTTTCCGACGTTGCCGGTAAAGGTGCCAAGCAGATTACCTTCGACCAGGTCCCGCTCGAAGCAGCGACGGACTATGCCGCGGAAGATGCGGATGTGACTTTGCAGCTGCACGAGGTGCTCTGGCCGAAACTGCTGGAGAGCCCCAGTCTGTTGAGTGTCTATCAGGACATCGAGCTGCCGCTGATGCCGGTGCTCTCCAAAGTGGAACGCACCGGAACTCTGATCGACGGCGGGCTGCTTGGCGAACAGAGCCGGGAACTGGCGCTGAGTATGGCGGAGCTGACGGAGCAGGCCTATGTGCTGGCCGGAGGTGAGTTCAACCTGGATTCACCCAAGCAGCTTCAGGAGATTCTTTATGACCGCCTGGGTTTGCCGGTGCTGAAAAAAACCCCCAAGGGTCAACCATCGACCGCAGAGCCTGTGCTGCAGGATCTGGCCATCGACTATGAGCTGCCTCAGATCATCATGCGCTACCGAAGTATGGCCAAGCTGAAGTCCACCTATACCGATAAGTTGCCCCTGCAGATCAATCAGAAAACCGGCCGCGTCCACACCTCTTATCACCAGGCGGTGACGGCGACGGGACGACTGTCGTCGTCTGATCCAAATCTTCAGAACATTCCAATCCGCACGGCGGAAGGCCGAAGAATTCGCCAGGCGTTTGTGGCACCCCAGGGTCGACGCATTGTTGCCGCGGACTACTCGCAGATCGAGCTGCGGATCATGGCGCACCTGAGCGGCGACGAAGGTCTGATGAAGGCTTTTGCTGAAAACCAGGACATCCACCGGGCAACGGCTGCGGAGGTGTTCGGCTCATCCCTCGATACGGTCAGCGATGAGCAGCGGCGCAACGCCAAGGCGATCAATTTTGGCCTTATCTACGGCATGTCAGCATTCGGGCTTGGCAAACAGCTGGGAATATCCCGGACTCTGGCCCAGGACTATATCGACCGCTATTTCGATAGGTATCCGGGAGTGCTTGCCTACATGGAACGAACCCGGGAACTGGCGCGAGAGCAGGGATTTGTCGAGACGGTGTTCGGACGCCGCCTGTATCTGCCGGAGATCAACGCCCGCCAGGCGCCGCGTCGACAGGCCGCGGAGCGCACGGCAATTAATGCTCCGATGCAGGGTACCGCGGCGGACATCATCAAACGCGCGATGATCGAGGTGGACTCGTGGCTGTCAGACGTCTCGCTGGATGTTCTGATGATCATGCAGGTCCATGACGAGCTGGTGTTTGAGGTAGCAGATGCGGATAGCGATGATCTGATCGCTGGTGTTACTGAACGGATGAATGCTGCCGCTGAGCTGTCAGTCCCCCTGCTTGTTGAGGTGGGCGTGGGTGCCAACTGGGACGAAGCTCATTGAGCTCGTCTGAACTGCAGGCACCAGCGCTCAAGCGAAAGGTTTAACGCGATTCGGACTCCGGGTCGGCGTCGAACGGTTGCTGCAGCAGTTTGGTGATCTGAGTCACCAGGTGAGCCGAGCCTAATCCGGACGTGGCCGAGAACAGCTGCACGTCGGTGAGCGGCCGATCCTGCAGCGCTTTGCGCACAGCAAGCAGCGTTTTCTGCCGTTGACCCTGTTTCAACTTGTCAGCTTTGTTCAGCAGGATCAGCAGGGGCAGCTCAGATTGATGCGCCCAGGCGTCAAGCTCCAGGTCGTAGTCGCTGAGTGGGTGGCGGATGTCCATGACCAGAACGACACCGACCAGTGAATCCCGTTCGGACAGATATTCGTTCACATTCCTCTGCCAGGCAGCCTGGGCGGATTTTGAAGCTTTGGCATAGCCGTAGCCGGGCAGATCCACCAGCCGCCCGCCATCGCGGACGTCGAACAGATTGAGTACCTGGGTGCGACCAGGCGTTTTACTGACCTTAGCGGTCTGACGGCTGCCGGTAAGACGATTGAGCACGCTGGATTTGCCGGCATTGGAGCGGCCGGCAAAGGCGACTTCCGGCTGATCGGCCGGAGGGCAATCGTCCAGGGTGGGCGCGCTTTTCAGAAAGGTGACTTGGAGCCGGGGGCCTTCCGCGTCTGATCTGGCTGTCGATTTGTTGGTCAACGCAAGGCCTGTCTAGATGGCTGAGTTCGTATATAATCCGCACCGCTCTGCCGAGAGTCCAGGATCTTCCGATTTGTGGCTTTCGGCATGAACGCTTTCAGAATCGATGCGAGCACCGGATCGAAGCGTAGAAGTCTCGATAAAGCGTGGCTCGAAGCGTGGATCGCACGCAAAGAGACGCTAGAGAGACAGTGGACCGAACCAAGACACTATACCGAACTAAGAGACGAGACCATGCAAGTGCGGACTGATTTGAAGCTGGTTGCCCTGATCTGGGCAGTAGTCGCGGCAACGCAAGCATTCGCGGCCGGAGACCCCGCTCGGGGTGAAGCTCAGGTAGCCGCCTGCAGTGCCTGCCACGGCCAGGATGGTGCGACCGGTCTCGACCCCACCTATCCGAATCTGGCGGGCCAGAATGAAGCCTATCTGACCGGGCAGCTGCGCATGATTCAGAGCAATGAGCGCAATATTGCGCTGATGGCGGGCCAGCTCACCGGTAAGTCGGATCAGGATCTCCAGGATCTGGCTGCTTACTATGCAGCTTTGCCGGCGAAGCTGTCTCAAGCCCAGGGTGACGACGAACAGATCGCCAGGGCTGAAAAGATTTACCGGGGTGGCATTGCCAGCAAGGGTGTCGCGGCCTGCGCCGCTTGCCATTCCCCGAAAGGTAACGGCAATGCGCCCGCCGGCTTTCCGGCAATCAGTGGCCAGTCCAGTGCCTATACGATTGCTCAGCTGACCGCATATCGTGAAGGACTGCGAACTTCGGATGAAGCTTTCGGGGGCATGATGCGTGGTGTTGCTCAGGGCCTCACCGATGGTGAGATTGCAGCCCTCGCCGATTATCTTCAGGGTCTGAATTAGCTACCCTTGCCGGTCGCACTTCGGTTGGCGGACTTTGTTGTTGGCGAAGATCTGAGGTGTTAGATCTGAGGTGTTAAGAGCGTCTCAGACCTCAGAATAAGGCGATTTCCGATGGATAGCCGGGTGCAATCTTCATTGCACCATTCGGCCCTGGCGAGGTCTAATTTAGTGAATGCTGATGATGTCGGCGTGCTGAATGGCTCTGCTGTAAACGCCGATTCGACTCGATTGGTCAGGTTGGCTGGATGGGCTGGATGGGCACCGTCAGCTGAAAGACAAGAACATGAACTCTAATAGTGACTGAGACTGGGTGCTGATGATTATTTCCCGATTGCTTGCCGTTTTGCTGGTGTCCGTTTTTGTGATTGCTCCAGCCACACTGATCTCCTGCCCGGCTTATGCCCAGGAGTTTGTTGAAGGGGTGCATTATCAGAAGCTCGACGTGCCAGTGGAGACACAGGATGCTGCCGCGATTGAAGTGGTGGAAGTGTTTTCATATGCCTGTGTCCACTGCAAGACCTTTGACCCCAGCCTGGAAGCCTGGAAAACCGGCCTGCCAGAAGGTGTGCAGTTCCGTCGCGTTCCGGCCATTTTCGATAAGACCTGGGCGTGGTTTGCCCAGGCCTACTATGCTGCAGAAGTGCTTGGCGTGAGCGATCAGGTGCATACGCCGATGTTTGTGGCCATACATGATCAGGGTGTAGATCTGCGCGATCCGACCCTGATGGCCGCGCTTTTTGAGCAGGCGGCCGACGTGCCGCCTGCTGAGTTCACCCAGGTCGTGAACTCTTTCGGAGTGCGCAGCCGGGTTCAGCAGGCGCAAGCTCACGGTCGCGCCTATGGCATCACCGGCGTCCCTACCCTGGTAGTCGATGGACGCTATAAAGTTGATGGTCGCATGGCGGGCAACAACAGCAATATGCTGGCGGTCGTTGAACAGCTGGTGGCGCAGCGTCAGCAGGAAGCCTCGGCCGATAGCCCGGCACCCTGACTTCGACTATCCAAATATCAGCAGCGTAGAGAACAACGGCAGCACAGCGTTAACGAAAATCAGCGGTAAAAGAAATGACGGCTAGTCCACAGATACGATCACCCCGACTCGCTAAACTGAAGCAGAGAACACTGGAGCAGTCGCAGATGTTGAGCTGGTCGCGACGGGGGGACAGGACACTTGCCGACCCCGAGGTCAACGTACACCTACACCACGAACCCGACCATGCGGTGGGTGACTTTAACCTCCGCAGTGAAGATGCTGATCTGCAGCGCGGATTGCGCTTTCTCACCTTCAATATTCAGGTTGGTATCACCACCACCCGCTATCGTCACTATGTAACTAACGGCTGGAAACACGTACTCCCCCACGGGCGTCGCAACGATAATCTGCGGCGCATTGCCGATGTGGTAGCCGGATACGACTTTGTTGCTCTGCAGGAAGTGGATGCGGGCAGTCTACGCAGCAGCTTCATCAATCAGGTTGAATATATTGCTGATCAGGCCCAGTTCCCCTACTGGTACAGTCAGCTGAACCGTGACCTGGCACCGTTTGCCCGCCATGGCAGTGGCCTGCTGTCGCGTATTGCACCCAACTCCATGGAAGATCACCGATTGCCCGGCGCAATTCCGGGTCGTGGTGCCATTGTGGCGCGGCTGCCCTACGCGGATGCCAGCGTTCTGGTGGTACTGCTGCATCTGTCGCTGGGTGAACGCTCCCGGCAGCGGCAGCTGGAATACGTGACCCAGCTGATCCAGGACGAGCCCTATGTTGTGGTCATGGGTGACATGAACAGCCACCTTGCGCAGCTGTTGTTTGACTCGCCGCTCGCTCGCACCGATCTTCGCCCGGCCGACGGGGTGCAACCCACCTACCCTTCCTGGCGGCCTTCAATGGCGCTGGATCATGTGCTGGTTTCTCCGTCGCTGACGATTTCGGAATATGAAGTCCTCGACTGCCGACTGTCAGACCACAGGCCCATTGCCGTGACCGTTACCAGGGCAGACGAGAAGCTCCCGATCGCGATGTAGGCAGTGGGCCTCCTGCGGATCTAGTCGATCGCGCTGACTTCAGGTCTGGTGCAGGCGGTATCCAGCAGCTCCGGATAATTGTCTCGATAGGCACTCTGGCAGAACGCGATGCTGGTTTTGGTCTGCTCGACAACATAAGCACGAATGGCTTCGGCATCACCTGCCTCCATAACGTGATCAAATTTCGGCATACCCTTGCCGACAAACGCTCCACCGCGGACGATGGCATCCCAGGATTCATGCGTCGACGGTGCTGCATAACGCAGATCGGCCACCCCAGCTCCGGCAGCAGTGACACCAGGACTATGGCAGACCGCACAATACTGATGGTAGAGGCCCTCACCATGCGCTACCTGCTCGGCAGTAGTGTCCATCGGCGGTGGTTGGGGAATATCGAGATAAGCCACATTGACCGGAGGCAGCGTGGCTTTGCCGTCCAGTTTGAATGTCAGGATACGACCCTCAGAGAGCACGTTGTCGCGGTGCCGCGGCACCCCGGACGCAAGGCCGAAGGCGCCGCCCCAACCTGCAACCACGCTCACATACTGTTCACCGTCGACCGCAAATGTCACCGGCGCGGCGATGATGCCGACCTGCGTCGGAAATTCCCAGAGCAGCTCGCCGGTATCAGCGCGATAGGCGGCAAACTGTCCGTCTGCCCGGCCCTGAAACAGCAGATTACCGGCGGTGCTCAATAGGCCACCATTCCAGCTCATCTGGTGCTGAACTCGCCAGACTTCCTGTTGGGTCACTGGATCCCAGGCGGCCAGATGACCACGCACGTTGCGAAGATCGGCAATCATCTGATCCGGATCTTTGGCAGGGACCATCTCGGTGAAGTCAGTGCCGGTGTTCCACTCTCCCGGCTGGTGTTTGAAAGCATTGCTCTGGGCATAGCTGAACGACAGATCCAGCGCCGGAATGTAGACCAACCCGGTATCCGGGCTGTAGCTCATCGGATGCCAGTTGTGCCCGCCGTAAGGCGCAGGCTGAATGACCTTGGCCTCGTTGGCGTAGTGGGCCTCAGGATTTTCCACCGGCCGCCCGGTTTCAAGGTCGACGTGGGTGGCCCAGGTCACCGGCACATAGGCATCGGCTGAAAGCAGCTGACCGTTCGTTCGGTCGATAACATAGAAGAAACCGTTTTTCGGCGCCTGCATCAGAACTTTGCGGGGCTCGCCGGCAATCTCCAGGTCTGCCAGGATCATGTGCTGAGTGGCGGTATAGTCCCAGGTATCACCTGGTGTCGTCTGGTAGTGCCAGACCAGATCACCGTTGTCCGGATTCAAAGCCAGGATTGATGACACGTAAAGATTGTCACCACCACCCGGGGAGCGCAGGTAGCGGTTCCAGGGTGAACCATTACCGACGCCGACATAGAGCAGGTTCAGGTCGACATCGTAAGCCATCGAATCCCAGACGGTGCCGCCACCGCCAACTTCCCACCACTTACCACCGCGCCAGGTAGCCGCGGCGGCTTCCATTGCCGCGTTCTCAAATGGCTCAGACGGGTTGCCGGGCACGGTATAAAAGCGCCATGCCATCTTGCCGTTCGCAACGTAGTAAGCACTCACATACCCGCGAACCCCATATTCCGCTCCGCCATTGCCGATAATGACCTTGTCTTTGACAATCCGCGGAGCGCCAGTGATGGTGTAGGGCTTGGAGCGATCTGTGGTCTGAACGTCCCAGTTCGGGCTGCCGGTAGCCGCATCCAGTGCCACCAGGCGACCGTCCAGAGTGCCAACAAAAATCTGTCCCTGCCAGATTGCGACGCCGCGATTGACCACGTCACAGCAGGCGAACTTGCCCCAATCGCGGGGAACCTGGGGATCGTATTCCCACAGCAGTTCACCGGTGCGGGCATCGTGCGCCCACACCACCGACCAGGATCCGGTGCTGTACATCACCCCGTCGACCACAATGGGGGTCGCTTCCAGACCGCGAGTAGTGCCGGTTTCCCAGGACCAGGCCAGACTCAATTTTCCGACATTGTCCGCATTGATGCTGGTCAGCGGGCTGAAGCGCTGCTCGTCGTAGCTGCGGCCGTGGGCGAGCCAGTTGTGCGGCTCTGTATCGGCGGCCGCGATGCGCGCGGTATCAATGTCTCCCGTGCTGGCGCGAATTGCCGCAACTCTGGGATCTGCGCGGTCTGCAGCTTCGGTGCCGTTGCCAGCCGATGGCGCCTGTGCTGGTGAAACGCTGGAAGGCGCTTCACTGCATCCCCAGCTTACTACTAAGAGTGTCAGCACGCTCAGCAGCGCTGTGGTCCGCGTGTACGGCATCAATTCCCCCTGGTGATCTGCGATTGACTATGGCGCGCAGATATTGGCATTGCCGTGGTGCTTCTACAACGTGTTGTCGGGCGCATCGCGCGTTACCATCAACGCATCTAATGATCAGGATTTATCGGGTGAGCAGGACGGCGAAGGATGCACATCGGGCAGTTCGCGACGCCCAGGGTCAAAGCGTTGACAACAGCGCCAACCCTGCCGATCAGAGCGCCTGGCATGAAGAACAGCAGGAATGGCTGGATGCGCTTGATGACATAGTCGGGCACCACGGTGATCAGGGCGCCAGACAACTGCTGCACTCCCTGCATGAACATCTGAGTCGGCGCGGTCTGGTGATCTCTGAGGCGGCGCTGAATACGCCCTACAAAAACACCATCAGTGTTGCCGAACAGCCGGCTTATCCGGGCAATATTGAGCTGGAAACCCGGGTCGGCAACTGGATCCGCTGGAATGCGGTGGCTGCGGTTCTGCAGGCCCAGGACAGCGGCTCGGGGGTTGGTGGGCACATCGCGACCTATCTGTCAGCCGCCACGATGATGGAAGTCGGCTTCAACCATGTGTTCAGAGCGCGCAGCGAAAACTATGGTGGCGATCAGGTCCACTTTCAGGCTCATACGGCGCCCGGGGTATATGCCCGGGCGTACATGGAGGGGCGCCTGTCTCGAAGCCGGCTCGCCAATTTCCGCCGCGAACTCGCTCCGGGAGGCGGACTGCCTTCCTATCCCCACCCCCGCCGCCTGCCCGGGTTCTGGCAGATGCCAACAGCGAGCATGGGGCTTTCGACCCCGAGTTCCATCTACCAGGCCCGATTCGCCAAGTATCTGGAGAGCCGTGGTCTCAAACCCGCCCGGGGCGGCAAGATCTGGACCTTCATTGGCGATGGTGAGGCAGATGAACCGGAGGTACTTGGCACTATTAACATCGCCAGTCGGGAAAAACTCGACAACCTGGTGCTGGTGATTAACTGCAATCTGCAACGGCTCGACGGACCGGTGCGCGGCAATGGCAAGATCATTCAGGAACTCGAGCGATCCTTCCGTGGCGCTGACTGGCATGTGATCAAGGTTATCTGGGGCGGCGGTTGGGATCAGATCCTGGCGCGTGACGAACATGGCATTCTCCAGGAGCGTATGGAGCAGGCGGTGGACGGTGATTACCAGATGTACACAGTGTCATCCGGTGACGCAGTGCGCGAACACTGGGTGGAAAAGACGCCGGAGCTTCGTGAGCTGATGAAGACACTCACGGACGAAGAGATCCGTTCGATAAAACGTGGTGGTCAGGACCATCAGAAAATCTATGCGGCGTTTCAGCAGGCGGCTCAGCTGGAGGGAAAGCCGTGTGTTGTCCTGTTGAAAACGGTCAAAGGCGACGGCCTGGGGCCGGGTACCGAAGGCAGCAATACTGTTCATCAGAAGAAACAGTTGTCCCGTTCGGAGCGGCTGGAGCTGGCAGCCCGCTGGCAGGTACCGCTGGATGACGCTGCAGCTGCTGCAGCAGAGTTTTTCCGCCCGGAGGAGGAAAGCGAAGAGTTACAGTATCTGCTTGGACACCGTGAAGCACTCGGTGGTTTCCTGCCCCAGCGTGAGGTGACCTGCCCAAAGCTTGAAGCGCCTGAACTGTCGATGTTCAAGGATCTGCTCGAGGGTTCCGAGCGCGCGGTATCCACCACGATGGTTGTGGTGCGAATGTTGTCGCGATTGCTGCGCGACCCCCAGCTCGGCCCTTACATCGTCCCGATTGTTCCCGACGAAGCGCGCACTTTCGGTATGGATGGACTTTTTCCTCAGGCAGGAATCTATTCTCCCGAGGGTCAGCGCTACCAGCCGGTGGATGCCGGCAGCCTGGCGCCGTATCGGGAAGCCGAAGACGGACAGATTCTGCAGGAAGGTATTTGTGAGGTAGGGGCGATGGCGTCGTTCCTCGCTGCAGGTACAGCCTACGCCAACCACGGGCTGCCGATGATTCCGTTCTATATTTTCTATTCGATGTTCGGTTTCCAGCGGGTAGGCGATATGATCTGGGCGGCTGGTGACATGATGTGCAAAGGCTTCCTGCTCGGTGGGACATCAGGCCGCACCACGCTCAATGGGGAAGGCGTTCAGCATCAGGACGGGCACTCTCATCTGCTCGCCAGCACGGTACCCAATCTGAAAAGCTATGACCCTGCGTTCGGCTTCGAACTGGCGGTGATCGTCGCAGACGGTATCCGGCGCATGTACACAGAGCAGCAAGATGTCTTTTACTATCTGACCCTCACCAACCAGAACTATCCGATGCCGGCGATGCCTGATGGTGTCGAGCAGGGCATTCTGGATGGTATGTATTGCCTGGAACAACACGCTGATGCCAGCGTCAATCTGCTGGGCAGCGGGGCCATCATGACCGAAGTCCAGATTGCCAAAACGCTGTTAGAAGAACGGGGTTTGCGCTGCAATCTGTGGAGCGTGACTAGTTACAACGAACTTTCTCGCCAGGGCCAGGCAGCACAACGGGAACGATTGCTGGCACTCGGTGCTGATGAAAGCGCACCGCGGCCACTGGTCGAGGTGTTGCTGGAAGGTCAGCGTGGGATCTTTGTTGCGGCCAGTGACTATATGAAAGCGCTGCCGCAATCTATTACCCAGTGGTTGCCGGGCCCCTGTGCGGTGTTGGGAACGGATGGTTTTGGCCTGTCTGAAGCGCGTCCGGAACTGCGTAACCATTTTGAAGTATCTGCTGCCTGGATTGCCTTTGCCGCTTTATCGACACTGGCCCAGCACAACCTCGCGGATGCGCATCAGGCGCTGGACTTTGCCCGGGAGCAGCAGCTTGATCTCGACAAAGCAGATCCGTTCTACCTTTAGATCGCACCGCCTCCGAAGGCCGTGCGTTGAGAAGCAGTTAACAAAACTCTACCCACCTTAAAGCGATACTTGGGGAGACCGAATTGGCTATAGGGCGACATGGACTTACGTTTTTCCCAATTCGAGATTCTCACGGCGACCGGCGCGCTGTTCCTGTGCCTGGTTTTTGTCTGTGTGTTCTCGGAGGCATCAGCTATAGAAGAAGATCTGGGCGCCCGCGCGCTCGAGGCGGTGCGTAAGCAGGATCTGTTCTGGGCTGGCGTGGAGCCCCAGGGGCAGGCCATTCATCTGACCGGTGCTGCACCTCACTATCAGGCTAAGAAACAAGCGGGTGACATTGCGGCAGCGATCGAAGGCGTCACTTCGGTTCAAAACGACATTGCGATCATCGGCGAAGCGGGCACCTGCCAGCAGGAAATTGATGGTTATCTTTCGCGCGAGCGGGTTTCTTTCAAGCCCGGCCGCGCAGAGCTGCACGAGTCCAGTTTCCCGATTCTCGACATGCTCGCCAGCATCGCCCGCAACTGTGGCGCGAAACTGGAGATTGCCGGGCATACCGATGCTGTGGGTGATGCCACGGTGAATATGAAATTGAGTCAACGGCGTGCCGACGCTGTGCGCAAATATCTGGTCCGCAGTGGTGTTGCTGAGCAGCGGGTAGAAGCGCGCGGCTATGGAGAAACTCAGCCGATTGCCGATAACTCCACGGACGATGGTCGACAAACCAACAGACGCATCGAATTCCGGGTGCTGGGAGGCGCTGCGTGATCTATCTGATCTTCAAAATTTTTATTTATCTGCTGTTATCCCTGGGTATCGGCTTTGCCGCTGGCTGGCTGACGCGCAACATTGCCAGCACCAAGCGGGAAGAAGCATTGCAGAAGACGGTGACGGAAGCCCGTGCCCGTGTTCCTCAGTTCGAGTCACTGATGCGTACCCGGGATGAACAGGTACAGCGACTGCGTGATGAGATGAGTGGTAAAGATGCCCGCATCGCCGAGCTTTCAGGTGAACTGCACGGCAAAGAAGAGCAGATACGCAGCACACAGCGGGAGATCAACACCCTGTCCTCGCGCAATCAAGCCCTGGAACCTGGTGGCGATGATGAAGAAACCGCAATACTGATGGGTGGTGAAATTGTCGATCTGGGTGGTGCTGGAGGCTCTGTTGACCCGGCAGAAATTGCCGCGCTGAAGGCAGATGTCGAGCGACTCAACGCTGAGCTGGTCGAAGCCAGGGCCGCCCTGGCGGACGCCGTTGCAGAGGCCGCTTCAGCTGAGGCGCAGGTGGTGTCACTGCGGGCTGCGTCCGCACCGGAGGCTGACGTTTCAGCTACTGATGTGCGGGAACTTGAAGCCCGGGTTCGGCAGCAGGCGCAGGATCAGGAACGGCTTAACAAAGCGCTCGACACTGAACAACGCAAGGTTGTCGAACTTGAACGCGAACGGGAACTTCAGAACAAATCGCTGCAGGTACTGCATCAGCAGCTTGAGCTCGAACGAGAACGTAGTGCGGCAGCGTCTCCGGTGGTGGCAGACAACGAGCTGCCGCGGGCAGTGCCTCACTGAGACGAGCCTTCCAGCTGTCTGCCATTGAGATCGCGCACTTCCCGAACTGAAAAGCCGATGATCACGATTGCCGCAAGGTAGATGCTGCTGCCGATGGCGACCGCTGAAGGCGCCCCGGTCTGCTCTGCCAGCGCACCGACAAACAGGCCACCCATCGGCATCAGACTGTAACCCATGGTATGGATGCCCATTACCCGACCACGCAGGTGATCGGGTACTTCAAGCTGCATGACCGTCATCGACGTAATCATGAACACAGACGCAAAAACAGCCGCGACGAAAACGCTCGCAAGCGCGAGGTTGAACGAGCCCATCGCAGCGGCGAGTGCAAACGCATAAAGCAGCGCAACAGAGCCCGCTGCACCTGCCAGCATCAATCTGCCCAGATGCTGGAAGCGATGCACGCTGCCAACGATCAGCGTGCCGACGACAGAGCCTATGCCGCCGGCCGACAGCAGATAACCGTAACCCTGTTCGTTGGAATTCAAAAGATCAGCAAAGATGGGCATGATCTGAACGTACGACTGGGCGAAGAACATTCCCACGAAGGTCAATGCCAGCATGTAGCGGAACAGGCTTGTTCTCCAGATAAAGATCACGCCCTCACGCAACTGTTCCAGCGCGGACTGGGTGACCTGCGCTGGTGCGGCCACCCGAATGCTCGAGATCACCAGAAACATCACCAGGAAACCTGCGGCCCCAAGGGCAAACACCATCCAGGTGCCGGAGGCGATCGCGATGATCAGACCGCCGGCTGCGGGCATGGCCATCCGCGTGGCCTGCCAGATGAAAGAGTTCAGCGCCACTGCGCTCATGAACGCCGGTCGCTCGACCAGTAGCGGGTAGAAAGATACCCGGGCGGGCCAGTCCAGCCCGGTGATCAGCGACACGGCGGCTGCGATGGTCAGCACATGCCAAACTGCCACCTGGCCACTGAAGTCCAGCCACGCAAGTAGCGACAGCAGCACCGTCGTGGTTGCTGAAGTGAACATCATGATCCGGCGCTTATCGAAACGGTCTGCAATTACCCCGCCGAGCAGCGTCAGCAGAATATTTGGTAACGCCGCGGCCGCGCCCAGGTAACCGAGCGCCATCGCTGAGCCGGAGAGCTCAAAGATCAACCATCCCTGACCCAGGGTGATGAGCTGGGTCGCGCCCACCGAAGCGAATGATGCCAACCAGTAACGTCGGTAGGGCGCAGAGGCTAAAGCCGGGTAACGACTGGTGACAAAATTACTCATGGTTCGGGCGTCGCTCTGCTGCACGGGTAAATCCTGACGGTTCTGCAGCGTCCGTGTACCATGCCGTCGAGGGTCGTCATTGCGGCAACTTAGCATAAGCCGTTAGTTTCGTGAGCAGCCAGTCTCATCGGCTGGAGGGGTTAGAGCCTGAGGATGAACGACAGCCAATATTACAAAACGCTGCTTAAGTCCGTGGCATGGCAGCATCTGCTGCTGCTCGCGGGTCTGCTATTGAGCGCCGCTGCACTTGCGGACAAACCGATAGTGATCGTGTTGTCCTGGGATGGTTTGCGCCACGACTACCCTGACCTGGCCGATTTTTCCGGACTGCAGCGGCTTGAGCAGGAGGGCGTTCGGGCACTGGGTCTGCGTGCCGGATGGCCGTCGAACACCTTTCCCGGACATGTCAGTCTGGCCACCGGAACCTATGCGGATCGCCACGGCATTGTCGACAATCGTTTCTACGACAGAGCGCGCGGCGTTTTCAGCTACAGCTCTGATGCAGACTGGATGGAGGCGGAACCACTGTGGATTGCTGCCGAACGACAGGGTATCCGTGCAGCCACCTACTTCTGGGTGGGGTCCGAATCGGACTGGCGTGGCCAGCAGCAGAGCTATCGAATTGCACCCTTTGACGGCGGTCGGCTTGAAGCACTGAAAGTCGAACAGATCTTGGCGTGGCTCGGACTCTCGGAGCCAGCGAGACCCCAGCTGATCATGAGTTACTGGGCGGGGGTGGATTCGATAGGACATGACTACGGCGCCGACAGCCAGCGCTTAAGCGGTCAGCTGGCGGATCAGGATTATCAGCTGCAGCGCCTGATGCGTGGTATCGACGAGCTGGGTCTGTGGGCTGCGACGACGCTGATTCTGGTCAGCGATCACGGTATGACCCTGACCGCCCCAGGTATCGATCTGGCTGGAACTCTGCATCGGGCAAACATCCCGGCTCGGGTGTTTGGCGGCGCGATAGCTCATGTGTTTCTGGAAGATCCGGAGCGCGCAGACGCGGCGTCCGTTGTGATTGAGAAGGTGATCGCGACACAGTGTCCGGGGGCTGAACTTTATCCGGGTGCCGGACTGCCGGATCAGATGCGACTTCGCCATCCCACCCGGACGGGTGATCTGGTGGTGGTCGCGCCCCCACCGTGTAACTTTAATCGTCGACAGGGGTTTGGCGGCTACACGCAAAACCTGCTGGCAGATCTCGGCTGGGGATTTGGCAGTCACGGTTATGACCCGAACCATCCTGACATGGCCGGCGTGTTCATGGCGATGGGCCGGGGGGTAGATGCTTCTTTAAAGCTTGGTGAAGTCCGCCAGATTGATGTGGCGGCCACAGTCAGCCGGCTACTCGGAATTGCGCCGCCCCTGCAGTCCGAAGGTCAGCCGATCTGGTAATGGACGAATGTTGGCGTTGAATATTCAGCAATCTGCGTGCGCTACAGTCCGGCT
>CAKZWF010000044.1 GCA_937921865.1 uncultured Pseudomonadales bacterium | reverse complement strand
TCTGGGTTTCGCAGTGAGAGCCAACATCGCCGGTGATATTCAAAGCGAAATATTCGATCTGGTGAATCTGGCGAATTCAGCATCGATGGTTGGAGAAGTGATTGGCGCCACTTTCACGGGTTTCGCGCTCACTCTGCTGTTTGGCAGCGCCATTCTGGACATGATCGGCATGAAGCGCATGATCAATTTTGCCGCGTTCGGCTACATCGTCGGCAGCCTGGTCGTGCTGTTTGCGTCGCTCATCCCCCCGGGCCCTTCCAGCTACTGGCTCATCCTGATCGGCTTCCTGCTCACCGGGCTGGGCTGGGGTGCGGTAGAAGCCGGCACCAATCCGATGGTTGCCGCGCTCTATCCCGACGACAAAACCCACCGGCTGAACATTCTCCATGCCTGGTGGCCGGCGGGTATTGTCGTGGGAGGCCTGCTGGGCCTTGGTTTCGATGCGCTGGGACTACCCTGGCAGAGCAATCTCGTGCTGCTGATTGCACCATCGCTGGTGCTGGCCTGGCTGGCGTTGCAACTGACCTTTCCGGTCACCGAGCGGGTAGCGGCCGGCATCAGCAATCGCGACATGTACCTGGAGATTCTGCGCTCGCCCGGATTCTGGCTTTGGTTCATCTGCATGATGCTGACCGTTTCATCCGAACTGGCACCGGGACAATGGGTTGATCTGGCGCTGTCCAACGTCGTCGGGATGAAGGGCATTCTGCTGCTGATCTATGTGTCCGCAATCATGTTTGTCGGCAGGCATTTCGCAGGACCCGTTGCCCGACGCTTCAGTCCGGTCGGGTTGTTGTGGCTGTCGAGTCTGTTCGCCGCATTGGGTCTGTACACCCTGTCTCTGGCTGATTCACCAGCCAGCGCATTCGCCGCGGCCACCGTCTGGGCCGTAGGTGTCTGCTACATGTATCCAACCATGCTCGCCAGCGTCGCGGAGCGCTATCCCCGCGGCGGCGCGTGGCTGATGGGGCTGATGGGTTTCGCGGGAGGTCTGGCGGTGCAGTTTGTACTGCCGCAGATGGGCACAATTTTCGATACCGCAAAGATTGAGGCTGCAGGCGGTGTGGATGCACTGGCCGCCCTGTCCGGGCCGGCGCTCGACGAAGTTGTCCGCTATGCGTCTATTGAATCGTTCCGGTCGGTGAGCATCGTGCCGCTGCTATTGTTACCCATATTCGGCTACCTGTGGTGGCGCGAACGGGGAACATCCCGGTAGGCGAGTTGCAAGGCTGCTCAGCGTAGGTAGTAGATCAGCGCATTGGGACTGAATTCCCTGGGATCTCCAGTATTCAGGAAGCGATGTGGCCGACGGCGGTTATCCAGACCGTTGATCAGGACCCTTTCCTGCTGCAGATCATGGAATACCTCCAGCGTCGACCAGAGCACTGGAACCGTATAGAAATTCACTGCATGGGCTTCGTTTACCCGCCATAACTTGCCGTCCAGGTCGTAACTGTCCGCCACCGCAATCTGCCAGCTGTCTTCATCGAGATAAAACACCCGGCGACCATAGATATGACGCGCGTCGGCTTTCAGCACCGCCTCTACTTCCCAGACGCGGTGCAGTTCATAACGTAGATGCTCCGGATTGAGATGTCCCGGCATCACGAGGTTCTTCGGCGAAAGGTCGCTGCTGTGCGCCCGATAGGAGTTATACGGAATGTACAGCTCGCGTTTGCCGATCAGACGCCAGTCATAGCGGTCTGGTGGACCATTATACAAACCGAAGTCGTCCACCGTTCTAAGGCCATCGGTATTACCCGCAGGCAGCTCATAGCCGGTGTAGGGTGCGCGGATGATGCGTCGGAGGCTGCGCACATAATTCCAGGTCTTACGGGGATTGTCTGTCTGGTTGATGGTTTCGAACACCAGCAGTCCATTGCCGGACAGAAAGTCCGGTTCCACGGTTTTACTTTTTACCGCCAGCAGCAGATTCGGATAGCGCTGTTTGAACGCTGTCTGATTGCGAAAGCCATACGGGAAGCCCCAGTCCTGCTCATCCAACACCAGCGTGAAATTTCCGGCTCTGGTGACCGCAGCTGTACCCTGGCTGCGCTGGACGCGAATACCCCGCCAGCGAAGATTGTGGTTCCAGATGACCTCGAGACCATTTTCCGGCTGCGGGAACGGTGAAGTGATATCACTGCCGTTGACCCCACCTCGACCTTCGGTAATGAGCTGCGCAGACTCCGCGTTCGCAGCCAGCGCATCGTAAACAAACTGTGGATACGCGGCCGTGCGGCGACTCGGATACACATGCAGCCGCCAGGTCTCCGGGTATTGTTCAAGCAACGCCCGCTGCCCGGGACTTAAGTTGTCGGCATACTTCGCCGCGTTACCGGCATCAATCGTGAACAGGGGCTGGTCGTCAGCAAACGGATCTGTCTCATGAAATTGCGGACTGTAGTTCGCTGGCGCTTCAGTCAGACCACCCGTCCACGCCGGGATCGTTCCCGCCGCGTTCCCATCACGCTTTGCACCCACGGGCGTTAGCGCTTCAAGCTCCGCCAGGCCAGGTTCCGCATTCTGCCCCCACAGTGGCATTAAGGGTAAGACCAACAGGACTGCCGACAACCGCAGCGACAACATCACAGCGAGTAACTCAACTGCAGTCTAAGATAGTCCCGATCTCTCAGGGTATTGGCTCGACCACCATCAAAGAAACTGACATAACGCAGTTCTGCAGAAAAACGGTTGATATAGGTACCGCGGACACCCATTGCCAGCACTTTCCGCTCTTCGATGAAAGTGCTGACCGGGCCGGGTGTAGTGCCATCCACATCGTGGGAAAAGGCGACGAAGGGTTCGACGTTAACCCCACCGCCAACACCAAAGTACGCGGCTGACACCTGCAGACGGTAGCCCCAGGAGTCCCCGTCGGAAGAGGTCAGCTGCGCCTCCCCCTGGTTCGGCAGATCATAGACTTTCACCCAGGCCAGATCAGCGCTGACAACCAGCTGATCCGCCCAGATGCGGCCGCGATAGACCTGCGCCAGTTGCAGACTCAGCTGGGAACGATCAAAACGTTCATACCCCACAACAACCTCAGACGCGCCATACTCACCGAGAGAGGTATCGCCGATCGAGTCATCAAACAGCACCGGAGACAGCGCCGCCTGGGTCACGGTGTTTGGATTAATCTGAAACGGGTAGTCAAAATGATGGGTTAATTCACCGGACAGCAGGCTGCCGGTTTTCAACACGGACGTTGCGAAACTGAAGCCGATCATGTCGATGTCTTCAGGATACGCCGCATACAGGGATGCTTCATTGACATAGCCACTGACAGTCAGTTCTTCAGCCGCCTGTCGACCGCGCACCGCGGCCTCTGCCGGGTCCAGACCTTCACCAAGATAGACAGATTCAAGCGCTGCAGCCCGCGCGGCCACAAAAGGCTCAGCAGTTTCAAGCACGGATTCATCATCAGCGGTTCGGCTGCTCAGCAACGGCAATCGGCTGTGGTAGCGGAGATAGTGCAAACCGGCTTTGACAGAATTTCTACCGGGAAAAACCCCAATCAGGGCAACCCCATACTGGCCAGTATCATCAGGCGTTTCACGCCGGTCGCCGGAGAGTCGCTGAAACTCCTGATCAAATCCCAGAGTTCCTTCCGGAAGCTGAAAATAATCATCGAGGTCGGTGCCAAGGTCGGAGATGTTGCCGTTGCCGTACAGCCAGTCGCCCATACCCTCCGCACCCAGCGCATCACTTCCAGAAAAATACCAGCCGACAGGTGGCAACTCCACGGGCTGCCATTCGTACTGATAGTAGGCTTCCATCGAAAAGGTTTCTGAAATGTTCGCGGCAGCCCAGACCATACGCTGCGGATTGCGCAGATCTTCAATGGTTCCCGCCGGTTGCAGAGCCGTCACCAGATCTGCAGGGTTAATGATATCCAGACCACCGCGCACAAATGCAGTCTCGCTCCAGTTCAGAATCTGCTGCCCTGCCCGCAGTACAATCGGCATACCCCCGGGAGAAAGATTCAGGTTCACGTAGCTTTCCCTGAGTTCCACGTCCGAACCGACAAAGTTTTCGGCTGAACCGCTGAAATCAGTACGATCAGGACCGCTGCCTTCCGTTTGAAAATCGTAGAACGCAGCCCCGCGCAGATAAACGCCCAGCGCACCTCTTGACAGGGCCAGTTCACCAGTGGCACGCAGCATGTTCGAAACCACACCGCTGCTGTAATTGAGATTACCGTCGTCACCATTTGCGGACGGAAATTCTCCGCCGCTGGCAAAAGCAATGAGATCTGAATCTGCATCGTCCAGACGATAGAGCAGACCATAGGTAACCCGCATATTGTACAAACCGTCGATGTCACCCACATTGAAGCTGTTTGCCAGCGCTCTAGCGCCGAACAGCAAGCTGATCATGCCCGCAGTGAGCAAAACAAAAGGAGCAGATGAACGATGTGATTTAATTTGGGTCACCGGGTCCGGAAAGCGCGACAAATAGGTATAAGCGTCAATTGTAAGCCATCTATTCATCCGCTTGTCATACAAAGCTGGATTCATCGATTTCAGGTCTTTTCCCGCTGCGTTATGCTTCACGCACCCGATTTACCGGCTTTAAGGATCTGCATTGAGACACTTCCAAATCAGGATCATGACACTCTGGCTGCTGGCCATTTTGACCAGCAGTCAGGCGCTCGCGGGCACGCTCGATGAGATCAAGGCCAGCGGGGAGATCAATCTGGCATACCGCAGCGACACACCACCCTTCTCCTCACACGGGGAAAACAAAGAGCCGGAAGGCTTCACCATCGATCTTTGCCGCATTATTGTTGACGATCTCATAACCCAGCTGGGTCTTGATGAGCTCAAGATCAACTGGCTTAAAGTGACCGCCGAAAACAGAATCGATGCGGTGGCGTCGGGCCGGGCGCATATGGAATGTGGTGCCACAACGATTACCTTTGAGCGCCAGGAGAAGGTGGATTTCTCGAACCTGACCTATGCGACCGGTGCCAGCTTCATGCGCTGGAATGATGAAGACATTAACAATATCTTCGATCTGGCCGGAAAGAAGGTTTCGGTAGTAGCCGGTACCACCACAGAGAAAGTCGTGCGCAACGCGCTCGAAACCAATCGGATTAGCGCCAGAGTCGTCGTTGTCGGCAGCCATGCCGAGGCGCTGCAGCAACTGGTCGACCGCCGTATTGACGCGATGGCCGCGGATCAGGCAACTCTGTTCGGCATTGGCTTCAAAACTCAGGGCGAAAACAATCTGGTCATCACCGAAGACATGCTCTCTTTTGAAGCCTATGCATTGCCTCTGCCCCGTAACGACGCTGACTTCAGATTAACAGTCAATCGATCGCTATCGAATCTGTACGTGCGCGGAGACGTGGGTCGCTCATGGGAGAGATGGTTCGGCAAACACAATGTACAGCCGACCCGCATGCTGCTGATGCTGTACCGGCTGAATTCGTTCATGGAGTGATCACCGGGCAGCCGACTACATCAGTCCGCTGGCCCTTGACCACGGTCAGCCCAGGCGTTGAATCAAGCCTAGGCGCTGGCTGCTACCGGGCGCGAACGACCTCGGCGTCGACGATTGCCGCCCTGGCTCTGCGCCGAGTTGCCTGCTGAGTTGCCACGCGCCGATTGCTGAGCGTTGCCGCGGCGTCGATTCGTGTTCGAACCTCCGTTGGTTCGCTGTGTTGGCGAACCCTCTGCAGAGATTTGAGCCTCACCCACTTCACGGGCCGGCAGATCGAGGTCTACCGTTGGCAGTTTCATCCGGATCAGCCGCTCAACGGCGCGCAGCCGTTTGACTTCTTCCGGGTCTACCAGCGCCCAGGCAGCTCCGGCTGCACCCGCGCGACCAGTCCGGCCAATACGATGCACGTAGCTTTCCGGTTCATGTGGCAGCTCGAAATTGAAGACGTGAGAAACGCCACTGATATCGATACCGCGTGCGGCGATATCTGTAGCTACCAGAACCCAGGCGTCGCCGTTGCTGAAGTTCTCAAGAGCCCGCTGCCGGGCATTCTGAGACTTGTTGCCATGAATGGCTTCAGCGGTAATTCCAGCGTTGACCAGCTTCTTGGCGACCTTATTTGCACCGTGTTTGGTGCGCGTGAAGACGATAGCGCGAGTAACTTCAGGCTGATGCAATAGCAGTTCAAGAGCACGCTGTTTGTCCGCGTTGGCAACATGCACCACCCGCTGTTCAATTTCACGAACGGTCACTTGCTTCGGCGAGACGTCAACACGTTCGGGATCCCGCAGCATCTCGCTGGCAAGGTCAGCAACTTCTCTGGGCATAGTGGCCGAGAACAGCAGCGACTGCCGGGTCTTGGGTGTCATCGCAACAATACGTTTGACGTCGCGGATGAATCCCATATCCAGAAGGCGGTCCGCTTCATCAAGAATCAGTACCGAGACTTCAGAGAGATCAACGTGGCGTTCACGGGCCAGATCCAGCAGTCTGCCGGGCGTGGCAACCAGCACATCAATACCGCGGGCCAGTGCTTTGATCTGAGGGTTCTGACCAACACCACCAATCACAATGGTGTGGTGCAGATCAGTTGCCTGACTGAAACTGTCCAGTTCTTCGCGAATCTGAAGAACCAGTTCACGGGTCGGGGCCAGTATGAGGGCACGGGGGAAACGGGCTTTGGTCGCCAGATTCTCATCAACCAGCCGCTGCAGGGTTGGCAGCGCGAACGCTGCCGTCTTACCGGTACCGGTCTGAGCAATACCGAGCAGGTCACGTCCTTCGAGAAGATGGGGAATGGCCTGAGTCTGGATCGGGGTGGGTTCAATGAACCCCACGCGCGTCAGCACATCGCAGAATGAGGTCTGCATGCCGAGCGCGGCAAAACTATTTGTGTTCAATGTAATTTTCCGTTGCGTGCTGTCGTTACAACTGTCATGCAGGTGCAGACAACACCAACCTCGACTCCCCGCGCGATCCGGGAGAGAAGTTATGAATAAAGCTTAGAGGACCATCGAACGATGGCTACCGCGCGCTCCTACGCCGTGATCGGCGTGACGCTGTTACCAGCGTTTATCGACAAGGGTCGATGCGGGGCGCAGCGTGGGGCTTACGGGGCCTGAAGTCAAGCGACCTGGCACGCGTTTTCAAAGATCCGTAAACAAACCTTCAACTCAAAGCGGCAGCAGCCGCAGTCATCGTGGCTGTGGTTACAGCCAGTCGGTCATCCCCCCAGGGCATCGGCATCAGTACCGGATGTTCGACCCCGGCCTGAACATAGGTCTTAACAAACGACTGCACTGCTTCGGCGTCGCCGATAAAATCAATCGCCTGGATCATCCGTTCAGAGATCGCCGCCAACGCACCATCACGATCCCGGGCAGCCTGGCGGGCGCGGAGCTCTTCCACCTCAGTAGTGTATCCGGCCGCTTTGAACATATTGGCATAGCCATCAGCCATCGCGTAGTTGAACAGATCTTTTCGAGCGGAATTGGCAGATCGTTCCAGATCACCGACCGCAGCGTGCACGTACGCAAAAATCTTCGCGCCACCGCCGGATCTAACCTGGGCAATCGAAGCCGGTACGTGAGCGGCGGGTATGTAGTTCAACAGTACACCGTCGGCAATCTCACCTGCCAGACGCAGCATCTGTGGGTTCAGCGCAGCCATGACAATTTTCGGTCGGCGCTCGCCAAGCCGCACGCCGAGCTGGAAGCGCTTCACCTGCCAGAAATCTCCTTCAAAAGTAACAGATTCTCCCGACAGGCATTCACGTAACAGCGCAACATATTCTCGCATCATCGCAATCGGTCGGGTCGCGGCCGCAACTCCATGCGCT
Organism: uncultured Pseudomonadales bacterium; assembly: GCA_937921865.1. Taxonomy (GTDB): domain Bacteria; phylum Pseudomonadota; class Gammaproteobacteria; order Pseudomonadales; family Azotimanducaceae; genus SZUA-309. The sequence continues at coordinate 51,271 of CAKZWF010000044.1, read as the reverse complement.
CGGAGAATACCAGGCGCTGACACGCCAACCCCCAGCCAGATATCGGCTTCAGGCGACAGAGCCTGAAGGGTGGCGGCCGTCATCGCCGTGAGCGATGGGGTCCGCAGTTGTATTGGAACAATACCGGTTCCCAGATCCAGCGACGGCGCTGCAGTTGCGGCGGCACCCAATAGAGAAAACGCATCAGTACCGGTTGCTTCTACCGTCCAAAGAGATTGATAGCCCATCTCTTGGGCCAGCCTGGCGATGTCGACAATTGCCCGGGGGCCCAGAACGGCAAGACTGCCAAACGTGACCCCAAGCGGAATTTGATTATTTGGCATGTTAACTAACCCTGATCGTCGAAAAGAAACTGCTTTGATTACCGGCTACACGGCACTTGGATCTGCTTCATAAGAAGGTGGTGCGTTGGCCTGCAAATGTTCAAAAAGCACCTTGAGATATTGACGGCGCTCAGGAACGAGATAAGCAAAATTCACCCCACGATCCATCAGTTCCGCATACTGCGAGTTGTCGTCCGTCTCCATTACTTCGCGCAGTCGTTCGAGCCGCGACAGCCGTTCACCTCGAAGGTCATCGACAACCCGCTGCAGTCTGACCTCGTCACCTTTCTGTATCAGCAGCGTAGCGACCTGCATCTGCGAGCGACGAACTCCCAGCAGGCTGTCATATTCACTTTCTGCTTTGATTTCAGTGTCCAGCTGCAGCAGACAGTCGAGCAATCGATCGACCGCTTCCGGGCATTCCTCACAGGCGTCTTCCACCAGCGTTTTCACATCATAAGATGCCGCTTCCAGCAGGAAGGGGTTGCCCCTGGCGTGCCCCAGTTGACCATAGAGCTTCAGGTAATCGGCGATCTGCACCGCGGTATCCGCTTTCCCCTCCCGCATCATCCTGCTGCCCAGCAGACGATACTGGTTCATCAGGAAGTAAGCGGTGCGGGCATCACCCGCGGTGATGGTAACGCGCAGATAAGTGTTAAACGCACGCAGGCATAGTTCCAGCAGATTGGCATTGCCAGCGCCGAACTCGGAGGCAATCTGCTGAGTGTTGATGCCCACCAGGTTCGCAACATCCCGCGCCTGGATTGCACTCTCCCCCACCAGCGACATGAAACGTCGTAAAACTTTGCGCTCAAGCCATATACCCTGCGCCCGCACTTCATCCATTGTTTCAGCTGACAAGGCGACGAAATCAGGATCCGCAGCTATGGTTTTGGTCACCACAAACCAACTGTCGGGCAACTTATCGCGGACTCGCAGATACTCGGAAACAAACCCGGCAAGCGCATCAACTGAGGACATCGCTATTCCTCTATCACCCTGTTGAATAGCGCTGCGCGCGACATCCTGCAGTTCATCAACCGCCTGGCCTACTTGGCGCTGACGTTCAGCAATGTTGTCGGCCTGCACACTGACAACCTGTTTATAAGCGTCTCGAGAGATCTTATCGATGATGCTGGTCGGGGTGAGGAAGGTGAATACGTAGTAGATATAGGGCACCAGCAAAAGCAGGCAGATCGTGACCAGCCCAAGGGTGAGCGCAAATCCGGCATGGGGTAAAAGCGCATCGGCACCGGGCTCGGTGAGCACCGGACCAACCCAGACACATTGCACAGTGGTGAGCACGAACAGGCCGAGGACGATCATATTTACCGGCTCTCTGAGAAAGATTCCGGTAATTTCGTGGCTGTAACGGGTCGCGGCCAGTTCGACCACAATCGCCACGACCGTTGCAGCAATGGCCAATACTGCAGCCACCACTTCCCCGGCATTCGACAGCATGCCGATCGCTGAGGGCTGATCCAGACTGGCCAGCCACTTCAGCGGATGCAGCAGGAAATCCAGCGAAGCGTCATTAAGTAGGGCCGAAACAACCAGCAGGCTGAGGCTGGCGATGGCGAGATAGACAGAACGCTTCGCCAGTTCGATCCCCGGGCGTTGTCTTGGATTAGCGAGATTCGAACGAGTCATATCCGAACAAGAGTGCCCGATCACTCCCGGTCTGCCAAGAACTTTGGCGGTTCATTGCTATTTGATAGCCGTTCAGGCAGCTCGGGTGGTCTGCGCGATGAAGTCATCCGCCAGCGTGAATATCTCCGGTCGTTTGCGCGCCACCCTGGGCAGATTGGCGACCATGGGCGCCAGACGGTGGTTGGCCCGCAGGGTAACCTCGTGGATCGCAACGAAGCGCCAAAGCAGACCATCCATCACATCGCACCACTGACCGCGTTTGTAGTCGCCCATCTTCAGCACGTAGTTGGAGCCACAGATGTAGGGTTTGCTGGTGAAGATGCCGCCTTCACTGGTCAAACCCATGCCAAAGACATTGGGCACCATCACCCAGTCATAGGCGTCAACAAACATTTCCATGAACCAGCGATAGACGTCCCGGGGTTGAATGCCGGTCAGATTCATCAGGTTTGCGGCCACCATCAGCCGCTCTATGTGGTGGGCATAACCGAACTTCACTGTTTTTCGGATGACATGATCCAGCGGGGTCACACCCGTTGTGCCCTGATACCAGGCATCCGTCAGCGCCCGGTCCGCGTTCCACATGTTCCGATTCTGCATCGGTTCGTGATAGTGGTGGAAAATGCCCCGAACGAATTCCCGCCAGCCGATGATCTGACGCACAAACCCTTCCAGACTGTTCAGCGGCACACTATTCACAGCGGCATAATCGAGCGCTTGATCAACCACCTGCTCGGGCGTGAGCAGTCCAATATTCAGTAACGGCGCCAGACCGCTGTGGTAAACAAACGGAGAGCGCTCGGATAACGCGTCTTCATAGGTACCGAAGTTCCAGAATCGATTCTCAAGGAACTCATCCAGCCAACGGGCCGCATCGGCATGGGTCGTTGGCAGCCAGAAGGCATCAAGCTCTCCCGGGTGCGTAGGGAACTGCGCCACCACCTCCTGTTTCGCGGCTCGAACAATCGCTGATTCGGAGAAGCCGATGGGTTCCTGAGGTTGCAGGTCTCGCGGCAACTTTGCGCGATTGTCCTGATCGTAACTCCAACGCCCCCCTACGGGTTCTCCCGCCGCGGTAACCAGCACTTTGTGCTGCAGACGCTGGCATTTATAGAAAGCCTGAAGCTTGGGGCCGTACTCATCCAGAAACGCGGAAAATTCGTCATGCGAGTTCATAAACATCGGGCTGCGAATCGTTACGAGTTTCAAACCACGTTCACGGGCAAAAGCCTGTATCGAACTGGTCAGCTCAGGGCTTTCAAGTTCGAAATGACAAAGCGTGTCGGCATCCTGCTCAGCCAGCGCCTGTTCAACCGCAGGTCGCCAGGATAAAGCCTGATCGAGGGGGTGATAGCGCACCTGGAACCCATTGCTTTCCAGCAGTTGCGCATAATTACGCATCGCTGCGAGCACAAGCACCAGCTTCTGCTTGTGGTAGGCGTAACGTCGACACTGCTTGGGATCTTCACAAAGCACAAAGGTTGCGGCTTCATATCCCTGCAGATAACGGGGATGAAACAGCTGATTACCAAAACTAACGAATACTTTAGCCACTACAGACTCCCTGTTTTACAACTATGGTCTGACTACCATTCCAGTTCTCTACCGTCCCAGTTCAGGAACTTCCCGGTATCTTCTCTGCTCAACCCTGCAACCACATGCAGGATGTGCACAGCGCTGCAGGCTGCACTCCTGACCTTCTGATTGTTCTGACGCTTGCCTACAAACGGCTCTGACAGGCCGGTCGATGTCGTTCCCGGATGAATTGCCACCACGACAGGTCCGTCCACATAACGGTCCAGCTCTATGGCGGCGTTACGCAAGCCCATGTTCAAAGCCGCCTTGCTCATTCTGTAGCTGTACCAGCCACCAAGCCGGTTGTCCGAAATACTGCCAACCATCGCAGACAGAGTGACTGCTATGCCGTGTCCGGAACTGCCTGCAGCCTTTCTCAATAAAGGCGTAAAAGTCTGCAGCGCGACCAGTGGCGCAAACGCATTTACCGACATGACTTTCAGGAAGTCCTGCCGATGCAGTTGGCCCAGCGATTTTTCCGGGCGAAGTCCGGTTTCGTGCAGCATGCCAGTGCAGTTAATCAGCAGATCCAGTTTGCCGAAGCGTTCACCCACCTGCCGGGCTACCTCTGCGAGTTGTTCCGGACAGGTCGCGTCAGCCTGGAACCACCGGGGATCGGGCTGTACGAGCGCACGACGCGAAATCGCCAACACATCTGTATAGGTTTTGTCCGCTTTTAGCTGCTGCCAAAGCGCCTGGCCAAGGCCACCCGACGCACCAATCACCAGAGCGGTCGCAGATGAACTTGCTGTCATTGTGCGATTGCCACGGCATCAGCACCCAGCCAACTTCCGGTCATCGTCTCGACTAGTGTCTGGGCGCTGGCGAAGGCTCCCTGAGCATCCGGCTCGACAAACCAGTCTCCCGCCAGGCCCAGGCGAAGCGCCGGGTCCCACCAGCACTCCCCATCCAGTGGTTCACTGCAGCGTGCATATCGCCAGCGGTGCGCTCGCAGGCTCTGCAGCCCGGCAGCCTGTCCATCAGCGCTGCCGTCATGCTGCCGCCAGGCTTCAAGCAACTGTTCAGCAACATCGGCCGCAGATGCTTCGAGATGGGTTTGCGACCACTGCGAGTTCGCCTGCACCAGCCAATGTCTGGTGCGCCCCTGCTCATGCATCGACCAGGGTCGAACCCTGTCAATCACCGCATCTGCGTACGGTGACGACAAGGCAACAGGCTGCTCAAAGCGCAGCAGCGCTGTCCAGCAGGGCGAATATCTGACCGCCGAAAGACGACTGCGGAGTTCCCGCAGTACGCAGGCTCCCGGTGCCCCGGCTGCTTCGTTTTCCGCCACCAACAGGCGAGCAGATTGGGGACCCGGGGCTGTGCACACAAGCGCCGGGGCCTGATCGACAAACGCTTTGCCGCGCACCTGGCCCCGAACTTCCCAGCCCTGGGTGGTTGCAGTCAGGCCCTGGATCTCGTGATCGAACTTCATGGCCAGGCGCTCACGCAAAGGCTGCAGCAGGGCGCGCATATCCGGGGCGCCCGAGTACCTGGTAAGCGCGCCTGCCGGCTCCCCGGTCAGGGTCGCGGAGCCCGCTTCACGCAACGACTCGAGCAGTTTGCGGAACGCTTCAGAAGAGGCTTCGACGCATGGCGCACCATGGTCCCACCTTCCCTCGCTGCGCCGGCGGGTTGCCAGTCGGCCACCCAGATCACCGCTCTTGTCAAATACCTGCACGCAAACGCCCGACCGCTGCAATCCGCTGGCAACCACAAGGCCGGCAAGACCAGCGCCGATCACAATGACGTCGGGACTTCTGCTGTGGATCAACTTCATTCTGGTAATGTCGCTCAGGCTGGATGAAAGGCCCGTGAAGACACAAAGAGCGGCCACCAGCTTGCCGGCTGAACGCGCGCTGTCAGTGAGCGACTTATCGACGCGGTTTTGACAGTGTGCCGCTTACCGTTATTAAACTGTTCTCACCCGGACACCCACAGATGTACCACCTGACCGAAGCCTACCTGATGAGCACACTCATCTGCCTTTTCGCCGCTTTCCTGGGCGCGCTGGTTTATGGCAGTTCAGTTATTCCGGCCACCATCATCCGGGTGCTGGGAGAATCAGGCAGCGCTACGTTGTTGCGCACTTACTGGTCCACTTACCATCGTTTTGCGGTGTTCGCTGGCACTGCCTTTACCGCCACCATCGCCGCCGGCTCAAATTTCAGCGCGGTGCCAGCAATCTACTCATTGCTGGTGGTCACTCTGTGCGGCACGATGACCGTGCTGTTTCTGTTCGCCTGGCGGCTGATTCCAGCAATTAATGCAGCGCGCGATGCTGGCGATCCAAAACGTTTCAAGCGCCTGCATCGGATCGATATTGCACTGGTCGGTGGCGGCATGCTCCTGGCATTGGTAGTGCTGGCAACGCTCGTCTACGTACTGCCCGGGCACTTCACCTATTACCCTACGGAGATCCCGACACTGCAGCCTGCGGGAATTGTTGTCTGACGGAACACAGGGTGATGATCGATGCTGCTTTTAGTTAGAAGCCGCTGGCTTTTTAGTCGCCGCTGGCTTTTTAGTCGCCGCTGGCGCTTTCATCACGCAAGCGGATCGGACCGGCGAGCGCCGGGTACTTTCCGACAATGCCGCTGTAGAACGCGCGGATCTGATCCATGTCGGCCACCACATCCTCACTGGTCGCGACCGCTGGACCAAAACCCACCCGGCGCTTTCCATAGTCCAGAAATCCCAGCACGATGGGCACGTTGGCCTGGCGGGCGATGTGGTAAAAACCCGATTTCCAGTACGGAGCCAATGACCGGGTTCCTTCTGCAGCAACCAGCACGACCATGGATTGGGCTTCACGCAGCTGTCCCGCCATGAAGCTGACCCGATCCGCAACCTCCTGGCGCTCAATGGGAATCCCGCCCCAGCGGCGAAACAGCGCACCGATACCGGGTTTGAACAACGAATGTTTGGCGAACCAGTTCAGCTCGACCCGCAGTACAATGGCTGTGGCCATGGTCCAGACGAAATCCCAGTTCGATGTATGGGGTGCAGCAATCAGCACATAGCGGCCGGAACTGGGAATCTCGCCCACAACTTCCCATCCACCCAGACGCAACAGCAGCCGGGCCAGATACCTGACTATGAAAATAGGTCTACTCCCTGATTGAAGGGCCATCATAGCCTGGGGCCGCAATCGAACCGAGCGGAATCTGCTATCCTGGCAGGCTGATTAGTGTAGCGCGCACGCCTACTGCCGGCAGTCGATTGCCACCATTGTTACTAAAGCAGGTCTGGATCAATAAGCGCAACGTGAGGAGAACCATGGATCATTTCGACGTCGTCATAGTTGGTGCAGGACTGTCCGGCATCGGTGCTGCTTATCACTTGAAAGACAAATGCCCGGACAAGACATTCGCCATTTTAGAAGGCCGCGATGCAATCGGTGGCACCTGGGATTTGTTCCGCTACCCGGGCATACGCTCGGACAGCGATATGCACACCCTTGGCTACAACTTCAAACCGTGGCGTGAAGCCAAAGCGATTGCCGATGGCCCGTCCATCCGCCGCTATGTCAATGAAACCGCCAGCGAAAATGAGATTGTCGAGCACATTCACTTCAATCACCTGGTGCGCTCGGCTGCCTGGGACAGCGACAGCGCCAGCTGGACCATAACCTGTGAACGCGCAGACACCGGCGAAAGCGCCAGTGTCAGCTGCAATTTTCTGTTCATGTGTGGCGGTTACTACAGCTACGACAAAGCCCATGCTCCAGAATTTCCAGGCGCTGAGACCTTCACCGGTTCTATTCTGCATCCGCAATTCTGGCCGGAAGAAACCGACTACAGCGGCAAACGTGTCGTCGTGATTGGCAGTGGAGCCACCGCGATGACGCTGGTACCCGCAATGACTGACCAGGCAGCACACGTCACCATGTTGCAGCGCTCGCCCACCTACGTGGTGTCGCGCTCAGACCAGGATGCCATTGCCAACAACCTGCGGAAATGGCTTCCGGAAAAGTGGGCTTATGCAATCACCCGCTGGAAAAACACCACGCTGCAGAATTTTTTCTACAGGCGCACCCGCGTCGCACCCGACAAGGTGAAACACCAGCTGCTGAAGATGGTGAGAAAAGCCCTCGGTGATGACAGCTACGTCGCCAAACACTTCACACCCGACTACAACCCCTGGGACCAGCGACTGTGCCTGATCCCCAACAACGATCTGTTTGCCGCGATCAAATCGGGTAAAGCGTCTGTGGTAACCGATCACATCGAGCAATTCACCGAGACCGGCATACTGCTCAAATCCGGTGAAGAACTTGCCGCAGACATCATCGTCACGGCTACCGGTCTGGAACTCACCGTGCTGTCGGGCGTTGCCTTCAGCGTGGACGGTGAGTCGGTTCACTTTCCGGATCGCTGGGCCTACAAAGGCATGATGTATTCAGACCTGCCGAACATGGTCCAGACCTTCGGCTATATCAACGCTTCCTGGACCCTGCGTGCGGATCTGACCTGCGAATACGTCTGTCGCCTGCTCAAGCAGATGGACGCACTGGGCATGCGTCAGTGCACGCCAAGATTACGGGCAGAAGATGCCGACATGCAGGCAAGACCCTGGATTGATGATTTCTCTGCAGGGTACATGCAGCGCGTCATGCATCTGTTTCCAAAACAGGGCGACAAAGATCCATGGCGCAATACCCAGAACTATGCGCTGGACAAAAAGATGATCCGCAACGCCCCACTTGAAGATGGCGCGCTGCGCTTCGAAAACCCGGCAGCGCCAGCTGGAACAGGCAAGATAGCGCAGCAACAGACTCGCCAGGCAGACGCTGCCTGACGGGTAAGCTCGCTGACTGCAAAACAGAATCGCAATCCTCGAAGGAGATTTCATGCAGGTTGTCATCGCCACTATGAGTCATGAGACCAACACTTTTTCTCCAGTGCGCACTGACCTGGACCGGTTTTCAGGAGGACGCCCGATACCCATCGCCGGTGACGAAGCCCGGCAGATCTATTCAGGCACTGCCAGCTGTCCAGGCGGTTACCTGCAGGCGGCCGAAGAGTTTGGTGCTGATGTGGACATTCCAATCATTGCCGCAGCCCCCCCTTCCGGACCCGTGGACGACGACGCCTACGAATACATCGTTGGCAAAATCGTCGATCGTGTTGCCGCCGGTTGTGACGCACTGATGCTGGATCTGCACGGTGCGATGGTGACCCGGACGTTTGATGACGGTGAGGGCGAACTGTTGCGGCGGCTGCGGGAAATCGCTCCCGACTTACCGATTGCCGTGGCGCTGGACATGCATGCCAATCTGTTTCCCGACATCGTCGATCACGCGACGGTGATCGCCGGCTATCACACCTATCCCCACATCGATATGGACAGCACCGCGCTGAAAGCCGGGCGCCTGCTGCTGGCGGGTATTGCGGGCAAGGTCAAACCGACCATGACCTGGGGCAACGCCCCGATGCTGCCCCACGTGATGCGTCAGGGCACCGACGATTTCCCCAACAAACAGCTGCAACTACGTGCTGCCGAAATGGAAGCGCAGGGTGCGCTGGCGGTGAGTCTTTTCACCGGGTTTCCGCACGCGGATGTGAGTCAGGCCGGGCTGTCTGTGGTTGTCGTTACCGACAACGATCCGGTGCTGGCAGATCGGCTGCGGGACGAACTGCTCGATCAGGCCTGGCAGGATCGTCAGGAATTTGTCTACCAGCTTGAACCGCTGGAAGACTCCGTGGCTCGAGCCAAAGTTCTGGGTGAAGAAGACGCAGACGCACCGGTGCTGATTCTCGACCACTACGACAACACCGCCTCCGGCGGCACCATGGACACCACCGAAGTTCTGGCTGAAGTTCTTCGTCAGGGCCTCGAGGATGTCGCCGTCTTCGGGTTCTATGATCCGCAGGCGGTTGAAACGATGGCGCAAGCTGGCGTTGGCGCTGAAGTCACCGTGTCACTGGGTGGCAAACTGCCAATGCCCGCGCTGCAGGTGCAGAGTCAGCCGCTGGAACTCACTGGACGCGTCAGGTTGCTGTCAGAAGGTCGCTTTCCGGCGACGGTGGCTATGTCCCGCGGTCTGACCATGAATATGGGCAAGACTGCGGTCCTGAGTATTGGCAGCGTCGACATCGTAGTGATCTCCCGGCACATTGAACCTTTCGATCCTGGCTGTTTCCGATCGGTTGGCATCGATCCGCAACGGCGAAAGTTTCTGATGCTGAAATCACGCATCCACTATCGGGTTGGTTTTGCGCCGCTGGTTCGAGCCACGGTGGAGTGTGCCGGGGTTGGCGTGTGCACGTCAGATTACAATCAGGTGACCTTCAGCAAGGTGCGTCGTCCAATTTTCCCACTGGATGGGGTTAACACCCGACACTGAACCTGAATTACTGCGAGGTCAGCAATTCACGATGCTGCTGCAGTGCCCGGGTCAGCCAATCACGCGAGGCTTGCTCAGCCACTCCGGGACATCGAACCAGATAGGCGCGACCGCTGATACTGCTGCCACTGGCAATACGATCGATGAACTCGTCCGCATCGTCGATCCAACGCCTGACCCGTTTGTACTTCATTTCCAGATGCTCAGCCGCTTCGGCAGACGGATGCTCGTCGCCATTGCGCACAAAAGTACAGCCACTTTCCGCCACCCAGCCCAACAGATAGACAACTTCGGGATCTTCTGCAGCAAACGCAGGTGTCGGTAAGCCGAAGGTCAGCAGCATCACTGCAGACAACCAAACGTAACGGCTGATCACAAACGCAATCGCACAAACATCGGATTGTGGTCAGAAGCATCGACCACCTGGGTGGTTGCCTCCACCACTTCAAGGCCACGAACGTAGATGTGATCCAGATAACGACCAAACATCTTCTTCCGTTCATCGGTAGCAAACTGCACCGGCTGGAGTTCGAGATCACTGAGCAGCTGCTCCATCAGCGTTACCCGATCAGCCCGCCAGGTATTGAAATCGCCGGAGAATATGAGCGGACCGTCGTGGCTGGCAACCGCTTGAACCGCCTCGCGCAGCTGCCCGCCAAAGTTCACCAGCCCCAGCGCGAAATTAACAGCGTGCAGATTGACGACGACGAGAGACTCACCACCCGGCATCGGAAACCTGGCAATTGCGGTCGCCTTCGAGGTTCGCAGCATCGGCTCGCGGGCATCGAGCTCACATCGCGACAGCGGCTCAACCCGACTCAGCGTAGCGACTCCGGTGGCTGCCTTACGCGCCCCGAATCCTGGCGCAAACGACAGATAACCACTTTCCTGCCAGTCAGACGCCAACGCAAATTCCTGAATCATTACCAGATCAAAATTATCAGTCAGCCAGCCGAAATCCGGCAGCCAGGGCGAGCCAGTGACTTTCTGAGCATTCCAGACCGCTACCGAAAACTCCCGACCAACAGCACCAGGCTGGTCGACCGGCATGAAGGTGCCAAGCAGATAAGCACAATGTTCAACGTCAGTGGCAACCGGCGCCGGATGATTGGCATGTTCAGCGGGTGCGCTGTTCTGACTGGTGCATCCGGTCAGCGCCAGCAACGCCAACAGCAAGGTAATTGCGGGCCGTTTTGAAGATTCGGGCAAGACTGGGATGCTGACAAACAAGGGGCTAAACCATTTGGCCAGGCTGGCCAGAAAGTGAATTAATTCAACAGTATACCTGTAGACCGCGCTGGTTGCGCGCTGCCACCGCTCCAGGGAGATCGCCTGACCGGTAGCGTGCAGAAAGTCCGAGCAGGCCAGCAGCGCTTCCGGTAAGCTGCGCGCCCCATGACTGAACGCTCTGACAATGGCCAAAACGGCGGACTCTGGCCTGCTTTCGATGACTGTCTGCCACACGATGAGGTCTTCGAAACCTTCGTTGACGTCAACGCCAAAGTACTGGTCAAACTCGGTGTGCTGTACGACCGCAATCGCCCGGATCTCACCGCACCCAGGGCGACACCCACTATCCCGAAAGTCATTCACCAGATCTGGCTGGGTAGCCCGCTTCCCCGCAAGCTGGCCCGGTACCGGGAGACCTGGCAGCGCCTGCATCCACAGTGGGAATTCAAGCTCTGGACAGATGACGAGGTCGCCAGGCTGGATTTCCCGAGCCGCAGCCTTTTTGACGCCGCGAACTGCTGGGGCCAGAAGTCTGACCTGCTGCGTATGGAGATACTTAATCGAGACGGCGGTGTCTACGTTGATCTCGACTATGAGTGTTATCAGCCAATCGACGAACTGGTCGCACGCTACGATTTCTTTTCCACACTGAAGTATCTGTACACAGCCCATCTTGGCTGGCCAGCGGTCTGGCAGCAGCCAATCGTAGTCTGCAATTCTCTGATCGGCGCTCGCCCGGGACATCCTGTGCTCGGCGCTTACCTGAGTCGGGTTGCTTCAATCTGGGATGACGTCGAGCAATATGGGTTTCGTGACGATGAACTCATGGCCATTGCCGTCGCCGCAATGGGTGGTAAAGCCAAGGCTACTCAGATCAAGGAAACCGGGGTAAGAACCTTCATTCCATTCGGCGACGTTGTGACCGAACTTGCCGGGGAAGGCGAAGATCGCGACATCATTCTGCCGCCGTTGTTCTTTAACCCGGTAATGACCGGGGCAAAAACCCTCTATCTGATGCCCGATTTCTGGCAGCGTTGTCGCGCCAGGGGAGTGAAGTGGCCAAAGCTCGGCCTCTACGGCAAACGCCATCCGCTCTCGATAGCCCGACACATCTCCGAAAACAGCTGGGTCTGAGCTTCACTGTGAATCGAGATCAACCGATTCTGTGCCAAGCGCTTCACACAGGCTGGCGATCGCCGCCTGTTCCTGGACGCTGAATTCCGCGTCTGCCTTTGCTATCGCCATCGCCGCCCTCAGCAGCAATTGCGAGGATTGCGCATCATCACCAAACTTCGCCACCGCCTGAAGTGCAGCAGCGCGACCCTGCTCGGCGTCCGCTTCGATAGCGTTGATGAAAGCCCTGAAGCTGTCCACAGCGGCGCTGGAATCAAATGCCTGCAATGCCTCAACCCTGGCAAGAATTTCATCGCGGCTGAGCAATTCAGCCAGGCTGACCTCACCGTCGGCGCTGGCGACCAACGCGCTGGCCGCCATGGCCGCGTCGAGAAACTGGCGATCCCGGGTGCGCTCTTTGTGTTTAGCCAGTAACGTTCTGGCACGCTGGATTACTGAGGACATCGGCTTACTCTGGTACTTTTGTGACACTTTATCATGACCAAAGACAACGCCTGGACTGAACGCTGCTTATGACCACAGAAAAGATGGAATCCATGCCGGACATACACGCTTGCGCGACGCCCAGCCTGGTCGTAAACCTACCAGGACTGCAGCGCAACATCGAACGCATGAACCAGCGGGCACGTGCGCTCGGCGTAATGCTCAGACCACACCTGAAAACCGCCAAGTGCATTGATGTTGCCAGACTGCTGCAAAGCGATATCAGCACCGGAATAACTGTTTCAACGCTGAAAGAAGCCGAGTATTTTTTAGCTCACGGCATCAGCGACATTCTGTATGCGGTGAGCATCGCACCCGCAAAGCTCTCCCGGGTAGCGAAGCTGAACTCGGCTGGTGCGCGCATCCAGATCATTCTCGATATGCCTGAAACTGCGCAACGCGTAGTTCACGCGGCACGAGATCATGGCACACGCTTTGACGTGCTGATCGAAATTGACGTGGATGGGCATCGCGCCGGGATCGAACCAGACGATCCTGATCTCCTCGAAATCGCCCGGATACTGCACGAAGCCGAAGAAACCCGCCTGCTCGGTGTCATGACCCATGCCGGTGAAGCTTATGCCTGCAGCAATACCGCAGAACTCGCCGTTCATGCGGAAATAGAACGCAGCCGTTGCGTGGCAGCAGCGCAACGCCTGCGCAAGATAGACATCCCCTGCCCGATTGTCAGTGTCGGTTCGACGCCTACCGCGCTTTGTGCAGACAACCTCAACGGCGTGACCGAACTGCGCGCCGGTGTCTATGTGTTCTTCGACCTGTTTCAGGCCGGACTTGGGGTTTGTGATACCGGGGATATCAGCCTGTCTGTGCTGACCAGCGTGATCAGCCACAAACACTCGCATCAACGCCTCATCGTCGATGCCGGAGGGCTGGCGCTGTCGAAAGACCACAGCACCAGCCTGCAGCACGATGACCCCGGCTACGGTCTTGTGGCGTCCGCGGTTGATGGCCTGCTGATCCCCGGGTTGCAGGTAGCGTCTGTAGATCAGGAACATGGCATCATTCAACTCGACCATCCCGCCGATTTCGCCCGATTCCCGGTAGGCAGCCAGCTCAGGATATTGCCAAATCACGCCTGCATGACCGCTGCGGCCCATGACCAGTACCTGGTGGTTGACGATTCCGGCGCGATCCAGGAGATCTGGACCCGATGCAACGGATGGTGACGCTAAAGATCCGCCCTGCGCAGAACTCGCCCGGGTAGCGCGCCGGTCGCCTCACCCTGCTCGTAAACCAGCGAGCCATTTACCCGGACTGCGGCAATGCCATCAGCCTTACGTGTAGCATCTGCAATGGTGGCGTTATCGGTAACCGTGAGCGGATCGAAAAGCACCAGGTCTGCGAGCGCCCCAACTGCCAGGTTGCCTCGGTCGAGCAAGCCGACATTATCAGCTGCTGACGAACAGCAATCGCCCGTCCCCAGAGACTATTTGCGGCAAGTTTGATGTGGGCAATGTGCACCGGTATTTCCGCTGCTTCACCGATGATCAGCAGTTCTTCCAGCGCTTCCCAGAAAAAGCGATCTTCGCTGCGCAGGTGGCTGTCGTAGCGTCCACCCCATTCACCTGCCAGTCGAGCCAGAACAATCACTTCGGAAGTCTGCGAGTAGATGCCGGGATCGTACTCAAGTCCGGTCGACAGGCCCAACGCACCCGACTCCAGGTCGGCGGCCAGCAACCGGCGCATCTCCGCAAGCTCCGCGCTATTCGCCGGACGTCTGAAGTCATCGCCCATGACCTTTGCACGAAGTGTGTTGTGGCCACTGTATGAGGCAACATTGACCGCAACCGGAGCACGTTCCAGCTGGGCAAAATAGTCTTCAAGCGGCACCGTAGAACCCTCATCCACACCGACCACGATCATGGTGATTCCCTGACTGACCGCCGCCAGCATCTGTGGATGCTGGGCTGCGCCATAGTCGTGGTGGCTGTGGGTATCAATGAAACCGGGGCTTAACAACAGATTCCCGGCATCAATCAGAATGTCATCCGGCGCTGGGTTGAGTTGACTGCGAATATCGACAATTCGATCACCGGCTATCCGAACGTCAGCAACATAGCCTCGAGCACCGGAGCCATCAATGACGGTAGCCTGCCGGATCAAAGTATCAGCAGCACAAGCATCAGGATTAAGCCAGGTAAAGCAGATGATCAGCCCGGTGTAAAAGTACTTCAACACGCCGCAGCAATCCTCATATTTTATTATCTTAGACAAACCGATTTGGATCAATCGAACGGGTGGCGTCTCAGATGCCTGCCTGTCAACTGCCTGACAAGCAGCACGGTGCGCAATCGATATGAAGATCCAGAGTACCGCTGCAGATCGAACGGACTTGTTTTAATATCAGGTGCAACTCAACCAAACGCGACGATGCTGTCGAGGCAAGACGAATGACAAAATCAGAACTTCCGCAGGGCATGGCTTTGACCGCGCTGGACGAACAGTTCCGGAAGAATCCTTACCCGGTTCTGGACAACCTGCGCCAGCACGCGCCCGTGCACGAAGACGCCGAGCTGAGCCGTTTCGTCTACACCCGCCATGACGACGTTAAAAACATTCTGCGCGACAATGCGTTGTGGAGTGATCCTCGAAAAGCCCGTCCCGGCAGTTTCACCCGGGAATTCCTCGGCGGAAACATGGATGAAGAACCGTCCATGCTGCTGATGGACGAACCCGACCACAAACGCTTGCGTCGCCTTGTCAGTAAACCTTTCACACCGGCAGCGGTTGAACGCTGGCGGCCGGCCATACGAGAGGTGGTACAGAGGACCCTCGACCAGATCGAGGCCGAGGAGTTTGATCTGATCGACACGTTTGCAGGGCCGATTCCTACCGTGGTGATCGCAGAAATGCTGGGGCTGGATCCGGCAGATCAAGGCAGCTTCAAGTCCTGGTCAGACACCTCGGTAAAAATCGCCTTCAATCCTTTCCCGAGTGAATCCGAACAGAGCGAAGGAGAAGCCGCGCAACAGGCCCTCGTCGACTTCTTTGACCGGGAAATCGAAGCTCGCCGCAATCATCTTGGCGAAGATCTCCTCAGCACCATGATCCGGGCAGAAGAAGACGGCGATAAACTCACCAAGACCGAAATCATCAGCCAGTGCAATCTGCTGCTGATCGCAGGCAACGTGACCACAACCGATCTGATTGGAAACGGCGTTAAAGCACTGCTGGACAACCCTGAACAACTCACCCTGCTGCGCGAACGGCCCGAACTGATCGAAAACGCTGTTGAAGAGATGTTGCGATTCGACTCACCGGTGACCAATTCCGGCCGCATCGCTAATCGCGAGGTCAACTTCGGCGGCTGCCCTGTCCACGCAGGGGAATCCCTGAGCACCTCGCTGGCAGCCGCCAACCACGATCCGGATGTTTATCCCCAACCAGCCAGTTTCGACATCACCCGGGAAGACACCCATCATCAGTCTTTTGGCGGCGGCAGACATCTGTGTCTGGGTGCGCACCTGGCGAGAATTGAAGCGCAGGAAGCCATTCTCGGTCTGCTTGCGCACTTTCCGATATTGCGCCTGAGCGACAGGGGCTACGTCTACGCCAGCGTGCCCAGCTTCCGAGGCATGAGCGAATGCTGGGTGGCGACCAGCTGACTCACCGACCAGTCTGGGCCGCATGCCAGAAAGCGTGAGTACCGCTGCAGATACGTTCGGGTAATCGGATCCGAGCGATCGGTTCGGCCGACGGCTGCGCCGCATCGAGGACCAGACACTCAGAAATATCGTTATTCACATCCATCGTGAAGGTCACCAGATAGCCATCGTCTTCTGACTGGGCACCAAGCCGCGGTGCCATTACTGTCTCGCTCGCGTATACGCCCTGCGGCAGACGCACAACCTGCTCAGTACCCGCGTGCAGATCGTGCTTGATGATGCCTTCAAAACCAAACCAGCCTTGCGCCGGCAGCGCACTGTAATAGTAGCGGTAGGGTCTTCCACCAAAGCGCCCGTTGATCATCGGAAATTCACTGATGGTTTCGGACAACGGCGCTTCGTGGCACTGGCCGGTCCGCAGATTGAATCGCCACCGGTGAGCCCTGGTTTCCAGAGTATGAAGATCGAGGTAGCGGAAGAAGTTCTGCTCGAAACTGAGATCATCGCGCCGCTGCGGTTCCGGTGTGCCCTGAAAGAAACCATCCAGCACGACCTCATCACCGTCTTCAAAAGCGTTGATCCAATGCAACACATAGGTAGGCGCCGCTTCGAACCAGCGGATCTGCTCAGCGGCGCCCCGTCGCGGCACAATGCCGAATCGGCTGGGCATATCCGGATGGTATCGGGAAGCATATCGGCCATGCTCAAGACCATGAGGATCCCAGAACAGCGGCAGATCGTTGAATATCGTGTAGTTTTCGGTAAACGCAATGTCGTGGGGCAGCCGCGGTCCCGGCAGCGGTACATCGATGTAGTGAGCCAGCGCGCCAGCTGCGTCAACCACACCATAGTGCATGTATGGCGCACGCGTGTCGTAGTTGAATACCAGCATCTCCCCGCTGACTTCATCCACTTTAGGATGCGCAGAAATGCCCTGACCCGGAATCGCACCACCAAAAGATTCTTTGCCGAGGGATTCCAGTGAGTAGGGATCAAAACGGTAGAGATCCCCGCACAGGTAGAAACTGGTCAGCGCAACACCGCGATGCACAACCACATCGGTACTGGACGCGTCTTTAGTGTGAGGCTTGGCACCGAGGGCGCATTCGCGCAGAGCACTCTCCGGGTTCTCTCCCGCACCCGCCCATAGCGACGTTCCAGCCTCACGCTCAGCCATAAATCCGTCGGTCGGAACAAAGCGATTGTGGTAGCGCGCTTCACCACCAGCAAAAGACATCGCATGCAGCATGCCGTCACCATCAAACGGGTGATACCGCTTGATAGGCGGCAGTAACGGGTTCTCCGTATTGCGCAGGTACACGCCGGCCAGATCGTGAGGAATCTCACCCTGGACGTCCAGATTCCAGGCATCGAATTCTGTGTGCTGGGGCCGCCAGGCGCCGGTACGATACGGATGGGCGTCGTCGTCGGGTAAACCTGACGGGAACTGCTGATGAACTTTTACTGCCATTGATAACTCCTGAATTTGCCAACGCGGGGTGATGATTTGATACGCTCTCCACCCGTCATAACCACCGGACAACATCGTGATCAGAAGTCTGAAACACCGCCTGCTGCTTTTTACCCTCTTTTCCAGTGCAATCCTCACCAGTCTACTGACTGGGGCTATCGCACAGGCTGATGAACTCGCCGGAGAATGGACGCTGAGCATCGATACTCCGAGAGGTCTGCAGCATCCGACGCTGGTCATCACCCGAGACGGACCTAACTATACCGGTATCTATAACAGCATGCGGGGACCCATCAACATCGACAGCATCAGCCGTGATGGCAACAACTTTGCATTTCCGCTGGTGATTACAGTGCCAATTGGTGAAATCGAAGTGAACTACCAAGGTAGCGTCGCCGGTGACGACATGACAGGCCAGGTCCAGAATCCCCGGGGCACGGTGCCTTTCACTGGCCAGAGAACCAAACCATAAAGGCGCCACTGTCGGATTCACCTCGCCACGCGCCGATGTAGTGCGCAGGTATATCTGACTGGCATCCGCCGAACACCGCTGGCCAACGCGGATAATCGACCATTCACCCATTGGCCGGGAGGTTGGAGCTGAATTTCAACTCGTGCCAATAGATCATCGAAGCTGGCACGAATATCGTGTAACTCGTAGGATAGCCAGCAAGAAACGTATACGGGGAATCGGGGATGATCCAACGGCTGGTCTCAGGGCTGATTGCAATATTGTGCTGCCTATCACTGTCTGCCCAGGAATGGGATTCCGTCGTCGGCGCTGTAGGGAGCATCGATGAGCCTACCCCGCACTGGTTCACGCTGCGTGGCTATAACATTACCTATCTGGTCAACGGGGACACCGCGGAGGTTGAAGGTACGCTGACCCTGTCAATGTTCTCTCCAGCGCTGCGTCCGCAGATAGACAAAGACCGCATCTACTCCTACGGCAGCTTCTATACGCGCACCTACTATGGCGAGCGCACCGACGTGGTCCTGATATTCGACAGCAACACCCTGGCCCCCATCGCTGAGGTGGAGATTCCAGCAAAATCCGCAGGCCTCGGCCATGGTGGAATGATTGGTCTGATTGACGACAAATTCCTTGGCATCTGGAACATCACTCCCGCCATGTCTGTCAGCATTGTTGATGTCGACGCAGAAGAGTTTGTCGGCGAAGTGTCGACCCCTGGCTGTGCGGCCGTCTATCCAATCGATCGGGGCTTCCTGATGCCCTGCGGTGACGGCACGCTGCAATACATCAGTCTTGATCGCAACGGCAAAGAATCCGGGCGCATTCGCAGCAGAGTCTTTTTCAACGTCGACGAAGACCCGATCTTCGACTACGCCGTGCCCACGACCAATGGCTGGATGTTCATGTCGTTCGATGGTCTGGTATTCGAAGCCAGCGTCGCTAACGGCGAAATCACGATTAGCGAACCCTGGTCGATCATCTCCCAGGATGAAGAAGATGCGCAATGGCGTATCAGCGGCGGGCAACCATTCGCCTACAACGCCGCTACCGGCGTGCTGGTGACTCTGATGCATGAAGGTGGCGGCCAGGAAACATTTGAGGATCCGGGCACGCAGGTCTGGGGCTTCGATACCAATACCCGACGTCGTGGCTATCGCATGGAACTTGGTGAGGAAATGGCCACAGGCGTGGCGCTGACCGCTGATGCCGAACCGCTGCTGATCATCGTTCCGGACGAACAGCGCACCCTGCGAATCGCCAGCGCTACCACCGGTCGCATCCTGCGCACGATGGATGAGATGGGTGGCGGCCTGGTGCAGAATCTGTTGCCAGCCGAATGATCAACATTACGCTGCAAAGCGTTCTGGCGCTGGGCCTGGCCCTGCTGTTTGTCACTGCCGGATTGCACAAGCTGCGCAGCGCAGCGAGATTTAACGCCCAGCTGGCGGAATATAAACTGCTGCCACAAAGCCTGGTGGCTCCTGGTGGCTATCTGCTGGCGGTGTTGGAAATTCTATTGGCACCGGCACTGCTGTTGCCCGCAACACGCCCCTACGCTGGATTGCTCGCAGCTGCATTGCTTGGCCTGTACGGTATCGCGATCGCCATCAATCTGGCGCGTGGGCGAGACTATATCGACTGCGGCTGTGGCGACACCCCGCAGCTGCTCTCACCCTGGCTGCTGTTGCGCAACGCTGTGCTTGCTGGCGGTGCGTTGCTGACAACACTGCCAGCACCGACGACGAGTTTCGCCTGGAGCGATCTGCTGATTGCAGTTCCAGCATTTCTCGTGGTCTGTCTTGTTTATCTGGTTGCCGAACAGCTGCTGGAAAACGCCTCGGTACTACGTGAATGGAGTCAACTGCGTGACTGATCCTGTAACTGTCGGGCTTATACTGCTGTGGATTGTCGTGCTGGTTCTGCTGATGGTGGTATTCGCCCTCGCCAGACAGATCGGTGTATTACACACCCGCCTCGCACCTGCAGGTGCCTTGATGACCAGCGCTGGACCCAAAGTCGGCGAGTTGGCCCCGGACCTGGTCATCGACGATATCAATGGTCAGTCTCTGAATGTAGGTGGCACCCAGACCCACGCACAATTGATTCTGTTCGTGTCGCCAACCTGCCCGATCTGCAAATCTCTGGTGCCGACCGCCAAGTCACTGGCGCGCAGCGAACGTCAGCGACTGCAGTTAACATTTGCCAGTGACGGCGGTGAGCGCGACCAGCACCTGAACTACATCGCCGATATGGGTATGGAAAAGTACCCCTACGTCGTCTCACTCGAACTGGGCATGCGGTTCGAAGTGGGCAAGCTACCCTACGCGGTGCTCATTGGTCCGGACGGCGTGCTGCGCTCGAAAGGCCTGGTGAACAGCCGCGAACACCTGGAAAGCCTGGTGGAGTCAATGGACTCAGGATTCGAATCGATTCAGGACTACCTGTTTCGCCAAGATGGGTTGGACGAAGGATTGGAGCAAAAAGCATCATGAACAAACGGGATCTGATTAACGACCTGCTCGCCAGTGTCGACAGGGTTGCCACCGGGGCCAGCAGGAGGCTCGCCGGGCGAACGTCCCGTCGATCATTTGTCGGCAAGCTCGGCGCGGTGCTGGTAGGCATGGGCGCGTTTCCGGTGCTGCCGGTCTATCGGCAGGCTGCTGCTGCCGCTGACATTCCAGAGCTTGGCGATCCGCAGAGCTGTGACTACTGGCGCTACTGCGCCTTCAGCGGCTCACTGTGCAGCTGCTGCGGCGGCAGCCAGACTCAGTGCCCGGCCGGTTCAGAAACCGCATCCGTCGCCTGGGTGGGCACCTGCCAGAATCCCACTGACGGCAAGAACTACCTGATCTCCTACAATGACTGTTGCGGCAAGAGTTATTGCAACCGTTGCAGCTGTCATCGCTCAGAAGGTGACCGACCAGTCTATTTCCCTTCCAAGTCCAACAGCATCCTGTGGTGTTTCGGCTCCCAGAGCCATGCCTACCACTGCACTCTGGCGCTGGTGATCGGCGAAGTAGACAGCACCGTCGCCGGCTGACCGCGAGCTGTGCAATTGATCAGCCGTAATCTGATGGAACGTGGTTTGTGCCTGCTGCTGATACTGGCAGGCGCAACCGACATTGCAGCGGACCCTGAGTTCGACTATCTGCTGCACTGCGGCGGCTGCCATCTCGAAAACGGCGGTGGCGATCCGCCCATCATCCCGGATTTACGGAAGGACCTGGACTACCTGAGCTCAATACCCGCCGGTCGGGCTTACATCGCCCAGGTGCCGGGCTCATCTCAAGCACCGCTCGACGACACCGCACTCGCCGAGGTTCTGAATTGGATGTTCGAACGCTTCTACCCAACCCAGCAGCTGCAGCTCTACAGCACTGACGAAATAGCCGGCTATCGTGGCGCCATCCTGATGGATCCGCTGAAGGTTCGCGCAACTCTGATCAGCCAGCACTGACACCTCCTGCCACTGTTCCCGATCAACCTTGGCGGGTTGCCAATGCTCTGCTGCCCGGGTAGCTTGGACCCTGCGAATTCTTTCCCACTACCGAGCGCACAACCTTTGGATCAACCGTCTGATCAGGCTTTCAATCAACCGATGGGCGGCAATGAAATGCCCCGTTTTGCCGGTCCCGGGACGCTGTTTCGACTGCCCGCTCAGGACAGCGCCGACGGGCTCGACATTGCGATCATGGGCGTGCCACTCGACATCGGCACCAGCAACCGACCCGGTGCCAGGTTCGGGCCACGAGGTATCAGAGCTGAATCCGTGCTGGTGCGCCCTTACGGCATGGCCACAGGCGCAGCGCCGTTCGACAGTTTTCAGATTGCCGATATTGGCGACGTAGCGCTCAACACCTTCAACCTCGCTGACTCCATTGGCATTATCGAAGCCCACTACGACCGGATAGTCACCGCCGGTGCTAAGACCCTGTCGATGGGCGGCGATCACACCGTAACCCTGCCCATTCTCAGAGCCCTGGCCAGAGTTCATGGACCCATGGGTCTTGTCCACGTTGACGCCCATGCGGATATCAACGATGAGATGTTCGGCGAACGCATCACCCATGGCACAATTTTCCGGCGTGCCATTGAGGAGGGTCTGATAGATCCCAAGCGCATGACCCAGATTGGTCTGCGGGCAACCGGCTACAGTGCGGAGGATTTCGACTGGTCCCGGCAACAGGGCGTGCGCGTTGTGACCGCTGAAGACTGTTGGTACCAATCGCTGTCCCCGCTGATGACTGAAGTCCGGGACCGGATCGGCGATCAGCCCGTGTACCTGTCGTTCGACATCGATGGACTCGACCCCTCAGTAGCCCCTGGCACCGGCACACCGGAACCTGCCGGGCTGAGCTCTTCACAGGGTCTGGAAATCATCCGTGGCGTATTCGGCTGCAACCTGATCGGTGCCGATCTGGTCGAGGTGGCTCCCCAATACGACCCATCGGGCAACACTGCATTGCTGGCTGCAAATCTGCTGTTCGAGATGCTTTGCAGCTTTCCCGGATGCAAACGCCGCTAGCAGCGAAAACTGAGAGCCGGTGATCACACCCACAAGAACAAACACGGACATCAGATGACCCAACGCGACGACAAACACAGCAGTGACATCTACGGCGACAACATTGATTCACGAGAAGAAACCAGCCCGGCCATTCCCGCAGCAACCGTGGTACTGCTGCGGGATGCACCAGGGCTCGAAGTGCTGATGCTGCACAAAACCTCCAAAATATCCTTTGGCGGCATGTGGGTGTTTCCCGGCGGTCGCATCGACCCTGAAGATCACACCGACGACGGCGATATTAATCAGGCTGCCCGCAACGCAGCCGCACGCGAAACCCAGGAAGAAGCCGGCATCATCTCGGCTCCGGAGAACTTCATCTGGTTTGCGCACTGGACGCCACCACCCAGTACCCCCAAACGTTTTGCCACCTGGTTTTTTGCCAGCCTCGCAGACAGCCATGACGTTGAGATCGACGGTGGTGAAATTCAGGACCATCAGTGGCTCAAACCAGCGCACGCACTGGAACGTCACGCTGCTGGTGACATTGATCTGGCGCCACCCACCTGGATCACTCTGTATCAGCTGTCGCTGGCAGATAACGCCGATGCCGCGATTGCGCGGCTGAACACAGACGCGCCCAAAATCTTTGAAACGCGGCTCGGCAAACGCGAAGACGGTATCAGGGTCGCGATGTGGCAGGGTGATGCCGGCTACGCTGACCACAATCCGAACGCAGCTGGCGATCGCCATCGCCTGGTCATGAGCAAAGGCGGATTCGTTTTCGAAAACACCGTCTCGACCTACTGAATACAGATGGCAACGCAAACAGTCAGCAACGGCGACATCCAACTTCGAGTCATTTCCGCGGGCTCCGGTCCACTCATCCTCTGCGTGCACGGCTGGCCGGAGCTGGCCTACTCCTGGCGGCATCAGATCGAATACTTTTCCGAGCGGGGCTATCAGGTTGCCGCGCTGGACGTTCGCGGCTACGGCGACAGTTCTGCGCCCGCACCCATTGCTGCCTACACCCTGAAAAATCTGGCCGCAGACGTCGCCGCAGTCGCCCGTGCACTCAGCGACTCACCGGCAATCCTGCTCGGCCACGACGGGGGCGCGCCTATTGCCTATCACGCCGCCCTGCTGCATCCGGGTCAGTTCCGCGCAGTGGCAGGCCTGAGCGTGCCCTACACGCCCGGCAGCGGCATGTCTTCGATTGATCTGTGGCAAGCACTGTACGCGGATCGCTTTTTCTACCAGCTCTATATTCAGGCTGAAGGAGTTGTTGAAGCGGAGGTCAGCGCTGACATCAGTTCAGCCTTGAGAAAAATATATTTCGCACTGTCTGGCGATGCTCCCACAGACGAATGGTTGAAGCACAAACCTGCAGACGCCGGCCTGCTCGATGACTTGGTTGATCCCGAACCCTTCCCGGCGTGGCTGTCGCCTGCCGATCTCGCCGTGTATATAAAGGCTTTCGAACACTCTGGATTTCATGGCCCGTTCAACCGTTACCGCGCCCAGACCCTGGACGTAACAGAACTGACTGCGCTGCAGGGGCAGAAACTGGTCCAACCCAGCTGCTTTATAGGCGGCGCTCGAGACGCCGTGCGTCATTTCGTCCCCGGCGGTGATCTGTTTGCTGACCCTGGCGCAGGCTGCGCGGACTTCCGTGGTGCAACTCTGATTGATAACGTCGGTCATTGGGTTCAGCAGGAAGCGCCGGAAGCGACCAATCAGGCATTACAGCGGTTTGTTGATCAACTGAACTGAAGCGAACCTGCGGTCGGTACCAACAGGGAGTTATTGTGATCCGGGCCAAGGATCTGTATGGTCCGCCTCCCTGTGCGGCCCCAGCCGCCGCCATCGGGCCAAATCCCGCACCAGGACAACCAGATGACCGACCCCGCGCTACCCAGCTTTCGTGAACTCAATCTGCCCGCGCAGATGCTCAGCGCCATCGAAGCTGTGGGCTATGAGACCCCTTCACCTATCCAGGCCCAGGCCATACCTCTACTGTTGGAAGGACACGATCTGTTTGGCCATGCACCGACTGGTACCGGTAAGACGGCAGCATTTGCACTGCCGCTGCTGTCCAGATTGGATCTCAGCGCAAAACACGTGCAGGTGATGACCCTGTGCCCGACCCGGGAACTGGCGATTCAGGTCGCTGAGGCCTATCAGCGCTATGCCAGCGGTATCAAAGGTTTTCACGTGTTGCCAATTTATGGCGGCGCGGACTACACCGGGCAACTGCGAGCCCTGCAACGCGGTGTGCACGTGGTTGTCGGTACCCCCGGGCGCGTCATGGACCACATGCGTAAAGGCACGCTGAAACTCGACAAAATTCAGGCCATGGTGCTCGACGAAGCCGATGAGATGCTGCGCATGGGTTTCATCGAAGAAGTGCAGTGGATTCTTGAAAGAACCCCGACCGAGCGTCAGACCGCGCTGTTCTCCGCCACCATGCCGCGGGAAATTCAGCAGATTGCCCGTAAACACCTTCGCGATCCGAAAGAAATCTCTGTCAAAGCGCTGACCGCGACCGCTGAGACCATCCGTCAACGCTACTGGCTGGTCAGCGGTACCCACAAACTCGACGCGTTGACACGGATTCTCGAAGTAGAAGACTTTGATGCCATTCTTGTATTCACCCGTACCAAAGTTCGCACCACAGAGCTGGCCGAACGCCTCGAAGCTCGCGGTCACGCCGCAGCTGCGTTGAATGGTGACATGCCTCAGAACCAGCGCGAAGCGATGGTCAACCGTCTGAAGAACGGCAGTCTGGATATACTGGTTGCGACGGATGTTGCGGCCAGAGGTCTGGATGTGGAGCGGATCAGTCACGTCATCAACTATGACATTCCTTACGACACTGAAGCCTATGTGCATCGAATTGGTCGCACCGGTCGAGCTGGCCGCAGCGGCGAAGCTATTCTCTTTGTAGCACCACGTGAACGGAGGATGCTGGGCGCAATCGAAAAGGCTACCCGCAAAAAAATAGATCAGCTGGAACTGCCCTCCACCGAGACCGTCAACAACCAGCGCATCTCCAGATTCAAACAGACCATTACTGACACCCTGGCCGCTGGCGAACTGGGCTTCATGCAGGGCCTAGTTGATCAGTATCAGCAGGAGCACGATGTACCAGCCGCTGAAATCGCTGCAGCGCTGGCCCAGATGGCGATCGGCGATCAACCGCTGTTGATGGTGCCCGAACGCCCACAGCGACGACAGAATAACGACACCGGGTCTTCAGATCGGCCGCATCGAAGCAACCGCCGCGACACCGGTGAACGACGGAGCTCGAGTGATAGAGATAAAACCCCCAAGAAACGCAATCCACCCAAAGCGCGTGAAAACTCCGAACGCTATCGAATCGAGGTAGGTAGTCAGCACGGAGTACAGCCTGCCAACATTGTCGGCGCTATCGCCAACGAAGCCGGTCTTGATGCCGCGCATATCGGTCATATCGATATTCGCGAAGATTTCAGCGTGGTGGAACTGCCCACCGGCATGCCCAGAGACGTCCTCCGGGACCTGAAAAAAGCCTGGGTATGCGGACAAAAACTGGCAATCACCCAGTTGGACTCAGCAGGTCAGCCTGTTCGCAAACCCAGCAAACGCCACGACCCGGACAAGGTCCGAAGCAAACCCGCCGCCGGAGATAAAGTACGCAGCAAACCAGCGCGGAAAAAGCACAATCGCGGTGACGCACCACCGAAAAAGCGCAACGTACCAAAACGCTGAGCGCAA
The DNA here is from genome assembly GCA_937921865.1 of uncultured Pseudomonadales bacterium. GTDB lineage: Bacteria > Pseudomonadota > Gammaproteobacteria > Pseudomonadales > Azotimanducaceae > SZUA-309. The sequence continues at coordinate 24,692 of CAKZWF010000044.1, read as the reverse complement.
TGAGCGACGCGCTGGAACTACTCCGTAGGATCTACGGGTTCGATCAGTTCAGAGGCCAGCAGGCCGAGATCATCGACCATGTCTGCCAGGGTGATGACGCCCTGGTGCTGATGCCGACTGGCGGCGGTAAATCGCTGTGCTACCAGATCCCCGCCCTGCTCCAGCCGGGTCTCGGCATCGTGGTATCACCGTTAATTGCACTGATGCGCGATCAGGTGGCTGCTCTGCACGAAGTTGGGGTTGCTGCCGCCTATCTGAACTCGTCTCTAGATCCTTCCGAACAACAGCGGGTCATGACAGCCGTTGCGGCCGGTGAACTCGATCTCCTCTACGTTGCCCCGGAACGGCTGTTGCGCGAAGACACGCTGGCCAGCCTGAGCCGCGCTGATGTCTCGCTGATTGCAATCGATGAGGCTCACTGCGTATCTTCCTGGGGACATGACTTTCGTCAGGACTATCTCGAGCTGCACAGGCTTGCTGAGGTGTTTCCCGGAGTCCCACGTCTGGCGTTGACGGCAACTGCCGACGAGCGCACCCGGGAAGACATTATCTCCCGTCTGGCCCTACACCAGCCTAAGAGATTTGTCGGCGGCTTCGATCGCCCGAACATCTGCTACTCGGTGCAGCCAAAGACAGATGCCCGCAAACAGCTGCGCGAGTTCCTGGGCGAACACTCAAAGCACAGCGGCATCGTCTACTGTCTGTCACGTAAAAGTGTCGAAGCCACCGCTGAGTGGCTGCATGGCCAGGGTTTCGATGCACTGCCCTACCACGCCGGTCTGAGTACCGAAGAGCGCAATCGCAATCAGGAGTGCTTTCTCAGGGACGATGCAGTGATCATGGTGGCTACAGTCGCCTTCGGTATGGGCATCGACAAGCCCGACGTGCGTTTTGTCGCCCACCTCGACCTGCCTAAAAGCATGGAAGCCTACTACCAGGAAACCGGCCGAGCCGGTCGCGACGGACAACCAGCAGATGCCTGGATGGTCTATGGTCTGCAGGACGTGGTCAGAGTCTCCAGAATGGTCGAAGAGTCTCAGGCTGATGAGAACCACAAACGCATCGACCGGGCCAAGATCGATGCGCTGCTTGGCTGGTGTGAGGTCACTGCGTGTCGCCGGCAGCAATTACTCGCCTATTTCGGTGAGTTCATGCCGCAACCGTGCGGCAACTGCGATATCTGTCTGCGACCGCCGGTCACCTGGGATGGCACTGAAGCAGCTCAGAAGGCTCTGTCGTGCGTCTATCGAACCGGACAGCGCTTTGGTGCCGGCCACGTGATCGACGTCCTCAGAGGCCAGCAACGCGACAAGGTCCAGAAGTTCGGTCATGACCAGCTCAGCACCTTCGGCATCGGCGCTGCCTATTCCGACAATCAGTGGCGATCCATCTTCCGCCAGCTGGTCGTACGAGGATTTTTGAGCGTTGAGCACGGTCAATTCGGCGCGCTGCGCCTGACCCAGAGCGCACGAGGCCTGCTGCGCGGCGAAACTACGCTGCAGCTGAGAGAAGAGCCCGACAAACCGAAAAAACGCCGAGCCAGTGTCAGAATTGAGCTCGAACTGGAAGACGAGGATCTCATGGATGCGCTGCGCGAGACCCGTCGCGAGATTGCCAGCGCCCACGGTATCCCGCCCTATGTCATTTTTCACGACGCAACTCTCGTCGACATGATCCAGCAACGACCGCAGCGGGTTGAAGACCTGCTGCAGATCTCCGGTATCGGTCAGGCCAAACTCGAAAAGTACGGCCAGATTTTCCTCGACATAATTCACCAGTTCCAGCCGGCCCGCTGAAGACTGGCATCAGCAGGATTTTTCGTTGATGCTTGAGGTCCGAGTAACCTCAAATTCAGCAGACGAGAGCCAACGCAGATGAGCAGCGAACTGACTGTCGCAAAAGACCGGGTTGTCCGGTTCCACTACCGGATCAAAGACGCATCGGACTCTGAGCTGGAGTCCACTTTCGACAGCGAGCCTTTGGCAGTTATGCAGGGTCACGGCAACGTTCTGAAAGGGGTTGAAGCCACCCTTGAAGGTCACTGCGCCGGCGACCATGTCTCCGTCACGCTTGCTGCCGAAGACGCCTACGGAGAGCGGCGCGACGACTGGACCCAGCGGGTGTCGAAGAAATACCTGCCTAAATCGCCAAAACTCAAACCAGGCATGAATGTCCAGCTGCACACCGAACAGGGTGCTCGCTCAGTCACCGTACTGAAAGTGGGAAACAAGGTTGTCGACGTGGATCTCAACCATCCATTTGCCGGACAGTCACTGACCTTCGACCTGGAGATTGTCGAGGTTCGGGAAGCGGCGCCCGAAGAGCTGTCTCACGGGCACGTGCATGGCCCTGGAGGTCACCACCATGGTTGAGAGTCGGGTTGATAAACAAGCTGATGAACAGGTTGATGTGCTGATTATCGGTGCGGGTGCGTCTGGTGCTGCTGCCGCCTGGAATCTGGCGGAAACCAAGATGCGCATCGTTTGCCTGGAACAGGGTGAATGGATGAACCCGTCCGATTATCCGAGCACCACCCGCGACTTCGAAGCGCGCAGTTTCGGTGAATTCAGCATCAGTCCGAATAACCGTGGGCGAATTACCGACTATCCAATCAACGACGATCATTCGCCGATCAAAATTGCTAATTTCAACGGTGTTGGCGGTGGCACCATCCTGTATGCGGGTCATTATCCGAGGTTCCATCCGTCTGATTTCCGAGTCAGAAGCCTTGATGGTGTCGCCGATGACTGGCCGATTGACTATGAGACCCTGGCACCCTTCTATGACCAGGATGATCAGATCACCGGTGTTTCCGGCCTGGTCGGTGACCCCGCCTACCCCGCCCATCCACCAAAAAACTCACTGATGCCACCGCTACCTCTCGGGCGCGCAGGGGAAACTGTCGCCAGAGGATTCAATGCCCGCGGCTGGCACTGGTGGCCGTCCGATTCAGCCATCGCCACACAACCTTATGAAGGTCGTGACCGCTGCATCAATCTCGGGGCCTGTCTGAGCGGCTGCGCTCAGGGCGCCAAAGCCAGTACCGATATCACCTACTGGCCGGCGGCAATACGAGCAGGCGTTGAGCTTCGTACCCGATGCCGTGTCTCCGCAGTTACCGTCGATGATAACGACCGCGCGACAGGTGCCATCTATTTCGACGCAGACGGCGTGCGTCAGCACATCCGCGCGGAAGTCGTTGTGCTGGCAATGAACGGAGTGGGTACTCCACGAATTCTGCTGAATTCAACATCGCAGCGATTCCCGAACGGTCTCGCCAATTCCAGCGGCCTGGTCGGCCGGAATCTGATGTTTCATCCTTACGCTTCAATCTCCGGTGTTTTCGAAGAAGCCCAGGACGGCTATCGAGGTCCGATCGATTGTCTGTGGAGTCAGGAATTTTACGAGACCCGTGATGAACACGATTTCCTGCGTGGCTACACCTTTGAGATGACCCGTGGCCGTGGCGCGGTAATGACCGCACTGGGCGGCATGGCTTCCGGCCGCATCCCCTGGGGAGCCGCTCACCACGACGCCTATCGAGCGCTGCATAATCGAATTACCGGCATGGTGGCAATCTGCGAAGACCTGCCGGAAGCCCACAATACAGTAACGCTGGATCCCCACCTGAAGGATTCAGACGGCGTTCCATCGCCACGCATCGACTACACCCTGAGCGAAAACAGTCGCAACATGCTCGATCACGCGGTCGCGCGGGCAACCGATGTGTTGCGAGCCGCGGGTGCAGTAGATGTCCTGTCAGAGTCCCCTCTCGCGGTAGGTGGCTGGCATCTGATGGGAACTGCCCGCATGGGCACCGACCCCGAGACGTCAGTCGTCAATGAGTGGGGACGCAGTCACGATGTGAAGAACCTGTTCATTGTCGATGGCAGCGTGTTTGTCACATCTGCGGGTGTCAACCCAACCCGCACCATCTCCGCACTGGCGCTGTACATCACCGATTCGATGAAACAGCGGCTGGCGAACCTGTTTGATTGAGGTGAAACATGAACTCTGAAAACATCATCAGCAGCGATGGACCCTTGAGCGCCGTTCAACAGCGCATGCTGAGACGGGTTCTTCAGGCGATGATTCCACCCAGTGAGGTGCATCAGGTGCCAGGGGCCGATGACCCGACCATCGTAGCTGCCATCCTGATGGCCGGTGCCCAACAGCTACCGCTGCTAACACCCGCTCTGGACGCGCTACATACCTACATCGAAACCAGCAACGACTCCGCTGGCCAAGACAGAGCAGCCGAGTCACAGGATCTGGCAGTCGAATGGTTCCGTGAACAGCACCCGGAGATCGCCGGTCTACTGATGGCATTAACGATTCAGTGTTACTACCGAGATGATCGAGTGATGGCTTCCTTGGATATGGAACCCAGGCCACCATTTCCACAGGGCTACGAAGTCAGCGATGGTGACTGGTCACTGCTGGATCCTGTGCGCGCACGAGGGCCCATCTACCGGCCAACCAACAACAGCTGACCGTTGTATCCGTCGCCACATTCACTCGCGGGATTTTCTCTCATCAAAAAATCGACTTGATGGGGCATACTGGATCCCACCGAATCAATTGGGCCAGTTCGCGTTGCCTGAGAACCAACAGGAGAAAAGATGAAGATTGCAGTCATAACAGGTACCAGTACCGGCATAGGTCTCACGACCAGTCTGCATCTGGCCCGCAATGGTTATCGGGTATTCGCCGGTATGCGCAACCTGACCAAATCCGACGCATTGAGAACAGCGGCAGCTGAAGAGTCTCTGCCAATCGAGATTGTCCAACTGGACATCTGTGATGCCGGGTCGGTGGCAGCTGCTTTTGCAGCAATCCATGAACAAGGACCGGTTGACGTGCTTGTCAACAATGCAGGTATCGGCGGCGCATCTCCGCTGGAGCTCACGCCCGAAGATGAACACAAGCAGATGTTTGAAACCAACTACTTCGGCGCAGTCCGTTGTATCCAGGCAGTGCTGCCGTCGATGCGGGAGCGCCAGACTGGCTGCATCGTCAATATCACCTCGGCAGTAGGTCTGCAGGCAACGCCGAATCAGATCGCTTACTCAGCATCAAAGTGGGCGCTGGAGTGCCTGGGGGAAGCACTGGCTCATGAGACTTATCGCTTCGGGGTGCGCGTGGTGAATGTGGAACCGGGGGTAATCATGACCAACATTTTCGAGAACTCGGCAGAACAGACACGTTATGAAAAAACTTCGCCGTATCAGCCGATCATGCGCCGCAACGGTAAAGTTTTTGCAGCTGGATTCAAGCGGGCGGTGTCTCCTCAACTTGTGGCTGAAGCAATTTCCGAGGCAATCTCCACGGAAGACTACAAGCTGCGATGGCCGGTTGGTCCGGATGCGGAAGGCTTCATGGCAGCGCGCTTCAAAGTACCTTCTGAAGACTGGATTCGAATGGGCGCAGACCTCAGTGATACCGAGTACAACGCCAAGTTTTCTGAGTATTTTGGCATTGAACTTTAGTCAGGTCGCAACCGTCTGCCGGAGTTGGAATTGCGCATAGCCACTTTACTGCTGGTTGCGACAATGCTGCAGGCTCAGGCCTATGCCCAGCAACCTCGCCTTGTGATCCTGATTGCGGTAGATCAACTACGCTCGGACCGGCTCACCACTGAACTGCCGGGCGGGCTAGGTGATCTCAGCCGCAACGGACGCATGTTCAGCAATGCCATGCTCGACCACTCAGCAACCAGCACCTGCCCCGGTCATGCGGTGATGCTTACCGGCGTCAATCCCAGCCGCAACGGGATCGGCGGCAACGAATACTTTGACCGCCAGAGCTGGCAAACCCGCTACTGTGTGGAAGATCCTGAACACCCGGTTATTGGTGGTACAGAGGGCCGTTCACCCAAACGCCTGCAGGCAACCACGCTCGGGGACTGGATGAAAGCCGCCGATCCAACGGCCAGGGTTTTCACCCTTGCAGCCAAAGACCGGGCAGCTATCACATTAGGTGGGCAGTATAGCGATGCCAGTTTCTGGCTGGACCGAGAAACCGGGCAGTTCACAAGCAGCAGCTACTACCTGGAAAGTCTGCCTGGCTGGCTCAAATCTTTTAATGGCGGCAATTCAAACCAACCTGCCTGGCTTCAAGGCCTGCCAGGCGAGTGGACACATCCCGCACTGGGACCGAGACCTGACAGCTTCGAATTTGAGTCAGACGAATTTGAACGCATCTCGCCCCACCCTTTGAACTCAGGGGACCTGGAAGACCGCGTCAATCAGATCTACGCATCACCCTATATAGACCAGATCGTCACCTCACTGGCCATCGAACTCATCAGCCAGGAAGGTCTGGGCGAAGACGACACCACCGACCTGCTGGCTCTGTCGTATGCCGCCACGGATACCGTAGGGCACCTGTACGGTCCTCACAGCTCCGAGTCAATGGACACCTTGCGGCGACTGGACGTGGAAATCGAGCGATTGCTGCAGGCACTCGACGACCATGTCGGTCTGGACAACATATTGATTGTCTTAACCTCAGATCACGGCGTGTTGCCGATTCCCGAAGACGCCTCAAGTGCAACAGCTAGCGCCCCTGCCTGCCTCGCTGAGCGCACAAACGCCATCGAGCTGATATTTTCGTTGTGGTGGGAAGTGTACTGGTCTTATACCGCGCCTTTTACCGGCCCATGGAATCTGGTTAATTTTGCTGAGAGTCAACTGTACATAAACCACTCACTGGCCAGAGAACTCGGCACAACACCCGAGCAGATCATCGCGGATCTCGAAGGACTACTCGAAGCACAACCGGCCATCCACGCTGCCTGGACGGCAGATGAGTTACGGCAATCCACAAACGAGCACGCTCGGTTGATTCGCAACTCGTTAGCACCGCCGAACGTCGGAGACCTTTACCTGCAAACCGCAGAAGGCTGCCTGGTCGGGGGAGATACCGGTACCAGTCACGGATCGCTTTACGAATACGATCGGCATGTGCCACTGGTGTTCTTCGGCGCGGGCATCTCTCCAGGTGTGACCAGCGAACCCGCGGCAACCATAGATATCGCGCCGACGCTGGCGCCAATGATCAATGTGCCTCGACCGGCGGGATTGCAGGGCAAACGTCTGGTTCTTTCACCGCTGGAGTCGCAGTAACGTTTCCAGAAGCGCTTAAACCAGCGTCTCACCGGTTCTGCTGATCTGCTGCAATCCCACGGTAACAAGAACGCGCCAACTGTCATCTTCTGCAAAATTACTCAGACAGACGAAATACCACCAGGTAATCCCCTCGTTCCAGGCCCAGCTGATCATGACCACCTGCCGCAATCGCAATGTATTGCACACCGTCGACTTCATAACTCATCGGGGTCGCCAGCGCTGCCGCGGGTAGACGCTGGTACCAGAGCTCCTCGCCAGTGTGCACATCATATATTCGTAATGCGTGTTCGGCGGCTGCACCAATGACAATCAGACCTGATTTCGTGAGCAGAGGACCGCCCATATTGGGCACTCCCCACTCAAAGTTCGGGATCGGGGCAGGCGCGATATCGGTGATACGGCCCAGCGGCACCTCCCAGAGGATGTTCTGACTGACTAGATCTACCGCGACCAGCTTGCCCCACGGTGGCCGTGTGCAGGGAAGACCAATTGGCGACAGAAAGATCCGCCGGGCCATGAAATAGGGTGTGCCAGCCATTCTGGAAATATCCCAGTCATCAAGTTCACCCGTCGCCCGAATTGCATCGAGTTCCTCGCGCGGGATCAACCGCACCAGTGCAGGAATCTGATTAACATTGGCAACGGCTATCTGCCGAGACTCATCAACGGCCACCCCGCCCCAATTTGCCCCGCCAGCGTAACTGGGGTTCAGAATGGTTCCCTGCAGTGTCGGCGGTGTGAATATCCCTTCCGAGCGGAAGTTCTCGATCGTCGCAGCGCAGGCCTGTTCATCGAACCAGGCGATTCCGAATGCATCATCGACCGTGAGAGCCCCTTGATCGGCCAGCGGTGGAATGCTGGAAAAGGGCTGTGTTGGTGAAAGGCGTTCACCCGGCACATCACTGGCGGGCACCGTTTGTTCCGTCATGCCAATGAGCGGCTGGCCAGTGTCACGATGAAACCCATAGAGCATGGCCGTTTTAGTCACGACCATCACAGCGGGCAGCCGCTCACCGTCAACCTGCAACGTTGTAAGGGTTGGTTGCGAAGGAACATCGTAATCCCAGACATCGTGGTGAACGAGTTGCTGATGCCAGACCACCTGCCCGGTACTGCCCCGCAGCGCCACCAGCGAATTTGCATAGCGATTGTCCCCAAGACGCTCGCCGCCATAAAAGTCTGGACTGGGGCTGGAGGTCGGAACAAACACCAGATCCCGCTCTTCGTCCACACTGAGTGGCGCCCAGGCGTTGGCAGAACCCGCGATCGCCGCGCTGTCGTCAGCCCAACTGCTATATGCCGGGTCAGCACTGGAACGGGGTATGGGATCCCACAGCCAGAGCAACGCGCCCGTTCTGACATCCAAGGCGCGCACGATACCGCGCTCCGAACGTACGGCTCGATTGTCGCCAATCGCGGAACCGACAATGAGCAGGTCCCCTAACACAGCCGGTGGCGAGGTGATGCCATAATCACCAATATCCACCTCGCCTACTCCTTTGCTCATATCAACGCTGCCACCTTCGCCGAAGTCGTTGCAGAGTTCGCCGGTCAACGCGTTCAGCGCATAGACCTGGCCGACGAGCGTGCCCAGGAAAATTCGATCCGCGCAGACTTCACTGTCACCATGCCAGAGACTCACGCCCCGGGATGCGCTTTCGGAATAACCGATCGCTTTCGGCAATTGAGGATCGAAACGCCAGACTTCCTCACCCGACGTCGCATTGACGGCGATCACCCAATTGGCACTGGTAGAGATGAACAGCAGTTCATTCCAGTAAATTGGATTGGTTTGAAAGGAGTGGCTTTTCCTGGAAAAGTTCTGATTCAGGTCACCCGTTCGAAACACCCAGGCCTGGCTCAAGCGTGCCAGGTTGTCTGAATGGATCTGATCGAGTTCAGTGAACTGTCGTCCACCCTGCCCGCCGTACCGGTCCCACTGCGCAGCGGAAGCACTTGACGCCAGAGCACAACACCCGGCGATGATCATCTTGAACAAGTTCAAGCGCATGGTGACTCCAAATCCTGATGGCCTGATGGAATTGTACCCTTATACGGATCGTACATTTCCAACTGTAGAGGACAGGAGTTTTGACAGGGATATTCAGCCGGTCAATATGTCTAGAAATTCGCAATACAGGGATTCATATGAAACAACAACACGACAACCTGAAAATGCCCACATGGTCGAAACGCAGTTCGGTGAGCCGATTTATCCTGACGATGTTGGTAATGATGTTTGCTGCAAATAACCTGGTCGCGCAGGAGCAGCCTCCTGAAGTTGCAGTACGAAACGAGCAGGCAAAATCGGGCCAGCCTATTACGACGATGCGCCACTGGAAGATCAGGAAAGGCGGTTTTCCCCAATTCCTCAAGGTAAGCCAGGAAGGTGTATGGCCCTACTTCGAGAAAATAGGCGCTCGGGTGGTGGGTATGTGGCAGGTTATGAACGTTACGCCGGACGACAGGGCCGGTGGTCTCGAAAACTCTGGATATCAGGTAAGCTCTGACAACGGCAAGGACTACGACGAGGTGGTGCTGGTAACCCGGTATGCAAGTCTGGACCACTGGCAGGCAACTCGAAATGCTGTAAGTCTCGGGGGAAATGGCCCTGACTTTACTGCGCTGCGACAGGCACTGGCCGTTCGCGGTGAGTTAACAATTGAAACGACACTGACGTTTCTGGAAGGCTTCAACGGTCCCAATGCACCCTACTACCTGCCGGGCACCGGTGAGCAGTTCGAAAAGGTTTCGCCTGAAGCTGAACTATAAATTAGCGTTGCTGGCAATCGCTAAAAAGGAAGTGCAATACGATGAGTGACAATCTGACATTCGAAGACCGCGTAATTGTGGTAACCGGCGCTGGCAATGGCATTGGCCGCGCCTATGCTCATGAATTTGCACGACGTGGTGCGAAGGTAGTGGTGAATGATCTTGGCGGCACGGTTGCGGGTGAAGGCAGCAACAGTGCAACTGCGGATGCTGTAGTGGCGGAGATTATCAAAGCCAATGGCCACGCTATTGCGAACTACGATTCCGTTGTTGATGGCGAAAAAATCGTCCAGGCAGCATTGCACGAGTGGGGGCGGCTCGATGTGCTGATCAACAATGCCGGTATCGCCTATGCAACACCATTCGCGGAGATGACTCCGGACCTGTGGAAACGCATGCTGGCTGTCCACGTCGACGGTAGCTATGCGTGCACTCACGCAGCCTGGCCTCAGATGCTTGAGCAGGGATTCGGGCGTTTGCTGTTCACGTCATCGCCGTTTGGTCTGTATGCGGCTGCAAATTTTGCTCATTACAGTGCCGCTAAAGCGGCAATGCTCGGTTTGTCAAAAGCACTCGCGCTCGAGGGTAGTACCCACAACATCAACGCCAATGCACTCGCGCCGTTTTCAGCCAGCCGAATGACCGGCAGAACCAATGAGGAGCAGATGACGAGCCCGTTCGGACCGCGCTACCTTGCCCAACTGGCGGTGTGGTTGTGCCATCAGGACACCGCAGAGAGTGGCGGTGTGTTTGAGGTTGGTGGTGGTTATATTCATCGCGTTCGCAATGAACTCAGTCGCGGCCTGCATCTTCCAGGTGAACAACATACCGCCGAGAACATTGCCGCGGGCGTCGAGGTCCTGAGTGACTTCAGCGAGAGCATTCATCCTGACATCGGAGAATCCTGGACCATCGGAAAAGATGTGTTTGGCGAGGATTGGTCTGAGCGATTTTAGTCTGCCACGCCAAACAGGCGTCGGACCATAGCTAACTCCCGCCCAAGCCCCCAGTCGCAGCCATCATAAAGGTTCGGCACCGCGCCAACGCCAGTTTGTTGGTATTGTGCGGCAATCGTTATGAAGACTTCGATACAAAACTCACGACGATCCTTCCGAAACTAGGCCTGTGGAGAACTGACAAATCATGAACCAGCATACCCGCGCAGATTACCTGGACACCGCGCTCAAAGCTGAGAACTGGATTTCTCGTCACGCTCACAGGACAGAGCACGGTCTGGTCTGGGGATTGGCAAACGAGGCGCCGAACGTCTACCTGCACACGCTCTATGCCGGCTCGGCCGGCATAGCGCTGTACTACCTCGAACTGCATCAGGCGACTGGTGATTCCCGCTACCTGGACGTTGCCAGAGAAGCCGGGCGAGATCTCGTCGACTATGTCTACCGGAAAAAGCAGCTGACCTGCTCTGCGCTGGGTGGTTGGGCTGGCTATTGTTTTGCCCTGAACGAGATTGCGAAAGCAACGGAAGACGACAGCTTCAGACTTGCGGCTCGCCACTGCGCTGCGATGTTGAGAGACCAGGGTTCTTCCATAGGCGCAGGAATCGGCTGGATTGCGCCAATGCCCTATGCCGATCTCACCGGGCAGAAAGGCGAACGGGAAATCTACGACGTGGCAGAGGGTGCAGCTGGCATTGGGCTCTACTACCTCTATGCGCACGAGCAGGAAATCCACGAAGAAGCGCTGACCTGGGTGCGCGGTATTGCAGATCGTCTTCTGGAGGTCGCAAATGCAGCGGAAGGTGGCCTGCGTTGGCAGCTTATGGAAGACATTCCATGGCCATTTGACGCACCAAACTTTGCTCATGGTACCGCCGGTGTCGCCTACTTTATGGCGCGGGTATTCCAGATCACTGGCGAACAGAAGTACCTGGAGGCCGCGATCGCCGGCGCCGGTCATGTCAAGGCGATGGCACAGCCCATCGGCACGGACGGCCATCTGGTGCCACACATTCTCAACGACGGCAGACCACATCGTTATTATCTGGGTTTCTGCCACGGTCCTGCGGGAACTGCACGATTGTTCTATCTGCTTGGGGAACTAACGGCAGACGACGCGTGGATGCAATGGTCCAGAGGACTTGATCTTGGACTGGTGGCTACCGGCGCACCAGAGCAACGGGACAGAGGATTCTGGAATAACGTCAGCCAGTGCTGTTGCGACGCGGGAATCGGTGATCACGCGATCTGGATGTATAGAGCGACAGGAGACGATTTCTATCTCGATCTCGCCCATAGAGTGGCGGCCGAAGTAATTCGCCGCAGCAGCGGTGATGCCGATACCCGATTCTGGCCCCAGGCAGAGCATCGCAGCCAAACCGATTTCATCCAGGCTCAGACCGGCTACATGCAAGGTGCTGCGGGCGTCGGCAGCTTTCTGGTGCATCTGGCAACTACATTGCAAGGCAAACCTGTGAAAGTCCTGTTCCCCGAAGCACCCTACGGCAAACTCTCTTAGCGGTAACACAAGCATTACCTGGACAGCCGTCGACGGGAGGCGAATTCAGCCCGCTGTTTAGCGGTGGCAGAAGACTATCAGCAGCCTGCTTAAGGATGGCCCAGTCTCCGCACCGTTCTGCTCATGAGTCCGAACAGACACACAGCGATCATCACTGCTCCAGCTAACAGCAGCATCGTCTTTACGTCCCAGGCAGCAAGCATGCCGGCCCCGGCAGCAGAAAGAGGAAACAGTCCCTGACCCGCAAGCATGATCACGCTCATGACCCGGCCCAGTTTGTCTCCGGGTACATTCTGCTGGGTCCAGGTCACCAGGAGGATGATGACGTAGCCGTCAACGATAGCCGCGATCAGCACGACCCCAGCGATCAGCCAGGTATCCTGAAGAAAGACCATGGCAATCATGATGCTGCCGAACAGCAGAAAATCTAACAGCAGAATTGTCCCCAGCCAGTGTGGTGCGGCATGTCGAAACGTGCCCGCGATGATCGTGCCGATAATGGCGCCGATGCCGAGTGCGGACATGATGATGCCGAAGGCTGCAGCACCCTCGGGGAGATAAGCATCGGCAAATACCGGGATGCCGATCATGAATGGTCCGCGAAACACCAGTCCCAGCACAGCAAAAAGAATAGCCAGCGTCCGCAGCGGGATCTGTTCCCAGGTATAGCGCAGGCCGGTGATCAGAGAGTCCCACATGGGTTGGGTGTGCGTTTGGACTGGCGGAAAGCGATCACGAATCAATAGCAGGATAGTCAGCGGCACCAGGAAGCTCAGCGCGTCAATGGCAAATACCATTGCCAGGCCGTTCGAGTCAGCAATCGCCCCGCTACTGCTACCCAGGGTGGCAATGAGGGTACCGGCGATCAGCGGTCCGACCACCAGGGTTAATTGAGCAGTGCCCTGAATCAGGCTATTGCCGGACGCCAATCGCTCTGACGGCAACAGCCTCGGTGGAAAAGCACTGGCTGCGGGAAACATGAATGCGTCAGCCAGCCCGAAGACGAAACCGATGGTATAGATGATCCAGACCGTGATCTCTTCGCTGGCTGTCAAACTCGCCAATAGTGCAACCAGAATCATCCGCACCAGATTGGAAACAATCATCACCACGCGCGGTGAATAGGCATCGGTGACCACACCGCCGACCAGCATGAAGACGGCTCTGGGTATTGCGGCAATTGCCATGACCGTACCCATCACCAGAGGGTCGCCGGTCAGTTTCAGAACCAGCCATGGCAACGCTATGAAGGTGAGCTGATCGCCGGTCAGGGATATCGCCGTGGCGATCCAGAATAGTCTGAATTCGCGGAATCTGAGCGGTTGGATCAGCTCTCGAATGTGCTTTCCCAATAGTTGGAAACGATTCAGGCTAGCACAGTGCAGGACAGGTGTTTAACCGGGATATTCAGCCAAAGGTCAGACTATCGGAACAAAAGGACCACCAGATCGGTGAGCAGGCCGAATTCCGTGTTGGTCGGACCGAGGTCCGGGACGATGAAGCTGGCGAACAGCATACGTCACGGAGTACCGTCCTGTGAAAGTTCTCCCGAGTGTGCGTAGTATTGGTGCTCATGGTGTTAATCACGATAACACGGTTGCTCGTTATTGCCCTGCTGGCTTCGACAAGTCAGCCGACGGACGTTTTCGCCCAGGACTCTGTCAAACGCCTCAATTGGGGAGACCCTGATCTCCAGGGTACCTGGGATTACCGCACCGCCACACCACTGGAAAAGCCAGATTGGCTTGGTTTACGAACAGATTTCGACAGTCGGGAAGCTGAGCAGTATGCGGCAGAGAGTACCACCCGTGGGCGAGCGCACATTGCCAGTCTGGGTGGATATGTCGGCGATGAACCATGGGCCGACCGAGGTACCGAACTCACAGAGGCCAACCGCGGTTCGCTGATCATTGATCCGCCCTCCGGCAAGCTGCCGCCTCGTACCGAGCATGGTGAATCTCTGCGTGGACGCTATGGCAGCCAAATGGCTGGAAGCCCCGAAGATCCTGAAGATCGGACCGTCCTGGAGCGTTGCATAATCGCCCCCCTGGTGCCGTTGATATCACTGAATTTCAACAACAACGTTCGCATCCTGCAGACGCCCGACTACGTAGTCATTGTCAACGAAATGATTCATGACACGCGCATTGTGCCGCTGAATTCCGAGCCTGAGGCACATGCAATCCCGCGCTGGTCAGGACACAGTGTCGGCCACTGGGAGGGGAATACCCTGGTTGTGAACACCAGCAATTTTCGTGCTTTTGCCAATCCCCTGGGCACCAGCCCCGATATGCAACTGGTGGAACGATTCACGCTGGATACCGACGACACACTCATTTACCAATACACTGTCAGCGACCCGACAGTCTTTGAACAGGCGTGGACGGCGCGGCAGACCATGCGGCGTACGCAAGGCCAGATTTATGAATACGCCTGCCACGAAGGCAATCGAAGCATGGGAATGATGCTGCGAGGCGCCCGTCTGGAAGAATCTGCACTGCCCGGCAGCTAGCCTGGGCTAACGGGTCCTGTAACAATACTACGCTGCGGACTCGGCGATCTGGTCGCGAATCTGTATGATAGCTATGCCCCAATTCTAAGACCAAGCTGCTGATTTCAGCGGCGGTCTTTCGAAAGATCATGACATCGTCAGTCTGAAATACAAACACGGACGCCAAGGTACTACGACACAATATGCCGATAACCATCGACTGTTTTAAAGCCTATGACATCCGTGGGCAAATTCCGAACCAACTTAATGCAGACGTTGCCTATCGCATAGGCAACGCCACTGCCGAGTATCTAAATGCAGACCGTATTGTTGTAGGACGCGATATTCGCTTATCAAGCGAGGAGCTCAGCAATGCTGTATGCCGCGGCATCACCGACGCGGGCGCCGAAGTTCTGGATATCGGACTTGGTGGCACCGAGATGGTCTATTTCGCGACAGCTGAGTTGAGTGCTGACGGGGGCATCATGGTCACAGCAAGTCACAATCCGGCCGATTACAACGGCTTGAAACTGGTCCGCGAAGAAGCGCGGCCGATCAGCGGCGACACTGGCTTGCAGGACATTCGTACACTGGCTGAGAAAGATGAACGTTTGATTGCGAGCGAAGCAGGTGGACGATCGTCGGTCGATATCTTTGCCGCCTATATCGCCCATCTGCTGACTTACATCGATGTATCAGCCCTCAAGCCGCTGAAACTGGTGGTCAATCCCGGCAACGGTGGCGCCGGTATCGCGATGGACGGATTGAAGAGTCATCTGCCATTCGAATTTGTCGACGTAAATTACGCACCCGACGGGACATTCCCGAACGGCATACCCAATCCGATGTTGCTCGAGAATCAGGACGTCACTTCAAAAGCGGTTCTGGCGCATGAAGCAGATATGGGAATCGCCTGGGACGGTGATTTCGATCGCTGCTTCCTGTTCGATGAATGCGGTGTCTTTATCGAGGGGTATTACATCGTCGGTCTGCTTGCTGAGAGCATTCTCAAGAAAAACCCCGGGGAGAACGTTATTCACGACCCGCGCGTTATCTGGAACACGCTGGATATCGTTGAACGTGCCGGTGGCAATGCAGTGCAAAGCAAGTCAGGGCACTCCTTTATCAAAGAGAAGATGCGCGAGATGGATGGGGTTTACGGCGGAGAGATGAGTGCACATCACTATTTTCGCGATTTTTCCTACGCGGATAGCGGCATGATTCCATGGTTGCTGGTAGCGGAGCTTGTTTCTACATCGGGTAAATCGTTGTCTGAACTGGTCGGTGCGCGGATGACCATGTATCCAGCCAGTGGCGAGATCAATCGAGAGGTAGAGAACGCCGCTGCAACCCTGCAGAAGATCCATGACTCTTATGCAAAATCAGCTCTCAGTGTCGACGATGTTGATGGATTCAGTTTCGAATTCGAGGATTGGCGATTCAATATTCGGATGTCGAATACCGAACCCGTGGTGCGCTTGAATGTTGAGACGCGCGGCGACCAGGCCCTGTTGAGAGAGAAGACGGCGGAAGTGCAGGCGATATTGGAGGGATAGGATCGCAACCCCAAGCTGAAATCAATCGGCAACCCGATCAACTGACCCCAGGGTCTTGCGTCCGACTGTTGAGTGCCGCCGTCATTATCAGGGCATAGAGCAGCGTCACATAAAACATCGCATGTTCTCCATCGATCCTGATCTGGGTCAGATTCACCAGCAGAAAGAGTGCCAGCGCGCCACCAGCAAACAGCGTCACTTCACCACCGTCGGAAGCGGGATAGGGATACCGCAGCGCGCGGACCAGCACCACCAGTAAAAGGCAGTAGAGCAGCAGGCCGACCAGTCCGGTTTCGACCAGCAGCTGCAGGTAGAGGTTATGGAGCTGGGAGTGTCGGTTGACCAGTTCGTCAGTTCTGACCAACTGTGAAACACTGCCTGGACCACTGCCCATGAACGGGTGTTCAAGTACGCTTTCCCAGCCAACCTGCCACAGCCGCATGCGCTCACTGACCGCGGGTTCGGGTTGCACGGTTTCCAGCCCCGCAGCGAAACGGTCGCGCAAGCCACCCACAAAGACCAGCAATACCGCCAGGAAAAGGACGGCGACGAATAATCCCAGGCCGCGGTTAGGCCCTGCGGTGGCGCTGCGGCGACCGAACCTGAGGTAGCCGACCAGCGGGATCACCACCAGCGCGGCAACCAGGACGCTGCGGTTCTGTTGCCAGACCAGGGCCAGGCTGAGCAGGATCAACGCCAGGCATGAATAGCCCAGCGCAAACCGGCTCGCGGCGTCTCGTGCCTTCCCCCAGGGCGCGAACAGCACCACGCCGAGCATGCCGGTCACGATGTACAGACTGGACGCGTTGCCCAGCCCGTAAAAGGCCCTTTGGCCACTCATATAGGCGCGGATATCGTCGACCCCACTGTGGGCAATCAGTGACAACAGCAGCGCAGCGAGAGCAGCGTTGAGCACCCATAAAATGCGCCTGCGATCCGCCGCCAGTAACGCCGCCAGGACAAGTGCCGGCAGGCCACTGGCCACGATGTAATACCCCGTCCACTCAAGTATGAGGTCGCGCTCTGCGGGCATTTCGAGGTAACGCAACCCGGCGCGCACCAGCACCCACAGCGCAAAGAGCAGGGGAATCTGGAAAACCGGTCGCTGCAGGCAGGCACGCAAGCAGTCGCCATGGCGCGCGAAAGCCACGACCAGGAGCAGCAGCGCTGCCGAACCGGCGACCCCGGGAAACTCGAACCCCGCGGCCGCAAACATTAACAGGCCGCACCAGCGAGCCCGGTCGACATAGTAGTCCGGTATATCAGGCACTATTTTCATTATGGTCAGGAGGACAGGAATTTTAACAGGGATAGTCAGCCAATCGTCTGAATATCGACACAACGCCGGTTGGCTCTGAGATCGTGAGAAATCGAAGCTGCATTGCTGGTAGCGGAGCTCTCGTGCCGGTGCGAGCCGGAGAATACTAAAAGCATGCGCTCCTGGACGCTGCGCCGTGAGTGAATCAAATCTGCTCCATCACCTCGGCCATCGCCTCGCCAGGATCAAGTGAGGGCAACTCATCTGCCAGCAGCGTCTCTTTTTCCAGCAACAGTTTTGCTGTCTCGTCGAGGGTCTGGCGGTGCGCACCGAGCACTTCGGTCGCTTTTTCAAATGCTCGTTCGACAAGCTCACGCACGGCAACATCTATCCTGGACGCCGTTTCTTCACTGTAGCTACGCATGCTCTGGCCAAACACGTCAGCCGGGGTCAGAAAGGTCGGCTGCTCCTGAGCGTAGCTCACCTGCCCTACCGCGTCGCTCATTCCGTAGCTGGTGACCATGGTCCTCGCAATGCCGGTTGCGTGTTTGAGATCATCCGCAGCACCAGTGGAGAGCTTGTTGAAGACCAGCATTTCGGCCGCCCGCCCACCCATGAGCACAGCCATTTTGTTGTTCAACTCTTCTTCGGTCATCAGGTAACGGTCTTCCGTAGGCCGCTGAATGCTGTAACCAAGCGCGCCCACGCCACGGGGAATGATTGATACCTTGTGAATGGTCTCCACTCCAGGGAGCGCCAGCCGAACGAGCGCATGGCCAATTTCATGGTAAGCCACCACCTCGCGCTCGTATGGATTCAACAGGCGGTTTTTCTTTTCCAGCCCCGCGACGATGCGCTCGATGGCGCGGGTAAAGTCATCGATGGTCACGAACTCTGCCCGCCGGCGGGTGGCGAGAATTGCCGCTTCATTAACCAGATTGGCCAGATCCGCCCCGCTGAACCCCGGGGTCAAAGCCGCAATCTCATCCAGCGCAATGCCAGGATCGAGCTGGATCTTTTTCACGTGCACGCTGAGGATGTCTACCCGCCCGAGTTTGTCGGGCCGGTCCACCAGAATCTGCCGGTCAAAGCGCCCCGCCCGCAACAGCGCCGGATCGAGGATCTCCGGCCGGTTGGTGGCCGCCAGCAGAATGATGCCCTGCCGCGGATCGAACCCATCCAGCTCACTGAGGAGCTGGTTAAGGGTCTGCTCCTTCTCATCGTGACCACCCATCATCGGGCCCGCGCCGCGAGCGCGCCCCAGGGCGTCGAGCTCATCGATGAATATGATGCACGGCGCGCTCTGCCGCGCCTGCTCGAATAGATCGCGCACCCGGGCGGCACCCACGCCCACAAACATCTCCACGAACTCGGCGCCGCTGATCGAGTAAAAAGGCACGCCTGCTTCACCCGCCACCGCACGCGCCAGCAACGTTTTGCCCGTCCCTGGTGGCCCGAGCAGCAGCACGCCTTTTGGCACGTGCGCGCCGAGATGGCCGTAGCTGTCAGGATCCTTCAGAAACGCAACCACCTCTTCGAGCTCGGCTTTGGCCTGGTCTACCCCCGCCACGTCTTCAAAGGTGACCTGGGTGTCTTTCTCCACATAAACCTTCGCTTTGCTCTTGCCGACGGCCATCATGCCGCCCATACCCTGTCGTTCGGCCAGCCTGCGGATAAAAAACAGCCAGATCCCCACAAACACCACAGCAGGAAGCACCCAGGAGAGCACCTGGGCAATCCAGTTCGTCTCGATGACACCGGCAAACTTCACATCGTGGGTGGCGAGATCTTTCGCAAATTCCGGCTCGATGCGCACCGTCTCGATGTATTGATGACCGCCGCTATCCGGCTCCCTGAGCTTGCCTCGAATCTTGGTCGACGAGATGGCGATTTCCTCGAGCCCGCCGTCTGCCAGCAACGTCTGAAACTCGCTATAGGGAATGGTCTCGACCCGCCGGGATTCCTCCCACCAGGCCTGCAGCGACAGGAACATCATCATCGTGATGACGACGTACCAGAAGTTGATGTGTGTTTCTCTATCCACTTGTATCCAATATTGCTCCACGCGCCAGCTGCTACGACGCGTCAGCGTCCACCTGAACATCACTCGTCGAGCGTAGGTGCTCCTCCGCTAGATGCCATCCGTTGAAGTACCTAGTCCGCGAATATCGTATTCTACGCGACGGAAGACCATCCAACCTAACCAGAGGAAACCGCATAAACATGGCAAAACTGCAGGACAAAGTGGCGCTGATCACAGGCGCGGGCAGCGGAATCGGCCGCGAAAGCGCGCTGCGTATGGCCGAGGATGGTGCAGCAGTCATGTGCGCTGACCGTGACTTCGCGGGCGCGGAAACCACCGCGGGCATTATTCAGAACCGGGGTGGCAGAGCCGGAGTGCTGCAAGTCGACGTGGCAGTGGAAAGCCAGGTGAGAGAGGCTCTGGATACAACCGTCAGCGAGTTAGGTGGCCTGGATGTGATCTTCAACAACGCCGGCATCGGCGGCGCCGGGTACGGCTGGGAGCAGACCATCGCCGTCAACCTGACCGGGGTGTATCACGGCCTGTTTCACGGAGCACCATTTCTGGCCGCGCGCGGTGGTGGTGTCATCATCAACACCGCGTCGGTCGCTGGCCTGGTCGGATTGACCGGTCGGGTTGTGGCGGATGAGCTCCCCGAAGGTGCGGGGGCTTATGTTGCCGCCAAACACGGGGTTGCCGGGTTGACCAAACAGTACGCGGTAACGTTTGGCACCCGCGGTGTGAGGGTTAACGCCATAGCGCCAGGTTACATCGTCACGCCAATGACGGACCCGGTCAGGGAGCTGGAGGGTGGGGTCGAGTACCTGGAATCTCTGCATCCGCTGGGTCGTTTGGGACAACCCGAGGAGATTGCGGCGGCGGCAGCTTTTCTGGCCAGTGACGACGCGAGTTTTATTACCGGCGTGGTGCTGCCGGTTGATGGGGGGTATACAGCGCGATAGCCGGAAGCTGCAGCGCAAGTACTGACCGCTCCGCAGCACTGACTTACGGTCCACCTCACAGCCCGTAGAGAAACTCCAACATTGCCTCGCCGGTTGCCTAAGCGCCTTCCAGCTGCGCCAAGTGCCCGGTTTGCGGCACGAGCACCACGCCGCGCAGGTCCGCAACGCTATCCACCATCAGATTCTCCAGCACGTCTGCTGGAGGATAGGGGTTTTGATTAATCTGCAATTAGCTCATCCGAAGAGAAGCCCCGAGCCACCAGCCATATTCCCAGAGCTATCTGACTGAGCGCGAGAGGCGCGAGTATCAGGAATTCCAGCTTCACACCGAATAACGGCATACTCACTCCTGCCAGCTGCGACACTGTTGCTGCTAAGCCAAATGTCGAAAGCAGGCGGGGAACCAGCCGGAGGCGGTAAAGTGTTGCGTACATTCGAAAAATGCTGGCCCCTGATAGCAGCAAGCCAATGTAATGTGCCCAGTTTCTTGCGGACGCGACAACAATCCGGATTAACTCCATCTGCTCGCGAACAGCAGCGTCTGCTGTGGAATATGCGTTGCTGAGCGACATCACGCTGATCTGTTCTACCCCGCAGCGGGTAAGGACAATGACGCGGATCAGGCGATCAGGCCATAATCCCACCGTCGATCACAAGCTCACTGCCCGTCATGTAGCTGCTGTCGTCACTGGCAAGAAACAGCACGCCGTTAGCAATATCCTGGGGGTTTCCGGGAACACCCATCGGCACCCCCGCTGAAGCCATAGCATCCAAGTCTACTGCGTTGGCACCTGCCAGAAATTCGGGATTCACCTTGTCCCAGATCGGCGTATCGATCACGCCGGGATGCACGGAGTTTACCCGCACTTTCCAGCCGTTGTGTGCACACTCAAGCGCAGCACCCTTAGTGAGAAGTCGCACGCCGCCTTTGGTTGCACAGTATCCGGCCAGATTGGCGCTGCCTTTGAGGCCGGCTACTGATGAGATGTTAACGATCGAGCCGCCACCTGAGTCGCGCATCAGGGGAATGCTGTGCTTCATGCCAAGAAACACACCATCGAGATTGATGGCCTGCTGGCGCCGCCAGTCTTCCAGGCTCATCTCGAGCAGACTGCCACCAATAGCGATGCCTGCATTGTTCACCAGAATATGCAGCCCGCCCTGATCGCTCCTAATCTGATCGACAACGGCTTGCCATTCTGACTCGATGGCAACGTCCAGGCGCAGGAAGGCCGCACGACCACCCGCTTCCTCAATCGCGCCGACGGTGGCTGCACCAAGCGCATCATCCACATCCGTGACCAGTAAGAATGCGCCTTCGCTTGCCAGACTCATGGCGGACGCCCGCCCGATGCCGGAAGCACCTCCTGTCACCAGCGCGATTTTACCTTCTACTCGTCCTGTCATATGTGGTTGCTCTGTTTGATTATTGATCCGTCATGCTAAGGCAGCGGCCCAGAGATGACTATGCGCCGTAAGAGAAGCGCCACCTGAACCGGTTAGGGACATGCTGTACGATGAAGGTAACGCTTCTCACCCTTAGACGACCCCACGCAGTTCATGCTTGATAGAGTTGAAAAAGCCATCGACGACCTGATCTGGGGCCGTCATATTGAAGCCCGAGGCCGACTGGGCCGTGCACTTGCGCAGATCCTGCGCTTTCTCTATGGCATGTTACGCGACGTGTTCTCCACGCAGCTCACCCTGCGCGCCATGAGCCTGGTATACACCACGCTGCTATCGATTGTGCCGCTGCTGGCTGTCAGTTTTTCAGTTGCCAAAGGCCTGGGAATGGTCTCGCGACTGCGCGAGATGTTCACGCAGTCTTTTACGCAGCTGGGACCAGACGGGGTTGCCATTGCCGAGAATATTCTGCAGATGGTGGATCGTATTGACGGCCGCGCAATTGGCGCTATCGGTGTTGTCATCTTCCTCTGGACAGCCGTTTCGATGATTCAGAAAGTCGAGTCCAGCTTCAACTATGTGTGGTATGTGGCCAAGACACGGGGGTTTGCCCGTCGCTTCAGCGAGTATCTGGTGGTGCTGCTGATTGGCCCGGTGGCCATGGGCACCGCGTTCAGCATGATCGCCTCACTAAGCAGCAACTCCTTTGTCGCCTACCTGGAAAAAGTGCCGGGTATTGCCCAGATTTTCCTGCTGGTAGGCGAGTCGGTGCCGTATGTGATGATCATCGGCATGTTTACTTTTCTCTACTACTTCATGCCAAACACCAAAGTCAGCATGAAGTCAGCGCTCGTTGGTGGCCTTGCGGGGGGCGTCATGTGGGTCACCATGAGCGTGATTTTTACCACGTTTATAGCCAACTCGTTCCGCACCTTTGCGGTCTACGCCAGCTTTGGCGTCGGCATTATTGCGTTGTTGTGGCTGTACCTGAACTGGCTGGTGCTGCTGTTAGGCGCGCAGCTGGCGTTCTATCACCAGAATCCCGCGTTCCTGCGCATCGGCAGACAGGAGCCGGATATGTCCAATGGGATGCGCGAGCGGTTGGCGTTAAACATCATGACGGTGGTTGGCAATGCGTTTCGTAACAGGAAACAGCAGGTGTCACTTACCGACATCGGCCAGATCCTGAGCGTCCCGACCCTGGTGCTGGCGGTTGTTGCCTCAGCGCTAGAAAAAGACGGTTTGCTCGTGGTCACGGAGACAGAAACGCTGATGCCTGGACGCGAAATGTCGCGAATTCGCCTGCAGGACATCCTCAACGTCGTTCGCGTGCAGGGTGAGTCGGGCTACTATCGGGATCCCAATTGGGGGCGGGAAGTTGACGCGCTCGGCGGTCGGCTGGATGAGGCGGTTGTTTCGGTTGTTGGTGATCGGTCGCTGGCTGATTTTCTGGATGAGATGGAAACAACTGCCGGATAACTCGAATTTCCTGTACACGCAAAACCGGCCAGAGATGAGGATCGTCAACAAAGGCGACCGCGGCTTCCTGAAGAAACCGCTGATCAACAACCAGTCAGACGAAGCGCGGTGAGATCATAACCTCAGTTTGAAGACAGTCTCCCGATGCAATGACCTGATACAAATTGCCCGGATCCGTCGTGGGGTTCAGATTGAACGCATCGACAACGTTGCTGACCGGTTCCACGCACACATAGTCTGCAGCCTCTTCGCTGTAAACCACCAGATGCTGCAGCGGCGCCAGTGCGGCGATCGCAATCTGCGCTTTGCACTCCGGCAGCTCAATCAACGCCTGCCGGACCCAGCCACTGAACACCGCATCGATCGGGCCAGCACCGGTGAGCAGCCGATTGTCGTCGGGGGTTTCATGAGCAACAGGCGCTGAACCAACCCGAAGCAGATCTGCGCCCAGCTGCCATCGGGAAGTCACACCAGCATATATCTGTGTCCGCGGCGTCCGGGGAAAATACGGATGCAGCCCCATACCCGCGGGCATGATCGTGCTGCTGAGGTTTTCCAGTTCAAGGTTGATGCGCAGGGTTCGATCTTCCAAGGTGAACTTCTGGCGTGCGACGTACCGCCAGGGCCAGGCGCCTGGGGGATGGTGAAATTCGCAGCTGGCATGGTGAGCCGATTGTCTCGTGACAACCCAGGGCTGTTGCCAGGCCTGGCCGTGAATGGCGTGCTGTTCAGGCGGGTTATTCGCCGGTAGCTGCACCGTCTGGCCGGAAAAACGAAACTCACCGTTGCGGATTCGGCTTGCAAACGGCAGCAACGGGAAACAGGCTGGCCGGAGGCTGTCTGCTGGTACCAGCCAGTCGACGCTACCCGCTGGTCCCCGGCTGTAATAACCGGCAATAGCACCACCGCGGGCGGGGTCCAGCATCACCCATGTGTCACCCGATGCCAGCTCTATCAAGCTGATGAAGAGCCTTCAGCGGTTAAAGAGCCCTCAGCGGTTAAAGAGCCTTCAGCGGCTAAAGAGCCTTCAGCGGCTAAAGAGCCCTCAGCGGATAAAGAGCCCTCAGCGGATAAAGAGCCTTCAGCGGATAAAGAGCCTTCAGCGGATAAAGAGCCTTCAGCGGATAAAGAGCCCTCAGCGG
>CAKZWF010000043.1 GCA_937921865.1 uncultured Pseudomonadales bacterium | reverse complement strand
CGGAAACGGCCGGACTTCGCTGTTGAAAGTCTGATAGCGAAAAATCTGATAGACGTAAGTGCTCAGATTGTCTCCGAACCGCAACAGCGGTTCGTTCACTCGGCCGGTAATCAGCGCGGCAAAAAACTGAAAGATCGCGATACAGATGATCACAAACTCGGCGATGCTGTAGGCGATTGCAAACAGCACCATGTACAGAAATCGTGTCCAGATATTGGGACTGGTGAGGTGGTGTCTGACTTGGTCTTCCATAGCGGGCTCCAGTTAGGAATGGTTACAGCATGGTATTAAGCAAGATTAGTACCGTAAATTAAAATATATATAAAACATATACTTATAGAGATAACTTCGAGTTAGATTGATGGTCTTTCTCGCCAGTTCCGAGTGAAATGCGCCATGTCTGTATATCTGGTGGCTATACTCGGCAACTTCAAGGCAGGGGGAGAAAGGCTGGTGTTGGATAGTAGTGGGCAGTTGCCGGAAGGGGTTGAATCGGGGGATGGCTGTTGCCATCCGCAGATTTACCAGCGCAGTGATCTCGCCGGTTGCCCCTGTTGCGCGACCACACTCAGACTGGAGCTGGAAAGCCTGGACATTGATCTGGCTGCGCAGGCGCAAGACTTTCTGCAGACAGGACAACTGCCTCCGCCAGCGGCAGCGCCACCTCAGCTGCTGGTGAATGCGCGGATTCTGACCATGGACGCGAGCCTGCCGGAAGCGGATGCGATGCTGATCGGTGCAGGGCGCATTGTCTGGGTCGGCGCCAGCGACCGGCTGCCCGAAGACGTTGATTCCGGCGTCGAGCGTATTGATTGTCGGGGGCGGACGCTGCTGCCCGGCTTCGTTGAGCCCCATATGCATCTGGCGCCCATCGCCGCACTGCGCGGTCACGAGAACATCGGACCGTTTCGCTACGACACGGTTGATGACGCCTTGAAGCGACTGAAAGAACTCACTGACCCGACCACCCCGCACACCTGGATCACCGCCCGTCAGTTTGATCCTTCGCTGCAGGAAGGACCCGGTGTTCTGACCGCTGCGATGCTCGATGATGTAAGCGAGGTGCAGCCGATTTTTGTTTACAACGCTTCACTGCACTTCGGCTACTGCAATTCGAAAGCGCTCGCCATTGCCGGCATTACCTCTGAAACTCCGGATCCGCCTGGCTCGGGATTTGGCCGCACGGCAAACGGCACCCCTAACGGAGTGCTCAAGGGCGGAGCTGCCATGGCAATGGTTGCCCGGCACAACAGCGCGCTGCGGGAAACCAACCTGATTGATGCCTGTCTTGACGTGTTCCGGCATGCCAACGAGGTGGGATTCACCACCGTGTGTGATCAGGGTACCGGCAGCATGCAGGGCGCCAAGGAGCTGGCACTGCTGCAGGCACTGCGCGACAGCAACCAGATGACTGCACGCTATCGCTACTCGTTGATCAATACCCTGGCCGCACGCTGGGATGAAACTGATGTGGCGTTCGGGCAGGGTGACGAATGGCTGCGCGCGGCCGGTTGGAAAATTGTCAGTGACGGTTCCAACCAGGGCCTGACCGGATTGCAGCGTGAGCCGTTTCTCAATGACGACAGCACGGGTATCGCCTACATTGAACCGCAAGCGCTTAACGCAGCGGTCGCGCATCGGTTGCGCCAGGGCTGGCCGGTGGTGGTCCACGCCAACGGTGATCTGGCCATAGACCGTGTCTTAGGCGCATTCGAGGCGGCGCGGGCCGAGGGTCTCGATCCAGCCGCTCAGCGCTGTCGCATAGAGCACTGTTCAATTCTGCATGACGAACAGGTGGCCAGAATTGCGGAACTGGGCTTATCACCCAGTTTTCTGATTGGTCATGTTTACTACTGGGGCAAAGCCTTTCGCGACGAGGTCTTCGGTGAAGCCAAAGCTTCGCTGCTGGACCGCACCGCGGCCTGTGAGGCGCAAGGTATTCGCTGGACGCTGCATTCTGACGAACCGGTGACAGAGATGGATCCGCTGCGCTGTATCCAGAATGCGGTGACCCGGGCGATGTGGAAAGCTCCGGGCGAAGTTCTCGCCGATGACGAGCGAATTTCTGTCGAGGCAGCGCTGCGGTCGATGACCATCGATGCCGCGTGGCAGTGTCATTCAGATCATGAGATCGGCAGTCTTGAGGTGGGAAAATTTGCCGACTTTGTTGTGCTCAGTGCTGATCCCAGAGCCGTGGCGGAAACTGAGATTGGCGGCATTGATGTGCTGGAAACCTGGGTGGGCGGTAACCGGGTGTATACACAGTCATGACACCAACCCTGTACAACCCGAAAATGGAGAATCTGTCGCGCGCTGAGCTGCGGGATCTGCAGTTGCACAAACTCCAGCAGCTGGTGGTAAGGGTTTACGAACACTCGCCCTATTATCGGCAGAAGTTTGACGCCCACGGGGTAAACCCCTACCAGCTGAAGTCCCTCGACGACTACCGACACTATCCGTTTTTTGACAAAGACGAAGAACGGCTCAGCCAGGAGCGTTCCAAGCAGGAGCTGGGTCATCCCTTTGGTATGCACGTGACCTGTGATCCCAAGCTGGTCAATAGGATTTCCTCTTCTTCCGGAACCACCGGCTCGCCCACCTTCAGCGGCTTTACCCGGCGGGACCGGGAAATTGCCGCAGAAAACTGTGGCCGTGGTATGAAACGCATGGGTATCGAACCCGGTGACGTGGTACTCCACGCCAGTGTCATAAGCATGTGGATCGCCGGGATGCCGGCCATAGATTCGATGATGGCTTATGGTGCCTGCGTGGTCCCGGTAGGTGCCTTAAGCGGCGTCGAGCGGGTGGCTCAGATTGCCAGCGAAGTGCGCCCGAAAATGATCCGCACCACGGTATCGTTTGCCCGGCACATGGCGAAAACCATGGAAGCTAAAACCGGTATTGACCCCAAAGCACTGGGTATCGAAAAAGTGGTCGTGACCGGCGAACCGGGCGGCAGCATTCGGGAAATCTATTCTGAAATCGAAGCTGGCTTTGGCGGTGCGCTATGCTACGACAACATGGGCGCAACGGGCTGTCACAGTCCAACCGGCATTTCCTGCGAAGCCCATTCCGGGATCCACTTCTATGCGGAAGACAATGCCTATTTCGAAATTGTTGACCCGAAGACTCTCGAGCCGCTGCCCATTGAAGATGGTGTCGAAGGCGAAATCATTTTCACCGGTCTTGAGCGGGAGTGTGGGCCGTTGTTGCGCTGGCGGGATAAAGACATCATTCACATCACCACCAGTCGCTGTGACTGTGGCCGGCCGGGTGTGCGCATGGCTTTCAAAGGCCGCGTTGACGACATGCTGCTGGTCAAAGGGGTGAACGTCTTTCCCAATGCGGTCAGAGATGTTGTGAACCGGCTGTCGCCGCTGACCACCGGTAACGTCAGACTCCAGAAACCTGCTGCAAGCGCTGTCGTGGAGCCGCCGGTGCCTTTGCTGGTGGAGGTGGTTGCAGGGCTGGATGATAAGGCTCTCGACAAGCTCAGCGGGGATATTGTCCAGGCCGTGCACCATCAGCTGCGCTTCCGGGTAGTACCCGTTCTTATGGCTGAAGGAGAATTCGAAGTGCGATCAGGGGCAACCGGGAAAATGCAGCTGGTAGAAATAACAGGAGTACCGAAGTGAGTGAGTTACTGCACGATAGAGTGCATTTTCAGGTCCGTGACAGAATCGCGCTGATTACTCTGGATCGTGCTGATCGTCTCAATGCGTTCGATCCGGCCATGTACCTTGGTCTGAATGCAGCTCTTGAACGCTTCCGGGATGACGACGATGCTTGGGTGGCCATAATTCAGGCGGCAGGTGATCGTGCTTTCACGGCCGGAGCGGATGTCAACGCGCTCAATGACTACGCTGCGAAAGGCATTACCACCGGGCTGGGCAGTCTGCTGCTTGATACTTCGATGGTAACTGACAAACCCATCATCGCCGCGGTACATGGACATTGCGTCGGCGAAGGTGTGAATCTGGTGCTTGGTTGTGATCTGGTCATTGCGGATACCACTGCGCGGTTTACGATTTCCGAAGTGAAGATTGGCGTGAATCCCGTGGACATCCCGCTCAAGCTGGCGAAACGACTTGGTTACGCCAAAGCGTTTGCGTTTTTGACACCCGGTGATCCTATGGACGCCCAGTGGGCGCAGAGTGCTGGTCTGGTTGAGATCGTCTGCGCAGCAGGGGAAGTGCGCAAAATCGCAGCGGGGTTTGCAACGCGTCTGGTCAGCGAGTGTGCACCACTGGCGCTGCGGGCGCAGAAAGCCACCCTCTGGGAAGCGGTGTTCGGCGATGAGGTAGAAGCCCGGGCGCAGGGTAATCGGGCACGGACGATGATCCGTCAGTCGGCCGACTATTCAGAAGGGCGCAAAGCTTTTCTGGAAAAACGATCGCCGAAGTTTACGGGTAGCTAGTCAAACTGCCGGGGCTGATTCAAGCCTCGGTCCAGGCTTCGGCGATGCCCAGCATCGTCTCACCTAGCTCAGTTAAGCCGAGTTCCAGAAGGTGCAGTCCGGTTGAAGTGCGTTCTATGAATCCCCACTGCCAGATAGCCTGCTCGTCCAGACCGGTGTTGCGCGCCAGATAGCGGCAGCGTTCAATACCTGCTTTGCGTGGATCGTCGCGCAGTAGATCTTCATCCCAACTGCGCAGTTGCAGGCCAACGTCGTAAGCGGGCTCTGCAAAGAGGCCGTCAGGATCTATGAATCGATAATGATGGGATCGCTGTGGGTCGGCGAGGGTATTCTGCTCATGCGCATCACCGTGAACCAAGACCTTGTCGGCGTGCTGGTGTGCGTCCTCCCTTGTGTCGATGAAGCGCAGGGCCTGTTCGATCAGTTTTTCCGAACACGGCTGGTCGAGCTTGTTCCAGTTGTCGGTGATGAAGGGCGCCAGCCACCTGGCTTTTTCTGCGCCTGTCATAAGCCCGGTGCTTGAGTCGATTGGCAGCCAGGCGTTCTGCAGTGTGCTCAGGATGGCATCTATCTGTTCGTGAACCGGCAGGTTGAGCTGGGCGACGGGTTTGCCCAGCGCTTCGATCAGCATCGCGTTGCGGTGCGGGTCACTCTCCAGCAGCCGCGCATAGCCGCGACCACCTGCTATAGCGAGCAGCTTTGCCTCTTGGTGCAGGTTGGAAGAGCCCGGCAGGCCGAGTTTGAGAATTGCCAGACTGCCATCTTGACGTTTTGTGCGCAGGACCAGACTTTCTGAACCACCGGCGAGAGATTCTATGGACGTGAGCTGCCAGGATGTTAAGAGCTCATCGACGTGTGCATCGAGGCTGTTGAGCCAGTTCTGGCCGGCCTCACCATGCGCAGCTATCCTCTTTCGGGTCGCGTCCGTCAGCTCGAAGATCATACTGAGGTCTGTTCAATCGCAGTGGACTTTGCGCACTTTATCACGCTGACATAAACCCGATCTGCTATGGAAACAGTTTCACGGCTGTGATCAGGCAGCTACTGCTCAGCCGGCACAACTGGTTCGAGCGGTGGCAGATTTCGTTCGACGCGCTCCTGGTTTCGATGGAAGTTCTCCATCCAGACAAACTCGAAGGGTAGAAAGTACTGCTCTTCGACGTCGGCTGGTAACTGCTTAAGCGTTGGGCCTGTGATCAGCATCGCCACAATGACTGCCTGGCCGATGAACCAGAATACTTTGTCATACGGCTCTGCATTGATGTGATGTTCCCGGTTGTCACGACGCTCAAACAGATCGGAAAAGTCCAGCGTCATATCGGTATGTGGAGACATCAGGCGCCTCAAATCGCTGCGGTAATGGAACAGAGTTGCTCTTACACGCGCCAGGCGCGACATCGCCAAAGAATCACCAGTAGCACTGCGCGCAGATGCTGCAGGAGCGGACATGCGCGCTTCGAGCTGTCGCAAACCGCGGCCATAGCTCATTCGGTCGCCGTAGCAGGATTCGGCCAGGCTGTCGGTGGTGATCTGGAGGCTCGCGAGCAGGCGGCTATGCATTCTGGGCAGCCAGGTTACTGGCCAGTAACAGCAGGCGACAATGCTCGCCAGCAGGTGCCAGGCACTGTTGTGGCGTTTGTGATGACACAACTCCCGGATCAGCAGTATGTCCTGAACACTGTCCGGCCAGTGCAGCGCGTGGGCCGGGTAGCCGATCCCGCGCGTGAACGGTAGGGATCGGGGCAGGCTGCTGGACAGAAGACGAAGGGTATATGGCTTCTTCAGTCCCAGACGGCTGCACCAGTGCGGTAGCCTCATCAGAATTTTTTCGCGTTCACCAAGTGTGTCACTGTCTCTCAGAGTGGCTGCGAGCATTAGGTAGGCTCGCAGCAGCGCAATCAGTGCGGCACTGCAGCCGGCAAGCCAGATCATACCCAGCCCCATCCACAACCAGGTGAAATCGGTGTTTCGAACCGGTAGATTCTCTACGAATACTGCCATACGACTGCCAGGCATCACGGCTACGATCAGTGGCACAATCAGCAGCGCGCTGAGGCAGGCTTTGCGAAATGACTGACAGAATTGGATTTCGTCTTCACAGACCCGACGTTCGAAGTAGCTCAGGATTGCCGCCAGTACCAGTCCGGCGAGCAGGGCGCGGATGTAGGCGGGCATGCTGTCCAGAAGCGCAACTACAGCGATCAGCAGGTTGGTAAGCGGCAGAAGAGACTCAGTCATCGAGCATCAACCGTAGAGAGTCTGCAGCAGGCTGAGCATGATCGCGTAAAAACCGCCGAGTCCAGCAGCAAACAGCAGGGTCTGTGTCGCCGCCGTGCTGCGCCTGCCGCCGGTGGCAAACTGCAGGCAGTTAGTCATACCGATGAACAGGCCGATCAGCACCAGTGCTGTAACAGATATTCGAACGTAGCTGATGGCTGCGGCTGGAACGCTCAGCAGGAGCACGAGCTGTGAAAAGGCCAGCAGGATCATCACCGCCTGAAGTGTCAGTCGTAACTTGGCGCGGGCGACTGTGCGGGTCAGCAGCGCTGCCGCAATATACAGCCCGGTCAGGGTGGTAAACAGGAACAGACCAATAGGAATAATGCCGCTGGAGTACAGCAACCGCTGGCTGATGATCGCGACGATGATGAAGGTGAATGTGGCTGACAGCAGCACCGGCCCGGAGAAATGGATTCGCTGAGGTGTTCCGCCGCGAAAGACGATGCGATAGGCGGCGCGTGTGATACTCATGACAGACTGCATTACTGGAATATACCTGCTTGTTACTGCAACGATCCAGGCGTCCGGCAGGCGGCTGAAACCGTCAGTTGCGGTGTTGTTCAGCGCGCCTGTCGACCGCTTCCAGAATCTGGCGTCGCTCTGTGCCGCTGGCGTCCGGCCAGGCCTGAATTTCCTGCGCGCTGCGCAGGCAGCCAGTGCAGATCTGTTGTTTGTCGAGACGGCACACACGGATGCACGGTGTGGCCACGTAACCGGCAGAGTTGGTGTTGTCGGAAGGTACATTCATCTGGCCGGCACTATACACTGCGGTCTGGAAAGCCGGGTGTGGAATGAGCCAGAATATGCGTTTGAGTACCGAGTCCCGGATGGCCGACTGCCCATACTGCGGTGAGCGATTCGAACTGGTGGTGGATCCCAGTGTTGCTGATCAGGAGTATGTCGAAGACTGTTTTGTCTGCTGCAGACCGATTGTGGTTTCGGTACAGGTGGCCGATACGGACATCAGCGTCTATCTGCGCGCGGAAGACGAAATCTGAACATTGTCGATCAGGGCTGCAGCGAACGCATATAGTCGTTGAGGAATATCCCCTCCGGATCTGCCGCATCTCGCGCCTGCCACCAGTGCGACCATTGTGGATGAATGGCCGCCAGCTCCGATCCGCTCAGATAGTTGACCTTGCCCCAGTGGGGCCGACCTCCCCAGCGTGAAAAAACTGCTTCGCAGGCGCGGAAGTAGGGTTCATCGTCTGCACCGATGTCCTGGTGGACCGAAATGGTCACCGTTGGCCGCTGGCAGGCGGCGGAAAGCCAGACATCGTCTGCGGCTACTGTCCGGTATTCGACTGGCCAGGCAATGTCTGAGAACCTGGTTTTCAGCAGCTGCTGGATCTCCCGCAGGCAGTCGATTCCGTGTTCCGCCGGGATGCTGTATTCCATTTCGGTATGCCGCACCGGACGATGGCTCGGTAATACCTCATAACTCCACGCCAACCGTTCATCATCACCGAGCGGATAAACGCAATCTGCCTCGGTCTCATTGATTATTTTTGCATGGGCCTGATCGGTTTGTGGATACCAGAAGAATTCGAAGTGCCGGTTCTCAGCAATGTGTGAATCGATCTCCGGCAGGAGGTTTTCAAGACCCTGACTCCAGCTGCGCTGATGCAGCCTGTAGGCGTTACGCAGCTGCAGTTGCAGTCGAGTGACGATGCCAAGGCTGCCGAGGTGAGTACGCAGTGCCTGAAACAGCGCCGGCTCTGACGATTCGGTTACGGTGAGGCGTTGCCCTTTGGCCGTAATCAATTCTGCTGCCAGCACCCGGCTGGACAGGTTGCCGAGAGTCGCCCCGGTACCATGCGTGCCGGTTGCGGTAGCACCAGCAATGGCCTGTCGATCGATATCGCCCTGGTTGTGCAGTGCCAGGCCCGCTTCCCAAAGCGGTCTGCCCAGCGAATAGATTGGTGATCCGGCCCAGACCCAGGCAGTGCGCTGTTCAGCATCAGTGGAGATGACGCCGCTCAACCCGGACAGATCGACTGCCACCTGATCGGGTAGAGCCACCTGGCTGTGCGAGTGGCCGGCGCCCGCAGTCCGAACCCGCAATCCCTGTTGCGCGCAGGCGACCACCAGTCCTGCGGCATCATCTTCAGATCGGACGAAGTGCTGGGCCTGTATTTTCGACTGCTGTTTCCCCGACCAGTTTGACCACCTGGGCATACCTGACTACTCCTTGATCGATCGCCGAACTTTAGCAGGATTGGTCAGGTGATAGCCGGTGCATTGTCCGCCACATAGCGATCGCGAAGAACCCGTTTAAGCACTTTTCCGGTGGCGTTGCGGGGCAGGGCATCCAGATACTCAACGCTGGCTGGGACCTTGAACTTCGCCAGATTCTGCAGGCAGTGACCGATGACGGTGTCTGCGTCGAGCGTTTCACCGGGCTTCATTACCAGGATTGCCTTGCCAGCCTCTCCCCAACGCTCATCGGGTACGCCGATGATGGCGGCTTCGGCAACCTGGGGCAGCTGATAGAGGACGTCTTCGACTTCTGCGGGATAGACGTTCTCGCCACCCGAAATGTACATATCCTTCCAGCGATCCACGATATAGATGAAACCCTCGTCGTCCATTCTCGCAGCGTCGCCAGTCTTCAACCAGTCATCGATAAAAGAATCTGCAGTCGCCTGGGCGTTGTTCCAGTATCCGGGCGTGATGTTTGGTCCGCGAATCAGCAATTCGCCAACCCCGCCATCGGCGACCGGGGCTCCCGCGTCATCGACAATCCTGATCTGAGTGTGCATTAGCGGTTTACCTGCAGAGCCGATCTTTCGGGCAGCATCATCTGCGTCCAGACTAATTCCCCCAGGACTGGTCTCAGTCATTCCCCAAGCCTGAATCATTGCAACGCCACGATCAGACCATGCTCTGAGGATGGCTTCAGCACAGGGGGCGCCGCCTACGCCAGCGATCTGCAGTCTGGACAGGTCGGTATTGGCAAACTGCGGATGGATCATCATGAACTGATATGGTGCAGGTACGCCGAAGAAGTGTGTTACCTGACGCTCCGGGTCGCCGAGAATATTCAGCGCAGCACCCGGGTCGAATTCCCTCATCAGCAGAATCTGACCACCTGCATGCAGTACCGGATTTGCGTAACAATTCAGTCCACCGGTATGAAAAAGCGGTAATACGACCAGCTGGACAGTGTCCGGGGTAATCCTGGCAGGGATACCCAGATTCACGCAGTTAATGAAGTTCATGCCGTGAGTGATCATTGCCCCTTTAGGGTGCCCGGTTGTGCCAGAGGTGTACATGATCAGCGCTACGTCATCGTGAGTGAGTTTTGCCGGCTTATAATCCAGTTGCCGGGCCAGTGCTGCTTCATACTCGTCATCGGCTTCGAAATCGATTGCAACGAGAGTGTTGACCCCGCACAGCGTCTGTAAGTGCTTAGCCTGATCGGAAAATCGCACGTCATAGAACAGTACTTTGGGTCCGCAGTCATTGACGATGTACTCGAGCTCCGGAACGCTCAGCCGCCAGTTCAGTGGTACGCCAATGCTGCCAATTTTGCCGCAGGCGAATTCCAGTTCGAAGAAGTGGGGTGAATTGCGAGCCAGAATGGCGACCCGATCTGATCTTGTGATACCCGCTGACTGCAGGTACCCGGCCAGAGCGGAGCTGCGTTGATCGAGTTCGGCGTAGCTGAGGTCTCGACCTGAGTCGAGATCGCTGATTGCCGTGCTGGTCGGACGGTTAGCCGCTTGTTTAGCTGACCAGTCGAAGTATTCCATTGGCGATCCATGTTTCTGGGGAAACGGAAACTATAGCTTTCCCGCGCCGTCAGTGCGCTGTTTTTGGCTCGCCTGTTGGCTCGCCTGTCTGAAACTTATTTGCCACGCGCGCACTTCGACTCATAAGATCCATCTTCTAAAGGGCGGGGGAGTGCACAATTGGTCATCTACGGCGTGGCGCTGCTGGCGCTCTGTTATCTGAGCGGAGTTTTTCTTGGCGAGGCGCTGGGCAGACTGCTGGGCGTTGATGCCAACGTTGGTGGGGTGGGCATCGCCATGCTGCTGCTCATTGTTCTGTCCAATCTGACGAGCGTGCAGCTGAAGCTTGGTGACATTTCTGCGACGGGCATCAGTTTCTGGAGCGCCATGTACATTCCCATTGTGATCGCGATGGCGGCAAAACAGAACGTCCTGGCTGCAGTATCCAGCGGCCCGATGGCGATACTTGCCGGCGTTGCCGCTGTGGTGGCCAGCTTCCTGCTGATCCCGCTGTTATCGAAACTTGGCGGCGATCGTTCATGATTGAGTTGATGCTGGAAATCGCGCAGAAGAATGCTCTGATTACCGCCTTTGTGTTTGCTGGTGCGTTACTCGCCTGCTCAAACTGGCTCTCTGCCAGGTTCACCCGCGGACATATTCATGGCTCAGCCATCGCGATTGCACTGGGCCTGGGTTTGGCCTATCTCGGTGGTCGCATCACTGGCGGCAGCGCCGGACTTGCCGATATTGGTGTGTTTGCGGGCGTTGGTGTGCTGGGCGGTGCGATGTTTCGGGATTTTGCCATCGTTGCAACCGCATACGGCGCTGAACCGGAAGCTCTTAAACAGGCGGGCTGGGTCGGAGCTCTTTCGGTGGTCATTGGCGTGGTGTTGTCGTTTGTAATGGGCGCGCTGGTCGCGGTCGCATTCGGCTATAGCGATCCGGTCGCGATTACCACGATAGGAGCAGGAGCTGCTACCTACATTGTCGGTCCGGTCACCGGCACTGCGCTGGGTGCAAGCTCAGAGGTGATTGCACTGAGCGTAGCGGCAGGATTGACCAAATCGATTCTGGTGATGATCGGGACTCCGCTGGTGGCGAAGCGGATAGGCCTGAACAACCCACACTCCGCATTGATTTACGGTGGGCTGATGGGCACGACCAGTGGAGTCGCGGCGGGACTGGCTGCAACCGATCCCCGACTGGTGCCGTATGGCGCGATGACGGCGACTTTCTATACCGGGGTGGGTTGCCTGCTGGGGCCGTCTATCCTCTACTTTGCGGTGAGGGCTATCCTGCCAGGCTGAACTCTACGCCGGTGCGTCTACCGGGCCCACAACTGTGATCTGAGCGCCAGCGCTTCCGGCAGGGTCGGATGAAAAGCCAGAACTTCTTCGGTCAGATTTCTCGCCAGGAATTCATCACCGGCTGCGTTGGCCGCTCGTGCCTGATCCAACAGCCGCATTGCGCATTCATAGATCAGTTCAAGGCCTCGCTCATTCGTCGGGTCGGCATTCAACACTGCGCTAAGGATCTCGACCGCGTTGTCATTGTCCGCGTTGACAAACGTACCCTGTGCCATCAATCGCTGCGCTTCGGCAAGCTGAAGTTCAAGTGACTGCTGGGGTTCAGAATCGAGTTCGGGAGCGGGTATTGCTGGTAGGGTCGGCGTGGACGATCGAACGCTCACTGTCGATGCGATATCCGCTGGAATTGTGTTGGCAGGTTCCCTCGGTGGCGCAGAAGTTGTTGGCGCATCAGAAGCACTCGGTTGTGGTTCCTCGATCACCGTGCTCGCAGAGCTGCCGAGCAGTTGCAGGGTCTTTTCAGCAGGGAAAGCGCTTTTTCCTGCGGGTTGGGCGGCTGCCGCTATTGCGTTCGGTTGCTGCGAATGCGCAGTGAAGTAGAGGGCGAACACTAACCCGGCAATCATCAACGTGAGTATGGTCCGGTTAGGTTGAGGCGGGCGCTTCGAGGTGTCTGCAGTCGTCGGGCGTATCTGCGGCTGGTCGCCTTTGGTGACCGTTTCCGTTACCTCCTCTCGAAGGGGTCGGTCTTTCGCTTCCTGAATCAGAATCGGTTCGAGAAAAGCGTTCGGTTCGGGGTCGGCTTCAGGTGAGTCTGCTGGCGATGGTCCCGGAGACTCAATCGCCATCGCTACAAACTCTGGCTCTACCCGGACGTTCAAGGTGGGAATTTCCGGTTCGACCATCAGAATCACTCGTCTGGTGATCGGAGAATGCTGCGCAGTGTTGCCGGTCAGCATAAATCGGTCGTTCGGTAGCGTCAGCTCTACGGTATCTCCAGGCATCAGCGTCAACGACTGGCAGCCCTGTGTGTTGTTGGCAGTGTCGTCGCTGAGTATCCAGCCGTTCTGGGCACATTCCAGCTGCAGGGTACGGTCGTCAGGGGTAATCGTCAGCAGCGCCTCCGCTGGATCGGGTGTCAGAATCAGGTCGCCGGTTTCGTCTTCGCCGATGTGCAGAATGCCGCGCAGGCGCAGCAGGTTGCCGCTGTGGGCGAGCAGAAACCAGGTTGAGTACAGCTTTCTGGCAGCGTTTTCGAGCGCCATGTTTTGCGAGGTCACCGCGGATAGGGTGAGTCCTTCACCTCCAGTGCAGTCCGATGCCTAGATTACATCGAAAGACGCAAAGTCTCGCGTCTTCCGAGAGAATTCAGGCCTGTTGTACATGAGGCAGAATATCCCGGGCCACCCTTTCGAGCACCTGAAAGCGGGTGTCGAAATTAGGCAGAATCATCACCTGGTTGAGACCGTCGCCAGCCAGGCCGTGCAGTCTTTCGATCAGCTGCTCAGGAGTGCCGATCATGCAGGATGCGCTCAGGACCTCCGGGGTCAGGAAACACTCTTCTTCCGGCAATACCCAGCAGTTGTGCCCGGCATGAATCCGCTGGTGCAGACGCTCTTCCGGAATGCCTGCCAGCAGCCCGGTATAGTCGTCCCAGATGCCGGCAAGATGGTTGGGAGGCTGATGGCCGAAATTGCGGAACTGGTCGTAGCTGTAGTGAACGGCAGCCATGGCCATCGCGCCGCATTCTGACTTCACCCGGTCTGAGTCCACGGCTTCCCCGTCATCGAGAACCGCCATTGTGGTCAGTGCAGTCGTGTAATAATCGGCACCCGGGGCAAGCTCCCGACCTGCTTCCCGGGCGCCCGCCTGTACCATATGCCACATGCTGCCCAGCGAGCTTTCGCCGGTTGCGCCGATCACCGCGCCGTCGCCGTACATGCCGGCAAGTCCGAGGCTGCGAGGCCCGAACCCGGAAATGTAGAGTGGGATCGGATCTTCGAAATTGACAAAACCCTTGTCCGGCATGATGTGGCGGATCGGATGGGTGGCTCCGGCGAAGGTGTGCTGGGCTTCTTCGCCTTTCAGAAGTGGTATGAGTGTGCGCAGATACTGCTCGAATTCCGCTATGCGTTGGGGTGGCAGGCCCATTACCCGCCTCGCGGTATTACCGGAGCCGACACCAAAAAAAGTCCGCCCGGGCGCCAGCGCGTTGATGGTGGCAATTCCTGCAGCATTCACAGGTGCCGGCCGGGTGCCGCTGATCGCGACGCCTGTGCCGAG
Organism: uncultured Pseudomonadales bacterium; assembly: GCA_937921865.1. Lineage (GTDB taxonomy): Bacteria > Pseudomonadota > Gammaproteobacteria > Pseudomonadales > Azotimanducaceae > SZUA-309. The sequence goes on along the minus strand of CAKZWF010000043.1, from coordinate 15,794 downwards.
TTTGATTGTGCTGGTGCGGACAGCGGCCAGCGCCAGAGCAGCGTAACAGTCTGACCAGAGCATCTGCGAATCGGCCAGCCAGGCGTGGCTGTAGCCGAGTTCTTCAGCCCGGACCACATAGTCGATGTCCCCGACATGGGATGCCATGCAGATTCCCAGATCCATCTTGAACTCCCCTTTGAAAGTGTGACTGCGACTATGCCATGGCGGAGTGGGGGCCAGCCAGAAGTTGGACGAACGGGGTCAGATCAGGATTGCAGCCCCCGGGCTTTGCGGCCCTGATAGTCGGCGTCTATCAGCCGTCTGGGATGAACCCCATCGACATAGCCCATAAAGCCCGGCGATCTGACGCTGTAGCCGAGCAGCGCCTGAACTTGTGTTGATAGTCTGGCTGCTTGCTCCGGAGGCACCGCCAGCACCATATTCTCCAGTTGCCGCAACCATGGCTGGCAGTACTGTGGCGTGATTGCCAGTCGGGGAGCAGTCGAGCGGTTGGCGCCACCGCGATGGTACAGGGTGCCCGTGAAGATCAGCACCGAGCCTGCTGGCATGAGGGCGGTGACCGCTCTGGGGTCGTTGGCAGCAGGCCGTTCGTCCTGCCAGATATGGCTGAAAGGAATCAGTTCTGTGGCGCCATTGTCTTCGGTGAAGGGATCGATGTTCCAGATTGTGCTGATGCCGTGGATCAGTGCAGGATCGGATCCATTGCCGCCGGGGTTGTCGCGATGAAAATCCTGTGGCGTTTCCCCTGGATGAGAGTTGATGGCCAGGTTGGCAGAAAGCAGGTAGTCGGGTTCCAGCAGCTGATCCAGCAGACCGAGGATGCGCGGATGTTCGACGATGACCGCAAGCGCCGGGTTTTTAGCCAGCAGTCCGTAAACTCGTTCTGATTGAAACCCTTCGAAGTTGTTGCGACCCATCTGTCGCGCCTGCAGCCAGGGATCCAGAGCTTGGCGGATACCGTTCAGGGTCTCTGAGTCCAGCAATCCCTCAATGATCGTGTAGCCCTGGTCGGTGATCTCATGAAGATGCCGGGCGTCAGTGCCGCTGGTGTGCGCCCGGTCGGTCATGGTGGGCATCTCAACAGGGTTTTGGTCATTGTCACTCCCGGGATGGCGACGGGTTGCCAGGCGATAAAGCCTGACCATACTCCGAAAAAAACACCGCTGGCAATCTCCCGGCTGGCGTTTACGATGATCCCGCAGAATTCTGGAAGTCGATCTATGAGTGCAAACGTCTACCTTCATCATTACCCGCCATCACTGTTTTCAGAAAAAATCAGGCTGATGCTCGGTTATCTTGGCGTACCCTGGCGATCGGTTGAGATTACTTCGATCATGCCTCGTCCGCTGCTGATGCCGCTGACGGGTGGCTATCGCAAAACGCCAACGCTGCAGATCGGCGCCAACGTTTACTGTGATACCGCGGTGATCACAGCCGGGCTGGTCAGACATACCGGTAACCGGTCGCTGTACGCGCCGGGCTTTGTGGCTGAACGTGTTGCGGAGTGGGCAGACAGCACGCTGTTCCGCACCACGGTTGCGCTCAACTTCCGACCTGAGGCCATTGGTGCTTTCATGAGTCGCCTGTCCCCGGAAGAGGTGGCGGCTTTCCAGGCAGACAGGGCGGAGCTGTCGGGGGACGCGCCGATGGTCAGCGTGCCGCCGGATGCGGCAATCAATGCGTTCAATGCTTATCTCATCAGGCTCGATGAGTCACTCAGCCGAAAATTCCTTTTTGCGGACGAACCGAGCGTGGCCGATTTTGCGGTTTATCACTGCCTGTGGTTTGTGGCTCAGAACAGCGTTAATGCCAGCCTGCTGGAACCCTATGGCGCTGTCGCAGACTGGATGGCGAGGATGGCGGCGTTCGGCCATGGTGACGTCAGCGAGGCTACCGCAGAAGAAGCGCTTGCTCATGCCCTCGAGTCGACCCCGGTGGCGCCGGAACTCGCTGAGATGACGCTGCAAGGTGTAGCCATTGGCAGCGAAGTCACAGTTACGCCAACTGACTATGGCAAGGTGCCGGTCGCCGGACGGCTGGTGGCTGCCTCATCGGCAGAAATTGTCCTGAAAAGATCTGCTGAACAGGCTGGGGAGGTGATGACCCACTTTCCCAATATCGGCTTTCAGGTCAGCGCCGGATGAAACCCTGCACACAGTGTGGCAAATGCTGTCAGCACTACAGTGATGGTGGATTGTCCGCCACGTCGGAAGAAATTGACTGGTGGCAGACCTTCCGTCCGGAAATTGCCCGCTACGTGGACGATGGACAGATATGGATGCATCCGGAAACCGGCGAGCGGCTGCCCGAATGTCCATTCCTAACCGCAGACGCGGCGAGAGCGGACGAACAGAGCATTACGTCTGCCAGCGCCGCCAATGCCGGCGGCCGCGTACGCTACAGCTGTTCGATTTATCACGATCGCCCGGATGATTGCCGGCACTATCCGGTCAGCATTGATGAGATGCGCAGGGATGGTTGTGAGATGCTCGAACTCCGGGATCTCGACAACCCGATTCGCGCGCAACGTGCGCTCGATCAGCTGATGAGTGACAGTCGACCGCCGCTCAGCGGACCAGTAGCTTCGACTGAAAGCGGAGCAACACAGCGCGCGCGGTGAGCGGGCCATCAGGTTCAACCGTCGCTGTTGATCCGCATGTCTTGCTCACGCCGACCGATCACTCTCACGCTCTGAGCGTCACGCAGGCGTTCAGCACCTCTGACCACCACTTCGTCGCCGGCGGCAAGATTACCGGTTACAGCAATCAGATCGATATTGGCGTTGCCGATCTTTACCTCAACCTGCTCAGCACTGCCTTCGACAATCCGGAAGACATAGTTTGCTTCCTGTCGTATCACCAGCGCATCACGAGGTACCGCGAGCACGACCTCAGGAAACGCTGTTGGAACCGCCACGCGGACAGCAGAACCCACTAGCGGGGCGGGTTCTTCCAGCAGAACCCGGATCTCCAGACTGCGTGAGACCTCATCGCCTACGGGAATGATGGCCCGGACCGGTTGGGTGACCGTCTGCTGGTCCGCCTTCACAACCAGTTTCATATCGCGGTCCAGATAAGGCGCGACGTTGATAGGTGCTCGAGCTCTCACTTCTTTATGAGTGGTGTCTACCAGGCGACCCAGCGTCGCACCGATTGCGGTGTATTCGCCGGTCTGCTGATGGCGCTCGACCCACTGACCGCCGAATGGGGCAATGACCGTGGTGCGCTGCAGGTCGAAGTTGAGCCGATCACGAACGGCCCTGGCACCGGCCAGCTGCATCACGGCGACCTGCCGGTCCGCGGTAGCACCGTCAAGCTGGGTCCTGGATGCAGAGTTCTGTCTGGTGAGCTTCTGCAGCCGTTCGAGTTCCTGCTCATTGAATGTCAGTCGAGCTTCGAGCTGGCCGATTTCTGCCTGTTGTTGCGCCAGACCGATCTTTAACGCCTGGTTATCGATCGTTGCCAGCACCTCTCCAGCGGCAAAATGTTCGCCGGGCTCGGCAATCCAGGTGATCCGCCCTGGAATTTCTGCGGCGATCCGGGCGTCGTTGCGGCTGACGACGGTACCCGGCGCCCACATGGTTGGTGCCAGCTCGAGCTGGATCACCTGTGCGGTTTCGACCGCCGGTGCCGGAAAGCCCTGGGCTGCGAGCGCACCTGGAAGCACTGAAAGGAACGGTATCAGCCACCAGATCCTGCGCATCACACGGCCTCCGCAAGCGTGTCAGATTCCAGCGGGGCGCTCGCTTTGCCCATGCGTAACAGGCTGGGCAGCAGCAACAGCGTGAACAGAGTGCTGACTGCCATACCGCCAACGATGACTCCGGCCAGGCCGCGATAGATCAGCGCGCCCTCGCCGGGCACCAGCAACAGCGGCAGCATGCCGAAGATACTGGTCAGCGTGCTCATGAAAATGGGTCGTACCCTCAGCAGCAGCGCCTGACGCACTGCCTCGTCGCGCGTGAGGCCGGCCCGTTCTCCCGCCCGGGTCTGGTGCACGAGCAGAATCGCGTTGTTAACCACCAGTCCGAGCAGAATGATGAATCCGATCATGGTCAGCAGGTCCATCGGCTGAAAGTAGATCAGGTTCAGACCCTGCAGTGCCAGCACTCCGCCGACGGTTGCCAGAGGAATGGTCAGAAGCACAATCAGGCTGTCTTTCAGTGAGCGAAACAGCCCGGCCATCAGCGCGTAGAGCAGAAACAGCGCCAGCAGAAAGTTGCTGCTCATGGTAATCACACTGTCGCCTAACGAACTCGCCGTGCCGCTGTACTGAATCGATCCGTCAGCTGGCAGCTGCAGACGGACGGCCGGTTCCACGTCGTTGACCAGAACTTCCAGGGTTTCCTGAAGGGACACGCGGGGCGGCGGATCAACAAAAACTGTCTGGGTGCGTTTGCCACCAAAATGAGTGATACCGGCCGGACCCACCGTACGTTTCATCTCAACCAGCTGGCCGAGTTGAAACAAGCCTCCAGACGGTGTTGCGACGATCAGATTTTCCAGATCTTCCGGCACCGTCCAGCCGCTGGACTTGACGATGATGTCCATGCGATCGGCACCATCAAAGTATTCGCCAACATAAAGCCCGTTGCCGAAGGCTCTGATCAGACGTGCCACGTCCCGACGATTCCAGCCAGCCTCGATGATCTGCTGATCCCGTGGAAACATCCGCAGTTCGGCTTCAAACTGTACCAGCGGCGGATCAGCTCTGACCCTGGCGCCGGGCATCAGCCTGTTGATCTGAGCAATGGCCTCACGCGCTGCGTCCACCCGGGCAAAATCGTCGCGGGCCTGGATCATCAGGCCGATTCCCCGGTCTCCGTCAAAATTGCCAAACAGATTGCCTCGCTGTGGATAGAGCATGGAATCGGGGATGTCTTTGAGGATTTCGGTTGCCACTACGCGCTGCAGTTCGGCAACCTGGGACTGATCTTTGGAGCGAATACCCATAATGCCCCGCGAAGGTCCAAACATTCGGATGTAATAGTTGCGCAGAGCAGGTTCGCGGCTGCCATCCATGTAGGGTTCCAGCCGTTCGATAAACCGCGCGATGATTTCCTGTTCTGAAAAGTCGATGTTCGCACCTGGGGGCAGATTTAGAAATACATCAACCGCATCGCGTTTGACTGGAGGCAGGTAGTCGAGTTTGGGCAGGAACAGCCAGGTCGTCACCACCGGAGTCAACATCAGAACGCTGATCAGGATGACTCGCTTGTTGCGGGTGCCGGATATTTTCATGATCCTGTCGGCCACCCGTTGCCAGAACGATTCGTGCCGATCTTCGAGTCCCGCAGATTGCAGAAAGCGCTCAGCGGCGACAGGCAGTATGGTCACCGCGACAAACAGTGATATCGACACGGCGATGGCAATGGTCAGCGCCAGATCGGCAAACAGCTGTCCTTCCACGTCTTCGATAAAGATGACCGGCAGAAATATCGCCACGGTGGTGAGGGTGGAGGCGAACAGCGCCGGCCAGACCTGGGTTGCACCGTGCAAAGCGGCATTGAATCGGGATTCTCCCGCTTCCCGCAGGCGCACAATGTTTTCCAGTACAACAATAGCCGCATCCACCACCATGCCGACGGCAAACGCTAATCCGGCGAGCGAGATCACATTGATTGAACGGCCGGTAAGACTCAGAACGATGAAGGTAGTTAATAAAGACACCGGGATGGTCGCGGCGATGATCAGTGTTGCAGTAGCGCGTCTGAGGAACCACCACAGGACTGCGATGGTCAGCAGCACTCCGGCGATCAGATTGCCGCTGACCAGCGTGATGGCTCGGTCGATGAAAACGCTTGGATCGAATGAAGGTTCGATACGCAGCTGATTGCGGGCAAGAATGCCGGTGCTCAGTTCAGCTGCGACCGCTTTCACCCGCTCCAGCGTGTCCAGTACATTGGCACCGGGTTCCCGATCAATCTGGATGGCCAGGGCCGGGCGACCATTCTGGATGGTGAAGCTGCGCCGCACGCCGCGAGCAACGGTGACTGTGGCTATGTCGCCGAGATAGATGGGTTTGTCGTTACGCCAGGTGAGCACCAGTTGAGCCATCTCTTCAGGCTTGTACTTGCCGGCGAAACGCAGCGTGTACTGGCGCCGACCGAGTTCTACAAATCCACCGGAGACATCCAGCGGAGTCGCAGCCATATCGAAGACCTGCGGCAGAGAGATGCCGAGTTCAGCAGCGCGATAGGGATCAATGTCTATCTGCAGCTGTAGTGGGGCACCGGCATCGAGCACAGTGCGCGATACGCCAGGGACCGCTTCGAATTCCGGCAGGACCGAGTCTTCGATCAGCTTCTGGTAGCTTTCGATAGAGTTTGGATTGGCGGTGTCGAGCTGGATGTAGAAGTAAATCAGTGACAGATTGGTGTCACCGCCGCGTCCGCCACCCATTCTGGTGACCGGCGGATCCGCATCCCTGGGTAATGGCGGAATGCGATTAAGCCGATCGACGATATCCATACGGGTGCTGAGCAGATCCGTTTCCAGCGCGAACTGCATGTCGATGTAGGCGCCGCCCTGGCTGGCAGAACCGGTCATCTCTTTGAGGCCCGGCAGTCCTTTCAGCTCTTCTTCGATCGGTTCGAGAATTTCGGATTCGACTTCTTCAGCCGCCGCTGCCCGCCAGGTGGCTTCGACCGAAATCCGTGGGCGCTCTATATCCGGGGTAAGCTGCACCGGCAGTGATAACACCGACACCAGACCGAATACAGCCAGAACAGCGACCAGAACGGCCACAGCGTGGACGTTTTTAAGCGCGGTTTCAGTAAGATTCACACACGGTCCCCTGTTGAGCGGATAGTGTCGCACGAATCTCTCCGCTATCGAACCATCACCAGGCGGGGCTCTGCTATATTGGGGCCGCAAAAGTCAGCTGCCCGGGTTTGCCTCTGGGCGAGCATATGGAATTAGCCAGAGGCCCTGGAGCATGCTGCGTGCGCTGAGCAACTTCTTTGTGACCTTCTTGAACCGGTGGATGCCCGACTCTTTTGTCGTTGCCATCATCCTGTCGCTGTTCACATTCGTGATGGCCATTACGGTGGCTGATTTTCCGGTTGCTGCAGCCACCCAGGCCTGGGGCGACTCCATCTGGGACCTGTTGCGATTTACCAATCAGATTGTCCTGACTCTGCTGCTGGGGCACGTACTGGCCCACACGCCGCCGGTGCGAAATCTTCTGATGGCGATGGCTGGCCGGGTTGCCTCACCCTATGCGGCCTATGTCGCCACGACTATGGTGGCGTTTATCTGTACCTACATTTCCTGGGGACTGGGACTGGTGGCCGGAGGCATCATGGCCCGGGCAGTCGGTGAGTCCTGCCGGCGCAACAACATCGTTATTCATTACCCGCTGCTGGTGGCCTGTGCGTATGCCGGGTTTGTCATTTTCCATCAGGGCTTGACCGCGTCTGTGCCGTTGACCATCGCTGAGTCGAACCACTTTCTGGTCGACAAAATCGGCACTATTCCGTTCACCGAAACCGCAATGAGTGTCTGGAGCCTGGGCATTGTCCTGGTCACCTTCGTGACCCTGCCGTTTGTGATGGCAAGCCTGGCACCGGAGCCAGACGCCTGCGAACAGCTGCCTGAGCGGCTGCTGAATACTCCGATGGAGCAGGAGGGTGAAACTGATCCGAGCCTGCACGATCCGGACACACCGGCCGCGCGGCTGGAACGCTGGCGAGGGCTGAATTTTATTCTGGTCGCGGCGGCGCTGTACTGGTTGTTTAACCATTTTTCTGCCAATGGCGCGCTGGCGCTGGAACTCAATGTCGTCAATCTGATCTTCCTGACTGCAGGACTTGCGCTGTCGCAATCGCCAATACAGTTTGTCGGGCTGGTCGCCAATGCGGCACGGATCGTCGGTCCGTTTCTGATTCAGTATCCGCTGTATGCGGGTATTGCCGGGATCATGGCGTTGTCTGGACTGGCTTTGCTGCTGGTGAACGTTTTTGTCGATCTGTCGAGTGCGCAGACGTTGCCATTTGCTGCGTTTTTTTCTGCCGGGCTGTTGAATCTGTTTATCCCTTCGGGGGGCGGTCAATGGGCAGTTCAGGGACCCATCATGATGGATGCTGCAGTGCAGTTGGATGCGGATCTAGCGTTGACGGCAATGGCGGTTGCGCTTGGGGATCAGTGGACCAATCTGATCCAGCCGCTGGTGGTGATTCCAATCCTGGCGATTGCCGGGCTGCATGTGCGTCAGATCATGGGTTACATGGTGATTGCGCTGGCCTTCACCGGGTTGATTTTTGTCTCCGGTATTGCGGTCGCCGTATATCTGTAGTCGCGTAGTGATCTGCGGCCCGGATGCTTCTAGACTGCGCGCTACTTTTTATCCAATGGAAAATCCATGACTCAACACAATCACCTTGCGGACAAGGTCATCATCGTCACTGGTGCAGCCAGTGGCTTTGGTCGCCTCATCAGCGAAAAAGCCGCAGCGCGGGGCGCTAAAATCGTATGCGCCGACATCGACGAGGCCGGTCTGGCGGCGACCGTAGCAGCGATTACTGATGCTCAGGGAGTTGCGCTGGCTGTCGTCACTGATGTCACTCGTAGTGCGGACATGAACGCACTTGCCCAGCGTGCGCTGACTGGTTACGGACAGATTGATGTACTGGTCAACAATGCCGGCGTCATGCCGCTGGCTTTTTTCAGTGATCATGCCGAGGCGTTGCCTGCCTGGGAGCGATGTATCGACATCAATATAAAAGGCGTGCTGCACGGTATCGTGGCGGTTCATGACCAGATGATTGCCCAGGGGCGCGGCCATATCGTCAACCTGTCTTCAATCTACAGCAACTTTCCAGTTGCTGGCGCGGCTGTCTACGGGGCCAGTAAAGCGGCGGTGAATTTTCTCTCGGACTCTCTGCGGGTGGAGTCTCAGGGCAGAATCAAGGTGACCAATGTCCGGCCGACGGGTGTGCCCGCAACCAACCTCGGCGGCGGCATCGTTAATCAGGCGGCGGTGGTTGGAATTCTCGGCCAGAATGCTCCTGCGTATCTGCAGCAGATGGCAGCACACGTTGCGGGTGAACTGCCGGCTGAGTCTTCGGATGTGGAAAACATTGAGTACTATGCGTTAGAACCTGAGTATCTAGCCGAGCAGATCATCTATGCCATTGACCAGCCCTGGGGTGTGAGCATCAGCGACATCACGGTACGTGCGTCTGGAGATGGCTACATATTATAGACAGGAGATCCGGGAACACTCAGAGCCGGGGCAGGGTCAACCGTGGAGTGACCGGTTGGCTGAAAGTGTGTTTGGCAATGATGTCATAGACATGGCCACAGCCGTCGCAGTGCACAATCAGAAACCAGGGCTGTTTGGTTTTTGATCGCTCCGCGCTGTCTTTGGAAACAATGTGTTCCACCCCGGCAATCTGACAGTTGGGGCATGTAGGTTCAGCCATTGCAGTGTCCTGTTGTTCAGCTCAAACGCTGATCCATGTCGTGGGAGGGGATAGTGCCTGCGGTGTTGCCAACAATTTTTGCTGGCACGCCCGCCACCGTCACGTTGGCCGGGACGTTATCCAGAACCACGCTGCCGGCGCCAACCTTGGCATCTTCGCCGATTTCGATATTGCCGATGACTTTGCAACCGGCTGCCAGCAGCACGCCACGCCGGATCTTCGGATGGCGGTCGCCACTTTCTTTGCCGGTGCCACCTAAAGTGACCGAATGCAGGATAGAGACATCGTCTTCAATCACCGCAGTCTCGCCTACTACGATGCCGGTGGCATGATCGAGCATGATCCCGGAACCGATCTGCGCGGCCGGATGAAAGTCCACGCCCAGGGTCACACTGATCTGGCCCTGAAAGAATTGCGCCAGGGTGTGTCGATCCTGCAGCCACAGCCAGTGCGCAACCCGATGGGCCTGCAGTGCGTGGAAACCTTTGTAGAACAGAAATGGCGTGGTCAGGTCGGAGCAGGCAGCGTCACGGGCAAAAGTTGCCAGCACGTCAATTTCGGCTGCTCTGAGGATGTCCGGGTCGTCGGCCATCGCTTCTTTAATCACGTCCCGGATCAGCATCGTCGGCAGCATCGGGTTGTCGAGTTTTGAGGCCAGACGGAAACTGAGCGCTGAGCCGAAGCTGTCGTGATTGAGAATGGTGGCGTGGAAGTAGCTGCCGAGAATGGGTTCTTCAGCCGCTTTTACGGCCGCTTCGCGGCGCATGATCTCCCACAGATCCTCTTCAATAGGGGCCAGATCGGCATTGTTCTGATAAACCTGGGCAAGAATCTCTTCGTATCGTTTGTCCAGGTCTGCGCTGAGGATGCTGCTCATGGCGTGGTCTGCTGTCGAATCGGCTGCAACAGCGTATGAATCGTCGGACAGAAAGCAAGCGTTGTGGAGTTCTCCATCGGTGTGTAGTGTCCTTCGACTGCGCAATCTTAACTGAGACATCACCTCGCTATGCCTAGTTCCTTTGCCACCGTCGGACTGATTGGCCGCCGCGGTACCACGCATGTGCTCGACAGCTGCACAGCCGTCGCCGAGTGCCTGCTGGCCGCTGGTCGTGAACTGGTGGTTGAAGATCGTATCGCTGCGCTGATGGACGACCAGCAGACACCGTTTGGCCCCGGCAGTCGTGCTGCACAACGTCAGGAACTGGGTCGTGTTTGTGACCTGATCGTCGTGGTCGGTGGCGATGGCAGCCTGCTCAGCGTGGGCAGGGATCTCGCCCACAGCGGAGTGCCAGTACTCGGTGTCAATCGAGGTGGGCTGGGATTTCTCGCCGACATACCGCCGGATCAGATTCACGAACGGATCACCGAAGTGCTGGATGGGGAGTACTCGAAAGAAGATCACTTTCTGCTCGACGCTGCGGTGATGCGTGATGGGGTTGAAGTCGGTCGCTCAGCGGCGCTCAACGATGTCGTTGTCCATCTCAGCGGCATGTCGCGGATGATGGAGTTTTCCCTTTATGTCGATGACGAATTTGTTTATGACCAGCGTTCCGACGGTCTGATCATCGCAACACCTACCGGTTCGACGGCCTATTCACTGTCTGCGGGCGGCCCGATTATGCATCCCAGCCTTGATGCGCTTGTGATCGTGCCGATGTTTCCGCATACCTTGACCTCTCGGCCTCTGGTCGTCCCCGGTCACGCGGAACTCCGAGTAGAGGTGGGCAGCAGCGACCAGCAGGCGATGCTCGGCTGTGACTCGCAGGTGGATTTTGATCTGCAGCCTGGCGATGAGGTGAGGATCTGTAAACTGGGCACGCCGCTTAAGCTGCTCTATCCGCTCGGACACAGCTTCTTCGATTCCTGTCGCAGTAAGCTGGACTGGGCGAGTCGGCTGGGCGGCCGTTAGTTAGGTCGACGAGCCTTTATTCGGGTCGGTCGAGGTCTTCGAGTGTGCCTGGATCTTCCAGCGCCAGCCTGTGCAGGCTGCTGCCAGCGCGGGCCATCAGGGCTTTTGCACCAATATCGCCGGTGAGGCTACTCATCCGGGCAAAATAATCCCGACTGAAACCCACCGGATGACCCGGAACGCCATTACAGGTCGGTTGTACGATGACGGGTGAGTTCGCGTGCGCCTCGAGGAGGGCATCCATATGGTCTTTCAGGGCCAAGAGACTGTCAGTGCGGACATAAGGCATATCGGCGAGACCGACGAATACATAGTCCCAGTCGTTGACGGCGGTAATACCCGCAGCCAGCGAATGCCCCATGCCCAGATGTGAGTCAGCAGCGGCTACCGTTTGCACCTGAGGCAGTTCGCGGTGCAGCAGACTGTTCAGCTGTGCGTCTTTGTCGCGCAGCACGACCACGGTATTGATGAACACCTGGGCATAGAGCCGGGTGGTGGCGCAGGCCATCGGCAGCTGTTCATCAGCTGAGATGCTGATCGGATGTTGTCGTTTATCGCTGCCGAAACGTCGGGAAAATCCAGCCGCCAGAATCAGCGCACCACCCATCAGACCGTTTGCGCGGCCGCAGCCAGGCTGCGAGCAGGACTTGCGCCTGAACGCACCGCAGTGATTTCGGCAAGGATTGAGATGGCGATTTCCGGTGGCGTTTTGCTGCCAATGGCAATACCGATGGGCGCATGCAGCCGATCAATTTCGGCGTCGCTCAGGTCGAGTTGTTTTAACCGCTCGCGACGATTGGCGGACGTTCGCGATGAACCCATCGCGCCAATGTAGAAGGCGTCTGTTTTCAGGGCTTCCATAAGGCCCATATCATCAATTCTCGGATCATGGGTCAGCGCCACAATGGCCGAGGCGCTGTCGCTGGCACCGGCTCTGACCGCGTCATCGGGCATGTCGGCCACCAGATTGACACCGGGTACATCGAAGTCGTCGAGCAGGTGCTGGCGCGGATCACACACAGTGATGCGGTAGTCCAGATTGCTGGCCATCTGCGCTAAGTACTTGGATACCATTCCAGCGCCAATGATGAACAGCTGGCTGCGCGGTCCATAGGTATGTTCCAGCAGCTGCTGATCTTCATCCCATAGCAGTGGTTTGAATTCGTCGACATCACGATAGGCGAAACTGCCGGCTTTCAGATCGACGATACGGGTCACCGATTGGCGGGCAGTCAGGCGTTCGAGCATATGGGCAAAATGTTCTACGGTTTCAGGTTCCGGTTTTAAAGGTTCGATCACAATCAGCAGGGAGCCGCCGCAGGGCAGGCCGAATTTCTCGGACTCTTCAGCACTGACTCCGTAGGTGAAAAACTGTGCCCGCTCGGCTGCCAGTTCACCCCGAGTGAGCTTTTCCAGCAGGTCGTCTTCCACGCAGCCGCCCGACAGGGACCCGACGATACTACCGTCGCGATCACAGCCAAGCAGAGACCCCACGGGTCTGGGTGAGGATCCCCAGGTGCCGATCACCGTGGCCAGCCAGCAACTGCGGCCATCGATCAGCCACTGGTGAACGCGGGATAGAACTTCTTCGTCTACTGCATGCATGGCGGTATCTCTTGTCTGAACGGCTTGCGTAGTGAAGCCGGAGCGGTTCTAGTAATGTACAGTTTACTACCTCCTGTCTTGAGCTTGCATGCGCGTTATCGAAACATCCGCGGGGGAGAATCTGGCCGCTTTTTCCCGGTTTCTCTGGCAGCACCGCGTTGCTCATCGAATCTTTGAAGAGCGCGGTCAGCAGATTGTTGAACTGGCGGATCCGGCGCTGGCGCCTGAAGTCCGGGAAGCGTTCAGCGCCTGGCAGGCGGGCAGGCTGGATCTGCAGTCAACAATGTCGGGGGCTGCTCGTCTGCCGTCGGGTAGGAGTCGGGTCGGTCAGATGCTTCGCTCCTGTCCTGGGGTGGTGGCCGTGCTGCTGGTGTCGCTGGCGATTTTTCCGTTTGCACTTGGTCTGTCGGAAGGCCGACCAGGATTGCTGATTCTGGCTCTGACGATTGTGGATCTGCGGACCCATCAGAGCGTTGAGCTGAGCACGCTGTTCAGCGATCTGGAAATATGGCGCTGGTTGACGCCTATCTTTGTACACTTTTCAGTTACTCATATCGCTTTCAACAGCGTTGTTGTCTTCGATCTTGGCAGGCGTGTAGAAAGCGTTCAGGGGACGCTCCAGGTGCTGGCGGTCGTTGTGGTTGTAGGTGTACTCAGCAATCTGGGCCAGGTGGTGATGAATACCCACCCGGTCTTTGGGGGTCTGTCGGGTGTGGCCTATGGCCTGCTCGGCTATCTGCTGGTGATGGGCAAGCGCTTTCCTGAAGATCCCAACTGGCAGTTGCCGCCAGGACTGGCCATCGGTCTGCTGGTTTTTCTGGTGGTGTTTTCCACCGGCATCACTGAACCATTTGGTCTGCATGTTGCGAATGCCGCTCATTGGACGGGTCTGGCCGCCGGGGCAGCCGTTGCGGCGGTGACAAAATCAAAGAGCCAGGGGGTTGCTGATGCTCACGGGTGAATTGCGCCATCTGAGCCTGTCCAGCAAACCCGACGAGGGCGACGTGCAGGCGAGCTTGTGTCTGCTCAGCGATGGGGAGTCCAGGAAACATCTGTTAAACCCGGAGCTTGGTCGCGAACTGACCTTGACCTTCTCCGGAGCAGTCAGCTGCACTCACTGCGGCCGGGTCAGCGCCCGCAGTTTTGGCTCAGGTTACTGTTATCCCTGTTTCAGGACTCTGGCGCGATGTGATCTGTGTGTGATGAGTCCTGATCGCTGTCACTATCATCTGGGCACCTGTCGTGAACCGGAGTGGGGTGAAGCGTTCTGTATGGCTGGGCATCTGGTGTATCTGGCAAATACTTCAGGGCTGAAGGTCGGCATCACCCGAGCCGGCCGGGAACAGGGTCGCTGGATGGACCAGGGTGCTGTGCAGGGGCTGCCCGTGCTCACCGCGACAACCCGCCGCGACGCTGGGCTGGCTGAAGTGGCGATTGCCAAGACCATGTCGGACAAAACCAACTGGCGCAAGCTGGTCAGCGGCGAACCTGACCCCCTGGAGATGATCGTCGAGCGGGACCGTCTCAAAGCGCTCGGGCTCGCTTTGCCCGGCGGTGTCAGCTGGATTACCGACCCGGCCGAATCCCGCTTTAGCTATCCGGTGATCGGCTATCCGCAGGTGCGGGCACAGCTGAAAGCCGGGGCGGATACCAGCCACTCAGGGACTCTGCTCGGCATCAAAGGCCAGTATCTGCTGTTGTCGAGCGGGGTATTCAACGTCCGACGTTTTGCCGGCTACCATGTCGCGGTAAACTTCTCCGACCCGACAGGTAGCGCCGCGGCGGATAAAGGCGCGGCGGATAAAGGCGCGGCGGATTCAAGCGCCGCGGACAAGGTTGACGCTAACGATCAGCTGGATCTGTTCTAACACCATTTCGTTGCTTGCCTCGATCATCTCCAGGCCGCACCCATTCATTTGCAGGAGTAGTCATTTTGCGTGACGGCGAACCTAAAACCATTCGACTGCGTGAGTATCAGGCACCGGTCATGCAGATCCGGGAAGTGGACCTGAGCTTTGACATAGTTCCCGACACAACTACAGTCACCAATCGACTCAAAGTGCAGCGCGTTGCAGACGGTGCAGCCGAACTGCGCCTGGATGGCCAGGAACTGGAACTGGTCAGCGTCATGGTCGATGGCGAACGTCTCAGCAGCAACGGCTATGCGCTCGATGAAGATTCTCTGACGCTGTTTGATCTGCCGGATGAGTGCTCGGTGGAGATCGTCAACCGAATCTGTCCGGAGCAGAATACGGCGCTGGAAGGTCTCTATAAATCCGGAACGATGTACTGCACTCAGTGTGAAGCGGAGGGTTTCCGAAAAATCACCTACTACCAGGATCGGCCCGACGTGCTGGCGAGTTTCACGACCACCATCATTGCGGGTCCCGATTATCCGGTACTGCTGTCCAATGGCAACCTGGTCGCCAGCGAAACGCTCAATGATGGTCGTCAGAAAGTCACCTGGCATGATCCCTTTGTAAAACCCAGCTATCTGTTTGCGCTGGTAGCCGGTGACCTTGCTCTGTTGGAGAACAGCTTTACCACCATGTCCGGCCGGGAAGTTGAGCTGAGGATCTATTCAGAGCCGCACAATATCGGTCAGTGTGACTACGCAATGGATGCATTGAAACGATCCATGCGCTGGGACGAGGAGCGATTCGGACGGGAGTACGATCTGGATATCTTCATGATCGTTGCCGTGGATGATTTCAATATGGGCGCCATGGAAAACAAAGGCCTGAACATTTTCAACACCTCCTGTGTGCTGGCTTGCGCAGATACCGCCACCGACCAGACCTATATGCGGGTCGAAGGCGTTGTCGCTCACGAGTATTTTCACAACTGGAGCGG